>NZ_JBZCNI010000010.1:0-12853 GCF_058269235.1 Arthrobacter sp. TJ-236
CCTTCGACTGCCCCATGGTCAACCGCTACCGCCGCACCTGAAACCGGCCCAGCCCCATCCGGCACCCTAAGCCGGCACCATCAGCCGGCATCTCGAGCTGGCGACCACAGACAGTAAGAGGCCATGAAGACGACACAGAACTCCGAATCAGTACCAAGTTCGGAGACCGCGGCGAGAACAACCACGATCGAGATCGAGGTTGAGGACGCGCGTGCGCGCCTTTCCTGCCGCGTGCATCTGACCCGCCGAGCACCGGACCATGGGTTTGCCCGGCCAGTGTTCGTGCTTGTACACGGGATCGGAATGTCCCACCGCTACTTCGACGCACTGCAGGCCGTCCTCATCGAGCACGGCGACACCCTGATCCTCGATCTGCCCGGATTCGGTGGCACCGCACGCCCTGACCACCAGATGAGTGTCCCGGAGTACGCGGACGTGATCGCCCGGGTCCTCGACGGACAAGGGGTGAGCGGTGCTGTGGTGATCGGGCACTCGATGGGCGCGCAGTTCGTGACCGAACTCGCGATCAGCAGACCCGATCTCGTGTCCCACCTGACATTGATCGGGCCCGTGACCGACGTCGTCCATCGCTCGGCGACCAAACACACGCTGATGCTCGCAGTGGACTCCCTGATCGAGAGGCCCGTCACGAACGCGATGGTCAGTCTCGGATACATCGAGTGCGGGATCCGCTGGTACCTGCAGGAACTGCCGGTCATGCTCAGCTACCGCCTTGATGAGCGTCTGCCGTTGGTGAGTCGCCCGGTGCTCGTCCTTCGCGGTACCCGCGACATCATCTCCGGGCACGACTGGTGCGAGAAACTCAGCTGCAACGCCCACGAAGGACAGCTCGTGGAAATACCAGGGCAGCCACACGCGGCCCATCGCGGAGGCGCTTCCACGGTCGCCGCCGCAGTCCTCTTCGACTTGTCGCGGCACCCAAACACTCAGGCAGGTGAGCGGACCGAGCACGAGGCACGACCGACCATGCCGCAGACGGGACACGTCACCCGTCTTGCACCACGCCCGAAGGTGCTCGAGATGCGGAGCATCACGGTAGGGGACCGGCAATGCAGGTCGCACATCATGCCCCTCAGCCCCGACCGCGATCGTCTTGTCGGGTCAACCGATCGCACGACACGAGCGGCACGCGTGAACGATGGTGGCCGTGCCGCCACCATCTACGCGAGCACTGAGGCGCCCGTACCGGTGTTCGTCCTCATCCATGGGATCGGCATGTCCCACCGATATTTCCGGCGTCTCGGATCGGTCCTCGCCGCATACGGTGACGTACACCTGATCGACCTTCCGGGGTACGGGTGGACGGGAAGACCCGACCACGCGTCGACCAACGAAGCGACGGCCGACTTGATCGGGAAGGTCCTTGATGACGCCCGAGCTTCGTCCTGTGTAGTGATTGGTCATTCGATGGGCGTGCAAAGCGCGACGGAGCTGGCCATCGAACGCCCGGACCTTGTTTCTCACCTGGTTCTGATCGGTGCTGCTGTCGACGTCGATCACCGGACAGTGCGTCAGCAGGCTCTCCGGTTGGCGTTCAACTCGATCTTCGAGAAACCACTGTTGAGCATGGTTCAATTCCTGGACGTTGTGCGGTGCGGACCGCGGTGGTATGCCGCTCAACTGAAGCTCGCTCTGAGGTATCCGCTCGAGGAGCGACTACCCCTGGCGGCACAACCCGTGCTCGTTCTGCGGGGTTCACGCGACGTCGTCGCCGGCGCCGCCTGGTCGGACAAACTTGCCCGCACCGCTCAACACGGCGAATCCGGCACTATCGAGGGAGCACCCCACGCGGCACATCACAGCGCCGCCGCTGCCGTGGCCTCCGCTGTCACCGGCTTCCTCGATCGCCGATAGCCCGAATCGATGAAGAAATCTCTCACAGAAGAAGGCATCATGAACGACACCACCCAGGAGCCGCGCAGGTTCGACGCGATCACGATCATCTTCAACCCGAACAGCACAGGGAACGCCCCGAAGCTCGCGAAAGAACTGCAGGAGCAATTGGTCACCCTCGTGCCGGGAACCGACGTCAAGCTGACGCCGACCGAACGGGCGGGGCACGCGGTGGAACTCGCGCAGGAAGCCGCGTCGGCCGGCAACGCGCTGGTCGTGTCGGTGAGCGGTGACGGCGGGTACAACGAGGTCATCAACGGCGTCATGGCCAGCGGCAGGGACGACGCCGTGTCCGCTGTCCTGGCGGCGGGTAACGCGAACGACCACAGTCGCGTCACCGGGCGCAGACCCCTGGCGGAAGCAATTGTTGACGGTCACGTGCGGCGCATCGACGTGATGCGTCTGAGCCTTCAGGGCGGGCGCTCCGCAGCACAGACCGAGCCGATCTACGCGCATTCCTACATCGGGTTCGGGCTGACGCCGATCATGGCCATCGACATCGAAAAAGGCAGCAAGGGCGCGATCACGGAGATGTTCTCCGTGGCCCGGAGCTTCCGCAAGTACAAGCCCTTCAGGATCCGGCAGAGCGACGGTGAGGACAGGACATTCGACAGCCTCGTCTTCGCGAACATCTCACAGATGGCGAAGTACGCCACGCTCAGCGAAGCCGAGGACCACCCCGCCGATGGAAAGTTCGAAGTCATCACCTTTCCGCATATGGCCAAGTGGCGGATCCTCCTCACGGCGCTGCGTGCCTCGACCACGGGGCTGGGTAACCAGCCGAGCTACTCCCACTACCGCTTCTCCACGCTGAAGCCCATGCCCTATCAGATCGACGGAGAGATCAAGGACGTCGACGCCAACATGACGATCACCATCGACAGTCTCCACCAGGCCCTGGCCATCGTGAGTTGAGCGGTCCCTGGAATGCGCATCACTTTGTTGACCGCCCACAGCCTTGGGGTCCGCATCTGGGGCTGTTTTGGTCCTCGCCTTCGAGACGGCAGAGTAGTCAAGCTTCAGATATGAGCTCGAAGCGAGTCGATCCTATAGTTGATGAAGTGATTTTTTGATGGAAATAGCAGTGCGGCCTCAGATATTTCTGGGGCCGCACTGTTTTCGGCGGTATCAGCTAATCGGTTGAACTAGTCAATCTGTTGGTTGGACGTGTGTTGTTGTGCGCTTGTGGTTGCGTGTGAGTAGCAGTGCCAGCGCAATCATGCCGATGCCCAGGAACAGGTGCAGCCAGTTGTCTGCATCGTTGACGGGGACGACGTTGCCGGCCGATTCGTGGTCAATGACCAGACCGTAGATCCATAGGACCAGGTAGATGATGCCTCCGTAGAGGAGGTAGGAGCGGGCGCCGCTGATGGTGCGGGCCATGGCTACCCCGGCTACCCCGAAGAGCAGGTGCACGAGGTTATGCAGGACGGATACCTGGAACTGGCCAAGGAGCAGGGCGCCGGATTCGTGTCCGGCGAATTCGAGCTGGTCGTCCTGGCTGGTGATGCCGGGGATGAAGCCGAGCAGCCCGACGAGAAGGAACACGGCTCCCACGGCGAGGGCTGCTTTCTGGACGTTCGTACGGGTGCCCGCGCGGGGCGTGTTGGCGGTGGTCATGATTGTTCTCCCAGGGAGGTGTGCGAGTGATGGCCTGCGGTGATGTTGACGGGGCCAAGAACAGCTAGCCCCGGTTGACAGGTGAGACAAGCGAGACAGGTAACGATGTCTACGCAATTCGCCGGAGGTGGGCCGTTGAATGGCCTATAAGCAGCTTGGTAGGCAGCTTTTCGTGTGACGCAGGCATGGCTCGTGTCGCTTGGACGGTGAACAGGTCGAATTGCTCAGCGCTGAGCATTTCGTCCGGCGGAGGAGGCCCTGCGGGTATTACCCACAGGCGGCACGGCACGCGTGATGAGCAAGGTCGGCGCCCGTGCTTTCAGGAATGGCAGCCTACCCTGCTCAATGAGCACTGCACTGGTTGCTCTACCGTCGGCATGCGCCCGCGTAGGCAAATTCAAGGATTCGTGCGGGCTACCGCGAGAACCGATATGGGTACCTTCTTGCCGCGTCAGGCCGCGGAAGGAACGCTCACGCTGGACTGTGAAGACGAGCACATAGGCACCCTGAGCGGCATGTCCGTTCCGGGGTGAGACGAGTTTCGCTACTCGAGCCATGTTGCGTTTGGGTACACCCCGCAGGTCCTTGGCCACGTTGATCGGGGAGCGGGCATCGACGGCCAGGTACAGGTCGTCGTTGATGACGACGCTTGAGCTCAGGCGTAGGGCGAGGGTGAGTGATGTTGCTGTAGTGGTCGCGAAGCTACGGGCGACGGCTCGTCGTTGTGGAGTGGAGACGAAGGGGTCTGCGGCGTAGAAGTTGATGCACGCGCTGCCGGAGTCACGGTCTCGGTCGTGGCGATGTCGACGATGGTGATGATGATGGTGCCAGTCTCCATGGAGGACAGGCACGGGCCGGCCCCGCTGTCGTATTCACGATCGTCCATGATGTCGACGTCGGGACTGCTACTGGCCAGGGTGGTTGTTCTTCTCGCGTCCCGGTAGGTGATGCTGCATTCAACGAGTGCGGGGGACATGATGCGTGTGGAGAGGACAGCGAGCTGATCGAGGAAGTCCTGGACGTTGTCATGGGTGAGAACCAGATCGAACAAGGTCGGTGTGTCGATGGGGTTCGGCGCCTGACTCACATCGCCAGTATTGAACGACCTCAGACCATGACAGGACTCAAAGGATCAATCGACCAAGGAGGTCGGGGGAGCGAGTTTCGTCCGGGCCGGCTGCTTGACACGGACGATGAACCCCATGTCCGCGCAAGCGCCTCGATGTACTCAACGAAAGAACGCGGACACGTCCAGGATCTTCTGTTGCCTCCACCCAGTGTGCGGCCTGCACCCCGTATCGAAACTCCAGACCACGTCTGGTTACCCTCAAGTTCACCTTCAGCAGCGCTGGCCGAGCGCAGCGGCCGAAGACCGAGCTCCATGACGATGATCCGCGCGTCCCTGATCGGCAACGGCATCATCTACGCACCGACCCTTTGCCGCGTCGCGTTCTCTCCGCTCTAAGGGTGTCGACCCGGGCTGGAGGACGGGATGATGCTCCGGAGGCGCAAGGGTCTGCTGCACGGATAGGTGATATCTGATCTGGCTTGTCGGAAGGCGGGCCTGGAAGGATGTTGCTGTGCCGAAGCCTTACCCAGATGAATTCCGCGACGACGTGGCGCGCGTGGCGAGGAATCGTGAGTCCGGAGTGACGATCGAGCCGGTCGCGAAGGACTTCGGTGTTCACCCGATGACGCTGACGAAATGGATGCGGAGCGCCGGGACCGGTGACGGCATGACGGCTGGTCCGTTTCGCAGCGAGACGGCGGAGAACCGCGGATTGCGGAAACGGGTCCGGCTGCTTGAGCAGGAGAATGAAGTCCTGCGCCGGGCAGCAGCGTATTTGTCGCAGGCGAATCTGCCGGGAAATGGTTCTACCCGCTCGTGAGAGAGTTCGCCGACTCGGGGATCCCCATGACCGTGACGTGCCGGGTGTTGAAGCTCTCCCGCCAGCCCTACTACCGGTGGCCGGCCGCCCCAGTCACCACGGCGGAAGTCGTTGAGGCGTATCGCGCGAACGCACTGTTCGACGCTCATACCGACGATCCCGAGTTCGGTCACCGGCTCCTGGCGGACGAGGCCCGCGACGCCGGGGGGGGGGGGGGTAGTGGCTGACCGGACTGCGTGGCGGATCTGCGCGAGCAACGGGTGGTGGTCCGCGTTCGGGAAGAAGCGTGGGAAGAACGGGAGGGAACCCGGACCTCCGGTCCACGAGGACCTCTGCACCGTCACCGATGATGACGGTCGAGTCCGGCACGAGTTCACTGCAGACGCCTCGAACCGGGTGTGGCTGACGGATATCACTGAGCACAAAACTGGAGAAGGAACGCTTTACCTTTGTGCGATCAAAGACGTGTACTCGAACCGGATCGTTGGTTATTCCATCGACTCGAGAATGAAATCCAGGCTGGCGGTGAACGCGCTGGAAAACGCGGTCGCTCGTCGTGGTGATGTTGCCGGCTGCGTGGTTCACAGCGACCGAGGGTCGCAATTTCGGAGCAGGAAATTCCTGCGTGCTCTGACCCGCCACCGGATGGTTGGATCGATGGGAAGAGTCGCGTCCTGCGGCGATAACGCTGCGATGGAATCATTCTTCGCCCTGCTGCAGAAGAACGTTCTCGATCGCCGGTCCTGGACGACTCGTGAGCAGCTGCGACTAGCGATTGTGACCTGGATCGAGCGGACCTATCATCGGCGCCGCCGACAGGCCCTACTCGGAAGGTTGACGCCCATCGAGTTCCAGACCATCATGAACACGCCAGCCGCCCTGACTGCGTGACTGAAAACCGTCACCTATCCGTGCAGCAGACCCCATCTTCGGTGATTGCAGCCAGCTCGGTAGTACTCGGCAGTCTTTTTGCTGCGGCTCCTGCATCCGCTCAGTCATCAAGCGCGGTTACGACTCCAATTGCTTCACAAACACTCACATCGGTGAGTGAAGAGGGGTTGATGGCGGGACAGACCAATAAAGGAGAATCGAAGCCCATCGTCGCCGCTACCGACGATGTGGCAGGGGAATACTACTCGTACTGTCACAACCTTGGTTACGCCTATCCGTGGACGGGAAACAGGGTCGCAGGGGCTCCTGCGCCCTGATCGCCTCTCACCACAGCTGTCCCGCAGATATGGGAGGCGAGCGATCATCGACGCCCGCATCGTCGCGATCCTTCGGAGCGGCGGGCATTCGATCCCCGCGATCGCCGCACCTCGCACGCCACTGCGCGACTCGACAGACGTGACCGAGCTGCAAGCGCTCCTCGAAGCCCGACTCGGCGCACTCGATACAAGAAGTGCCGCCCTCCTCGAAGCGGCAAGTCACCTGTACTCACTCATCCGGCCTGCGGCTCTGTATTGAGCGAGATGCGATATCACTCTGTGCTCGGACGCTAACCGACGTCCCGCTGATGGACCCTTGAACGGACGCTGAAGGAAGCGGCAGGCTACGGCGGCCATAGTGCTCTCCTGATCGAGGGAGCGCTTCATGCGGCCAGGGGCGTGAACAGGGGTACGGGGCGGCGGGCCCCGTACCCCTGCCGTCCTCAGTGCCGGCTGCTTGACCTAAAGACGTTCTCCAGTCAACGGCGTGGACGCAGCACCGAGCAAGCACAGCTTTCGTAGGTGCGTTTCTCGGGAAGCTGTGCCGCGGGGTGGAAGTATGGGGCGGGTCGGATAGACAAGATGAGCTAACGATGAAGGTGATGCAATGAAAGAGACAGTCCGAAGGTTGAGGAGCTTGAAGAGCTGTGACTGAGGAATCTGGTGTGGCACGAGGTATGCCATCTACCCATCATGGCGGGCAGGAGCGGGCGCCAGATCTAGCAACGGAACTCGCGGAGCTCGCCCGGTCGTTGCAGCAGGAGCCGGACGCGGACGCTGTCCTCGCGGGTTTCGTCCATGCAGCGTTGGGCTTGATCCCGGGAGCGGACGAGGGTTCTGTCAGTGTCGTCCTGGGCCGGAAGAACGTCGGATCAAAAGCTCCGTCGGGGGACTTGCCCGAGCGCATCGACGCGCTGCAGATGGAAACCAACGAGGGCCCCTGCCTGGAAGCGGCGTATGAACACAGCACCGTCCGGGTCCCTGACATGAGTGTCGAGCAGCGGTGGCCGCTCTTCGCCAAGCGCGCCGCAGAGGCAGGCGCGCAGGGCATGCTGTCGATCCAACTATGGGTTGAAGGCGACGATCTCGGCGCCCTGAACCTGTACTCACGTGAACCTAACGCCTTCACGGATGAGTCGGAGAACATCGGGTTGCTGGTGGCCTCGCACGCCGCGGTGGCGTTCGCCGGGGCGGAAAAAACCAAGCACCTGAATAACGCCATCGATTCACGAGACACCATCGGTCAGGCCAAAGGTATCCTCATGGAACGCCACAAGCTCACGGGAGCTGAAGCGTTCGTGGTGCTGTCACTGGCCAGCCAACGCACACACCTCAAACTCTTCGACGTGGCCTACGAACTCGTCACCAGCGGCGAACTGCCTAGCAAGCCCGGACGCTGATCAGCGGTCCCGAACATCGCCGGAGTGATTCTCGCGGGCCGTGATGATGCTGGCTTGATCGCCGATGGTGTTCTGATCCCGACCAGCAATATCCAACAGTTTTCTCTTTGCTTCCTGTACTCCGATGTCGTGGCGTTCCATGAGGATGCCGCGGGCGACACTGACGGCGTCACGTTGCGCGAGTGAGGTTCTGACCTCGGTGCTGATGCGTTGTGGCGTATCGCTGGCCTGCACGTGCCCAAGAAGCGCGGCAGCGGAGTGCGCCAGCTTCAACAGTCGCTTCCGATCGTCGCCCGAGAACGCGTCCGGGCTGTCGGAGTAGACCTTCATCGCTCCCAGGGCAGCGGGTTTCTTCAACAGGGGGACGGAGAGGCAGGACCGAATACCGGCGTGAGCTGCGGCCGTTGTCCACGACTGCCATCGCTTCTCGGTGTGCGTGTCGGTGACGTAGACAGGGACGCCTGTGGACCAAGCCGACAGGCATGGTCCTTCACCCAGTTCGTACTGAAGGTCATCGGCCGCCAGAACACCGTCGCTGGTCGCTCCGACGCTCAGGCGTTGACCATCGGAGTTGATGAGGCTAACGCCGGCACCGTACGCGGCACTGATGATGTCCGCGGCAACGTCCGCGAGATCGTCGACAGCGCTATGAACGGTCTCCTTGGTCAGCAGGTGTCCATTCGTGCGCCCGAAGATGGTGTGTAGCTCAAACGAGGGATGCGGTGATGCCACCAAAGGGATCTCCTGAACAGCGGTGGAAGTGAGTAGTGAGAGTAAGTAGTGGAAGCGGGCTGTGTAGGTTCTACAGACTGCTTCGTCGTAGGCGGCCCTACCTGGTTGCTTGTCTAGTCGTTAGTTCTCGAAGTGGATTTCAGGCGGCTTCGAATCACAGGTGCCGATAACATGTTCCGCGATCGTGTGGAGCTTCACATGCCTCGTGCTCGAGGCGCGTTTGAGGATGGCGATGGCTTGCTCTTGCGTACACCTGTTCTGGGCCATCACCATGCCCACTGCGAGGTTGATGACGGTCCGTGTGCGCAATGCCGCTTCAAGATGAGCCTGCCTGTCCAGGGCAGCGGATCGCTGAAACACGATTTGGAGGGCCCGTGATGCTGCCCGCGCAAACGCCTGCGCTTCGTCCTCATTCTCAGCGGTGAAGACGACGCCGTTCTGAGTTTGGAACGACAAGGTCGCACGGGCTGTGTCACTGATTTCCAGCGGTATGACGATACGTGCTGGATCGCGGACCAGATGAACCCGCCGACGGTCAAGACCGTCGTCTATGTACGCGAAAGGGCTGCTGTTGTCGGGGTTAGTGGTCGGGCTGGTTGTCACGATGAGTCCGCCTTGAGCGTGCTCGAGGGTGAGAACACAGACCGTCTCGGCGCCCACGACGAGGTGCTGGCTCCCCAAAGACACGAGGTCGGCACTGAAGGTACCGAGGTCCTCATGGTGTAGGACGAGGTCTAGTAGTTGCGCTGCAAGGTCAGCGCCTGCTGCGCGCGTAAGCGTACTAGAGGTCTCACTTCGAGGGTCAGAGTGGGACGCTGACCGGGTCGGAGCGGACGCGTGAGCTGATAGGGGCACCATCATTCGGCTCCTCTTCGGCAGGAAAAATATCATGCCACCGGGGTCTGGGGTGCTGGCTTAACAGTGCGGCACAACAACCCACCCGTCAATCCGACAGACCTTGCTCAGGTTCTCCTGATCGATGACCGCTCCCGCCCGGCAGTGAGTAGACGAAGAGGATGTTCGGGGTCTTCTGTGAGGAGCACGGGCTATGGTTAGGGCAAGTACCTCGTGATATTCAGGAATCGTCGGCAGATTGTTGAAGGGCTGCCAGTGCATCAGTGCCCCCGCCGTAGGGCCGCAGCCAACGATCCGAGACCCATGACGAACCCCTTACCCTCACCGGACCCCCCTTCATCCAACGACGATCTATGCACGGCATATCTGGACGAGCTTCCGGTTGACGGCGCCGCGATCTCGATCTTCGTCGGAACAGGAAACGAAACCCGGATCACGGCGACCGATGACATCGCTGTGGCGTTAGATGAGGCGCAATTCACCGTCGGGGAAGGACCCCGTTGGGATGCGGTCCGCACCCGACTCCCCGTGACCGTGCCGGATACAGGTGCAGCCCACATTCTGTGGCCGGCGCTGGGATCAGGGCTCGCCGACACCGGGGCAGCAGCACTAGTGGTTCTGCCGCTCACAGTGGGCGCAGTCGACGTCGGCGTCATAGAGCTCTACAACCACAAGCCAGGGCGGCTCAGCCCAGCCCAGCTCGCCCACGCTCAAGCGTTGGCGACCAAAACATCCATGACCCTTCTGCACCTCATTCTCGACCAACAACGCCACTCCGGAACGGACTCCCCACCTGAGGGTGAGCCTCTGGAGCGCCGCGAAGTACATCAGGCGACCGGCATGATCCTCGTTCAGGCTGATGTGTCCGCCGCCGACGCCTTGCTGCTCCTGCGCGCCCACGCCTTCGCCCAGGGGATATCGCTCAAGGACGCAGCACAAGCCGTCGTCACTAGGCGTATCACGTTCACCCCTGATGAGAACTCGGGCTTCGACACATCGTCGATCCCGCCTAATGGTCCTGATTCTGATCCTGATTCGGTATCGGATCACGCCGGTCGTGAGGAAGACTGATGAACGTACTTCATGATCCCCGCCGCCAGGGCGCCGATACGAAGCAACCCCGAAGGGCGGCATCATGGTGACCCGGTCACGACCCGAACAAGTCAGCGCAGCATTCGTGAAGCTTGCCGACACCCTCGTCGCCGACTACGACGTCCTTGACCTCATGCACACCCTGGTGGAGGAATGCGTCAAACTTCTCCAGGTGGATCAGGTGGGTCTCCTCCTGGCTAGCCCCACCGGTGACCTGCAGGTCGTAGCTTCGACCAGCGAACAAGCCGAACTCGTCGAGATCCTGCAACTACAGGCTGGTGAAGGACCCTGCATCGAGAGCTACCACTCCGGGATCGTCACGACCATCGCCGATCTCACCACCCTCGACAAGTGGCCGGCCTTTCGCCGAGCCGCCCTCGACCAGGGTTTCATCTCCGTACACGTCGTACCGCTACGCATCCACGACAGGATCATCGGCGCCATGGGCCTGTTCGGTTCCACAGCCGGAGACCTAGCCCAGGAGGACGCCATGATCGCCCAGGCCCTCGCGTCAGTGGCGACCATAAGTCTCCTGCAAGAACGCACCATCCGGGAATCCCAGATAGTCAACGAGCAACTGCAACGCGCCCTGAACAGCAGGGTCCTGATCGAGCAAGCCAAAGGCGTCATCGCCCAAACCTCCACCGTCGGTATGGACGACGCCTTCCGCCGGCTACGGAACCACGCCCGGTCCAACCAGCAGACCCTCGACGAAGCCGCACGACACGTCATCGACCGGACGATTGTCCTCTGAGCCCGCCCCACTCCCACCGCACCTACAACTCGTCGTACCTACAGCCCGGCGAGTCCGGGTCCTGGTCCGAGTTCAGCTCACGACGGCCAAGGCGGTCAGCGGGCGCAGCTCACCCACCGATGGTCGGCTTTGAGCTCCACCCTTCCTTCTGCCGCACCTGACACTTGAAGACGACCTGACTCATGGCCGTCACCACGCCGTCCTGACCCGAAAGGTGTAAGGGAGCGGGCGGAAGTGGACTGGGAGCATGCGGCGGATGGCTGGTTCAGTTCATGCGAAAGGCTGGAGTCCTTGCTCGTGTCTTTCCTGGGCTGCGTCAAGGATGACGAGCGAGTTCAGGTGAATGGCCGTTGGAGTCTGGTTCAGGTCCTCAGGGTCAGGGACGCCCGAGGACTGCGTCCGTTCTGTCCCTCCAGCTGGATTGGGACTTTTCTGGCCCAGTTGAGCGGATCGCTCGTCGGGCCTTCGGCCATGGTCTGATGGGGATCGGGGTGACGTTGGAGATCGGGGTGACGTTGGGGAGCTTGGTGCGTTGCGGTTGTAATGGGAAGCGACGATGACGTAGGTCAGGTGCTGCTCGTCTGTTAGTCCGAGGACGTCCAACGCCTGTTGAAGGTGCTTTTCAACTGCGATCAGTGGCAGAGACAGTCGCAGGGCAACATCCTCGTGGGCCCGTCCGTTCGCAATCATCACCGCGACAACCGCTTCGCGGTCACTAAGATCGCGCAGCTTGGGATCTTCAACCGAACCGCGAGTGGAGATTTGACCAGAACCCCGCATCTGGTCCTGCGTTTGGTCTCGGAGGTGGAGCTGGCTAGCAGCGACCCTGAAGGTCGGCGGTTCCACCAGCTGCTCAGGGCTGGAGGTGGGCGCAAATGATGGATCAGCACGGCGTATTTCGTGGTCGATCTGCCTCATGGGTATTCCTGACACGGCTTCGAGCACAATAAGGGTCTCGTGCCAGGGTCCGGGGCGACACCTCTAGCCTGATCTTCTCCAGGATCAATGTCAACGTGTAGCGCCACGTCGAGATCCTCCGGGCCACCTCAAACGGCAAGAACGTGAAGCGACGGGAGCTGACCTCGAACCTGCCGGCGCCTCTGGACCTACTGCGAAGTCGAGACGGGTTCTGCCACTCGTCCCAGGGTGCTGCATTTGGGTACCCGTTGTACGTCGTTTCATGTGTCCCGCCTGCTGCGGGGCGTGAGCAACTCGGTCAGACCTCGTTGGTTCTCAGCGACGGGGAGCGGTCCCACGCTACGTTCTCGCGTAGGACCGCTTCCCGACGTTGTCAGTGACTCGAGGTGAGTCATCTTCCGATCATCTGCGTTGTCGGCTCGCTCTCCGAGCGTTCGGTGTAGCTACGCGGTGATCTGCGCCTGTAGCTGG
>NZ_JBZCNI010000011.1:0-8174 GCF_058269235.1 Arthrobacter sp. TJ-236
GACGACGTCGTTCGGCCGCGAGATGCGGACGGTGCGGGGGGCAGCGGTGACACTCATGGTTGTCCCTGGGGTAGCGAGAAGGCTTCCCAGCCGGGGATGGGGTGCTAACCCGCAGATGACTTCACTGTAGGTCAGGACGCTGAGCAGCACCTGTGGGGCGGGACACGCGCGTCATCCCTTGTCAGGAGGGGGAATCTGCGTAATGGCCGGGCCACTGCTGCACCGGGATGCGCGTGATCTCGCGGATGCTGCCCGCCGTCCCCCACTCGTTCTTCCCGAGGCGGGAGAGGGGAGCCAGCGCGTCGATGGCCGGCAGGTCGCCGTCGAGCACGTCCTCGGAGACAACGGCGTGCAGCACCTCGCCGAACACGAGCGTGCAGTCGCCCATCTCCTGGATGAGGTGGAGGCGGCACTCGAGGGCCACCGGTGATTCGCGCACGCGCGGTGGTGTGACGGTGAGACTGGGCTCGCGGGTGAGGCCGACGGCGTCGAACTCGCTGACGTCCGGCGGGAAGTCGGTTCCGGTGGCGTTGACCGCCTCGAAGAGGTGCTCGGGCGTGAAGGCGACGACGAACTCGCCCGTCGCCTCGATGTTGCGCAAGGAATCCTTGCGGCCCACGGAGGTGAACTGGACGATCGGCGGGTTCACGGACGCGATGGTGAAGAAGGAGTGCGGTGCGAGGTTGTCCACGCCATCCGCGGACGTCGATGACACCCAGGCGATGGGCCGAGGCACCACCACGGAGGTCAGGAACTTGTAGAAGGCGCGGCTGTTGGCGGGATCCGGGATGACGTCTTTGCGCATGCTCGGAGCCTAACGCGGGCGGCGCCCGGGACGCCCTCCCAGACGGCGATGGCACGTACGGCGGGCTGCATCGGCGAGTTTCGCCCGACGACTCACGAGTGGCGTGGTTCGTCGTCGGGCCGCCTTCCTCCCCCGTGACGACGCCGAAGGGCCAACGCCAGGACCAGCAGGGTGAGCGCGACAGGGACGAGTCCCTGTCCGAGAGCGGCTGCGAGCAGGATGATCGACGGCGGCCCGTCGATCGGCGGCTCCGCCGCCTCGGTCAGGTTGTAGTCGATGGCGGAGGCGATCGCCGCGCCCACGTACAGGACGAGCGACAGCAGGCCGACGGCGGCGCCGGTCCCAGCAAGCCGTCGTGGTGCCAAGCCGTCCATGATCGCGCTGCTAGCGATGGGAGTCGGAGGACAGGGCGAACTCACAGGAAACCCCTGCCGGCGTTCCGTCCACGTTGAACTCGAGGCGTAGGGTCCGGGCGGTGACCGGTGGGGCCGGCGTGTAGATCCAACGGGCATCCCATGGCGTCCCGTCTCCTGCCACCACGCCGCCTGCACGGTGGTACTCGGTACCGACGTCGTCGGAGACGACCGTGCTGAGTCCGTCGAACACGGCGATGGCAGGCATGACCGGTGGGTTCTCCGTCGTGTCCGATCCCGGGAGGCGACGCCGGTCCGCCCAGTCAGCACGTTCCTGCTCGAACCGCGCATCGCGTGCCAGCGTTTCATCCCCACGCACCCCACTGAGGAGCAGATGTATGCCCGACGTGCCGGCGGCGGCGCCGACATAGCCCGGCGCGTCCGCCAGTTCCACCCCGGCGAATCGGACGCGGACGCCGTCGCTGGTGCCGACGACGAGGTCTGCCGGAGCGTGCACGAGTGCGATCATGCAGCCACCCTAGCGCCCGTGACTGGGCTGGCCCCGGCGAGACCGATCCGTCGTCAGCCCAGGGGCTCGGGCGGAGGTGTCGCAGTGGTCTCGGGCCAGGCCTTCACCCACGGCAGCCTGTCTTCAGACCCTCGCTTCACCACCGGCGGAACGTGGGTTCCGCCTCTGCCTCCGCCTGCATCGTGATCAGCCAGTCGTCCTGGCGACCCTTCTGCGCGGCGTCGGTGATCCCGCCGATCCGGCCGGGGCGTCCTACCGCAGCCCGCGGAACGTCGCGCGGATGTCGTCGACGAGGAGTTCGGGCTGCTCGAGCAACGCGAAGTGCCCGCCGTCGGCCACCTCGCTGAAGAGCACCAGGTTCGTGTAGCGTCGCTCGGCCCAGCGGCGTGAGCGGCGGACGTACTCGCCCGGCATGATGCTGAGCCCCACGGGAAGCGTGAGCGGTTCCTCGAGCGTTCCCGGGTTGGCCCAGCCGTTCCTGCCCGCCTCCCAGTACATGCGGGCGGCCGACGCCGCCGTGTTGGGCAACCAGTACAGCATGATGTCGTCGATCATCTCGTCGAGGGTGAACAGTGCCTCGGCATTCCCGTGGCGGTCGTGTGAGCCCCCGACGTCCTGGAACATCGCGTAGATCCAGGCTGCGAGACCGATGGGCGAGTCCGAGAGCGGGTAGCCGATCGTCTGGGGCCGGGTGGACATCTGCTGCGAGTAGGCGGAGAGCGTCTGCCAGTAGTACCCGCCCTCTTGCAGCATCACCTGCTCGTCGGCGGAGGCGGTGCGCATCTCCTCGTCCGAGGGCATGAAGAGGGCCATGGTGAGGTGGATGCCGGCGAGCCCGATCTCCTCCGACTGCTGCAGCGCCGCGAGTTCGGCCGTGACGGACGCGCCGAGGTCGCCGCCCTGGGCGAACCAGCGGTCGTAGCCGAGACGCTCCATGAGCACGGCCCACGCCTTCGCGGTCCGCTGCGTGTCCCAGCCCGTCCCGGTCGGCTTCCCGGAGAACCCGAACCCGGGAAGGCTGGGAATGACGACGTCGAAGGCGTCCGCCGCATCCCCTCCGTGGGCCTCGGGATCGGTCAGCGGCCCGACGGCGTGCCGGAACTCGAGGACGGAACCCGGCCAGCCATGCGTGAGCAGCAACGCCCGCGCCCCGGGCACGGAGGACCGCACGTGCACGAAGTGGATGTCGAGGCCGTCGATCGTGGTGGTGAACTGGCTCCACGCGTTGAGCAGGGACTCGGTGCGGCGCCAGTCGTAAGCCGTGGCCCAGTGGTGGGCGAGCGCCTGCAGTTTCCCCAGCTGCGGCCCCTGCGACGTGTCGGTCACGGTCTCGCGGTCGGGCCATCGCGTGGCCAGGACGCGACGGCGGAGATCGTCGAGATCGGCGTCCGGGACGTGGAGGGTGAACGGGTGGATGCCGCTGGCATCGGTGGGCTGCTCCGCGGGGGAGGTGGCGGGGTTGGCGTGGGGCATGGCGACCTTCGGGCTGGGGTCGGGGAAGCCGACCGTGGATGTGAAGTCATCTTACGCACAGATCGTCTGTGTTTGAGATCGTCTTGACGCGCTACCATTGCGTCATGCCCTCCTCGCCTGCGCCGGACTCCATGGATCCCTCCGGCATCGATTGGGAGGCCGGCGGCATCCGGACCGAACTCGGATGGTCCCTCCAGGCGATGTCGCAGGGTTTCTCGCGGATGGCGACGGGAGCGGTGGCTGATGTACCCGGCGGCCCTCGCGGTTACCAGGTGCTCGTGGCCGTCACCACCGAGGAGCCGACGTCGCAGCTGGTCCTGTCCCAGCGCCTCGGCATCGATAAGACGGCGATGACCTACGTCGTCGACGCCCTTGAAGGCGCAGGCCTCGTGGAACGCCGGCCGGATCCGCAGGATCGCCGGATTCGTCAGGTCCTCCCGACCGCCCCTGGCCGCGCACTCCTCGATTCCGCCCGCGCAGCCCTCCGCGAGGTGGAGGGCGTGCTCATGCGTGACCTCTCCGCGGACGAGCAGGCGCAGCTTCGGCGGCTCATGGCGCGGGTCGCGCTCGTCGCCGGCGACGCGGAATCCTGCATCGGGCCGCCCGCAGGCACCGAGCAGCCGGTGGCGGAGCAACCCTCCTCGACCCGGCGTCGTCGTACCGGCCGCGGCATCACCCCCACAGAGAAGAGCACCCCGTCATGACCACCCTCCTCGTCGCAGGCGCCACCGGCGACCTCGGCCGCCGGATCGTCCGTGAACTCCAGGCCGCCGACCCCGAAGCGCTCGTCCGCGTCCTGACCCGTCCCGGGAGCGGGACCGCGCAGGCCCAGTACGGGGACCGGGACCGCGTGGAGATCCGAGAAGCCGCGTACACGGATCACGCCGGCCTCGTCGCCGCACTCACCGGCACCGACGTCGTCGTCTCCGCTGTCAGCGGCGCGCGGACGGTTGTCCTCGACGCCCAGCGGGCGCTCCTCGCCGCGGCCGTCGAGGCCGGGGTGCCCCGCTTCATCCCCTCCGACTACTCCGCCGACTACCGGCGCGTCACCCCGGGCAGCAACCGCAACTTCGAGCTGCGCCGCGACTTCGCGGCGGACCTTGATGCCGCGCCCATCCGCGCAACGTCCGTCCTGAACGGCGCCTTCGCCGACATGCTCACCGGACAGGCCCCGATGATCCTCTTCGCGCGGCACAGGGTGCTCTACTGGTCCTCACCGGACCAGGTCCTGGACTTCACCACGAAGGACGACGTCGCCCGTACCGTCGCGCACGTGGCACTGGACGACGACGCACCCCGCGTCGTCGAGGTCGCAGGCGACCGCGTCACGGCCCGGGACGTCGCGCGCATCATGAGCGATCTGACGGGTACCCCGTTCACCACGCAGTGGGCGGGTACCACGGGGATCCTGTCCGGCATGGCGCGCATCGGGCGGCGTGTGTCGAGGGACGAGGAGGCGACGTTCCCCGCGTGGCAGGGCATGCAGTACTTCGTCAGCATGTTCAGTGGTGAGGCCGAGTTGCGGCACGTGGACAACGAGCGCTACGGACAGCAGACCTGGACCGGCGTCCGCGACGTCCTCGCGGCGCACCTGGAGAAGACTGCCATCACGGGCTGACGGCGGCGCAGGTGACCGCCCATCAGCCCCACGCCGCATCTCCTCCGTCCCGGGCGGACAGACGGAGGAGATGGGTCGGCGGCTCTTTCGAGGGGCTTATCCGGAGGTGTCAGCCCTGCGCCGCGTTCAGCGGTCGGGGGACGATCGGCTGGTCGTTGGCCGTGAGGTCGATCTTGAGGTCCTTGGCGAACACCAGCCGGGTCTGCTTGTAGACGCCGGGGTGGTTCTCATCGAGCTCGAAGACCCGGGCGCCCCGCAGGCGGTTGCGGTCCGCGCCCGGAAGGCCGTAGGCGCCGAACCCGGATCCCGGCCCGTACCCGAGTTCCACGCCGTAGTAGTTGCCCACGTAGGTGTTCACGTGATCATGGCCCACGAAGTAGCCGCGGACGTCCCCGCGTTCCAGGAAGGCGCTGAACAGACCTGAGTTGAACGGGCCGGGGCACTCGTCCTCGTTCCGTTCACCCACGATGCCGTGCTTCTTCAGGGCGCGCTGGTGGTCGGCCTCGGTGCGGGAGTCGAGGCTGGCGAACCACATGATGCGGTGTTCATGGAGTGGGATGTGACCCCACATGAGGGACGGGATCTTCCGCCCGTACTTCTTCTCCGTCGCGATGGAGACGTTGCGGTACCAGGCGACCTGGTCCATCCTCACCCAGTCCCAGTCCGGATAGCCCTCGAAGTTCTGGCCGTTGATGCTGTCCGGGGCGTACCGGCCGGTATCGAGGAGCCACAGACCGAAGGCGGGGTCCTTGGACGTCGAGGACTGCACCAGCAGCAGGGAGTTCGACGTACCGGTCACTCCGTCGGTGGAGTTCGCATTGACGTTGTACGTGTACGTCTGCAGGAACTGGAGCATCCTCACCTCGGTCATGCCCGTCGGCCCCGCCGAGTCCTCGTCGTGGTTGCCGAAGGTGACTGCCCACGGAATCTGACGGCTCTCCATGGGCTGCACCACGTGGTTCAGCGCCTGCTTGACCTGCAGCTCGGTGTCGCAGCCGCCGGTGATGACATCGCCGTTGATCACCACGAAGTCGGGGCGCTCGGCGTCCAACGTCCTGTCCATCAGCTCGATGGTGCGGCGGTCGGTCTGCTCGTCGTCCTGGGTGTCGTTGAACTGGACCACCTTGAACCGTCCATCGGGGCGGAATGCGAGGGTGGGCTTGGGAGCCTTCGGTCCAGGGGCCGCGGTGGCTCCGGGGCCGGTTGCCAGTGACATCCCCACGGCGCCCAGGGTCGCGGCGGCGGCCAACGCGGTCCGCCTGCTGATCGTGGACTGATCTGCGTTCGTCATGTCTGCCTCTCTGCGTGACGTGACCCAACGGTCACTACCGCCGCCACGGTAGAGGAGGCCCGTAACCGGAGCGCAAACGCCTCCCCAACGCGAGGTGTCAGCTGTGCGACGCACAGGGCCGGTCGCGCCCCTGCGCTGAAGCCGACGCCGGCGGCGTCGGTGGCGACGCCGTATGCGGGCCCGCGGGTGATCACGCCGCCGCGATTCACCCGACGTTCGCCCCGTCGTCGCCCGCTGTTGGCGGCCCTGGGCTAGCGTTGACCGGATGGCTGGGCGTTGGGTGGCAATCGGGGATTCGTTCACGGAGGGTGTCGGCGACTGGAACCCGAAGTTCCCCAACGGGGTCCGTGGCTGGGCCGATCGCGTGGCGAAGCAGCTGGCACGTCAGGACCCGGAGTGGGAGTACGCCAACCTCGCGATCCGCAGCAAGCGGCTGCACCACGTGCGTGACGAACAGGTGGACCGCGCGCTGGCCCTGAAACCAACGCTGGTCAGCCTGTATGCGGGCGGGAACGACATCCTCGAGCTCCGTGCCGACATGCCCGCGCTCATGCGCGAGTACGAGTCCATGGTGCAGCGCATCGCCCGGTCGGGCGCCCGGCCCCTGCTCTTCACCGGCTTCGACATCCCGCTCAGCCCTGTCTTCGAGCCCATGAAGCGACGCAACTGGCTGTACAACGACCACGTGCGGCGGATTGCCCGCGAGTACGACGCCGTGCTGGTGGACTACTGGTGCTTCGACGAGTACTCCGACCCCGGGCTGTGGGACGCCGACCGCCTCCACATGTCGCCCGCCGGGCACCGCAACCTCGCGGCCCACGTGCTGAGGATCCTCGGCGTGGACCACTCCCTCGTCCCGCAGCTGCCCGAACGGCAGGGGTACGCCGGCCTGGTTGCCGGCCTCCGTCGGGAGAGCGCATGGCTGAACGAATGGGTGGTGCCGATGTTCGGTCGGCGGCTCCGGAGGGTCACCCTCGGCGACGATCTCCAGCCGCGCTGGCCGGAGCTCGTGCGGCCGGCCGACGGGCTGAAGCGCCTCGCCCGCGCACGGCTCGCCGCGTCCGCCTGAGGCCGACGGCTGCCCGCGGCGTCGCGGCATTACATGCCCGCTGGACGCCGGCGACGGGCGGCACCTACCGAACGGGAGTCTCGGACGAATCGACAGGTGGGCCGTCCACCGGACCGGTCGCTTCCGCAGCGACGACGCCTCGCGCGGGGACTGCGCGACCGGCGGCCTCGGCGGAGTACGAGCGCATTCCGTGCTTCACTCCGAGCCGGATGATCCAGTACAGCAGCAGTGAGCCGAGGAACAGGGGAACACCCCAGATGGCCACGACGATCAGGATTCCTACTCCATCAATGCCCAACACTGCTTCCCCCATCTCAGGACTGACACTCGATGTCGTGAGCGTACCGGGGAACGGAAGGCGGATCTCCGCCGATGCCGGTGAGGGAGTTGTACGCTCACCGCATGACCAGACTCGTGGTTTCGGTCCTCGCATCACTGGATGGCTACTTCCAGGGCCCCGATGGCGATCTCAGCGTGATGCCCTTCGAGGACGCTTTCAACACCCACAACCTCGCACTGCTGCGGACCGCCGGGACCCTCGTCTACGGCAGTACGTGGTTCACGGAGAACTGGGACTTCTGGTCCGCGGTCGCAGTGGATGCGTCCGCGAACGAGCGCGAGCACGACATCGCGCGCCTCGTCCTGACGCTGCCGAAGGTGGTCGTCAGCGATTCCATGACGGAGGATCCGGACGCACCGTGGGCACGAACCACGCGCATCATCCCGAGGTCCGCAGCCCCGGCGGAACTCACACGCCTGAAGCAGGAGGGCACCGGTGATCTGGTGATGTTCGGCAGTGCGACGACCTGGAGTCCTCTGCTCGAGCTCGGGCTCGTCGACGAACTCATCGTGCTGGTCGGCGCTGCCCTCCTCGGAGAGGGGAGCAAGCTGTACTCCGGCTCCAGGGCGGGCCTACGTCTGATCGACGCGAGCGTCCTGCCCGGTTCGGAGCTGGTGAAGATCCGGTACCTCGCCGCGAGGTGACGTCGTCGGAGACCTGGCCGCTCGACCCTCAGGGTTCGTCGGGTGTCCGGAG
>NZ_JBZCNI010000012.1:0-5940 GCF_058269235.1 Arthrobacter sp. TJ-236
CGGTTGCTCCTGTTGTTTGAGAACTCAATAGTGTGCCAAGTTTGTTGATACCGATTGTTTTTTGATTGGTTGAATTTGCTGGTTGCCGCACCTGGTGTGGTGGCTGGTTTTTTTGGCTGGTTTCGAATTTTGTGCAGCAGTGTTGCTCGTTTTCCCGGGTTTCGTTGTTGTGTCTGTGAATCATTTACGGAGAGTTTGATCCTGGCTCAGGATGAACGCTGGCGGCGTGCTTAACACATGCAAGTCGAACGATGAACCTCACTTGTGGGGGGATTAGTGGCGAACGGGTGAGTAACACGTGAGTAACCTGCCCTTGACTCTGGGATAAGCCTGGGAAACCGGGTCTAATACTGGATACGACCTTCCCGCGCATGCGGTGTTGGTGGAAAGCTTTTGCGGTTTTGGATGGACTCGCGGCCTATCAGCTTGTTGGTGGGGTAATGGCCTACCAAGGCGACGACGGGTAGCCGGCCTGAGAGGGTGACCGGCCACACTGGGACTGAGACACGGCCCAGACTCCTACGGGAGGCAGCAGTGGGGAATATTGCACAATGGGCGCAAGCCTGATGCAGCGACGCCGCGTGAGGGATGAAGGCCTTCGGGTTGTAAACCTCTTTCAGTAGGGAAGAAGCCGGTCTTTCGGGGTTGGTGACGGTACCTGCAGAAGAAGCGCCGGCTAACTACGTGCCAGCAGCCGCGGTAATACGTAGGGCGCAAGCGTTATCCGGAATTATTGGGCGTAAAGAGCTCGTAGGCGGTTTGTCGCGTCTGCCGTGAAAGTCCGGGGCTTAACTCCGGATCTGCGGTGGGTACGGGCAGACTAGAGTGCAGTAGGGGAGACTGGAATTCCTGGTGTAGCGGTGAAATGCGCAGATATCAGGAGGAACACCGATGGCGAAGGCAGGTCTCTGGGCTGTAACTGACGCTGAGGAGCGAAAGCATGGGGAGCGAACAGGATTAGATACCCTGGTAGTCCATGCCGTAAACGTTGGGCACTAGGTGTGGGGGACATTCCACGTTTTCCGCGCCGTAGCTAACGCATTAAGTGCCCCGCCTGGGGAGTACGGCCGCAAGGCTAAAACTCAAAGGAATTGACGGGGGCCCGCACAAGCGGCGGAGCATGCGGATTAATTCGATGCAACGCGAAGAACCTTACCAAGGCTTGACATGAACCGGAATGATGCAGAGATGTGTCAGCCACTTGTGGCCGGTTTACAGGTGGTGCATGGTTGTCGTCAGCTCGTGTCGTGAGATGTTGGGTTAAGTCCCGCAACGAGCGCAACCCTCGTTCCATGTTGCCAGCGGGTTATGCCGGGGACTCATGGGAGACTGCCGGGGTCAACTCGGAGGAAGGTGGGGACGACGTCAAATCATCATGCCCCTTATGTCTTGGGCTTCACGCATGCTACAATGGCCGGTACAAAGGGTTGCGATACTGTGAGGTGGAGCTAATCCCAAAAAGCCGGTCTCAGTTCGGATTGAGGTCTGCAACTCGACCTCATGAAGTTGGAGTCGCTAGTAATCGCAGATCAGCAACGCTGCGGTGAATACGTTCCCGGGCCTTGTACACACCGCCCGTCAAGTCACGAAAGTTGGTAACACCCGAAGCCGGTGGCCTAACCCCTTGTGGGAGGGAGCCGTCGAAGGTGGGACCGGCGATTGGGACTAAGTCGTAACAAGGTAGCCGTACCGGAAGGTGCGGCTGGATCACCTCCTTTCTAAGGAGCGCCTCGTCGTCATGTGCCTGTCCTCAGTGGTGGGTGTGTGGGACGCAGGAGTCAGCCCATAGCGCGGGCGTTTGTTCCGCGGTGGGTGCTCATGGGTGGAATATCAATGAATAGGTGTCGCTTGCTGGTGTTGGCCGGCTCGAGTACGTCTGGTTGTCCTGGGCTCGTGTGTCCTGTCCCTTTCGGGGGTCGGGGTGTGTGGGTGTGGGGTGAGTGGGTTGGAAAGAGCGGGTTGGGCTGGTGGTGGTTATCGTTTGGCACACTGTTGGGTCCTGAGATAACAGGGCCCTGTTCTTCGTGGTGCGTGGTGACGTGTTCTTCGTGGTTGTCGGTTTGGTGGTGGTGTCCCTTGGTTGGGGTGCTGGTCGCTGTCGGTGGTTGTGGGGGGTGGGTTGGTGCGTGGCTGTGGGGGGTGGGGTTTGGTTGTTTCTGGTTTTCCTGCGCATGCTGTGGTCGTCCCTTGTGGGGTGGCTTGCGGGTGTGTCGGGGTTGTTGGTTGAGAACTGCATAGTGGACGCGAGCATCTTAAAAAGAAGCAATTTCTAAGATAAATCTGGTTTCGAGTGGATGCGTGGTCCTAGCCTTTCGGGGTGGGGAGTGCGTGTGTGTTCGTGCCTGGTTTTCTCGATATGTTTTTGATCTTAGTGGTCAAGTTTTTAAGGGCACACGGTGGATGCCTTGGCATCAGGAGCCGAAGAAGGACGTGGGAATCTGCGATAAGCCTGGGGGAGTTGATAACCGAACTTTGATCCCAGGATGTCCGAATGGGGAAACCCCGCCCGGCGCGCGAGTGACCGGGTGACCCGTATCTGAACACATAGGGTACGTGGAGGGAACGTGGGGAAGTGAAACATCTCAGTACCCACAGGAAGAGAAAACAATAGTGATTCCGTTAGTAGTGGCGAGCGAACGCGGAACAGGCTAAACCAGTGGTGTGTGATAGCCGGCGGGCGTTGCATCACTGGGGTTGTGGGACTTTCCGTTCCAGTTCTGCCGGACTGGTGAAATGAGTGCGTGCGTATAGGTGAACGGGTTTGAAAGCCCGACCGGAGAGGGTGTAAGTCCCGTAACCGTAATGCGTGACGCCGTTTGGAGAGGATCCCAAGTAGCACGGGGCCCGAGAAATCCCGTGCGAATCTGCCAGGACCACCTGGTAAGCCTAAATACTCCCTGATGACCGATAGCGGACCAGTACCGTGAGGGAAAGGTGAAAAGTACCCCGGGAGGGGAGTGAAATAGTACCTGAAACCGTGTGCCTACAAACCGTCGGAGCAGACTTGTTTCTGTGACGGCGTGCCTTTTGAAGAATGAGCCTGCGAGTTAGTGTTACGTCGCGAGGTTAACCCGTGTGGGGAAGCCGTAGCGAAAGCGAGTCTGAATAGGGCGACCAGAGTGGCGTGATCTAGACCCGAAGCGAAGTGATCTACCCATGGCCAGGTTGAAGCGACGGTAAGACGTCGTGGAGGACCGAACCCACTTCAGTTGAAAATGGAGGGGATGAGCTGTGGGTAGGGGTGAAAGGCCAATCAAACTTCGTGATAGCTGGTTCTCCCCGAAATGCATTTAGGTGCAGCGTTGCGTGTTTCTTATCGGAGGTAGAGCTACTGGATGGCTAATGGGCCCTACAAGGTTACTGACGTCAGCCAAACTCCGAATGCCGGTAAGTGAGAGCGCAGCAGTGAGACTGTGGGGGATAAGCTTCATAGTCGAGAGGGAAACAGCCCAGACCACCAACTAAGGCCCCTAAGCGTGTGCTAAGTGGGAAAGGATGTGGAGTTGCCCAGACAACCAGGAGGTTGGCTTAGAAGCAGCCACCCTTGAAAGAGTGCGTAATAGCTCACTGGTCAAGTGATTCCGCGCCGACAATGTAGCGGGGCTCAAGTACACCGCCGAAGTTGTGGCATTCACATATATCCCAAGCCGGAGACTTGTTCTCTTGGTTCAAGGGTGTGGATGGGTAGGGGAGCGTCGTGTGGGCAGTGAAGTCGCGGTGTGAACCAGCGGTGGAGCCTACACGAGTGAGAATGCAGGCATGAGTAGCGAAAGACGGGTGAGAAACCCGTCCGCCGAATGATCAAGGGTTCCAGGGTCAAGCTAATCTGCCCTGGGTAAGTCGGGACCTAAGGCGAGGCCGACAGGCGTAGTCGATGGACAACGGGTTGATATTCCCGTACCGGCGAAGAACCGCCAATACTGATCGAGGGATACTAACCGCCAGAAGCATGACCGCCCACCCTTGTGGTGACGTGGTTTTTTGTGGATCGCGGGACCTGATCTCGGGAGGTAAGCGTATTAACAGGTGTGACGCAGGAAGGTAGCCGAGCCGGGCGATGGTAGTCCCGGTCTAAGGATGTAGGGCGAACCATAGGCAAATCCGTGGTTCTGGTTTAGATACCGTGCTTGAGATCTGATGGGACCCCCGTATGGGGGAATTCGGTGATCCTATGCTGCCTAGAAAAGCATCGGCGCGAGGTTCTAGCTGCCCGTACCCCAAACCGACACAGGTGATCAGGTAGAGAATACTAAGGCGATCGAGAGAATTATGGTTAAGGAACTCGGCAAAATGCCCCCGTAACTTCGGGAGA
The DNA here is from genome assembly GCF_058269235.1 of Arthrobacter sp. TJ-236. Taxonomy (NCBI): domain Bacteria; kingdom Bacillati; phylum Actinomycetota; class Actinomycetes; order Micrococcales; family Micrococcaceae; genus Arthrobacter; species Arthrobacter sp. TJ-236. The sequence goes on from NZ_JBZCNI010000012.1 coordinate 4,313, forward strand.
AGGGGGGCCCCAACTGTGATGGCGACTTGCTCGCCGGAGCGGATCAGGGCCGCAGAGACCAGGGGGAAGCGACTGTTTACTAAAAACACAGGTCCGTGCGAAGTCGCAAGACGATGTATACGGACTGACTCCTGCCCGGTGCTGGAAGGTTAAGAGGACCGGTTAGTTTCACGCTTGCGTGGGACGAAGCTGGGAATTTAAGCCCCAGTAAACGGCGGTGGTAACTATAACCATCCTAAGGTAGCGAAATTCCTTGTCGGGTAAGTTCCGACCTGCACGAATGGAGTAACGACTTCCCCGCTGTCTCAACCATAAACTCGGCGAAATTGCAGTACGAGTAAAGATGCTCGTTACGCGCAGCAGGACGGAAAGACCCCGAGACCTTCACTATAGTTTGGTATTGGTGTTCGGTGTGGCTTGTGTAGGATAGGTGGGAGACTGTGAAGCGTGGACGCTAGTTCATGTGGAGTCATCGTTGAAATACCACTCTGGTCACTCTGGATATCTAACTTCGGCCCGTAATCCGGGTCAGGGACAGTGCCTGATGGGTAGTTTAACTGGGGCGGTTGCCTCCTAAAAAGTAACGGAGGCGCCCAAAGGTTCCCTCAGCCTGGTTGGCAATCAGGTGGCGAGTGTAAGTGCACAAGGGAGCTTGACTGCGAGAGAGACATCTCAAGCAGGGACGAAAGTCGGGACTAGTGATCCGGCGGCACATTGTGGAATGGCCGTCGCTCAACGGATAAAAGGTACCTCGGGGATAACAGGCTGATCTTGCCCAAGAGTCCATATCGACGGCATGGTTTGGCACCTCGATGTCGGCTCGTCGCATCCTGGGGCTGGAGTAGGTCCCAAGGGTTGGGCTGTTCGCCCATTAAAGCGGTACGCGAGCTGGGTTTAGAACGTCGTGAGACAGTTCGGTCCCTATCCGCTGCGCGCGCAGGAAATTTGAGAAGGGCTGTCCTTAGTACGAGAGGACCGGGACGGACGAACCTCTGGTGTGTCAGTTGTACTGCCAAGTGCACCGCTGATTAGCTACGTTCGGATGGGATAACCGCTGAAAGCATCTAAGCGGGAAGCCTGCTTCAAGATGAGATTTCCATACACCTAGAGTGTGAGAGGCCCCCAGCCAGACCACTGGGTTGATAGGCCGGATGTGGAAGCAGGGACTACAGACCTGCGAAGCTGACCGGTACTAATAAGCCGATAACTTACACCACACACCCACCCACGGAACCCCATTACGGGGCTCCTACCAGGGGAGGGTGAAGATCAAATATGCTACGCGTCCACTATGCGGTTCCCAACCAACAACAGGAACCACCACACAACTCAATACAAAGAAGTTGTAACCAGAACCCACGCCACACCCCTCACACCCGAGGTGTGTCGGTCACGGGTCACACAAAATTTACCGCCACCACACCCACCACCCACACGCGGGCACCCCTATCAGGGATGCCACACACGGGACTATGGTCGAGGGTCACTGGTCAGGCCGGTACACAAGGTTACGGCGGTCATAGCGTGGGGGAAACGCCCGGTCCCATTCCGAACCCGGAAGCTAAGACCCACAGCGCCGATGGTACTGCACCCGAGAGAGTGTGGGAGAGTAGGACACCGCCGGACAA
>NZ_JBZCNI010000013.1:0-3545 GCF_058269235.1 Arthrobacter sp. TJ-236
CACACCACCAGGTGCGGGGCCTCACCCCATTAACCCCCCAACACGCCCTCAACCCGGACCCGCAACGGGCGGCCGCAGCCGCAGCCGCAGCATCGGCAAACCGAGCGGCACGTTGTCAACGGTCAGCGGCAAACCAAGCGGCAGACCAAGCGGCAAACCGTCGACGGTAAGCGGCAGATCCGCCGAGAACCTGACCCAGGGCCGAGCCCTGTCCACCGGCCCCCCGGTAGTAACCGCCCGCAACAGCACAGCCCGCAACAGCACAATCAGCAAGCAACCTAGGGCAGGAACAGCCAGCGAGCGACTCACGGCGGGAAAGTCGGCAAGCGACCCAGAGCAGGCCGGCGTCGCACCGTCTTCCGGGTCGCATCAGATCGCATCAGACCAGCGCGAGGGTCGCCCGCAGCAGCACTGGTAGTGACACCACAGCCAGCAAGCTCGAGGCAGGAACTGGCAGCAAGCGAAGTGACGCCGGCGCCGGATCAGGATCAGATTGCACACGTCAGCCGGTAGCACCTCCCGCTAGGGTCTGTGTTCAGCGTCAGTCATGTTCACTTTCGTTGGCCGGCACGTCCTGGACCAGAGGTCGTCTGAACCCGATAGCGGATCTTCGCCCGCACGGTCAGTATTCGTAGGTACGCCGGAGAGCGGCTCGTGGACATCCCTCTCCTGAGGTGCCAACTGATGGGTTGACGGCACGGGCCTGATTGCCATCATCGCCCGAGGTACAGCTAGGGGCGGACCAGCTCGTAGAGGCGACTCGTACGGAGGCTCCCGCGGGGCGTAGGCATATCGATGCGCCGGCCTTCGCTGTGACGACCTGCTAGGAACAGCTCCCGCACTGTGCGTCCGATGTCTCGGCGTATCCGTTCACGTCCGCTCCTTTCGCGGACAACTCTCGGACCGCACCTGCTCATCCCGTCACCGCGGGAGCCTCCAACTTCTTGCATTACTTCGCGCTGGTGACCTGGTCTTTCCAATTCAGCTGCACGAGCTTGCCGCACAACACTGGCAGTCTCGCCACATCGGAATTGTGGTTTACCTCCGGCGTCGGCCCACACGAGCTCACCGCGCCGTACTTGCCGATAGTGCCAAGCCTGTACCGGCCCATCGAGCCAAGACGATTGTCGGGTGGCTCCCAATTCCTTTGGTCGGCTCCGCTCATCATGGCGGGAGCTTGGCGTCCGGCCGCGCCCCCTCCTCTGAGCGGTGCTCGGAGCCGAGATCTCACAGAAGGTAATCAGGCGCGGCGTCGCATCCGAACCACGTGTCGAGCACCGCCAACAAGCATCTCCACCAGGCCGCCACTGACATTGGCGCGATACGCTGCCGTCAATCACATCTCGTCGCTGCAGGTCGACAATGCTCCACCGGTGGTGCGTGGCAATTCGACGGGGCCACTGACGTGGATTGAGCGGATGGCCAATCGGTAGCCGGCTCACGTTGAATATTGGTCGGGCCACGTCGTTGGCCTGCGCACTATTCACAGAGGGATCGTCTGTTCGATCAGGCGGACGAATATATCGGTACTCCGATCGTCAGATGTCGGCACCGGCAATTCCTACATCGGCTGTGCCTGGTTCCGGGAGCCGGTCTCTACGCAAGGGACTCATCAGTGGTCCCAGGATCATTGTGTCTGCTTCGGTCGGAGCGCCGGTGGTTGGTCTCCGTCCCAGCAATGCGTTCACGGTTTGATCCCGTCTCTCGTTCCCACCGGATCACAATGCTCCGTCCACTTTTTGCTTTCAGCGACGGTGAATCACGTGCTCGAAGTACATGGTCTCGGCTATTCGGTCGACGGACTGACCTCTGAAGTGAGAGCTCATGGGCGGAAGCGAACGGATCGGCTTCGCGGTGAACTGTACAAGGCATGATCCTCTCGATGTGTAGGGCCACTCAGCTCGACAAGCGCACACGGCAAGGACGGCCTGTGCCTGCTTCAGCGTCATCAGTAGAGAAGCATCTCTATCCATCGATGCTGGTGCAGCATGCTTGCGCGGCGTCCGCCGGTGCAGCGTTCCCGCGCGGCACATGTGGACGTGGATGGGCAACGACCGCTGAGCGCTGGTCTCGCTCTTCGAGGAGTCCTCGGAACTTCGGCTAACGAGCGTTTCTCTGGCTCGGCGTCGGATACGTGGTGTCGGAGCTGAAGGATGTCCCCAGTCGATGCACCCGATTCTTCTCGAGCTGACTCTGCGCCTGAGTTTCCTCGTGGTGAGGCCGGAGGCAGGTTCGACGAGACGCTGATTTCCGTGCTCGTCGCGAGGTGATCTTCCGACATGGGTGAAGGTGCCTCCATGGCGGGAGGTGAAAGCGGTCATCACATGTAGGTCGACCTCTACTGACCTTCACGACAACGTCGCGATGAGTCGCCGATGCACGTGGAGTGCCGATGAGTCGGCGATGCACGGGGAGTGTTTTGGGCGGCGGCAGCATGTTCTTCGACAGCATCTGGGTCAGCCCGTCTCGCGGAACGCCGCGTAAAGGGCCGGGCCAACAAGCGCTGGAACCGTCAGCGCCGGCGCCACCAGCGCTTGCTGCCACCAGGGGGAGTGGAGGCATCCTCGGGTATTGCCTCCGAAGGCGAACGGAGCCATGACGACGACCCGCTGCGCCGGTTGGAGGCTCCTCCGGACTTTCTTCGGGCCAGGATGTGCCCCACGGAGGAGGCGGTTGGACAACGAGGAGGCTATAGGTCAGCTCGAGGTGACCGGAGGCGCCGAGGTTCTCGCCGATAGAAGTCAGCTACGTCGGAGCCACTCGCGGGATTGAGAATGAAGCACAGATGGAGACTCCCCAACTGGCTCATCAGTACGACGTGCCCTGGGAACCAAGGTCCGAGCTTCTTCGCGTCGGGCGGGAGGGTTGGCGGAAGGGTGTTCCTCAGGCGCGAAGCCCTCAGCGACGAGGTATTCCGCCGCCCGGCGTATCGGCTGTCCGCCGTGTGCGCGGCCGGTCGTTCCATTGGCCGGCCCCTTCTGGTGGCCGTGGCGCCCTATGTTCTGACATCGCTGACTGCATACCTAAAGTGACTCAACCCGTCCGTGTGACCGGAGGTGTGCCAGTCACTTGTACTGAGCCTGAGCCTGAGCCTGAGCCTGAGCCCGAGCCCGGGCCCCCGCCTACCGTGCCTTGGAGGAGCTGTCGGACAACCTTGAGTAGGGCGATATCAGCAGTCCACGCGGCCGTTATGCGCCGCCACGAGGACGTGATGCAGGCGACGTCGGGCTGGTTTGCCGGTTGGCCATTGTGGGTGTAATGTTTCATGAGTTGCCCCGATGAGGGCAACCAACCCCTTCACATTGATCGGCCGGTTCGTGCGCTCTAAAGCGAAAACGAATTAGGTCATTAATTGTCATGGGTTCGTTTGTTGAATTGTTGATTGTGAGCTGTAAGCCACAACCGAGGATTTGACAAGGGAAAAGGAGATGAAATAAGCTGTAAATGTAGCAGCGAGGGAAAGCAAGCCGCTGAAGACGTGAAAGCGTCGGGCTTGTGAGTAATCGGTTGCTCCTGTTGTTTGAGAACTCAATAGTGTGCCAAGT
>NZ_JBZCNI010000014.1:0-3354 GCF_058269235.1 Arthrobacter sp. TJ-236
TCATGCTCGGCTCCGGCTCGCGCGCGGTCCTGCTCCGCACAATCCCGATCAGTGACCGACCGTACGCGGCGAAGATCGCCGCGGTCGAGGCCGCGCGCCTGAACCCACCGGCGCCGACACCGGCGCCAGTCCTCGTACCCGAACCGGTCGTGGCACCGGTGACAGAACCGGTCACAGGGTCAGTGTCACAGTCGGTGGCCCGGACCGGCGGCGGGAACCGCTGGTCGAGCATGGTGAAGGAGTAACCGGTGGACGTGCAGTCACCCTTTGACGCCGGCAACGAGTTCGACCAGCTCATCCAGGCACCATCCGCAGACGAACCCGAACCCGACAGCGATGATTCCGACGAGCCAGATGCTGCGAGTGCTGAACCGTCGACGTACTTCCCGAACCTCGAGGTGTTCGTCACGGAGTACCTCGTGCACCACTACCCGCGCCCTGTGGATCCGATGGGCCATCAAAAGGAGTTCACCTGGTGTGCCAGCTGGTGGGCGCACATCGAGGCGGTGAGCCGCCTCAACGCCCTCTGGAGGGCCTGGGAAACCCTGAGGCTCGATCCCGGCACTGGCATGTCCGACTGGTGGAGGATCCACGCCGACCCCACGATGCGCGCACTGTTCTACACCAACGGACCCTTCAAGGGCTGCACCATCGCCAAACACGCCCCGACAGCTACGGCGCTGCCGGTGGTGGCTGCGCCGCCGGCTCTGTTCTCAACCCCTGACTAACCCGCACGCAGAGATGAGGGGAGACCCTGAAGTTTTTTCGTCTTCTGTGCGAGGTTCAGCGTAGGGCGTTGAGGGTGCGGGTGAGCTTGTCGGGGTTGGGTACGTCGAAGAATCCGATGCCTTGGTCCTGTCCGGCACCGAGGATACCCATGCCGGTGTTCTGGTCCATGGTGTAGCGGTTGCTGCCGAAGGTCACTGTGGCGTGGGTGTTGTTCCGTGCGTGTTTGGTGCTGACGGTCACGCCGTGGATGGGAGCGTCTTGGTAGGAGCGGTCGCCGGTGGACACGATGGCCCGGCTCTCGGTCAGCCCGTACACGGTGAAGCGTTTGCGTCGGCTCTTGAAGATGAAGCGGCCGATGATCAGGTAGAGGCCCATGAGGACGAACGGGATCCCGAAGAGGATGAAGACGGGCTGAGCATCTGACGTGATGACCTGGTATTCCCAGTACAAGGCGAATCCACCCCAGAGCAGGCTGAAGGGGATGAGGAAGAGGTCGGCGGGGGAGAAGTGGACCTTCGGGTCCGGCCGGCCTGTCCAATGCAGGGTCTCATCGGGGCGCAGCAGTGGTTCCAGTCGTTTCCGCTCGTCCATGGAAGGGTTCCGCTGTCCCTTACTTCTGGGCTTCGTTGTACGCGTCGATGATGGTTTGGTTGATGCGGCCCCTCGAGCTGGGGTTGTACCCGTTTTCCTGCGCCCAGGCGCGGATCTGCTGGGTGTCTTCGCGCTTTGAGCGGCTAGCTGTCCCGCCTGCCTTAGTAGCGTTCGGGCTCCGGCGTCCAGTGCTGGCCTTCCGTCCTTTCTCCACGTATTCGAAGAGGACGGAGCGCAGTTTCGAAGCGTTCTCGGTGGTGAGGTCGATCTCGTATTCAGTACCGTCGAGTCCGAACCGTACTGTTTCGTCTGCTGTCTCACCGCTGAGATCGTCAACCAATTCAACTTGCACGCGCTGCGCCATTGTTCACTCCTGCTCTAAGTTGTCCGGCCCCACCTAGCTACCGTATCGGTGTTCACCTGATCTGAGAGTCTCGCTAGGTGTTCCTTCACTTGGCTATGCAGCGTCCTCGCCGGTGACAGGTAGGCGAAGGGCAAAACGCCTTTGGATCAGGGTTCGGGGATGGTGAGGTCCCACGTCGAGGGGTCGACTTCGTCGGGGTCGGGTCCGCCGCGTACTCCGCGGTCGAGTGCGTCGATCGTTGCAAGCTCCTGGTCGGTCAGGGTGAAGTCGAAAACATCGATGTTCTGCGCAATTCGCTGCGGGTTTGTCGATTTAGGGATCGCGAAACGGCCTTGCTCAAGGTGCCAGCGCAACATGACCTGCGTGGGTTTTCCCGTGGTCGGCAGCGATCCGCTTGAGTATCTCGTCCTCCAGAACACTCGAACGCGGAGTGCGGGTGGCATTCGCGGCGTCGATTCCTGTACCTGCTGACTTGTCGTCGCATACCTGATGCTCCTCCGGGTTCATAGCGACGTTTGTAACCGGTGTAGCCGCACAGCGCCATGAGAACTTCTGGATTGGCCCGCGGGAGAAAAGAGCCCCGACGGAGGAACAGGGCGAAAGGCCCAGCCAAGCCCGCCGGAGCTCTATCCCGTAGCTACTGCTGCCGTACCCGCCCGACGAACTTTTGCGCGCGTTCCTGTAGTTCCTTTACCTGCCGCAGAACCACGAGCGCCGGGTCAAGGTGAATCTCGCTCGCCGGCGGTTCCTTGCGCACGTTTGAAGAGCAGATAAAGTCCGCGCAGATGAGTGTGCCGACGGTATTGCCGTTGCGGCCGGATTGGCCAGCCCGGCGGGCGACCCACAGCAGGACGTCCTCCTTGGAGTGAACGTCGCGGCACAGGTCGCACAGGACCGAACGGTTTCGGCGAGGACCTCCCTCGGGTGCCCTGAGCAGGATAGACGTCAGCCCTTGATCGGTTGGCAGCACGAGGTAGCCGCGTAACGGCATTTTTTCGTCACGCCAGCCGAGTAGGTCAAGGTTTGCCCAGTCCAGCGCGTCAAGGTCTTTGGGCGGAGTGAGTTTTGCGGTCTCAGACCGGGTGGCATTGATGAAGGACGAACGAATGTCTTTGATGGAGAGGGGGTGCATGAAGAATCGCCTTTGCCGTGGATGAGGCTCGAAAATGATCGGGCTTTGCCAGCGGAGGCCATGCGGTATCCCGAATCCAGGCGTGCGGTGTCGTCAACGCGTTGGTTGGGAGGATCAGCTCTCGGAGCTGTCTGCTGCGCATAGGGAGGCCGGCATCGGCCGGGGCGCACAGAGGGCCCGAAGGGCCACCCCGCTCACCATGGCCATACCGTTCCCGAAGGTTTGCAGCATGTTCATTCATCCTCGTTATTCGACGCTTAGTGCGCTCATTGTCTCAAGAGGTGTGTCGTGGACGCAAAAGCAACAGCTTCACCGACCGGATGACCACCACATAGACGGACGAAAGCGCCCCGATGCGATCGCGCCATGAGCTGGTTCTTTCGGCTCACATCAAGGCTCCGGACCTTCACCGTATGTTGTTGCTGACACCGCGGTTTGAATCAGTGCATGACAGCGTTGCGTGAAGTACGGCGCACGGAACACCGCACCGACTTGAGCCTGTTCCTTGCACATGGTTTCAACTGGTCCCGTACCAGAA
>NZ_JBZCNI010000015.1:0-1625 GCF_058269235.1 Arthrobacter sp. TJ-236
GACGACGTCGTTCGGCCGCGAGATGCGGACGGTGCGGGGGGTCGATGACGCTGCCTCCACCGGGACAACAGCAGCACCAGCACCAAGACCAGCAGCAGGGCCGGACGCGACCGAAGGGACTGCAGCAGAGAGGGTCGAGGTAGTGAGATCGTTCATGAGTGTCCCTTGGCGGTCGGTAGGAAATGCTGATCTGAAGAGTTCCAGGCGGGCTGCGTCTGCTGGATTTGCTGGGTACAGGTCATCCCCGTACCGAAGCCAGCGGCTCCGGTACAGGGATGTGAGGTGCTGTTAGACGTTGTAGTACTCGCGGCTACCGGATTTTGCCAGGCCTCGAGCCACCATGTAACCGATGGTGAGGAAGGTGATCAGTTCCATGCCCTGGTGGGCGTTGAACATGTCGATTCCGTCCTCGCCGTCGCCGTCTCCGACAACCAGCGCGGTAACGACGGTGGCGATGACCATGGCGACGTAGGCGAAGAACTCGGTGGTTTTCGTCGATGCCTTCGTCTCGGTGGAGCGTCGGGTCTCAACCCGGTTGCCGGCACTTGCGTGATCGCTGTGGTCGTTGTGGTCAGTGTGGGCGTTGTTGTGCGTGGTGCTATTAGCCAAGGGTTTTCTCCTGAAAGATGTGGGGCCGAGAGTCGGCGGGTGAAGGCCCGTTCCGAGCTACTTCATACCTGTGAGCGGGAAGGTCGCGGTGTGCTCCACGATCGCTCTACGCTGTAGACTCTACGGTGTAGAGGCAGCGATGGCAAGCAGGCTTACCAACGCCCGACCGAGAGTGGTGTCCAGGATCGTCAGAGACCGGAACGATCGACCCGATGACGCCCCATCACACAAGGCGGCGAGCCAAGCAGCGAACACGACACGACGAGGCAGTGAGCGGCGATCGCTCAGTCGTGACGCGGTCCTACAAGCCGCTCTGGACCTCGTGGACGAGAACGGACTCGACGCACTGTCGATGCGACGCCTGGGTGCCAGACTCGGACGGGATCCCATGGCTCTCTACCGGTATGCAGCCAACCGGGACGCCCTTCTGGACGGGCTGACCGAACTACTGCTGGATCGATGGACGATTCCCGCACCCGATACGAAGACCAACACCTGGCAGGACCAACTCCGTCTGGCGGCACACGAATTCCGTAAGCTGACCCTGCAGCATCCCAACCTCGTACCGCTGCTGGTCACGCGCCCCCTGTCGACCCCCCTTGGACTGCGCCCCCTCGGGGCCCTGCGACCGCTCGAAGGCATTCTCACCATCCTTCGTGCGGCAGGTTTCGATCCTGCTGGAGCCCTTCATGCTTACCGCGCCTACTACGGATACCTCTTAGGGCACGTCCTCAACGAACTTGAAGAGGTCGTGGTCAACCCGGACGAGGACGAGACCGGGCTACGGATGGGATTACATCGACTCCCCAAAAAGGACTTCCCGCACCTGCGCGATCTGGCAGCGCTCCTGCTCAGCTACGACGGCAAAGCCGAGCTCGACCAGGGCATCACGATCCTGCTCGAAGGACTCGACGCACAGCTACGCCCTCCCCGCCTACCAACTGACCCGTTCGAATCAGTCCCGGGTCCACGGGACGCGGGTAGTGGTGCACGAGGTACTCCGTGACGAACACCTC
>NZ_JBZCNI010000016.1:0-1067 GCF_058269235.1 Arthrobacter sp. TJ-236
CCCCCCGCACCGTCCGCATCTCGCGGCCGAACGACGTCGTCGCTTCCTATTCCGTGCTGCTGAAGCAGGTGCGCAAGGAAGGCCTCCTCACCCGCCGACGCCGGTTCTACGTCTCGGTGTTCGCCCTCCTCACGCTCGCGATGGGCGCCGCGTGGACGGGCTTCGCCCTCCTCGGTGACACCTGGTTCCAGCTGCTCATCGCCGCCGCGCTCGGCGTGGTCCTCACGCAGGTCGCCTTCCTCGCGCACGAGGCCTCGCACCGCCAGATCTTCACGACACGCGGCGCGAACGACTGGTCCGGGCGCATCCTCGCCGCCGGCGTCGTGGGCATCAGCTACGCGTGGTGGATGGACAAGCACACCCGCCACCACAACGACCCGAACACCGTGGGCAAGGACCCGGACATCGAGGTGGACACCATCTCCTTCCTCGAGGAGGACGCCGCGAAGGCCAAGGGCTTCCACGCCTGGATCACCCGCCGCCAGGGCTACCTGTTCTTCCCGCTGCTCACCATGGAGGGAATCAACCTCCACGCCCGCTCCATCAGCACCCTCTTCGCCCGCCGCACCATCAAAGGCCGCTGGGTGGAACTCGCCCTCCTCGGCGCCCGCTTCGGCGCGTACCTCGGCATCCTGTTCTGGTTCCTGCCCGTCGGCATGGCGTTCGCGTTCCTCGGTGTGCAGCTCGCCGTGTTCGGTGTGTACATGGGCGCCAGCTTCGCCCCGAACCACAAGGGCATGCCCGTTGTGCCCAAGGACAGTAAGCTCGACTTCTTCCAGAAGCAGGTCCTCACCTCGCGCAACATCCGCGGTGGCTCCTTCGTGAACAACGCCTTCGGCGGACTGAACTTCCAGATCGAGCACCACCTCTTCCCCGACATGCCCCGCCCGCACCTGCGCCGCGCAGCCGTGATCGTGAAGGAGCACTGCGAGCGCCTGCGCGTGCCCTACACCGAGGTCGGCGTCGCGGCGTCCTACGGCGCCGTGGTCTCCTACCTGAACCGCGTGGGCCTCGCGGCGCGTGACCCCTTCGACTGCCCCATGGTCAACCGCTACCGCCGCACCTGA
>NZ_JBZCNI010000017.1:0-627 GCF_058269235.1 Arthrobacter sp. TJ-236
GCGATGATCGGCAACTTCCTGAGCGTCCTCGCCGTCGTCACCATCAGCTCCCGCGTGCGGGAGAAGGTGGTCGCCGGGCGCGCGGATCGCGCTTCCGCGGACGGTGCCGTTCCCGCAACCACCCCGCGCCGGGCGAAGGGGCAGCGACGCCTGCAGGGCTGGCTCTCCCGCTTCGGCGTGCCGGGAGCGAGCCTGCTCGCCCCGCTGGCCCTGCCCACGCAGCTCACCGCGATGTTCTTCGCGGCGTCGGGCGTCCCGAAGCAGCGCGTGCTCGTGTGGCAGGCTGTTGCGATCGTGCTGTGGACCGTCGGCGTCGCCCTCCTGGCCACCGGAGCCGTGCGCCTGCTCGGGTGGTAGAACACCTCACAGGAGGAGGATGGCCGGGAGCGACGACGAGGAGGGGACGGAAGATGGGCTGGAGCACGCGCGAGCTCGCCGACCTGGCGGGCACCACGGTGAACACGGTGCGCCACTACCACCGGATCGGGCTTCTCGAGCTGCCGGACCGGTCCTCGAACGGCTACAAGCAGTACGAGGTGCGGCATCTGGTGCGCCTGCTCAAGATCCGACGCCTGCGGGACCTCGATGTGCCGCTCGACCGGATCAACGAGGTCACGGACGACGACG
>NZ_JBZCNI010000018.1:0-608 GCF_058269235.1 Arthrobacter sp. TJ-236
ACGTGCCTGAAGAACGAGAAGATCGCGCCGTGGGTGAACCCCACCGGCCCGGACGATCCGCGGCCGCAGTTCACACCCGAGGACTTCATCAAGGGCAAGCACACCCTCTATGCGCTCTCCAAAGAAGGTGCTGGCACCGCCGGACCGTTGGTGACGTCGCTGACGGTGGCCACGGCCACCGCGGCCGAGGAGTACGCAGCCACCCAACCCGGCGGCAGGCTCGCTGTTCCCATGCTGTGCGTCCTCGATGAGGCCGCGAACGTATGCCGGTGGGGGAACCTGCCGAACCTGTACAGCCATTACGGTTCTCGAGGAATCGTGGTTTCTACATTCCTACAATCCTGGTCCCAAGGAGTTGACGTCTGGGACGAGTCGGGCATGAAGAAGCTGTTCTCCACGGCCAACGTCTTCACCTACGGCGGGAACGTGAAGGAGGAGGGCTTCCTGAAGATGCTCTCCGAGCTCGTGGGTCAGTACCGGTACACGTCGGTGTCGACCTCGAGGCAGAAGGACTCCCGGTCCACGAGCCGTCAGGATTCCACCGACGACATCCTGTCCGTCGCGGATCTCGCGGCGATGCCCAAGGGTCGGGCGATCATGCTCGGCTC
>NZ_JBZCNI010000002.1:0-769759 GCF_058269235.1 Arthrobacter sp. TJ-236
CCCACACCACCAGGTGCGGGGCCTCACCCCATTAACCCCCCAAACCACACCCGCGCCGGGCGGCCGCAGCCGCAGCAACGGACAAGTGAACGAGGCCAGGCTCGCGTCGCACCGTCTTCCGGGTCGCCTCGGGTCGCCTCGGGTCGCCTCGGGTTCCCCGGACCGGCGGTAGGGTCGGTGCATGAGCGATCTTTTCTCGCACCCCACCGCCGCCCCGAGTGCAGCAAGCGAACGCAGTGATCTGCGCGCATCCGTGACAGTGCCGGCCGAGTCCGAGCATGCCTGGGCCGGGCTCACCGAGCACCTGCATCTGTGGTGGCCCGCGAAGCAGCTGAGCCGATGGGGAGAGAGCAGCTTCTTCGACCTCGAGGGGAACGCGCTCGTCGAGACGTCCGCAGAAGACGACGAGAACGTGTGGGGCGAAGTGGTCGGAGGGAACCCCGGTGAGATGCTCGAACTGACCTGGCGCCACGTCGGGTCGGCATCGGTAACACAGCTGATTCTCGAGCTGTCAGCCGTGGCCCCGGCTCCTCAGGGGCACGGGGGCGCGGAGGAGATCGGTCGTGGGGAGGGAGCACCCGAGCGACCGGCTACGCATGAACCACACGACCTCACCGGATCGACACTCACCGTCACTCACCGTGGTTGGACGACTGAGGACGTACAGGAGGTCTATGACTTCTACGCGGAGTTCTGGCCCCTGGCGCTTATGCGCTACCAGCGCTTCATGGGGGGCGTATGAACGGGGCCGCTCTGCTGAGCGAACTCGAATCGACCCTGCCGGCCCTGGTCTCCACGCATGCCGACGACCTTCTCCAGTACTCACGCGACCAGGGCCCGGTCAGCGATCCAGTGCTTCCCCTTGCCGTCGTCCGCGCCCGGTGCGTCGAGGACGTGCAGTCTCTCCTTCGATGGGCGAACCGCAACGGGGTTGCCGTCGTCAGCCGCGGTGCGGGGTCAGGGGTATCCGGAGGGGCGCACGCCACCAGTAGGTGCGTGATCCTCTCCCTGGAGATGATGAACCGCATCATATCCATCAATGCCGATGACGAGACAGCGGTCGTCGAACCCGGCGTCATCAACGCGGAGCTGAACGACGCCGTCGCCGCCTCCGGTCTCATGTACGCCCCGGATCCAGCCAGCTACCGTTGGTCGACGATCGGCGGGAACGTGGCCACGAACGCCGGCGGGCTGCGCTGCGCCAAGTACGGAGTGACGCGCGACTCCGTTCTCGCGCTCGACGTCGTGCTCGCCGACGGCACATTGATCTCGACGGGGCACCGCACGTTCAAGGGCGTCGCCGGGTACGACCTGACGGCCCTGTTCACCGGATCCGAGGGCACGCTCGGCGTCATCGTCGGGATCACCGTGCGGCTCCGCTACCTCCCGCACGACGAGCACACGCTCGCTGCCTTCTTCGACGCCTTCCCGGCCGCGGCGGCGGGAGTCCTCGCGATCGGGCGGGCCCGTGTTCAACCGGCGATCCTCGAACTGCTGGACGGCCGCACGCTGGAAGCGCTGGACCAGGCGCACGGGTCGGATCTACGGACACGAGGTGGATCGCTCCTCCTGGTGCGCACGGACGGATTCGGTGCTGCAGCGGAGGCTGCCGTCATCCGGGCTGCTCTCACGGAGCTCGGTGGATCCGTCAGTGACGAGGGCTCGGAGGAAGCGGAACGGCTGGTCGATCTGCGGCGCCATAGCCGAGGTGATGGCGTCGACGATCAGTACCGGGTGGGTGAGGATGTCGCGGTACCGAAGTCGCAGCTGGTGCACTACGTCGCTGCCCTCGAATCGATGGCTGCTCGCCACCGAGTGCAGCTGAAGGTCGTGGCGCACGCCGGTGACGGGAACCTGCATCCCACGTTCTGGGTCGACAGCAGCGAGGGCCGCGACGGTCGGGACCGGTTGGAAGCCGCGCTGGATGAGTCGGTGCGGTCAGCCCTCGACCTCGGCGGGACCATCACCGGAGAACACGGTGTGGGCCAGTACAAGCGTCGCTGGTTGGCGTGGGAGCAGGGCCCCGAGGTCCTCGAGCTGCAACGGCGGATCAAGGACGTCTTCGACCCTCTCGGCACACTGAACCCGGGAAAGGCCATCGTCTCCTGATCGTTGCCGATGCCCTCCGCGTGCGCAGCTTTGCCCAGTGATACTCTTCAGGAAATTGCCGGAATTCGCCGGTCTTTCCACGACGTTCCTCGGGAGCAGCATGTCTGACAACACACCTGGATCGCAGGGCAGTACGCCCTACGGCCAGCAGAACCAGCCGCAGTACGGGCAGAATCAGCCCCAGTACGGATCGAACGACGCGCAGGGCCAACAGGGTACGTCGCCCTACGGTCAGCAGGGTACGTCGCCCTCCGGTCAGCAGGGCACGTCCCCGTACGGCAACCCCGGCGGTGGCAACTACCCCGGTCAGCAGGGCTACCAGGGTCAGCCGGCGGAGAATCCGGGCCGGACTCTCGGGATCGTCGGTTTCATTCTGGCAATCCTCATCGCCCCGGTCGGTCTGATCATCAGCATCGTCGCATTCGTGAAGTCGCGGAAAGCCAAGATGGGCAACGGTTTCGCCCTTGCCGGCATCATCATCGGTATCCTCTTCACGATCATCGGAGCGCTTCTGCTCGTCGGCCTCATCGCCTTGATTCCAGCGTTCACCGAGTTGGCCGAGCTGTGCCAGGGCGTGCCGAGTGGCACAGAGGTCGAGTTCCAGGGCACCACGCAGACCTGCCCCTGATCACAGCACCTGTTCACCCATACATGAAGGACCGGCAGCTCTGGCTGCCGGTCCTTCGTCGTTCCAGGGCTCCTCGCGGGCTTCGTCGGTAATCGCGTCCATTCGCACGGTGAGTGCGCGCCACGGCTGCGGCCCCGACCGTCCGCGCGGTGATCAGCTACCGGCCGCAGTAGGGCGAGCGATTGCGATGCATCTGTCGTCGGGTGATCGGACGCCACCCTGTGTCACCGCATCAAGGCGCTGGCCCGCTCGTCATCAACGTCATCGCACCCAGCTACATCGGCATGCGAAGTCGTGGGGACGGGCGCGGTCCTTCGAAGACCGACGACGGCGGCTGCGACCTCCCGCCGCGGGGATCCGGACGTCAGTTGTCGGCGTACTCGGAGTCCTCGTCGATGCCGATGGTCCGGGCATCCGCGGTCAGCATGATCTCGGCCTCGTCGCGCCGGTGCCGTAGTTCGTCGTCGAGGTAGGACTGGACCGCTTCGGCCATGGGGACGTTCCGGTCCTCGCGCTCCGACATGTACCAGCGGTGTTCGAGGACCTCGTGCACCACCTCCGCGGGCTCGAGCTTGCCGCCGAGCTCGCGCGGGACGGCCCGGACGATCGGCTCGAACACCTCATTGACCCAGAGGTGCGCGCTGAACTCCTCGTCGAGGCCCGGGTTGTGATCGGCACGGTAGGCGTCCATGTCGTTCAGGAGCCGCCGGGCCTGGTTCTCCTGGGCATCCAGGCCGGTCAGGCGCAGGAGCCTTCGGCTGTGGTGGCCGGCGTCGACGACCTTCGGCTGCAGCTGGATCTGGGTACCGTTGACGGCCGTCTTGATGGCGTACTCCTCGACGTCGAAGCCGAGTTCGTTGAGGCGGCGGATACGAGCGCCGACCCGCCACCGTTCGCCGAGTTCGAAGGACTCCTTCTCCGTGAGCTCGGTCCACAGCCGCCGGTAGCTGTCCATGATGAGTTCGCTCGTGGCCAGCGGATCCACCTTCTCCTCGATCAGGCCGCCCTCGGCGAGGTCCATCAGCTCCCCGGCGATGTTCACGCGGGCTATCTCGAGGTCGTACTCGCGTTGCCCGGTGGAGAGCTCGGGGTACAGCTCACCCGTCTCGGCGTCCACGAGGTAGGCGGCGAAGGATCCCGCGTCGCGGCGGAACAGCGTGTTCGAGAGGCTGACGTCACCCCAGTAGAAACCGATGAGGTGCAGCCGGACGAGCAGCAGCGCCTGGGCGTCGATGAGGCGTGTGAGGGTGTCGCGGCGGAGCGTCTGGGAGAACAGTGCCCTGTACGGGAGCGAGAACTTCAGGTGCCGCGTGACGAGGACGGGATCCAGCTCCTCGCCCTCGGCCGTGGTGCGCCCGGAGATCACGGCGACGGGCTCCACGCAGGGCACATCCAGCCGCTGCAGCTTCCGCAGCATGTGGTACTCGTGCCGGGCGATGTGCTCGCTGGTCTCCTTCACGGCGATCACGGACCCACCGAGGTGTGCGAACCGGACGATGTGCCGGGAGATGCCGCGGGGAAGGGCGGCGAGGGCGCTCGCCGGCCACTGCTCCAGCGCGACGTGCCAGGGGAGGTCGAGCAGTTCGGGGTCCGTGGCTGCTGCGGTGATGTTCAGCGAGCCGAGGCTCGGCCCCTCCGACGACGCCGGCCGGACCCGGGGCAGTTTGCCGGCCTGGTCGTAGTCGGTGGGCTCGTCATGCCACTGCGCGTTCGACGTCTCGGTCATGGTGGTGCCTCCGGTCGGGGCGGGAAGAAGGGCCTGCTTCAAGCGTGGATGCGCTCAACGAGAAGCGGTGGCGCCTCCCGGGCATCGGGCGATGCGGGGGAGACGCCACCGACGTCGTCGTGCGTGGTTGTCCGTGAGGACTAGACCGTCTCGGCCAGGCGGAGCCCGCTCGAGGTGTCGAACAGGTGCACGTGGCCCTGCTCGGGGCGGACGAACACGGTGTCGCCCTTCATCGGTGGGCGGCGCCCGTCGACGCGGACCACCATGTCGTGGTCCTTGCCGTCCAGGGAGGTGTGGCCGTAGATGTACGCGTCGGCGCCGAGCTCCTCGACGACGTCGACCTCGACCGGCAGTCCCTCACCGGTCGCGGAGACGACGAGGTCCTCGGGCCGGACACCCAGCGTGACCGTGTTGCCGGCTGCGGCGTCCAGGACGCTGCCGGGGACCGGGTACACGATCCCACCGAAGATGACGCCGCCGTCGGCGACGGGCAGCTCGAGCAGGTTCATCGCGGGGGAGCCGATGAACCCGGCGACGAAGACGTTCTTCGGGCGCTCGTACAGGTTGCGGGGGGTGTCGACCTGCTGCAGGATGCCGTCCTTGAGCACGGCGACGCGGTCACCCATGGTCATGGCCTCGACCTGGTCGTGCGTGACGTAGACCGTGGTGACGCCGAGGCGGCGCGTGAGCGACGCGATCTGTGTGCGGGTCTGGACGCGGAGCTTCGCATCGAGGTTGGAGAGGGGCTCGTCCATGAGGAAGACCTGCGGGTTACGCACGATCGCGCGACCCATCGCGACGCGCTGGCGCTGACCACCGGAGAGGGCCTTCGGCTTGCGGTCGAGGTAATCCTGCAGGTCGAGGAGCTTCGCGGCCTCGCGGACACGCTCGGCACGCTCCTCCTTCGAGACGCCCGCGATCTTCAGGGCGAAGCCCATGTTGTCCGCGACCGACATGTGGGGGTACAGCGCGTAGTTCTGGAAGACCATCGCAATGTCGCGATCCTTCGGGGGAACGTCGGTGACGTCACGGTCACCGATGAGGATGCGGCCGGAGTTGACGTCCTCGAGGCCTGCGAGCATGCGCAGTGAGGTCGACTTCCCGCAACCGGAGGGGCCGACGAGGACGAGGAATTCGCCGTCGGCGATCTCGATGTTCAATCCGTCGACGGCGGGCTTCTCTGTGCCCGGGTACAGGCGCGTGGCCTGGTCAAACGTTACCGTTGCCATGGTGTTGGTTCCTTTTCACGGGCAGGTACGTGCCCGACGATCCGTAGTGAATGGAAGATATTCAGTTGTGGTGCGCGACCTGCCAGCAGTACCGGTGACATCGGTCACGCACCAGTAGTATGACATGCCGACCTCCGGTCAGACCTGTTCGGTGCGCATCCGTTCGAGTTCCTGCAGGACGTCGGCGAACTCCTCGAGGGTTCCGACGGTGAACCGGGCGGCCGTGGGGCCGGGGCCGACGCGGATCCCGACGTCCTCGCCCGCGAGGGTCCGAAGGGCATGCTCGTCCGTGACGTCGTCGCCGGCGAACAGCACCGCCGTCGCGCCACAGGCCTCACGCAGCACCGCGAGGCCCTGGCCCTTGTCCGCGGCCAGCACCGAGATCTCGAGCACGCGTTTGCCGTCCGTGACCCGCAGTCCGTCGATCAGGGCGAGTTCCGCGCGGGCCGCCGCGACGGCCGCGTCCGCGACGTCGTCGGCCGCCGTGCGCGTGTGCAGGACCACCCCGGCCGGTTTGAACTCGATCCGCGTGCCCTCGTGCGCCGCGACGACCTGCTCCACCGCCGCGACCGCCCGGGCCGCGAGATCCTGCTGCTCGCCGGTCAGGGTGAGCGGTTCGGCGTCGGGGCCGAGCCACGTCTCCGCCCCGTGGCTACCGACCAGCAGCGTGGCGGCCGGCGGATCGGCGACCGCACGGAGACTGTCCAGTGCCCGCCCGGAGAGGAGCGCCGTCGTCGTCCGCGGCAGGCCGGCCAGGGCGCGGAGGGCAGCGGCCGACGACGGGAGCGCGCGGGCGTCCTCGGCGTGCGGCACGAGCGGCGCGAGCGTCCCGTCGAAGTCGAGCGCGACGAGCAGGTGGGGCGTCCGTGCCAGCGTGCAGAGCGCGGACGTCAGCCCGGGGTCACGCGCCATGGCCGGTGCCACCCGACTGCAGTGCGTTCAGGAACGCTTGCGACCAGCGTTCGACGTCGTTGTGCACCACCTGGCGACGCATGAGCCGCATGCGGCGCATCGCCTCGGTGGTGGGCATGGACAGGGCGGAGACGATGGCGCTCTTCAACCCGTCGATGTCGTGGGGGTTGATGAGGATGGCCTGGCGCAACGTATCCGCGGCGCCCGCGAACTCGCTGAGGACGAGGACCCCTGTGTTGCCGGTCCGCGCCGCGACGTACTCCTTGGCCACGAGGTTCATGCCGTCCCGGAGCGCCGTCACGAGCATGACGTCCGCCGCCAGGTACAGGGCCACCATCTCCTCCACGGGATAGCTGTGGTGCAGGTAGCGGATGGCGGTGTTCTTCATGGTGTCGTGGGTGCCGTTGATCCGGCCCACCGTGCCCTCGATGTCCTCGCGCAGCAGCCGGTACTGCTCCACGCGCTCGCGGCTCGGGCTGGCCACCTGGATGAGGGCGGCGTCCTCGACCGTGATCGCGCCGTCGTCGAGCAGTTCCGCGTACGCCTTGAGCCGGTGGCCGATGCCCTTCGTGTAGTCGAGGCGGTCGACGCCGAGGAGGATGTGCTGCGGATCGCCGAGCTCCCGGCGGATCTCCTTCGAGCGCTCGATCACGTCGGGGCGCCGGGCGAGGTCGGCGATGGACTCGGTGTCGATGGAGATGGGGAAGGCGTCCGCTCGCGAGACGTAGCCGGGAGTGCCGTCGTCGCCCGGTGGTACCTGCACCTGCTGGGCCTTGATGGTGAAACCCGTGAAGCGGCGGACGCAGCGCAGGAAGTTGCTGGCGTCGCTGGGGCGCTGGAAACCGATGAGGTCCGCGCCCAGCAGACCCTCGATGACCTGGCGGCGCCAGGGAAGCTGCGCGTAGATCTCCAGGGGCGGGAAGGGGATGTGGTTGAAGAACCCGATCTTGAGGTCGGGCCGGGCCTGCCGCAGCATCCGCGGGACGAGTTGCAACTGGTAGTCCTGCACCCACACGGTGGCGCCCTGGGCCGCGACGGACGCGGCCGCCTCGGCGAACCGTTCGTTCACGCGCCGGTACGAGTCCCACCACGTGCGGTGGAACTCGGGCGAGGCGATGACGTCGTGGTACAGCGGCCAGAGCGTCGTGTTGGAGAAGCCCTCGTAGTAGAGCTCCACCTCCTCCGCGCTGAGCGGCACCGGCACCAGGCGCATGTTCGCCTCGTCGAACGGTTCGAGGGTCTCGTCAGGGGCGCCGTGCCAACCGACCCACGCGCCGTCGGCCTTCGCCATCACGGGGGCGAGCGCTGTCACGAGGCCGCCGGGGGAGCGGCGCCAGGAACTCTCCCCGTGCTCGTCGACCACGCGGTCCACCGCCAGCCGGTTCGAGACCACGATGAAGTCGAAGGCACCGTACGCGCCCTCGCTGGTGAAGGACGCGTCCACGCCCGGCGTGGTCGAGGGGTGTACTGCAGTCACAACTGGCTCCATCGCGCGGGGGGTGGGTCGTGTCCCGACTCTATCGGGTGAGGTAGACCCCGGCAGGGGTGGGCCTGCCCGGAAGCGCGACGCCGGGGTGATTTCCGGCCCCCGCAGGCGCTGGGCTACCCTTGGTGAGCGCTCGACGTCCCGTTCGGGACGGCGGCGCCGCCTGGCTGTGCCAGCGCGCCTCCTTAGCTCAGTTGGCCAGAGCACCGCTCTTGTAAAGCGGGGGTCGTCGGTTCGAATCCGACAGGGGGCCCGGATGCTCCTCTTGCGCAGGTCAGGCGGAGGTGCGGTCGGGTTGGGACGGCTCGTGATCGTCCGATTCCCTGAGCCGCGCCGGACGACGGAACATGCGCTCGTCGATCTCCGCGTTCCTGCTCATCCCCATGACCCAGACGACGATCAGGGCGATGGCGGCGAGCCACACGACGACGACGACGCACACCACGAGCGCGATCTGCAGGACCGTCATGGTGCTCCTTCCAGCGTCGGGCAACCACGGCCGCTTCGGTGCGGGTGCTCCATTGTCCCAGAGACGACGTGCGCTGTCAGTCTCCGCGCGCGGCCCCGAGGTCCTCCCTCATCATCCTCAACTGTTCGTGCACCGCCCGGAGTTCCGCGCGGAGGTCCGCCTCGCCCGCCTCGACCTCCGCGGCCGTCTCCGCCGCCACGCTCTCCACGAGCCAGGACGCGAGGGACGCCGTGACCACCCCGAGGACCGCGATACCCCGACCATCAGTGCGGCGGCGACCAGCCGTCCGGCGAGGGTGACCGGGTACTGGTCGCCGTACCCGACGGTGGAGATGGTGGTCATGGCCCACCAGAGTGCGTCACCCATGGTTGCGATGTTCGCCTCCGGGTCCGCGCGGCGGACACCGCACTCGCGGGATTGCGGGAGTCCATGGGTACGGCCGGCCGATCGTCCTCCGGCGACTAGGGCCGGGCGGCACCTCGGATGCGCCGTACCGGACGCGCTGCACGACGCCGAGCGGCCGTCCGCTGCGTCGGATACGCCCGGCGTCGGCTGCGCCGCGTGCGTCCGGCCTCGAGGATGTCAGAGCTGCCGCACCGCCTCCAGGACGGTCTGCACCTCCGTGCGGGAGGTGTAGTCCACCTGCACGTCCACGAAGCGGACCGTCCCCGTGGCGTCGACCACGAGGACCGTGGGGAACGGCACCCCCGGTGTGCCGTCCGCGTTGTTGTCCGCGACCTCGAAGCCGAGTTCGGTGTGCGCGCTGCGGGCCTCGGCGCTCGGCGCGGTGACGATACCGAGGCCCGCAGCGAGGACGTTGGCCGGATCCGACAGGACGGTGAAGCCGAGGCCCGCGGAACTCACCGTGTCCGCCGTGCGGTCAGGGTGCTGAGGGCTGATCGCCACCAGCCCGACACCCTGCTGGGTCAGCGCCGGGAGGAGGTCGGCCTGGTAGGTCTTCAACGTGATGTTGCAGTAGGGGCACCAGGCCCCCCGGTAGAACACGAGGACCGCGGGGGCTCCGGCCAGCACTGTCGAGAGATCGGCGACGGAGGCGTCGGCGGTGAGCAGGGAGGCCTCGGGCAGCGCGTCCCCGACCTTCACGACGCCGTCGGGCAGGCCCGCCGCCCGCAGGTCCTCCTGCTCACCGGCGAAGGTCCGGGCGAGCACGGGCCCGATCTGCGCGTCGAAGCCCTCGTTGAACTCTGCGATCTGCGTCTCGATGCTGGTGGTCACGGTGATCTCCTTCGTGCGACGGGGCGGAGGGTCTGGGGTCGGTTCTGCTCCCGACCCTAGGGTGCCCTCCTGCGAGAGCCACGTGCCCCGCGTCATAGACCGACACAGACCCCGGCGCCCGGTGAGGATCACGCGCCCCGGTGGCACGCAGCGGTCCCGCGTCAGCGTAGCGCCAGCCGGTGCAGCTCCACCTCGAGCGCGCCGTCGGCGAAGGTGCCGGTCATGAACGTGCAGAACGGCTGACGGCGACGGTCCGTGGGTGAGCCCGGGTTGAGGAGCCGGAGGCCGCTGGGCGCGGTGGTGTCCCAGGGAATGTGGCTGTGGCCGAACACGAGGACGTCCACGTCGGGGTACAGGGCCGCCATGCGTGCTTCGCGGCCCTGCTTCTGGCCGGTTTCGTGCACGACGGCGAGCCGGACACCGTCGAGCTCCGCCCGCGCGACGAGGGGCAGGCGCTCGCGTAGTTCGTCGCCGTCGTTGTTCCCGTAGCAGGCGATCAGCCGGCCCGATCGACGTTCGAGGTCGTCGAGCAGCGCGGGCTCGACCCAGTCACCCGCGTGGACGACGACGTCCGAGGCGTCGACGGCCGACCACACCTCGTCGGGCAGGCGCCGGGCCCGTGTGGGCAGGTGCGTGTCGGCCAGGAGTGTCAGGGTGAGCGGCATGAGGACATTCTGCGGCGCACCTCCGCCCGCCCGCACCGGCTCCGGCCGTCCGTGACAAGCGAAGGGCGCTGTGCCATGCTTCACTAAGCACACTTACTATTCGCCCGAGCGATCAGGAGGATCCCCATGCGCATCGACAAGTCCCAGATCATCGACCTGCTGAAGAGTCAGGGCAAGAACGACCACGCCGACCAGGCGCAGTCCGAACTGCCCGACCAGGTGGATCCGGAGCAGCACTCGGACCTGCTGGTGAAGTTCGGCATCAACCCGAAGGACCTCCTGGGGAAGATCCCCGGGCTCGGTGGCTTCGGAGGCTAGAACCATGCGGCGCACGCGCGCCGTCCACGAGCAAGGGAGTCAGCAATGGACATGAACCAGACCATCCTGATCGTCGTCGGGATCGTGGTGCTCCTCGCCATCATCGCGGCGGTGGCACTGCTCGCGAAGAAGCGCGGGACGGCGCAGCGGAAGCGCCAGGAGGAGCACGACCGGCACCGGGCGGCGGAGATGCGCGAGCAGGCCCGGTCCACCGAACTCGAAGCCCGTGAGCGTGAGGCCAAGGCCTCGATGGCCGAGGCCGAGGCCCAGCAGGCAGAGGTCCAGGCCGAGCGGCTGCGCCAGCAGGCCCAGGAACGCCAGACCGATGCACAGGGTCTGCGGGAGGAAGTGACCCATCATCACCAGGAAGCGGACAGCGTCGATCCCGACGTCGCGGCCGACCACGAACCCCGCCGAGGGCACTGAACGGTCCGATGACGCGACGCAGCACGGGACGGTCACGATGAGATCCTCCGAGACGGTCGTGATCACCGGTGCCTCCAGCGGGATCGGGCGGGCGACCGCGCGGCTGTTCGCGACATCCGGAGCACACCTCGTGCTCGCCGGACGGGACGCCGGGACCCTGGAGGCCGTGGCCATCGAATGCCGCGCGGCAGGCGCGGAGGTGATCACGGTCGCCACCGACGTCGGATCCGAGGCCGACGTCGGACGGCTCGCCAACGCGGCCCTCGCGGCGTTCGGGCGGATCGATGTCTGGGTGGGCAATGCCTCCCTGTACAGTTTCGGCACGTTCGAGCAGACGCCATCGGAGGTCTTCGACCGGCTCATCCAGGTGAACCTGCTGGGTCAGGTGTACGGGGCGCGAGCGGCGCTCGAGGTCTTCCGCCGGCAGGGCACCGGCACGCTGGTGTCGGTCGCGTCCGTGTACTCACGCATCACCTCGCCCCTCGTGGGCCCCTACATCACCAGCAAGTTCGGCCTCCTCGGCTTCCTCGAGGTGCTGCGCATGGAGCTGGCCGACACACCGGACATCAACGTCTGTGCCGTCCTGCCGGCCACGATCGACACCCCCATCCATCAGCACGCCGCGAACTTCACGGGCCGCGCCGTCCGTCCCCTTCCTCCGGTGACGGACCCGGAGCGGGTGGCGAAGGCCATCCTGAAGGTCGCTCGACGGCCACGCCGCGTGACGCAGGTGGGGCGGGTGCAGTCGGCTGCGGTCTATGCGCGGGTCCTTGCGCCGGCATTGTACGAACGCGTGATGGCGCGGGCCTTCCCGGCGATCGCACTGAAGCGCACCACTCTTCCCGTCAGTACGGGCAACCTGTTCGAGCCCGACCGCACCGTCACCGGCGAGACGGGCGGCTGGCGTCTGCTGGCGCGGACGCATCGAGGCGCGCGCCCGCGGCCCTGAGGTACATCGGGGGCGCAGGCGAGTGTGGCCGGCGCCCTCGATGAACCCGAACGGGTTACCGGCTGACGACCACGTGCTCGTTCGGCACGCAGTGCGTCATCGTGAGGCCCGAGACGTCTCGCGGCCCGTTGTTCCCGAGGTTGTTCAGGCGCAGCATTTCGTCGTCGGACAGGGTCTGGCTGGCAAGCGGCGCCAGGTCCCTGATCTCGTCGAGCCCGATGCCCAGACCGTCGCCCACACGGGCTCCCAGTTCGTCGTCGACGAGGTAGAAGTGCCAGACCATGCGTTCCTGCACGGCGCGTGCCGCCTGCCCGATCAGCGTGACGAAGTTGCCCACGAGGTCGTCCTTCTCCCATTGCTCCAGCAGCTGGTAGCGCTGGCCGGCCTGCAGGTAGTCGTTGGTGAGGGGGATGCGCTTGCGCGTCAGCCGCCCGTGGATCTCGGGGCCCTGGTCGTCGTGCGTGGGGTACTCACCCTCGCGGAGGCCGCCGGTGATGGAGGGCTCGTAGTTGACGTGGGGGTTCTGCCCGGGAGCGAGGTCCCTCGCGTAGGACATCTGCCCGCCGCTCTGGTTCGTGTGGACGGGCGCGTTCTTCGCCGAGTTCACGGGCAGCTGCAGGTAGTTCGGGCCCACGCGGTAGCGCTGGGCGTCGCTGTAGCTGAAGGTGCGGCCCACGAGCATCTTGTCGTCCGAGAAGTCCAGTCCGTCCACGAGCACGCCGGTGCCGAAGGAGATCTGCTCGTTCTCGTTGTGGTGGTCCGAGACGTTCCGGTTCAGGGTCATGGTGCCCACGAGCTTCGGCTCGAAGTCCTGCTCGGGCCAGGTCTTCGTGTCGTCGAGTGGGTCGAAATCGAGCTCCGGGTGGTCGCGGTCCTCCATGAGCTGCACGTACAGGTCCCACTTCGGGTAGTCGCCGCGTTCGATCGCCTCGAAGAGGTCCTTCGAGGCGTGGCCGAGGTCGGTCGCCTGGATGTTGGCGGCGTCTTCCTCGGTCAGGCTCTTCACGCCCTGCTGAGGCTGCCACGTGTACTTCACGAGCCTGGTGTCGCCGTCGGCGTTGACCCATTTGTAGGTGTTGACGCCGAAACCCTGCATGTGGCGGTAGTCCGCCGGGATGCCGCGCGGGCTGAAGAGGTTGACGAGCATGTGCATCGACTCGGGGGTCTGCGACATGAAGTCGAAGATGCGCGCGGGTTCCTGCCGGAACGTGATGGGGTCCGGCTTCAGGGAGTGGATGACGTCGGGGAACTTGATGGCGTCGCGGATGAAGAACACGGCGAGGTTGTTGCCCACCAAATCCCAGTTGCCGTCCTCCGTGTAGAACTTCACGGCGAAGCCACGGGGATCCCGCGCGGCTTCGGATGAGTCCCGACCACCGATGACCGAGGAGAAGCGGATGGCGACGTCGGTCTTCTTGCCGGGCTCGGAGAAGAGCTTGGCCCGGGTGTAGGTGGCGATCGGCTCGTCACCCCAGGTGCCGGTGGCCTCGAAGTCCCCGTAGGCGACGAACCCGCGGGCGTGGACGACACGCTCCGGGATGCGCTCGCGGTCGAAGTGGGTGATCTTCTCGAGGAACTGGTAGTTCTCGAGGGTCGCCGGACCCCGGGCCCCGACCGTCCGGGAGTTCTGGTTGTCGTAGACCTGGTGGCCCTGTCGGTTGGTCAGGACGGGACGATCGTCCCCTTCGGCGGGCGGCTGGCTGGCGACATCGGTCATGAGAATCTCCTCACAGCGGACTCTTGACGGGCGCGGTGGCGCGGGATGGTCCGGAGCATCCCGCAGGCACTTTCGACGCTACCGAAGCCTCCGATGGTCAGCAACCTTGGTATTCACTCGACGACGTCCACGAACACCGGGTTCGCGTAGAACCACGTGTCCAGCCACGGGTCCGCCTCGACGGTGCCGCTGCCGTGGCGCTGCGGACCGGAGGGATCCACAGCGGCCCCGTGGTACCCGGCCCCGGTGCGGTTCCCGTCGCTGCCGCGGACGCGGAGGTAGAAGGGCCCTGCCACGTCCCGGAAGACGTGCGTCATGGTGGTGACTCCGCTGGTGCCGGAGACGTCGAACTGCCGGGTCACGGTCGTCCCGGGCGCGCGGAGGGCGTCGCGGTCGCTGACCGGTCCGGTCACCGGCCCGCTGATGACGTCGACGTGCGCGACGCGCGGCAGGATCCCAGCCGCATTGCGGTAGCTGGTCGGCGAGAGGGTGATCGTCAGCTCGACGTCGGAGCCCCGCCGCACCTTCAGGCGCGAGCCGAGCGTTACGCCGTCGGCCGCCCTTCCCTTGACCGGCTTCCCGTTCTTCTTCAGCTCGCGGACCCTGACCTCCAGGCCGGCGAGGAGATGGCCGTGGTCCACCCACATGCGGCCGCGGCGCATCGCGTCCAGCACTGCGGCGTAGGTCCTCTCGGTGACACCCGTGTGGAGCCGGCTGAATTGGCCCGGCCAGAAATCGCTGCCGCCCTGGGGCTGCCCCGTCTCCACCGGGTCGGGGCGCCGCCCCTCGACGCTCCAGCGGTCGAACTCGCTGGGCAGGCTGAGGTACGGCTCCCGTGCGGGGTACAGGCCGGTCCGGAGCGTGTCCTTGAGCGTGAGGTGGTTGTCGGAGTTCGTGGTGATCCAGAACGGCAGACCCTCGGCCAGGAGCGAGTCCCACACGCCGCCGACCGTCGCCGTCGCCCAGTCGAAACCGCCGTAGGGGCGATAGGCGTCCGCGGGGAACCCGGGGAAGCTGTACTGGCTCGGTGCGTTGGTGTACTCGCCGCGCTGATCGCCCGGCACGGTGTTCTGACTGATACCGCTGCCCTGCGCACCGGGCGCGCCCTCCATGCCGATCATCACGTCGCGGGCGGCGTCGCGCCAGGCCCGCAGTTCATGGGGCGAGTCGATGCCGAGGCGCAGGGGATGGTTGGCGAGGACGACGACGTCGTCCACGTAGCCCGTGCGGCGCTGCTCCGCGAGCCAGGCGATCGCCTCGACCGCCTTGCGCTCCGCGGAGCCCTCCTCGGGCGAGCCCGGGGCCGGCTTCTCCCAGCGGTTGAGCTTCCCGTCGAACACCAGCTCGAAGGTGCGCAGCAGGTCCACCTCGTGCACGCCGGGGGCCACGAGGACGGACGCGTGCTCCGCTGCCGGGATGTACCACTCGAGGCCCTGGAAGATCAGGAGCTCGGGGTGGAGGGCGCGCTGGGCGAGGATCTCCCTATTGGACTCGACCACTCCGCCGTTGTTCGCGTGCCCGAAGTTCGCGTGCTCCGTGAAGGCGAGCCAGTCGACCCCGTAGCGGCGGGCCTGCTGCAGTTGCTGCTCGATGCGGTACTTCGCGTCGTGGCTGTACTGCGTGTGCACGTGATGGTCACCGACGAGCCATGTGAGCTGCGGATCGCCCGCGGCGGCCGGTCCGTTGCCGTTGCCCGGAGCGGCGACGGCGGCTGCCGGCGTCAACGAGGCACCGGCTGCGGCGAGCGCTGCTGCGGACCGCAGGACCGTGCGTCGGTCCCAGCCGATCCCCGCGAGCTCCCGGTCCGCCGCCGCGACGTCGTGCGTTCCGGGGGTGGTCAGGTCACTGCTGCACATGGGGGTCCTCGCTGCCGGGGGGGTGGGCCCCCGAGCCTAGGCAGCCCGGATGACGCGCACATGAACCGCGGGCGAACGCCGTCCGAGGGTCAGCGGTCCGCCTCGTGCGCGGCGTAGCGATCGAGCAGGGCGGCCCCACCGTGGTCGGATCACCCTGCGAGGGCCCACCGCATGGCCTCGAGTTTCGCCGCACCTGCGGGGAACCGTGGGAGGAGGGGGACGTCGGGGTCGGTCACGACCTCGAGCACGAACGGGCGGTCGGCGGTGACGGCACGCTCCCACGCGCCCGCCAGACCCGCGGGGTCCGTGACCCGGACGCCGTCGAGACCGAGCAGCCGACCGTAGGCGGCGGCGTCGACGTCGGGTAGGGACTGGCTGGCCTCGAACTGCGGCTCGCCCTCCATCTCGCACTGCTCCCACGAGACCTCCGTGAGGTCCCCGTTGGTGAGCACGCACACCACGAACCGTGGGTCCTGCCACGTCCGCCACAGCGAGGCCACCGTGACGAGTTCGGCCGACCCGCCATCTGCTGGGCGCCGTCGCCCGTGAGGACGACCACGGGCCGCTCGGGCCGCGCGAGCTTCGCCGCGATGCCGTACGGGACACCCGCGCCCATGCAGCCGAGCGTGCTCGACAGATGCGCGGGGGCGCCGCGCGGCAGCCGGAGCTGGCGGGCGTACCAGTAGACGCACCGGCTGCCCGCCGGGAATACGAAGGACACTGACGGTCCATCACCGGGGAGCAGTCCAGGAAAGCGGCGGAAAAGCGTCACCGGGGCGTGAAAAACCCTCGGCAGGCATGGGTCGGGGCGGGTAGCGTGAAGGCATGATCACCGTTCCCGAGAACTTCCCGCCGTCCTACATCCGTTTCCTCGAGGCCCAGGACGAAGGCTTCGCCGAGACGGTCCTCATGGTCATGAAGCAGTCGGTGGCCGAGGGCAAGCACGGCATCCTGATCAGCGACCAGGCCGTGGACCGGGGTGCCGAGACCTCGAAGGAGGTCCCCTTCGGGGAGATCGTCGTCGGGACCCGCTGACCGGCATCGCCGCGCCCGAGGTGAACCTCCCCGCCGGGAAGTGACGACGGCAGCGCACTCACGACGGCAGCCCGGGGAGGACCCCAGCACGGAGAAGAAGCGCCGACCCGAGGGGTCGGCGCTTCTTCCATGGGCGGCTCTGTCGGCGGGACGCCGTCACCGTCCGGGGGTCACGGTCCGGGAATCACTGGCCGGGTTCCATCTGGTCATCGGAGTCGGCGCCCTCGGCCGGGTCCTCGGGGTGCACCCTGATGTCCGCCGGGTCCGCGTCGGTGTCCCCTTCGGCAGGGGACTCGTTGTGGATCCGGTCGTCGTTCACGTTCTCCGACATGCGCTCGTCCTTTCGGTTCCGGGGAACGGCGGCTCCCTCACCGGCAGTCTACGGATCACCGTCGGGCGGGGAGGGTCCGGAATCTGCACGTGACGGCAGATGGTCAGCGTGCTTACCATCGAGCCATGGACGGAACATGCCCCTTTACGGCCGCCGGCGGCGGTGCGCGTTCGGCACTCCCCGCGCTGGTGGGGCTGGTGTCCATGGGGTTGGCCTGCGCCGCACATGTCCTGTCCGGCGGCGTGCTGCCCAACGTGCCCATCCTCTGTGGCCTGGCGGCGTTGTCGGCGCTCACGGCAACCGTCGTCGCGCGCCTGGCGCTTCCCGGGTGGGCCGTGATGCTCGCGCTGGGCGCCGCTCAGCAGGTGCTGCACTGGCTGCTCGGAGGACTGGCCGGGGCAGCGTCGTCGTCGTACGGTCCAGCCGGCACGGCGGACCACCACGGGGGCGCGGTGCCCGTGGGAGGGGCGGCAGCCGGGGGTCATTCGCCCGAGATCATGCTCATGCTCCACACGCACCTCGCCGTCGCACTGCTGATCGGCTGGATGGTGGTGCGGGCTCCACAGCTCGCCCGGTGGACGGATCGTCGCCGGAGCGGGCGGACCGCCGACGCAGAGGAAGGCGCCCCCGTCTGACGGGGACGCCCTCCGGCTGCGAGCTGCTCTACCGGACGGTGCTCTTCGCGTCGTCGTAGAACGGGTAGTCGATGTAGCCCTCGGGACCCTCCGAGTAGAACGTCGAGGGATCGGGCTCGTTCTCGGGAAGGTTCTCGTGCCACCGCCGCGCGAGATCGGGGTTGGCGATGGCCGGGCGGCCGACGACGACGGCGTCACCCACACCGTCCTCGAGGATCGAGATGGCCTCGTCGCGGTTCGTGATGACGCCGAAGCCGCTGTTAATCAGGACGGGCCCGGCGAACCGACGGCGCAGGTCCTGCACCAGCTCGCCCGTCGGGTCGGCGTGCAGCACGCTGAGGTAGGCGAGTCCGAGGGGCGCGATGGCGTCCACGAGCGCGCCGTACGTGGTGTGGACCTCCGCCGCCTCCGTCTCGAGCGCGTCCTGGATGTTGTGCTCGGGCGAGATGCGCAGGCCCACCTTTCCGGCGCCCACCTCGGCCGCGACGGCGGTGACGAGCTCGATCACGAACTGCGCGCGCTTCTCGGGTGAGCCACCGTAGGAGTCCTCGCGGTGGTTGGACCCCGGCGAGAGGAACTCGTGCAGCAGGTACCCGTTGGCGCCGTGCAGCTCGACGCCGTCGAACCCGCCCACCTCGATGGCCCTCCGCGACGCGGTGACGAAGTCGTCGATGACGCCCTGGAGCTCCTCGCCCTCGAGGGCGTGCGGCACGGGATAGGGCTGCTTGCCCTTGCTGGTCCTCGTGGTGCCGTCGATCGCGATGGCACTCGGTGCCACGACCTCGTACCCGCCGTTGGTGTCGGGGTGCGTGACCCGGCCGGCATGCATCACCTGGGCGACGATGCGTCCGCCGTCGGCATGCACCGCATCGGTGACGCGCCGCCACCCGGCGAGCTGCTCGTCCTCGACGAGGCCGGGCTGGCCGGGGAAGCCCTGGCCCGCGTGGCTGGGGTACGTGCCCTCGCTCACGATCAGACCGAGGGAGGCGCGCTGGCGGTAGTGCTCGACGACGATGTCGCCGGGCACGCCGGCCTCACCGGAGCGCACGCGCGTGAGCGGCGCCATGACGACGCGGTTGGGGAGTTCCAGTGAGCCGAGCGTGAGGGGGGAGAACAGTTTCATGAGGCCTTCTTCCGACGGAGGGTTGTCCTACCGGGCGGTAACCGGGCCGCCGGGGGAGCTATTCCGTCTGTGGCGGGTGTCACGCGCCCGGTATCCGGCCCGCATCGGCGGGGGCAGGGCGCCGGCAGGATGGTCGCGGCGCGACGGCGGTGCCACACTGATCCTGGCCGCGCAGGGCGGCCTCGGCTCGGACGGGTGGTGCGCGTGCGTGAGATCAGGATGTCCTCGGCGTCGGGTCGGTGGATCCTCGTGGCGACGGTGCTCGGTTCCGGGATCGTCGGGATCGACGCGACGGTGGTGAACGTGGCCCTCCCGACCATCGGGCAGGACCTCGGTACCGGCTTCGGAGCCCTGCAGTGGATGGTCACCGCCTACACCCTCACGCTCGCCTCCTTCATCCTGTTGGGCGGGGCGCTCGGCGACAGGTACGGGAGGCGCCGGGTGTTCGTCGTCGGGGTCGTCTGGTTCGCGGTGGCGTCCCTCCTGTGCGGGGTGGCTCCCGACGCCGGAACGCTCATCGCGGCGCGCGCCCTGCAGGGCATCGGCGGTGCGCTCCTGACCCCGGGCAGCCTCGCGATCATCCAGGCGTCGTTCTCGGGGGAGGACAGGGCGCGGGCCATCGGTGCGTGGTCCGGGCTGGGAGGCGTGGCCACGGCCATCGGGCCCTTCCTCGGTGGATGGCTCGTCGAGAGCGTGTCCTGGCGGTGGGTGTTCCTCATCAACGTGCCCCTCGCCGCCGTGGTGGTGTGGATCGCTGCGCGGCACGTGCCCGAGTCCCGGGACGTCCGCGCGACGGGCCGGCTGGACATCCCGGGGGCCGTGCTCGGGGCGGTCGCCCTCGCCGGGGTCACCTACGCGCTCATCGAGGCACCGACACGCGGCGCGGGCGCTCCGGGCGTGATCGGCGCCGCGGTGGTCGGGCTCGCGGCGGGGGTCGCCTTCCTCGTCGTCGAGGCACGCGTGCCGAACCCCATGCTGCCCCTCGCCGTCTTCAGGAACCGTCAGTTCAGTGCGGCGAATGCCGTCACGTTCGTCATCTACGCGGTGTTCGGCGGCATCTTCTTCCTGCTCGTGGTGCACCTGCAGGTGGTCGCCGGTTTCGGCCCTCTCGCATCGGGCACGGCGATGCTCCCCATCACGGCCCTGATGCTGGTGCTCTCGCCGACCGCGGGGGCGCTGGGTGCTCGCATCGGCCCGCGGCTCCCGATGGCCGTCGGTCCCCTGATCTGCGCCGTCGCGCTGGTGCTGATGCTGCGGATCGGTCCGGGAGCCTCGTACGTCGTGGACGTCCTGCCCGCGGTGATCGTGCTGGGCCTCGGATTGTCACTCCTCGTGGCGCCGCTGACCTCCACGGCGCTGTCCGCAGTTCCCGAGCACCAGGCCGGGCTCGCCTCGGGGGTGAACAACGCCGTGGCCCGTGCGGCCGGTCTGATCGCGATCGCCGTCCTGCCGTCCGCGGCCGGATTGACCGGCGACGCCTACGACGACCCGGCCGTGTTCGCCGCCGGCTTCGACGCCGCGTGCCTGATCGGCGCCGTGCTCCTGGTGATCGGCGCGCTCCTCGCGGCAGTCACCATCCGCAATACCGCCGCCATCCCGGGCCGCGCCGGCTCCGGTGGCTCCGCCCTCGGAGCCAGCGTCGATCGACCCGGTCACTGCGCCGTCGACGGGCCGCCACCCGCTCCCGCTGCGCTGCGGCTCTCGCGGTCCGACGACGTCCACGCGCGCGGCGCCGACGGTGCCGGTGAGCCCACCGGGACGGACACGGCTCCCCGCGCCTAGGGGCAGACCGTGCCGGTCCCCGGCACGACGAAGCCCCGGGAGGTGGCTCCCGGGGCTTCGTCGTGCATCAGGGCGCGGGCGCTACCTGATGTCCTCCTGGTCCATCGCGTTCAAGGGGGACCCGCCGCGGTTGGCCGGGTCGTCGCTGGCGTCGACCTCGTCGTCCTCCATCATGCCGAAGTCGACGTCGGCCGCTGCCTGGCCGATCATGGGTACCTCCGGCGGAAGCTGCTCGTCGCCGTGTTCGAAGCGCGCCTCGGCGGTTTCTTCGCGGAGCGTCTCATCGCTGAGGATGCCCTCCTCGCCCGTCTGCGTGACGCCGTTCTCGTCGTCGCCGCTCTCGTTAGTCTCGATCCCGTCCTCGCCGCTCGCGTTCACGCCCGGCTCGTCCTGCAGCAGGGGATCCTCCTGCCAGCGGTCCGGGTTGAGTTCGGCCGCGTCCGCGTAGGCGTCCGGCTGGCCCTCGAGCACGGGGTCGAAGCCCTCGGGTGCCAGGGAGTCGTTCGGCACCTCGGGGTTCTCGCCCACGATGGTCAGCTCTTCATCGGGAAGGTTCTCGGTCATCGTCTTCTACCTTTCGTCGGGCTGTCACATCGTCAATCATCAGCCTACTGATCATCGGGTCGCGGCGACAATCCGTCGTCGCCCGAGGCGGACTCCGCCCGTCAGACGTGGTCGCGCCAGCTGTGCTGCGGTTCGAAGCCGAGCACCCGCCTGGCCTTCTCGATCGACAGCAGCGTCTCGTGCTCGCCGACCTCACGGGTGACCTCGACGCCGGGGAACACCTCCGCGGCGAGATCCGCGCTGGCGCGGCTCATCACGGTGTCCGCGGCGGCGATGACGAAGCGGTCGAAGCCCGGACCTGCGTTCTCCAGGGCCTTCAGCACGGACTGCGCACCATCCCGGCCGTCGATGTAGCCCCACAGGTTCCACTTGCGGGCCAGGGGGTCGGCATCGAAGGAGGGGAACTCCGCGTAGTCCTCGGGGTTCATCACGTTGGAGAACCGCAGCGCCGTGATGCTGAGCTCCGGGTCCCAGCGCGTCAGTTCGATCGCGAGCTGCTCCTCGAGGTGCTTCACGAGGGAGTAGGTGCTCTCCGGCCGTGCCGCGTACTCCTCGTCCACGGGGATGTAGGGGGGAGGGGTGTCGAACGGCAGCCCCAGCACCGTCTCGCTGGAGGCGTAGACGATCTTCCGGATGCCCGCCCGGCGGCTCGCCTGGAACACGTTGTAGGTGGCGATCATGTTGTTGTGGAACGTCGCGGCGTCCGCCTGCAGACCCGCAGCGGGGATGGCACCGAGGTGCACCACGGCGTCGAGCCCCTGGTGCGTGTCGTCCACGCTCTGGAAGGCGTCCACCACCTGGCCGTAGTCGCGCAGGTCGATCCTGACGAAGGAGGGGCTGCGCTCGCCGTACTGGTCCAGTTCGATGACGGTGTGGCCGGCGTCGCGCAGCCCGCGCACCACGCTGCGGCCGAGTTTGCCGTTGGATCCCGTGACCGCGACGGTGAGCCCGCTGCTCATGGTGGCCATCAGGCGGGCCGCTTCTCGGGGGAGACGGTCTTCGCGACGTCGGTCTCGGCGAGGTCGCCGATCGCCTCGTCGATGGCCTTCAGGACGTCGGCCTCCAGCGTCACGCCCGCTGCGGCCGCGTTGGACTCCACCTGTTCGGGTCGCGAGGCGCCGATGATGGCGGATGCCACGTTCGGGTTCTGCAGCACCCACGCGATGGCGAGCTGCGCCATGGTGAGGCCCACGCCCTCGGCGATCGGGGCGAGCTTCTGCACGCCGGTCAGCACCTCGTCACTCATCCACCGCTTGATCATGTCGGCGCCGCCCTTGTCGTCGGACGCACGCGTCCCCCGCTCCGGCTGCTGGCCCGGCTGGTACTTGCCGGTCAGCACGCCCTGGGCCACGGGGGACCAGACGATCTGCGAGAGCCCCAGTTCCTCCGACGTGGGGACGACCTCGCCCTCGATGACCCGCCACAGCATCGAGTACTGCGGCTGGTTCGAGATGAGCTGGAAACCGAGCTCCTTCGCGAGGGCGTGGCCGTCGCGGATCTGCTGCGCGTTCCACTCACTGACGCCGATGTACAGCGCCTTCCCCTGGCGCACCACGTCGGCGAACGCCTGCATCGTCTCCTCGAGCGGCGTCGCGTGGTCGTAGCGGTGCGCCTGGTACAGCTCCACGTAGTCCGTCTGCAGGCGCCGCAGCGACCCGTCGATCGACTCCATGATGTGCTTCCGCGAGAGCCCGACGTCGTTGTGTCCCTTGGGGCCCGTGGGCCAGTAGACCTTCGTGAAGATCTCCAGCGACTCGCGGCGCTCGCCCTTCAGCGCCTCGCCGAGGACGGTCTCCGCGGCCGTGTTCGCGTAGGCGTCCGCAGTGTCGAAGGTGGTGATGCCGACGTCGAGGGCGGCGCGTACGCACCGCGTGGCGACGTCGTTCTCCACCTGTGAGCCGTGGGTCAGCCAGTTGCCGTAGGTGATCTCCGAGATCTTGAGTCCGCTGTGTCCGAGGTGTCTGAAGTCCATAGCGCGATGCTAGCCCGGTCCGGTGCTGCGGCGGTAGGTCACCTCAGGCAACCAACGTCCCCGCCCGCCGCCGTGCGGCGGTGCGGAGGGCTGACGTAGACTCGATCACCATGACCATCCGCCTTGCGACGCCTGACGAGCGTGCCCGCTGGAACACCCTGATCGCCCGTAATCCGGATGGCGGGAACGTGATGCAGGGGCAGGAGTTCGCCGAGCACAAGCGTGTCACGGGGTGGACGCCGGTGTACCTGATGGCCGGCGACGTCGCCCTCGCGGTGCTGCAGAAGACCGTCCTCCCGCTCGGCCGGTACTGGTACGTGCCGAAGGGGCCCGGCGTCCACGACGTCGACGCACTGCTCGCCCTGCTGCCGCAGCTGAAGGCGTTCGCTGCCGGTCGCGGCGTGTTCGGTATCCGGCTTGATCCGGAGCTCCCGGCCGACGCCGCGGTGGCGCTGGGCGACGCGGGCCTGGTGCGCACCACGAACGTGCAGCCCAACGTCTCCACGGTGGTCCTCGACATCTCCGGCGAGCTCGACGCGATCGAGGCCTCCTTCGGCTCGAAGACCCGCTACAACATCCGGGCGGCCCGGAAGGCCGGCGTCGAGACGCGCGTGGTCGAGGTCGACGACGAGACCTGCGCCCTCTTCTACCGCCTGCTCGCCGAGACGGCGGAGGGCAGCTTCTCCATCCGGAGCGAGGAGTACTACACGGGGTTCTGGCAGCGCCACGCACGTGCCCAGACGGGGGCCTTCCTGTTCGCCTCCGTGGACGGCGAGGTGGTGGCGGCCGACTTCCTCATGGTGCTCGGGGCGAAGGCGAGCAGGAAGGACGCCGCCAGCACCCGCAAGCGCACGGTCCGCGGCGCCAGCGCCCTCCTCGAGGTGGCTGCCATCGAATGGCTGAAGGCGCGCGGTGTGACGGAGTACGACCTCTGCGGTGCCCCGCCGTCGAGCGAGGCCAAGAACAAGGACCACGAGCACTACGGCATCGGGATGTTCAAGACAGGCTTCAACTCCACCATCACGGACTTCGTGGGCACCTTCGACCTGCCGGTCGCGCCGCTCCGGCACCGCGCCTGGCTGCGCATCGTCGAGCGGGTGGCGCTGAAGGTGCACCGCGTGCGCCACCACGAGAGCTGGTACTGAGCATGGCGACCTTCACGGCACGTGCGGCGACGGCGGAGGAGGTGGGGCGCTGGGACGAGCTCGTCACGGCCAACCCGCTCGGCGGGAACATGCTGCAGTCCGCCCCGTTCAGCCGGCTGAAGCAGCGGCAGGGCTGGCACCCCATCCACCTTGCCGTCGAGGGCGAGGCCTACACGAGCTACGTCATCGCCTATGAGCGTTCCGTGCCGCTGCTCGGAGCGCTGTGGTACCTCATCAAGGGGCCGGACACCGCGACGTTCGAGGAGGTGCCCGGCTTCGTCGACGCCGTCGTCGAGTACGCGAGACGCCGGCGCGACCGCGTGTTCGCCGTCAAGATCGAACCCGATTTCCCCGACACCGAGGAACTGCGACGCACCTTCACCGACGCGGGACTCGTCAAGACGTTCAACATCCAGGCGAACGACAGCACGGCGATCCTCGACCTCGGACCCGACGAGAACCAGGTGCTGCGGAACCTCTCCTCCCGCGGACGTAATGCCGTGCGTCGCGCACTCCGGGACGGCGTCCAGGCCAGGCGCGTGGAGCCCACCGAGGAGACGTACCGCACCATGTACGCGCTGATGGGCCAGGCACAGCAGGGCCGCCTCTCCGTGGTGCCGCGACCCTTCGAGTACTACCGCGCGTTCTGGCAGGAGTTCGTCGACGCCGGCATGGGCCGGTTCTACTTCGTCCACGAGGACGGACGGCCCTCGGTCGGTGCCTTCGTGATCCTGTACGGCAGGAAGGCGACCTACAAGGACGGCGGCTCGCTGCCCAACCGGAAGCAGTACGGGGACTCGCACCTCGTCCAGTGGGAGGCGATCCTCGACATGAAGCGTCTCGGTGCGGTCGAGTACGACT
The DNA here is from genome assembly GCF_058269235.1 of Arthrobacter sp. TJ-236. Lineage (NCBI taxonomy): Bacteria > Bacillati > Actinomycetota > Actinomycetes > Micrococcales > Micrococcaceae > Arthrobacter > Arthrobacter sp. TJ-236. The sequence continues at coordinate 25,175 of NZ_JBZCNI010000002.1, forward strand.
TCTGCGGGACGCCCCCGGCCGATCGGCTCAAGGACAAGGACCATCCCCAGTACGGACTCGGGATGTTCAAGACGAGTTTCACCAAGACTGTGACGGACTTCGCGGGTTGCTACGACGCCGTCGTCCGCCCCCGCACGTATCGTGTGTGGCATGCCGTGGGGGAGCGCGTGGCGCGCCAGATCCACTGGCGACGACACCGGCAACCCTTCTACTGACAGGTCCGGCAGGACCACGGGCCCGCCGGGCCCACGCATGAGGAAACACGAGGTGGGACATGGCGGACGGTGACCGCGACGACGCCGAGGTGCGAGCACCCCGGACGAACCCCTCGCCGGTCGCCGAGGCGCTCCCCGTCATCCGGCGGCCGTTCGACCCGAGCCCGGAGGAGCGCCGCAGGCTGACCGAGGGGTCATCGGCCACGGACGCCCCTCCGGCGTCCGGTGGTTCGTCCCGGGATACCGGAGAACCCCAGCGGAAACCCGGCCGCCCGACGCCGAACCGCGCCCGACGGCAGCGGGACGCGGTCACGCGGCCCACGGACGCGCTGCCCACCACGCCGCAGAGCGTGCCGAGGTCGGGCCGCCCGAACGTGGCCGCACGCACCGTGCTCCGACGCCTGGTGCAGGGGGAGGCGCCTCCCACGCAGGCCATGAGCATCGTCGAGCGGCTCGCGGGGAGCCCCTACGCGAACCCCACCATCCAGGTCGGGGGCCCCGACGCGAATGCCCGGAAGGCCCTCGATTTCGCCCTGAACCTCGCGGAGTCGATGTTCCGCTACGGGGCGGGCGCGCTCGAGGTAGAGACCAGCATCATCGCGGTCACGGCCGCCTTCGGCCTCGATCACATCGAGGTGGACATCACCAACCAGTCGGTGGTGATCAACTACTCCGCGCGGGACCAGACTCCCACCACCGTGCTCCGGGTGGTGCGCTCCTGGACCAACAACTACGCGGGGCTCACGGCCATCCACCGGCTCGTCTCCGACATCATCGGCGGGGGCGTCTCGCGCACGGAGGCGGCGCAGCGGCTGGACGAGATCACCCACCGGTCCAAGCCGTTCCCCCGCTGGATGGTCACGGCCGCGTTCGGCATCTTCTCGGCGGCGATCGTCGCGTTCGTCGGTGGTGGCCCGCTGGCGTCGCTCGTGGGGTTCGTGAGCTGCATCGCGGTGGACCTCGTGAGCCGCAAGCTCGGGGAGTGGCGCGTGCCGGAGTTCTTCTCGGTCGCCACCTCGTCCGCGCTCGTCACCCTGACCGCACTCCTGTTCTGGTGGCTCCGCGTGCCGATCGCCCCTGCATTGGTGGTGGTGGGCGGGATCCTGCTCCTGCTGCCCACGGGCCGGCTCGTCTCGGCGATGCAGGACGCCATCAACGGGTTCCCCGTCACCGCGGCCGGCCGATTCCTCTCGTCGCTGCTCGTCTTCGCGGCGCTCGTCGCCGGGATCGCCGTCGCCCTCGTGGCCGGTGCCGCGCTCGGCGTGCCCGAGCTGGAGGTCCTCGAATCCTCCGGGTCGCAGTATCCGTGGCCGGTCGTGGCGGTGCTGATCTTCATCGCCGTCGCGATGATCTGCATCGCTGAGCAGACGGACGTGAAACTGGTGGTCCCCACGTCCCTCGTGGCGGTCGCGGGCTACCTGCTGCTCATCAGCGCGACGGCTGCGGGCGTGGGGTACCGGCTCGCCCCGGCGCTCGCGGCGGTCCTCATCGGGATGCTGTCCCGCGTCGTCGCGCTGCGGCTCGGTGCGCCGCAGCTCGTGGTCGCGGTGCCGGCGCTCCTGTTCCTGTACCCCGGACTCACCATCTTCCGGTCCATGTACACGTTGACGCTGGACACGGGTGTGGTGTCCGAGGGGGCGCTCGGTCTCTTCAACGCGCTCACGGTGGTGCTGGCGATCGCCGCGGGCGTGGTGCTCGGGGACAACCTGGCCCGGCCCCTCACGCGGAGGCTCACCTCGGAGCAGCGCCAGCGGAACCGCCGCCGTTAGCGAGCGACACCGAGGGCCGTGCCGAGGTCAGGCCCCGCGGGAGGCTGTCCGGGACCAGTCCACCGGTTCCGCGCCCTGCTGCACCAGGAGCTCGTTGGTGCGGCTGAACGGACGTGACCCGAAGAACCCGCGCGACGCCGAGAGCGGGCTGGGGTGGACGGACTCCACGGTCGGGGTGCGGCCGAGCAGCGGCTTGAGCTTCGCGGCGTCCTTGCCCCACAGGATCGCGACGAGCGGCGCGTTCCTGGCCACGAGCGCCCGGACGGCGGCGTCCGTGACGTGCTCCCAGCCGAGCCCACGGTGCGAGGCGGCCTCGCCCGCGCGGACGGTGAGTACGCGGTTCAGGAGCAGGACTCCCTGCTCCGACCAGCCCGAGAGGTCCCCGGTAGAGGGTTGCCGGCACCCGACGTCGGTGGACAGTTCGCGGTAGATGTTGGCGAGGCTCCGGGGGATGGGCAGGGTGGCCGGGTCGACGGCGAAACTGAGTCCGACGGCGTGCCCGGGCGTCGGGTACGGGTCCTGACCCACGATCACCACCCTCACGTCCTCCAGAGGTGCCGTGAACGCCCGGAGGATGTGGGCGGGCTCCGGCAGGACGCGGAGGCCGCGCTCGAGGTCCGCGGCGAGGGATTCGGCGATACCGTGCAGTTCGCCCTCGGCGGGTGCGAGGGCCTCCGCCCAGTCCGGCGCCACCAGCTGCCCGAGGCTCGCCGGGGCGGCGAACGGGAAGACCCTCGCTCCCACCGAGGCGTGGCTCGCCCGTGGCCTCGGCGCCGCCTCGGGGGAAGGTGCCGCGCGGCGTCGTGCAGTCGGGCGCCGGGCGCTGTCCGGCAGGTCGAACAGGGCGGCGTCGTCGTGATCCATTCCCCCATTGTGCTGCGCACCCGGCGGACGCGTGCCGCAAATGACACCGGTGTGATTCGGAACTACCATGGGTGGACGCGCGCGAGCCGAGGGAAGGCGACGAGGACCATGACGGAGCAGCTCCGACACAGCGACGACGCCGGGAACCCGGCCGGGGCACGCCTGGTGCTCGGCGACCGCGAGCAGCGCATGCTGGCGCTCGAGCGCGAATGGTGGAAGTACTCGGGAGCCAAGGAACAGGCCATCCGGGACCTCTTCGACATGTCGGCCACGCATTACTACCAGGCCCTCAACGTGCTCATCGACACCGAGGCGGCCCTCGCGCACGACCCGATGCTCGTCAAGCGGTTGCGGCGCCTCCGGACCACCCGCACACGCGCACGGTCCGCCCGCCGCCTCGGCGCGGACATCTGAGACCCGCGGACAACCGAAGGACCTGCCTGATCCATGAGTGAGCACCCGAGCGACGAGTTCGACAGGGTTCCCGAATCCTCGGCACGTCAGGGCGTTCACCGTCAGCGACTCATCCCTGCCCGCGCCGGCGGGCTGGCCCTGAAGATCACGGTGGGCGTCCTCGCCCTCCTCCTCGTGGTCGCGGCCGCCATCCTGCTCCCGCGACTGGGCCTCACCGGCTCCGACGATCCGCCGGCCGCGTCTGCGGGCGGCGCCACCGCGTCCTCGGATGCCGGCCCGGCGGCCAGCCCGAGCGCGGGCAGCGAGGATCCCGCCGCGACCGCCGGCCCGTCCGGCGGCACCGACCCCACCGAGGGTGCTGATCCGTCCGAGAGCGCCGGGACGCCGACCGGCACCGCCACGGAGCCCGGCTCGGTGTCGGCGGACCGGGCACAGGTGGTGAACGTGCTCAACGCGACAGGGTCGCCCGGACTCGCCACCGTCGCCGCCGGGCGGCTCGCGGCGGTCGGCTGGACGTCGGCGGTCCCGGGCAACTGGGCCGGAGCGCCTCTCGACACCTCGGTGGTCTTCTACAACGGCGAGGTGCAGCGCGCAGGTGCGGAGGCCGTGGCCGAGGATCTGGGGATCACCGACGTGGTCGACAGCCCCGATGTGTCGCCGGACATCTCCGTGGTGCTCGGGCCCGAGTTCCAGTAAGCCCTGATCGTCCGGGTCGGGGCCACGACGGTTGGTCCTGCCGAGGAACCCCGCAGCGAGGCCCCATAGGGCACGCGCCGAGCATGTCCCGCGGGCCCTCGAGCAGGGGAGTGGACGCGTCCGTCGAGCGTCGCCCGAGCGCATGAGGAGGTTGCACTCGGTGGGTGTGAGTGCTAATTATTGAGTTAGCACTCGCGCGCGCAGACTGCTAAGGCTGAGCGTGACGGGTGAAGCAGCGAACCTCTGTGGTGGGGGTGCGTCCGGAGCGTGAAAGAGATCGCCCCGGATTCATCCGGCCGTCGCGGGCACCACGCACAGGCGAGCAAACACGAGCTTCAGATGCAACCGTCCCGAAAGGACCTACGCCGTTATGGCCAAGATCATTTCTTTTGATGAAGAGGCCCGCCGCGGCCTCGAGCGGGGACTCAACATCCTCGCCGACGCCGTCAAGGTGACCCTCGGCCCCCGTGGCCGCAACGTGGTGCTCGAGAAGAAGTGGGGTGCCCCCACCATCACGAACGACGGCGTCTCCATCGCCAAGGAGATCGAGCTCGACGACCCGTTCGAGAGGATCGGCGCCGAACTCGTCAAGGAGGTCGCCAAGAAGACGGACGACGTCGCAGGCGACGGAACCACCACCGCCACCGTGCTCGCCCAGGCACTCGTCAAGGAAGGCCTGCGCAACGTCGCGGCGGGAGCGGACCCCCTGAGCCTCAAGCGCGGCATCGAGAAGGCCGTCAAGGCCGTCATCGACGAGCTCCTCGCCTCGGCCAAGGAGATCGAGACCAAGGAGCAGATCGCCGCTACGGCGTCCATCTCCGCCGGCGACACGCAGATCGGTGACCTGATCGCCGAAGCGCTCGACAAGGTGGGCAAGGAAGGCGTCATCACCGTCGAGGAGTCGAACACCTTCGGCCTCGAGCTCGAACTCACCGAGGGCATGCGCTTCGACAAGGGCTACATCTCGGGGTACTTCGTCACCGACGCCGAGCGCCAGGAGACGGTCCTCGAGGATCCGTACATCCTGATCGTCAACTCGAAGATCAGCAACGTCAAGGATCTCGTCGCGGTCCTCGAGAAGGTCATGCAGTCCGGCAAGCCGCTGCTGATCATCGCCGAGGACGTCGAGGGCGAAGCCCTCGCCACGCTCGTGGTCAACAAGATCCGCGGCACCTTCAAGTCCGTGGCCGTCAAGGCCCCCGGCTTCGGTGACCGCCGCAAGGCACAGCTCGCCGACATCGCCATCCTCACCGGTGGCCAGGTCATCGCCGAGGAGGTCGGACTCAAGCTCGAGACCGCCACCCTCGACCTGCTCGGTACCGCACGCAAGGTCGTCGTGACCAAGGACGAGACCACGATCGTCGAGGGAGCCGGCGAAGCCGACGCCATCGCCGGCCGCGTGGCCCAGATCCGCGCCGAGATCGAGAACTCCGATTCCGACTACGACCGCGAGAAGCTGCAGGAGCGCCTGGCCAAGCTCGCCGGCGGCGTTGCGGTCATCAAGGCCGGAGCGGCAACGGAGGTCGAGCTCAAGGAGCGCAAGCACCGCATCGAGGACGCCGTCCGCAACGCGAAGGCTGCCGTCGAGGAGGGCATCGTCGCCGGTGGTGGCGTGGCCCTCATCCAGGCCGGCGCCAAGGCGTTCGCCAACCTCGAGCTCACGGGTGACGAGGCGACGGGCGCGAACATCGTCCGCGTCGCCATCGACGCCCCGCTCAAGCAGATCGCTTTCAACGCGGGCCTCGAGCCCGGCGTCGTCGTCGACAAGGTCCGCAGCCTCCCGGCCGGTCACGGCCTCAACGCCGCCACCGGTGTGTACGAGGACCTGCTGGCCGCCGGCGTCAACGACCCCGTGAAGGTCACCCGCTCGGCCCTGCAGAACGCAGCGTCGATCGCAGGCCTCTTCCTCACCACCGAGGCCGTCGTGGCCGACAAGCCGGAGAAGGCAGCACCTGCCGGCGGCGGCGACGACATGGGCGGCATGGGCGGGATGGGCGGCTTCTAATCCCCACCCACCGCTGACCGCGCACGTCTGCGCAGCACGACACAGCACGACAAGGGCGGCACCCCCGGAAGGGGGTGCCGCCCTTGTGCGTTCGTCGACGGGCGTCGGCGGACGAGTCAGCTCATGAACATCCGGGCGTTGCTCTGCTCCGCCTCGGCGTACTGCTGCGTCGCGACGTTCAGGGCCTCGTTGATGCCCGTCAGCGACTCCTCCACCTGCTGCTGGGTGGCACGCCACTGCACGATGAGCTGCTGGAAGTTCGTGGCCGCCTGACCGGTCCACAGGCCCTCGAGCTCCCGCAGTCCGGCCTGCATCGAGTTCACCTCCGCCTGCAGGCGCGCGATGGTGCCCTGGACCTGGGTGCTCTTGGCGGCCAGGCTGTCGGTGTCTACGTTGAAGAAGGCCATGATGTACTCCCGTGTGCTCGCGGTTCCTTGACGCTTCCGACGCTAGGGCACCCGCCGCGCGGGTCAGCGGCTGTCGGCTCTTCTGTGGATAACCGGGCGCGACGACGGAGGCTGTGGAGGAGTGATGCCCCCGGCGGGGGGAGGCTGCTTCTCCGTCGCCGTGCTCCCGCCGGATGCGGACCGGACACCGTCGCCCGTCACGGCGCCCTCTTCGCCGGGCGCCTGGGGAGGCACGTGCGGCAGCCGGATGGACAGGGTGGCGCCGCCGCCGGGCGTCTCCTCGAGCCGCACGGAGCCGTCGTGCTGGGCCACCAGGGCCGCCACGATGGCGAGCCCGAGTCCCGTTCCCCCGGTCTCGCGCTGCCGGGAGGTGTCGGCGCGGTAGAAGCGCTCGAAGACGCGTGCGCCGTCCTCCTCGGAGATGCCGGGGCCGTGGTCACGCACCTCGAGGACCGAGTCGCTGTGACCGTGGAGCACGGGCGCCACGCCTACGGCGATCTCGATGGGCGTCCCCGGAGGTGTGTAGCGCAGCGCGTTGGTCATCAGGTTGGCGACCACCTGCCGCAGACGGGCCTCGTCGCCCATGGTGGGTGCGCTCGAGGGTTTCCCGCCGTCGAGCCCCACCACGGTGACCGAGCGGTCCGGCGCCGTCGCGCGGGCATCGAAGGCCGCGTCGTGACCGAGGGCCAGGAGGTCCACGGGCCGCACTTCGGGGGGCCGCTGCTCGTCGATCCGTGCGAGGGTGAGCAGGTCCTCGACGAGCTGGCCCATGCGGATGGCCTCGCTCTCGATCCGGCTCATCGCCGCGGCGACGTCCTCGTCCTTCTGCAGCGCGCCGTGCCGGTAGAGCTCCGAGTAGCCCCGGATGGTCACGAGGGGGGTGCGGAGTTCGTGCGAGGCGTCGGCCACGAAGCGGCGCATCTTCGTCTCGGACGCCGTCCGGGCGGCGAAGGCGCGTTCGATGTGCGCGAGCATCGCGTTCAGTGACCGGGAGAGCCGTCCGATCTCCGTGGCGGGGCGTTCCACCGTCACGCGCCGCGAGAGGTCCCCGGCCGCGATGGCCGACGCCGTCCTCTCGACGCGCGCCAGCGGCGCGAACTGACGCGTCACCAGGCCGAAGGCGATGAGCGACGCGAGGGCGATGGTCACCAGCCCGGAGGTCGTGACGATCTCGGCTGCCTCCTGCAGGGAGTCGTTGACCGTGCTGAGACGGGACGCCATCACGAGGTGGCCGTCGGTGTTGCTGAACGGGAAGACCCGTACGCGCCACCCCTGGCTCCCCGGGGCCGTGCCGGCGACGTCGAAGCCCGCGCTGCGCAGCTCGTCGATCCGCTGCGCGGAGAGACCGTCGAGGGTCGGCGCATCCTCGGACCCGGAGGGCTGGCTGGTGAAGACGACGCCACCGTCAGCGTCCACCACGGCGGCGTAGAACCGCAGCAGGGAACTGTCCGACGGCGTCTCCTCGCGGTAGATCTCCCGCGCGACGCTCTCGGCATTGCTCTCGAGGTCCTGGTCCAGCCGGTCGATCAGACCGTCACGCAGGAGTGAGACCGTCGCGAGACCGGTGACCCCCACGGCCACGATCATGAGCAGCATGATGATCGCGACGAGCTGCGAGCGGAGCGATGCCGCGTTCCAGCGCCTGATCAAGGCCGTGGCTACCGCTTGTCGGCGGTGCGCAGGAGGTAGCCCACTCCACGCTTGGTCTGGATCAGAGCCACGGCGTCCGTGGCGCGGTCGATCTTGCGGCGCAGGTAGGAGATGTAGGACTCGACGATCGACGCGTCGCCGTTGAAGTCGTACTCCCACACGTGGTCGAGGATCTGCGCCTTCGACAGCACGCGGTTCGGGTTCATCATGAGGTAGCGCAGCAGTTTGAACTCCGTCGGCGAGAGATCGATGACCTCGCCGCCACGGCGGACCTCGTGGGCGTCGTCGTCGAGCTCGAGATCGTCGACGCGGATGACGGCGTCGTCCTCCTCGAGCGGATGCGTGCGGCGGAGGACCGCCCGGATCCGCGCGACGACCTCGTCGAGGCTGAAGGGTTTCGTGACGTAGTCGTCGCCGCCGACGGTCAGGCCGGTGACCTTGTCGTCGGTGTCGTCGCGTGCGGTCAGGAAGACCACGGGGAAGTGCTTGCCGGCCGCCCGGAGCCTCCGGGTGACGGTGAAGCCGTCCATGTCGGGCAGCATGACGTCCAGCACGGCGAGGTCCGGATTGTGGGTCTCGGCTGCGGCGAGGGCGTCACGGCCGTTGGCGGCGGCGACGACGTCGAAGCCGGCGAACCGGAGGGAGGTCGAGAGGAGCTCTCGGATGTTCGGTTCGTCGTCGACGACCAGCAGTTTCGCTTCGGGGCCAGTTTTTTTCACGCTGTCAGTATCCGCACGTTGTCTGTGAATTGTCTGGACCCGCCCTTCACGTTTGCTCTCTAGTCCCTGGGCTCGAGATCGCCGATCGAGGAGGCGTCAAGGATGCGGTAGGCGTACCCCTGCTCGGCGAGGAAGCGCTGCCGTTTGGCGGCGAAGTCCTGGTCGAGCGTGTCCCGTGCCACGACGGTGTAGAAGCGCGCCGCACGCTTGTCGGCCTTGGGTCGCAGCAGCCGCCCGAGGCGCTGCGCCTCCTCCTGCCTCGATCCGAAGGAGCCGGACACCTGGATGGCCACGGAGGCCTCGGGCAGGTCGATGGAGAAGTTCGCCACCTTCGAGACCACCAGCACGGTGATCTCACCCGCCCGGAAGGCGTCGAACAGCCGCTGGCGTTCCTTCACGGACGTCTCACCCTTGATGACGGGCGCATCGAGCCGTGCCGCGAGGTCGTCGAGCTGGTCGATGTACTGGCCGATCACGAGCAGTTGCTCGCCCGCGTGTGCCGCGACGAGCTGCTCGACGACGTCGGACTTGGTGTCCGACGTCGCGCAGAGGCGGTACTTGTCGCCGTCCTCGGCCATCGCGTAGGCGACCCGCTCGTCCCGCGGCAGGTCGACCCGCACCTCGACGCAGTCGGCGGGGGCGATGTAGCCCTGCGCCTCGATGTCCTTCCAGGGGGCGTCGTAGCGCTTGGGGCCGATCAGCGAGAAGACCTCACCCTCCCGGCCGTCCTCGCGCACGAGCGTGGCGGTGAGCCCGAGCCGGCGGCGTGCCTGGAGGTCCGCGGTCATCTTGAAGATCGGGGCGGGCAGCAGGTGGACCTCGTCGTACACGATCAGGCCCCAGTCGTTGGCGTCGAGCAGTTCGAGGTGCGGGTAGAGGCCGCCGCGCTTCAGGGTGAGGACCTGGTAGGTCGCGATGGTCACCGGGCGCACCTCTTTCACGGCGCCGGAGTACTCGCCGATCTCGTCCTCGGTGAGCGAGGTCCGCTTGAGCAGCTCGTCCTTCCACTGCCGCGCGGAGACAGTGTTCGTCACGAGGATCAGGGTGGTGGTCTTGCTCGTGGCCATGGCGGCCGCACCGACGAGGGTCTTGCCGGCCCCACAGGGCAGGACGACGACGCCGGATCCGCCCGACCAGAAGTTCTCCACGGCGAGCTGCTGGTACGGCCGGAGGGTCCAGCCGTCCTCCAGCAGCGCGATCGGGTGGGGTGTGCCGTCGACGTAGCCCGCGAAGTCCTCGGCGGGCCAGCCCAGCTTGAGCAGCAGCTGTTTCAGCTGCCCGCGCTGGGAGGAGTGCACCACCACGGTCTCGCCGTCGATCCTCGGACCGAGGAGCGGCTGGATCTTCTTGGCGTGCATCACCTCCTCGAGCACCGGGTAGTCCGTGGTGCGGAGCACGAGCCCGTGCTGGGAATCCTTCTCCAGCCGCAACCGGCCGTACCGCGACATGGTGTCCTCGATGTCGATCAGCAGGGCGTGCGGCACGGGGAAGCGCGAGTACTTCAGCAGGGTGTCCAGCACCCGCTCGGCATCGAGACCGGCAGCCCGCGCGTTCCACAGACCGAGCGGCGTCAGGCGGTAGCTGTGCACGTGCTCGGGAGCGCGCTCGAGTTCCGCGAAGGCCGCGATGGCGTGGCGCGCCTCGGTGGCCAGCTCGTGGTCCACCTCGAGCAGGATGGTCTTGTCGCTCTGGACGATCAGTGGTCCGTCAACCATCGGCGGCACTCCCTTCGAGGATCTCCACGTCCATGACGCGGTGCACGGACACTACTTTCTCCATCTGGTGGTCGGGATCGAACACCCGCAGCCTGCCGCCCGACACCGAGAGGGGAACGAGAACCTGCCGCACCTGATTCCCGTCGCTGTCCGCCGTGCCGAGCCGGATGCGGCTGCGGGTGCGGATCGCGGAGCGCAGGGTCTCGAGCCCGAGGAGGGTCTCGCTGTCGGCGGCCGCCGCGGCGTCGACGAATCCGGTGCGAGCGGAGCGGAGCGTGACGAGCTGCGCGTCGATCTCCTCCTCCGCGACCGACCACGGGTTCAGGCGTGAGCGGAGCCGGTCCGGCGCCACCCGGCCGGCCTCGGCGGGCACGGGCGGCACCGGGGCAATGACGCCGGTCGTCGGGTCCGTCGCCGCGGCGAACCCGAGGTCCTTGAGGAGGGAGGTCAGCTCCTGGGGGGACGCGGGAGCCACGAGGACCGTCGGCGCGATCTGGACGACGCCGAGGAGCTCCGCCCTCGGATCGGCGAGGACGGCGGCCACGACGGCGTCGTCCTCGGTGCGGAGGTAACTGCCGGCGCGTCCGACGCGCACGCTGCCGTAGCGCGCCGCGGTGTCCTCCACGAGGTACGAGAGCGCCTGGGGGATCTCGGTGGCGGAATGCGTGCCGAGGAACGCGAGGATGGACGCCGCGTCATCACCGGCGTCGAGCGCGGAGCGGATGGACGATGCCGAGAACCGGTACGTGGTGGCCGGGCCCTGGCCCTCCGGCGTGGCCACGCGCGCGAGCCCGCGGGCGACGTCCGGCGTCAGGTAGCCGGGCGCGACGGCGGTGAGATCGGCCTGCAGCACCACGCGCGAGACGGGCTCCGGAAGGGCTTCGCGGACCCGTGCCGCGGCGTCCTCGAGGTGCCCCTCCCCGACGAGGCGACCGGGTTCGGTGAGCGCACCGCCGCCTGTCAGCCCGAGCGCGGCCGCTTCCCGCAGCATTCCCGGGACGAGACGCGCGAAGCGCCGGTGCAGCCGGGGCTGGTGCCAGCCGGCGACGTCGATCAGGGACTGCTCCGTCAGGACGGGCACCGAGCCGGCCTGCGCCGGACCCGCTGGCACCGAGCTCGCCGCCGCCGAGCCGGTCGGCGCCGCGGACGTGCGGTCCCCGGCGTCGTCGGGGGAGGAGAGGTGCAGCGCCACGGCGATGAGGCGCCGGCGGACGAGCGGCGCGTCGGGGCGCGAGGCCTCCGCGGCGAGCGCGTTGATCGCCGACCCGTCGGGCGTCCTCGACCCGACGAGCGCCGGTGCGCGGTCCACCGCGAGCCAGCCCTCGACGAGCAGAAGCCACTGGGCGTCTCGTTCGAGCGCTTCCCACACCCCGAGGCGCGTGGCCTTCCAGCGGGAGTCGTCCGGGTCGAGCGTCAGGAGGCCGGCTGCGGCGGCGAGCTCGAGCAGCCAGGCCGCATCGACGTCGCTGCTGCGCAGGACCTCGCGGACGCGCCGCAGTTCGCGCACGCCCACTCCTCCCGATCGCAGCGTGGAGATCGGCTGCCCCGCTGCGGAACCGAGCAGCGCCGTCATCATCCGGAGCGTCTCGGCGATGGAGCCGTACGCCGCGTTGTCACGGAGGCTCTGCCGCGTGGTTCCGCCGTCTGCCCGTGGCGGCGTGGTGTCGAGCTGTCCGAACACGGCATGGCCGCGCACCGCCATGCCGACTCCCCGCGGCAGTTCCACATGGAGGGCGTCGAGCGGTGCCAGGAGGCATCGGTCGAGCAGCCAGCGCACGGCGGGGGACGCCGCGCCGTCGCCCCCGGTGGCGGCGGAGCCCACGGGGCTGTCGCGCAGGCGGGTCAGCAGCGGTACCACGCCATCGGGTGCCTCGGCCAGGAGGTCGGACCACGCTGCCGCGTCCGCCGTCACGCCCTCCAGCAGGCGCGCCGCAGCCGGGGGCGTGAGCGCGGGGGAGGCGGAGCCGGGCAGCAGGACCGCGACGGCGTCCACGAGGGCCGCGCCGAAGCGTGGGATGGAGCGGGCAAGGGCGCGGAACGGCCGGCCCAGCCCGGCGGGATAGGGACCGAGGGCGTCGGACAGGGCCCCCACCGGGAGGAGGCCACCCTCTCCGTCGTCGACGACCAGAGCGCGGTCGATCACCTCGTCGATGACCTGCAGCAGGGCCTCACCGGCCGGGTCGGCGAAGGCCGAGGCGAGCATGTCCCGGGTGGGTGCGGTCCCGTGGTCCTCGCTGAGGACCACGAGGGCCTCCAGGACCTGCAGGTGCGGGCGGGCGAGGGCGTCGAGCGCGCGCTGCAGGCTGGCGCGGGTGGAGGCACGTGCCGCGAGCGCGGAAAAATCGGGCACCGGAGGGAGGACGAGATCGGGCCGGACGGTGAGGAGTCGGCGGAGATCGTCATCGCTCCGGCTCGCCACCTGGTCGGCCAGTGCTCGGATCGCGGACATCGTTGACAAGGCTACCGTTCCCCTCCGACAGAGCGCCGCCGCCGGGGTCGGAGGGGGCGCCCGGTGGGAGTCAGGACCGACGGCGTGCGAGGAACGACCGGACCACGAGGGAGACCATCAGCAGGAACGCGACGGGGAGGCAGACGTAGGTGACGAGGACGAAACCCGGCCACACCTCTCCCTGCAGGAACGCGGTCAGGAGGATCGCCGCGAGGGAGAGGAGCCCGACGGCGGCCAGCCCGACGGCCGCGACCATCACCGCGAGGCGTACACCGGACGCGTGGTCGGCACCGCTCTGCGGGACGCCGGTCACAGGGGCCTGGTCGGGGTGGGCTCCGCCCACGGATTCCTCGGGATTCATAGCGGTCCAAGACTACAAGAGCGCCGACGGACCGACGCCGGGGAGCCTATATCCTAGAAGACCCGGACTTCACGGGAGGAGCGGCCCGTCACGGGTGACGCGGTGATCCCCGCCCCGCACCGGCGCGCTCCACCGGAGCATCAGCCCGACCCCGCCCGACACCCCGGGCGGCCCAGCCAAGAAGAGGTAGACGACGTGCCCATCGGCAAAGTCAAGTGGTTCGACACGGACAAGGGCTTCGGCTTCCTGGCCACGGACGACGGCAAGGAGGTGTTCCTGCACGCCTCCGCCCTCCCCGCGGGCGTGAGCGAGGTCAAGGTGGGAACGAAGATGGAGTTCGGTGTGGCCGACGGGCGCCGGGGGCTTCAGGCGCTGTCCGCCCGCATCCTCGAGCAGGCTCCGTCCGTGGCGAAGGCGACCCGCAAGAGCGCGGACGACATGGCCATCATCACGGAGGACCTCATCAAGCTCCTCGACGCCGTCTCCAACGGGTTGCGCAAGGGCCGCTACCCCGAGAAGTCCCACGCGACGAAGGTGGCCGCCGTGCTCAGGGCGGTTGCCGACGACCTCGACGCGTAGGCTGCCACCATGATGCCGAGCACCCGGAACGCCGCCCCCGAGACCCTGTGGGAGCCTTCAGTGGAACCTGCCACGGACCTCGACGTGCCCGCCGACGGAGCGTCGGAGACGCCCGAAGCTCCGCGCAGGCCCCGTGCCGCGCGGCGCGTGCCGAAGTCCGACGCCGTCCTCGAAGCAGCCGTGGAGAGAGCCCGTCTCGGCGTGCTCGAGGTGGCGCCCGAGGCCCAGGTGGGCCGTCACGTGTCCGCCGTCGTGGACGGTGAGCGGCTCGTCACGCACCGGTTCGAGGCCTTCGTGCCCGGGTACGGGGGATGGCAGTGGTACGCGACCGTGGCACGGGTGGCCAGGAGCAAGGACGTGACGGTCTGCGAGGTCGGTCTGCTGCCCTCCTCCGCCGCACTGCTGGCGCCCGAATGGCTACCGTGGTCCGAGCGGGTGCGGCCCGAGGACACCCAGACCGAGTATGCGCAGGGCGAGCATACCGGGCCCGAGCAGGCGGAGTCCGCGCACACGGAGGACGCGCAGCCGGCAGGCGCTGAGTCCGCAGGCGCGGAGCCCGACGGCGGGGATGTGGACACGATCCACGACAATCCGTCCGACAGCACTCCGCTCGACCGTGACCCGTCCGGCCTCGATCCGCTGCACGACGACACCGGGCGGCCCGACGCCGGGTGACCGGTCCGCGGAGCCGAGGAGGGAGCAGGGCATGGTGAGTACGTTCCGTTCCCTCGGTATCCACAACTACAAGCTGTGGTTCATCGGTGCGCTGATCTCCAACATCGGCACCTGGATGCAGCGGACGGCCCAGGACTGGCTCGTCTACGACATCCTCACGGAGCAGAACGCCTCGGCCCTCGGCATCGTCATGGCCCTACAGCTCGGGCCGCAGCTCGTGGTCGCCCCATGGGCCGGACTCATCGCCGACACGGTGGACCGCCGCGCTCTCCTCATCACGACGCAGGTCGCGATGGCCCTGCTCGGCGTGGGCCTCGGCGTGATGGTGATCATGGATGTGGCCCTCCTGTGGCACGTGTACGCCTTCGCCCTCGCACTCGGGATCGTCTCGGCGTTCGACGCACCGGCGCGTCAGGCCTTCGTCTCCGACCTGGTGCGCGACGACTACCTACCGAACGCGATGGCCCTCAACAGTGCGTCCTTCAACGGCGCGCGCCTGGTGGGACCGGCCGCGGCGGGGCTGCTCACCGCGGGCGTCGGCCCGGGCTGGGTCTTCATGATCAACGCGCTCACGTTCGGCGCCATGGTCTACGTCCTCTTGGTGATGCGCAGGTCCGAGCTCAACCGGCAACCGCGGCAACCGGCGGGCAAGGGCCGCATCCGCGCAGGCTTCCGCTACGTGCGCGGACGTCCGGACCTCATGGTGGTGATGCTGGCCATCTTCATCGTGGGGACGTTCGGGCTGAACTTCGCGGTGTTCATCGCGGCGATGGCCCGGACCGAGTTCGGCCAGGACGCAGGCGTCTTCGGCGTGCTCTCCTCGGTCATGGCGGTCGGCTCGGTGGCCGGCGCCCTGCTGTCCGCGCGGCGGGAGCGGCCGCGCCTCCGTTTCATCTTCGGGGCGTCGGCGGCCTTCGGCCTGGCCTGCGTGCTGGCCGCCGTGGCACCGAACCTCTGGCTGTTCGGGCTCGCGCTCGTGCCGGTCGGCCTCTTCGCCCTGACCCTGATGACGAGCGCCAACGCCTACGTGCAGACCACCACCGAGCCCGCGATGCGCGGGCGCGTGATGGCGCTCTACTTCGCGATCTTCCTCGGCGGGACGCCCCTCGGGGCGCCCGTGGTGGGGTGGGTGTCCGACGCCTTCGGTCCCCGGTGGAGCCTCGGGGTCGCCGCGGCGTCCGGTCTCCTGGCTGCGGCGATCGGGATCTTCTGGGCCTGGCGGTACCACGAGGTGCGGCTCCGGTACGACCGCACCGCCCCGCGCCGCCTCCGGATCGAGCACGAGGCGGGCGTCGAGGAGAGAGCCGCCGAGTAGGCGGCCACGGCCTACCCGAGCAGGTGCTCCACCGTGTGGTCGATGCACGCGATCAGCGCCGAGACGTCGTCCGGCTCGATCGACACGAAGGTGGCGATGCGCAGCTGGTTGCGGCCGAGCTTGCGGTACGGCTCGACGTCCACCACTCCGTTGGCGCGGAGGATCGCGGCCACCCGTGCGGCGTCCACGGTCTCCTCGAAGTCCACCGTGACGATCACGTTCGAACGGTACTCCGGCCGCGTGACGTAGGGGGACGCGACCGATGAGGCCTCGGCCCAGGCGTACAGGCGCCCCGCGGAGTCCGCGGTGCGCGACGTGGCGAACGGCAGTCCGCCCTCGGCGTTCAGCCACTGCACCTGGGCGTCGAGGGTCACGAGGGTGGAGAGCGAGGGCGTGTTGTAGGTCTGGTTCAGGCGGGAGTTCTCCACCGCCGTCTGCAGGTCGAGGAAATCGGGGATCCACCGCCCGCCCGCCCTGATACGCGCCACGCGGTCGAGCGCCGCGGGGGAGAAGAGCCCCAGCCACAGCCCACCGTCGGAGGCGAAGTTCTTCTGCGGGGCGAAGTAGTAGACGTCCGTCTCGGCGACGTCCACGTGCAGCCCGCCGGCCGCGGAGGTGGCGTCGATGACCGTCAGGGCGCCGTCGTCCGTCCCGTCCACGCGCCGTACGGGCGCCGCGACGCCGGTCGAGGTCTCGTTCTGCGGCCAGGCGTAGGTGTCCACGCCCGCCTCCGCGACGGCATCCGGACGAGCGCCCGGAGGGGACGTGATGATGCTCGAGGGCTCGAGGAACGGGGCCTTGTCCGTGGCCGACGCGAACTTCGATCCGAACTCACCGAAGGAGAGGTGCTGCGCCTTCGCCTCCACGAGACCGAACGCCGCCGCGTCCCAGAAGGCTGTGGATCCGCCGACGCCGAGGATCACCTCGTAGCCCTCGGGGGCGCCGAAGAAGGTCATGAGGCCCTCGCGGACGTCACCCACGAGGTTCCTGACGGGCGCCTGGCGGTGCGAGGTGCCGAGGAGCGTGCTGCCCGCGCGCACGAGGGCGTCCAGCTGCGCGCCGCGCACCTTGGACGGGCCCGCGCCGAAGCGGCCGTCGGCGGGCAGGAGGTGGTCGGGGATGCGCGGCAGGTCGGTCAAGGATGCTCCAGGTGGTCGGCGGCGGCGTGTGCCCCTCATTCTGCCCCAGCCCGGGCACGCGGCCCCTGTCCGTGACGAGCCCGCGACGGCGGCGCGGTACCCGCGCGGGACGGCGCCGCAGGCGCGCGCGCACCGGCCCTGCCCGTCGCCATGGGTTAACCTTGGGAAGCGTGGCGAGGCGCAGGCTGAGGCGGACCTGACCGCCGGCCGCGCGCGGCCCTCCAGCCGCGAACCCGCACCGCACCAAGGAGCTGAACCGCATGACGGACCTCATCGACACCACCGAGATGTACCTGCGGACCATCCTCGAGCTCGAGGAGGAGAACATCGTGGCGCTCCGGGCACGGATCGCCGAGAGGCTGCGGCACTCCGGGCCCACCGTCTCGCAGACGATCGGACGCATGGAGCGCGACGGGCTCGTGGTGGTCTCGGGGGACCGGCATCTCGAACTCACGGAGGTGGGACGCCGCCGGGCCACGGAGGTCATGCGCAAGCACCGTCTGGCCGAGCGCCTGCTCAGCGACGTGATCGGCCTCGACTGGGCGTACGTGCACGACGAGGCCTGCCGGTGGGAGCACGTCATGAGCGAGCGCGTGGAGCGCAGGCTCTACGAACTGCTGGGCAAGCCCTCGCAGTCCCCGTACGGTAATCCCATCCCCGGCCTCGAGGCGCTCGGTGGCGTCCAGACCGAGCAGTTCACCGACGGCGTCGTGACGCTCCTGGCCGCCATGGGCACGTACTCACCCGAGAGCGCCGTGACCCTCGTCCGGCTCGCCGAGCCCATCCAGGTGGACCCGGAGCTCCTCACCCAGCTCGACGAGGGCGGCCTGCGACCCGGCGCGAGCCTGAGCCTGGAATCGGTGGGCGGCTACGTGTCGGTCCGCGTCCCCGGGGTCGAGGGCGCCCTCGAACTGCCTCCCGAAGTGGCCTCGCACGTCTTCGTGTCGGTCGACGCCTGACCCTTCCCGGGAGCGCCGCACGGTGGCCGGAAAGGCAAGCAGCCTGAGGACCGTGACCAGAACGTGACATACCGCTGGTTCTCGGGTAGCCTTCATCCCGTGCCAAATTCGCTCTAGATCCGGCACCCTCCTGCAAATCGCCTAGCTCTGCCATTGCTCGAGGTCCGTTCGCACCATTCGCATGGCAGAGGCGGGGGAACCAATTTGTGGACTTCTTTCGAGAGGTCCTTGGGGTTAAGTCGCTGCTCGCAGCGGCCGGGTGACTCCCATCCGAATCCGACAGCTCACCTCGCAGGCGTTGGGAGAGGTAATCCAACGTGTCCACCAGCACCACGCTGGGCCGCCACCGCGCGCCCCAAACCGTCAGCCCGCTGACCGCACTGTCCGCCGCCGTCTCGTCCAACGCAGGATCAGTCGGCCGCCAGGCAGCCGTCATCGTCGCAGCGTCGGGTCTCGTCCTCACCGCCGGTCTGCCGGCTCACGGAGCGGCTTCCGCCGAGCGTGAGGCCCAGGCCTCCACCCTCACCGTCTCCCGCGTCGTCACCGCCGAGGTCACCGTCCCGGCCACGGCCGAGGTCGCGTTCGAGCTCGTCCCGGTCGCCGTCGAGAAGGCGCCGGAGAAGGCGCCGGAGCCGGCTCCCGTCGTCGTCGAGGCGCCCGTTGCCGCGCCGACTCCGGCACCCGTGGTCGTGCAGGCGCCGGCGCCCGTCGCCGTGCAGGCTCCGGCACCGGTCGCCGTGCAGGCTCCGGCACCCGTCGCCGTCGTCGCCGCCCCGGCTCCCGTCGCCGTGGCGCAGCCCGCTCCCGCGCCGGCCGCCCCCGTCGCCGCCGCCTCCGGTGTGGCCGACGGGCTCGTCGGCAGTGCCTACGCGCAGATCGGCGTGGCGCAGGACTGCACGGCCATGGTCGAGAAGGCGCTGCGCTCGGTCGGCAAGTCGGTCGGCGACCTCGCACCGGGTCAGTTCTTCCAGTACGGCGATGTGGTGGGTTCGCCCGCTCCCGGCGATCTGGTCATCACCGGCGGCCACGTCGCCATCTACGTCGGTAACGGCCAGGTCATCAGCGGCGGTCTGAACGGTATGAACACCGGTCTGCACAGCCTGTCCGACCTCCCCGGCGCCAGCTTCGTCCGCGTCCGCTAAACCCCTCATACCCGGAGACCTTCATGACACGCGCCACGATCGCCCGCCACCGCGGGGACACGCAGAGTTTCTCGGACCTCGCGAGGGCCGTCACCAGCAACGCCGGCGGCATGGGACGGCAGGCTGCGGTCATCGCCGCAGCCTCCGGTCTCGTCCTCACCAGCGGCGTCGCCGCCAACGCGGCGGACCTCCAGCCGCAGCGTGAGGTCGCTACCACCAAGCTGACCGTCACCGTCGAGCGGACCGCGGTCGTCGCGGCGAACACCACGACCGTCGCCTTCAACCGGACGCCTGTCAAGGTCCAGGCCGCTCCCGTGGTCGTCCCTCCTCCGGCACCCGCTCCCGTGGTCGAGGCTCCGGTTGCCGCCCCGGCGCCCGCTCCGGTCGTCCAGCCCGCAGCGGTTGCACCGGTCGTCGCTCCGGCTGTCGTGGCTCCTGCTCCCGTGGTCGCAGCGCCCGTCGCCGCTCCGGTCGCGGCGCGCGTCGCAGCTCCCGCTGCTCCCGCAGTTGCCCCGCCGGCCGTTTCCTCGGGAGTCGCGGCCACCATCGCCGCCGCGGCCCAGGGCCAGCTCGGCGTCATGCAGGACTGCACGCGACTGGCGAGCAACGCGCTGGCCGCCGCCGGCATCAACTTCCACGGCTGGCCCGCCGGCTACCTCTCCCTCGGCCGCACGGTCAGCGCGGGCGAAGCCATCCCGGGTGACCTCATCTACTACGCCGACGGCGGCATGGGCATGGCTCACATCGCGGTGTACATCGGCGGTGGCCAGGCGGTCCACGGCGGCTTCAACGGCAACACGACGGTGATCGCACCGGCCGAGCTCGGCTCCGGCGGTGTCTACATCCGCGTGGGCGGCTGACGCTTCCGCACCGACGCTTCACGAAAGGACCGGCCACCCGCCGGTCCTTTCGCGTTTAACAGACTGCCGTCCCGTGAGCCCGTGCATGCCGAGGGGCGGAACGACACCTGCAGCCCTGCGGAGCCGCGTGATTAGCGGCTGCCCCGTGTCCGGCTTACTCTTGCAGTGTCACTTTCGAAGCTCTTCTCCCGTCGTCCCGACTGGCAACCGGTAGCGGGGAACAGGTCAGCGATGAGGCTCGTCGAATGCGCACACTCGTTCTGAATGCTGGGTACGAACCACTTGCGGTCGTCACGTTCCGCAGGGCGCTGGTGCTTGTGCTGACGGGGAAGGCGAGTGTGGTCGCGGAGGACGACGAGCCCGTGGTCGGCCCCACGGACGTTCTCGGCAGACCCTCCGTGATCTTGCTCAACAGGTACGTGAAGATCCCGTACCGCCATGACGTCACCGCCACGCGCCGCGGCGTGCTGCGCCGCGACAACCACATCTGCGCGTACTGCGGGAAGGCGGCCTCGACCATCGACCACGTCATGCCGCGCTCGAGGGGCGGCGCCGACTCGTGGGAGAACCTGGTGGCCTGCTGCCTGAAGTGCAACAACGCCAAGGGCGACAAGACCCTCAGCAGCCTGGGGTGGAAGCTGCGGGTGGTGCCGTTGCCCCCACGCGGACCGCAGTGGCAGATCCGCGAGCTGGAGAAGCCGGCTCCGCAGTGGAGCGCCTTCCTGACCGAGACCGCCGCGTGACCCACCCCGAACCACTGTTCGACGCCGTCGTCCTGGCGGGCGGACGGTCCTCCCGCCTCGGCGGGGTGGCGAAGGCCGGGCTCGTGCTCGACGGCGAGACCCTCCTCCAGCGCACGTGTCGCGCCCTCGTCGGCGCGCGGTCGCTGACCGTCGTCGGGCCGCGACCGGACGGGGCGGGGGAGGTCGAGCTCGTGCTGCGTGCCGCTGCGGAGGACGGCGCGCGTGCGGTTCCGCGGCTGGCCTTCGTCCGCGAGGAACCGCCGTTCGCCGGACCGGCGGCGGCCCTCGCCGCCGCCTTCGCGCTCGGGGTGGGCGAGCGCTCGCCCTGGAGCGTCGTCGTGGCGTGTGACATGCCGGGCGTCCCCGGGCTGCTCGACGCCCTGCTCGAGGAGGCACGCAACCGTGCCGACACCTCGCTGGTCGCGCTCGACGGCGGCCGCGAACAGCCCCTCGCGGCGCTGTACCGCACCGGGGATCTCGCTGCCGCGATCGACGGCGTACTCGCCGGCGGCTCCGCCGCGAACCTCTCGATGCGCAGCCTCCTTGCTAGTGTGAGGACGAGGCAGGTCCCGGTCCCACCGGGCACAACGCACGACGTCGACACCTGGGCTGATGCACGAGAGCTGGGTGTCGCCGTTCCCTAGCACACCCGGAGGATCCCATGGACGATCGCCAGAAACTGCTGCACGAATGGACGCGGAAGCTCGTCGAGGCCTTCGAGATCGAGGGGACGGACGTGGACATCGACGCCGTCCTCGCCCTGGCCGGCAAGGCGGCGCACGGGGTGGTGCGGCCAGCCGCACCGCTGACCACCTTCGTGGCGGGATACGCCGCCGGTCTCGCGGTCGGCAGCGGCCAGGCCGACGAGCAGGTGGCGATGCGGTCGGCGCTGGCCCTGGCGAATGACCTCTGCCCCAGCCCCGCGGCGGACGGCGGGAACGAGTGAGCGACGGTTCGAACGCCCGCAACGTCGACTGGGAGGAAGCCCGGCTGCTGGCCCACGAGGCCGGGCGAGCGCTTCCCGTCCAGACGGTCACGCTGGCGGATGCACTCGGTCAGACGCTCGCGGAGCCCGTGCTCGCCCTGCAACCGATGCCCCACTACGCCTCGTCCGCGATGGATGGCTGGGCCGTGAACGGCGAACCGCCGTGGCGCCTGGTCAGCCACGCCCCGCCCGAGGAGCACCCGCGCGGCAGGCCCGCGCCGCACGCCGATTCCGGCGAGGTGTCCCTCGCGCCCGGCGAGGCGACGTTCATCCTCACCGGAGGAGTGGTGCCGCAGAACGCCGTGGGTGTCCTCCGCACCGAGCACGGCGCCGTCCGCGGTGACGTGCTCGAGCGCAATGCGGCGGCCCGTCCCGACGAGCCGGCTCCGCACGAGCACGTGCGCCCGGCGGGGGAGGAGGCCGAGGAGGGCTCCGAGGCCATTCCGGCCGGAGTGGTGCTCAATCCGGCGCAGATAGCGCTGGCCGCGGTGTGCGGTCACGACACCCTCGCGGTCCTCAGGGCGCCGCGGGTCTCGCTGCTCATGACCGGCGACGAGGTGATCGACCACGGGCTTCCCCACGCGGGCCAGGTGCGTGACACGTTCGGGCCGCAGCTGCCGGGCTTCGTCGCACTGCTCGGCGGCCACGTGGACGTGGCGAGCCGTGCGAAGGACGACCTCGACGACGTCGTGGCGGCCCTCAGCGCCGAACCGACGGACGAGGCCTCGCTCATGCGGAGCTCCGGGGACGTGCTCATCACCACGGGAGGAACCGGTAGCTCTTCCGCGGACCACATCCGCCGGGCGCTCACGGAACTCGGCGCCGAGCTGATCATCGACGGCATCGCGATGCGGCCCGGGCACCCGACCCTCCTGGCGCGGCTGCCCGACGGACGCTTTCTCGTGGGCCTCCCCGGGAATCCGCTCGCCGCCATGATGGCCATGCTCACGGTCACGGCCCCGCTCCTCGCAGGCCTCCGGGGCGCACCCCTGACCGTTCCCGGGACGGTCACGAGCGCCGACGCCTTCGAGCCCCTGCCCGGCAGGAGCCGGCTCGTCCCCTACCGGCTCGAGGCCGGGCGCGCCGTACCGAGCACGCACCAGCGCTCCGGCATGCTGCGGGGACTCGCGGCGGCCGACGGCGTGCTCGTGGTGCCGGCCGATGGCTGCGAGCAGGGAGAGGACCTCCAGGCCCTCTCCCTGCCCTGGCGCTAGAGGGCCTTCTCGAGCCTCACGATCACGGACTTCGACGTCGGGGTGCCGCTGATGTCCGCCGTCGAGTCGAGGGGCACCAGCACGTTGGTCTCCGGGTAGTACGCCGCCGCGCAACCCTTCGGCGTCGAGTAGGCCACCACGCGGAAGTTCTCCGCGCGCCGCTCGATGCCGTCGGCCCACTCGGACACCATGTGCACCATGTCGCCGTCCTGGAGGCCGGCCTCGGTGATGTCCTCGGGGCTCAGGAACACGACGCGGCGGCCGTTGTGGATGCCGCGGTAGCGGTCGTCCTTGCCGTAGATCGTGGTGTTGTACTGATCGTGCGAGCGGAGCGTCTGCAGCAGCAGGCGGCCCTTCGGCACCTTGGGGTACTCGAGGGTGTTCCCGGTGAAGTTGGCCTTCCCGGTCGCGGTCGTGAACGTCCGGCTGTCGCGGGGGCCGTTCGGGAGCACGAAGCCACCCGGCGTGTCGATCCGCTTCTCGAAGTCGTCGAAGCCGGGGACCACGGCGCTGATGTGCTCGCGGATCACGCGGTAATCGGACTGCGCCGCCTTCCAGTCCAGCTGCGGTGCGTTCTCCCGGAAAGGGCTGTCCTCGCGGGCGAAGAGGCGGTCGGAGAGCTCGCACACGATCGCGATCTCCGAGCGCATCTCCGAACTCGAGGGCTGCAGGCGTCCGGTCGAGGCGTGCACGGCGCTCATGGAGTCCTCCACGGTGACGCGCTGGTCGCCGCCGGCCTGGGTGTCGCGGTCGGTCCGGCCGAGAGCCGGGAGGATCAGGCCGCGACGGCCCGTGATGAGGTGCGAGCGGTTCAGCTTCGTGGAGACCTGCACGGTGAGCCGCGTGTTGCTCAGCGCCTGCTCCGTGACGTTCGTGTCGGGAGTCGCGCGGACAAAGTTGCCTCCCATGCCCATGAAGACGTGGGCCGTGCCGTCGCGCATCGAGCGGATGGCGGCAACGGTGTCCACGCCGTGCTTGCGGGGCGAGGCGAACCGGAAGCGCTTGTCCAGGGCATCGTGGAACGGCTCGGGCATGCGCTCGAAGATCCCCATGGTGCGGTCACCCTGGACGTTGGAGTGCCCGCGGACGGGGCAGACGCCTGCGCCCGCCTTGCCCACGTTGCCCTGGAGCAGGAGGACGTTCACCACGTCGCGGAGCGTGGCCACGGAGTGCTTGTGCTGTGTGAGGCCCATGGCCCAGCAGACGATGGTCCCGGGTGAGGCGATCATGCGGTCGCCCACCTTCGTGATCTCCGCCTTGGAGATGCCGCTTGCTGTGGTGATCTCCTCCCAGGTGGTCTCGCGCAGGCTGCCGAGGTAGTCCTCGAGGCCGAGCGTGTGCTCGGCGATGAACGCGTGGTCGAAGACGGTGCCGGTCGCTTCCTCGCGCTCGAGCAGGTGCTTGCCGAGGCCACGGAACAGGGCCTGGTCGCCACCGATGCGGATCTGCAGGAAGTCGTCCGCAAGGGCGGTACCGCCGCCGAAGCGCGTTCCGAGCAGACCCATGGGGTTCTGCGGGTTCTCGAACCGCATGAGCCCCGCCTCGGGCAGCGGATTGATCGCGACGATCGCGCCGCCGTTCTTCTTCGCCTTCTCCAGCGAGGTGAGCATGCGGGGGTGGTTGGTACCCGGGTTCTGGCCCGCGATGATGATCAGCGGCGCGGTGTCGAGGTCGAGGAGCGAGACCGTCCCCTTGCCGACCCCCAGCGTCTCGTTGAGCGCGGATCCGGAGGACTCGTGGCACATGTTGGAGCAGTCCGGCAGGTTGTTCGTGCCGATACCGCGCACCATCAGCTGGTACAGGAAGGCGGCCTCGTTGGACGTGCGTCCGGAGGTGTAGAAGACCGCTTCGTCGGGGCTGTCGAGCGCCGCCAGTTCGTCGACGATCACCTGGTAGGCCTCGTCCCACGAGACGGGGCGGTAGTGCGTGCCGCCGTCGTCGAGCAGCATCGGGTGGGTGAGGCGGCCCTGCTGGCCGAGCCAGTAGTCGTCACGGGTCAGGAGATCCGTGAGGGAGTGCTCCTCGAAGAACGACGGCGGGACGGTGCGGCGCGTGGCTTCCTCGGCGACGGCCTTCGCGCCGTTCTCGCAGAACTCGGCCGTGTGCCGCTTGTCACCCTCCGGCCACGCGCAGCCCATGCAGTCGAAGCCCTTCACCTGGTTCACGGCCAGGAGCGTCTGCGCGGCCCGCACGGGCCCCATCTGGTCCACGGAGATCTTCAGCGAGTTGAGGACGGCGGGGAGCCCCACTGCCTTGGTCTTCCGGGCGCCCACTGTCAGCTGGGACTCGTCGATGTTGTCCTTCGGAGCCTTCGTTGCCACGCTATGCACATCCTCGTGTAGTCAGTGAGGTCCCGGGAGGTGTCCGGGGTCAACTAACCTCATCATAGGGCCGAGGTAAGGAGCGCCGAATGAACCGGGTCACGCAGCGACGCCGCATCACCAAGTTCCGCATCGGCGGCCAGACAGGGCGCCGCGAGGACGTCCTCGCCGGAGAGGAGCCGCTGGAGATCCGTCTGGGCGGCAGCGCGTTCACCGTCACCATGCGCACGCCGGGCGACGACTTCGACCTCGTGGCCGGGTTCCTGGTCTCCGAGGGCGTGATCTGGGAGCCGGGGCAGCTACCCAGCCTGCGCTACTGCGCCGGCGTGGACGACAACGGCCAGCAGACCTTCAACGTCGTCGAGGCCCAGCTCCGGCCGGGCGTCGAGCTCCCCGACACCGCCATGGAGCGCCACGTCTACACCTCCAGTTCCTGCGGCATCTGCGGCACGGCCTCGATCGACGCCGTCCGGAAGTCCTCCCGCTTCGACCTGCACGAGGACGTTGCGCCTGTGGACCTCGGCATCCTCGCCTCCCTGCCGGACCGGCTGCGTGAGCGCCAGGCACTGTTCGACCGCACGGGCGGGGTGCACGCCGCGGGGCTCTTCACCGCCGAGGGCGAGCTGCTGTGCCTGCGTGAGGACGTGGGCCGGCACAACGCCGTCGACAAGGTGGTGGGGTGGGCGCTCCGCGAGGGCATGCTGCCGCTGCGCGGAACCATCCTCCAGGTCTCGGGCCGGGCGTCCTTCGAGCTCGTGCAGAAGGCCCAGCTCGCCGGCATACCCGTGCTGGCCGCCGTCAGTGCGCCGTCCTCGCTCGCCGCGGATCTCGCGGACGACGCCGGCCTGACGCTCGTGGGCTTCAGCCGCGGGACGTCACTGAACTGCTACTCGCACCCGGACCGCATAGCGGCCTGACCAGCGCCTGATCCCGGCGCGACGCCGTACCCGGCGTCGCGGGGGACGCGAGAGCCCTAGAACGGGTTCAGCAGCCGCTGCACGAAGCGTCGCGTCCGTTCCTCGCGCGGGTTGCGAAGCACCTGGTCGGGGTGGCCGTGCTCCACGACCACGCCCCCGTCCATGAACACCACTTCGTCCGCGACCTCACGGGCGAAGACCAGCTCGTGGGTGACGATCAGCATGGTCCACTTCTCCTCGGCCAGTTCCTTGATGACCGAGAGCACCTCGCCGACCAGCTCGGGATCGAGGGCGGACGTCGGCTCGTCGAAGAGCAGCAGGTCCGGCTGGAGGGCGAGGGCCCGGACGATCCCGACGCGCTGCTGCTGCCCGCCCGAGAGGTTGAAGGGGTAGTCGTCGCGCTTGGCGGTGAGCCCCACCCGGGCGAGGAGACGCTCGGCGTCCGCGACGGCGTCCTTGCGCGAGCGCTTCTGGACGCGGACTGGCCCCTCGATGATGTTCTCGAGCACGGTCATGTGCGGGAAGAGGTTGTAGTTCTGGAACACCATGGCGCTGCGGTCCCGGAGCGCGAGGGCGTTCTTCCGGGACACCGGCCCGCTGAAGTCGACGGACGGGCCGCCGCGGAAGGTGACCGTGCCGCCGTCGGGCGTCTCGAGGCCGTTGAGCGAGCGCAGCACCGTGGTCTTGCCGGAGCCGGAGGGGCCCACGAGCGCGACGACCTGACCCGCGCCGATGGTCAGGTCGATCTCCTTCAGCACCTGGGTGTCACCGAAGGACTTCGCGAGTCCCGTGGCGGTCAGGACGTTCTCAACGGGCGACATAGCGGTCCAATCGCTTCTCGAGGACGGACTGGCCGCTGGACAGGACCAGGCAGAAGATCCAGTAGATCGCCGCGGCTTCCAGGTAGATGAGCAGGAACTCGCTGGAGGACGCCGCAATCTGCTGGGACGTGCGGAACAGCTCGGTCACCAGGACCACGGAGGCCAGTGAGGTGTCCTTGACGAGGCTGATGAAGGTGTTCGACAGCGGAGGGACCGACACGCGCGCCGCCTGCGGGAGGATGACGCGGCGCAGGGTCAATGCACGTGACATCCCGATGGTGTGCCCGGCCTCCCACTGGCCCTTCGGGACGGAGAGGATCGCGGCGCGCACCACCTCCGCCGCGTAGCCGCCGACGTTGAGCGAGAACGCGATGATGGCGCTCGGCCACGGTTCGATCGTCAGCCCGAGGGACGGCAGTCCGTAGAAGATGACGAACAGCTGGACCAGGAGCGGGGTACCACGGATCACCGAGACGTAGAAGCGTGCGACGGCGGACAGGAGGGGGCGGCCGCTGATCCTCATCATCGCGATCACGAGGGCCAGGGCCAGCCCGAGGACGAAGGACACGAGGGCCAGCGGGATCGTGCCGACGAACGTGGCGGACAGCATCGGCCAGAACGAGGTCCGGACCAGTTCCCAATCCATCGGTCAGCTCCTTCCGAGGTTCACGCGGCGTCGACCATGGAGGTGCACGTCCGACGTCGCCCGTGGATCACTGGCTGACGTCGGAGCCGAAGTACTTGTCGGAGATCTCGGCCAGCGTGCCGTCGGCGCGCAGCTCCTCGAGCGCGGTGTCGATGGCCTCGACGAGTTCGGGGCTCCCCTTGCGGATGGCCACGGCGCTCTCCGAGGACTCCTCGGTGGTCGCCGCGATCTTGATTCCCTCGTTGTTCTCGGTCTTCTGGTAGTCCAGGTAGGTCAGTTCGTCGTTGATCGTGGCGTCCACGCGACCCTGCTCGAGGAGGGTGACGGACTGTGCCCAGCCCTCGACCGCTTCGACGTTCGCGCCGCTCTCGGTCGCCAGCGTGTTCCAGTTGCTGGTGAGCGACTGCGCCGTCGTCTTGCCCTCGAGGTCCTCGAAGGAGGAGATGTCTGTGGCGTCCGCACGCGTGACGATGACGCCTGAGCTCACGGTGTAGGGGACGGAGAAGTCGTAGGCCGCCTTGCGCTCGTCCGTGATGGACACCTGGTTCGCGATGACGTCGAAGCGACCGGCGTCGAGACCCGCGAAGATCGCGTCCCACTGCGTCTCCTGGAACTCCGCCTCGACGCCCAGCTTCTCCGCCACGGCGGTGATGACCTCGACGTCGTACCCGGTCAGCTCGCCGCTGCCGTCCTCGTGGTAGCTGAAGGGCTTGTACGTGCCCTCGGTGCCGACGGTGAGCACGCCGGAGTCCTGGATCTCCTGCAGCGAGCTGGGCGCTGCGGATTCTCCCTCGCCGCCGGGGGTCGACGACGTCGAGCACCCCGCGAGGGCGAGGGTGAGGGCCGCGGCGGCACCGAGGACGGAGAGACGGGGTGACCTGTGTGACATGGAGATCTTCCTTCGAGCTTGGAGGTCTGTACGCCCGGTGGCGGAAATAGACGGGCGGCTCAGCGCCTTGAACGCTAGGTACCCTGCGCCGGACCGGAATCGAACACTACCGAGGTGAACACCGCGGACCGCACTTAATGTTCCGAACTGTTGCGGCGGGGGCCGGATGCCTCCGGCGACCTAAGCTGGAGTCGGTGCCCACGGAAGGAACCCGCAATGAGCATGGAAGGCGCGGCCTGGAGCTCGCTGTACAAGATCTCGACCGCGAGGGACGGCAAGCACGGCATCTCCCGCGAGTCCGTCCGGCGCATCATGACCTTCGCGGTGCCCTACAGGGCGAAGTTGATGCTGTTCATCGGGCTCTCCGTGGTGGGGGCCTTCCTCGCGGTCGCGACGCCGGTCCTCGCAGGTCAGGTGGTCGACGTCATCGTGGCCCGCGGCGAGGTCCGCACCATCGTGTGGCTCGCCGTCGTCATCGCCCTGGTGGCGGTGGCCGACGCCGCGGTGTCCCTCGTGACGCGCTGGTACTCCGCGCGGATCGGTGAGGGCGTGATCCTGGACCTCCGGACCGCCGTGTTCAACCACGTGCAGCGGATGCCGATCGCCTTCTTCACCCGGACGCGCACCGGCGCGCTCGTCAGCCGCCTGAACAACGACGTCATCGGCGCCCAGCAGGCCTTCAGCGGCACGCTCTCCGGCGTCGTCACGAACCTCGTGGCCCTGATCCTGACGCTGATCGTCATGCTCAGCACCTCGTGGCTCGTGACGGTGCTCGCGATCGTCATGCTGCCCGTCTTCCTGGTGCCGGCCCGCCGCATGGGCAGCAGGCTCGCAGCGCTGCGCCGCGAGGCTGCGGATCACAACTCCGCCATGAGCACGCAGATGACCGAACGGTTCTCGGCCCCGGGGGCCACCCTCGTCAAGCTCTTCGGCCGTCCCGACGAGGAGGCCGAGGAGTTCCGGGTCCGCGCCTCCCGTGTCCGCGACATCGGGGTCCGCACCGCGATGCTGCAGTTCGTGTTCTTCACCGCGCTCATGCTCGTCTCCGCGCTCGCCCTGGCGCTCGTGTACGGACTGGGCGGGTACCTCGCGCTCGCGGGCCAGCTGGACACTGGTGAGGTGGTCACCCTGGCGCTCCTGCTCACGAGGCTGTACGCCCCGCTCACGAGCCTCGCAAATGCGCGCGTGGAGATCATGAGCGCCGTGGTCAGCTTCGAGCGCGTCTTCGAGGTGCTTGACCTCGAACCGCTCATCCAGGAGAAGCCCGACGCCGTGGTGGTTCCCCCGGGACCGGTGGCCGTGGAGTTCGACGACGTCCGCTTCGCCTACCCCTCTGCGGACAAGGTGTCCCTCGCGTCCCTCGAGGAGGTCGCGACGCTCGACACCCGCGGCGGCGAGGAGGTGCTGCACGGTGTCTCCTTCCGGATCGAGCCGGGTCAGACCGTCGCGCTCGTCGGCACCTCGGGTGCGGGCAAGTCCACGATCGCCCAGCTCCTCTCGCGCCTGTACGACGTCGACAGCGGCGCCGTGCGCCTCGCCGGCACGGACGTCCGCGACGTCACCTTCGCCTCGATGCGTCACACGCTCGGCATGGTGACCCAGGACGGCCACCTGTTCCACGAGACGATCCTCTCGAACCTGCGGCTCGCACGTCCCGAAGCGTCCGAGGACGAGGTGTGGGACGCCGTCCGCCGAGCACGGCTCGAGCCGCTCATCCGGTCCCTGCCCGACCAGCTGGACACCATGGTGGGCGAGCGCGGGTACCGGCTCTCCGGTGGTGAGCGCCAGCGCATGACGATCGCCCGGCTCCTGCTCGCGCAGCCGCGCGTCGTGATCCTCGACGAGGCGACGGCGGCACTCGACTCGACGTCAGAGGCCGCGGTCCAGGCGGCTCTCAGCGAAGCCCTCGAGGGCCGGACCGCCATGGTGATCGCACACCGTCTCTCGACCATCCGCAGCGCGGACCTGATCCTCGTGGTGGAGGAGGGGTCGATCGTGGAGCGCGGTACGCACGAGGAACTGCTCGCGGCGGGTGGCCGGTACGAGGAACTCCACCGCACGCAGTTCGCGGTGCAGAAAGCCGTCGCCGCGGACGAGGAAGCGCTCAGCGGGTCCTAGTAACGCCGGCGGAGCATCGGCAGGACGTACTCGGTCAGCAGGGGAGCGAGGTCCTCCCGCCGGTGCGCGTCGTCGAGGTCGAGCCACTCCACGGTGTCGATCTCGGCCGCCGCCACGGGCTCGCCCTGCAGCGGACACAGGAAGACGGTGGCGTGGAGCAGGGTGTCCGCCTCGTTCGCTGCCGGGCCCTCCCAGGTGCCGAGCCGCGTGAGGTCCTCGGCGGTGACCTCGAGGCCGAGTTCCTCCCGCAGTTCGCGGACACCGGTCTGCTCGGGTGTCTCGCCCCGGGCGGGTTTACCGCCGGGCTGCATGAACATCGAGGTTTCGCGCTTCCGGACGAGCAGGAGGCGCCCGTCGCCGTCGAGCAGGCAGAGGGCGGTGACCGTGATGACCGGCGGTCGATGATGCGGGGTCATCCTTCGGCAGCTACCTCGTCACGCAGGCTCTCGATCGTCAGGTCGTCCCACCCGATGCTCGCGGGGTTCAGGCCGGCGGTGCGGTCGGATCGCCAGACCTCGAAGTCGATGCCGAAGACGCTCATCTCCTCCGACGCGACCACGAACTCCCGGATGGACTCCCGGAGGATGCGCTCCAGTTCTGCAGGGTCGTCCGTCTCCGTGTACACGTCAACTTCTGCTTCCTCCCCGTTCGTGAACGTGCTGAATCCGACCTCTGCCGAGGTCACGCCGGGCACGGCCTCGATGGCCGTGGCCCATGCCTTCGTGTCGGCCTCGGGTTCGGTGCCGCACCCCGTCAGGGCGGTCGCGGCCGTCAGGGAGAGCAGGGCGAGAGCAGCAGATCGGAGGACTCGGGACGTGCGCATGGTCAGTGACTCCTGCTGATGGGTACGACGACGCCGGTCACCGCTGAGGGATCGTCGGTCATGAACTGACCGAAGGACGAGTTCCTGCCGTACGCATTGGCCTGCCCGCCGTCGGCTTCGGCCTCCGCGATCGACGCCACGTACGCGTTGTAGTCGTGGTTCCCGCCGAGGTCGTACCAGGAGCTCTCCTCAGGATTCGGGAGAGTCACGACCGCAGCGGCGTTGGGTGGGATGGTGACGCCGCCCGTGACCGTCACGCCTCCGAGATCGACGTGCGGAACCGCGTCCGTCGTGTGCTGGAACGCCACCACGTCGATGTCGTACGGCACGTGGGCCGTATCGACGGGCGAACCGAAGGTCATGACGTTCGTGACGTCGAACTGCTCCCGGAACCCGGCGTCACCGGCCAGCTCCATGGCGATCATGCCGCCCTGCGAGTGGCCGGACAGGAGCACGGGCGCGTCCGAGGGCACACCCGCCTCCAGCATGGCGAGGCGCACCGCTTCCGACGCCGTTGAGGACTGCCCGGACGCCACTTCGAGGTTGCCGGTCAGGTCGGCCGGGGTGGACCCGCTGGGCGCCCAGTCCTGGGTGCCGGGGATCGACACGATGTAGGAGGGGCCGTCCGGACCGTCGACCGTCGTGATCCGTACGCCACCGTCGCTCACACCGTCCTCGGACGCGTCGTCGTAGGCGGCTGCCGTGCTCCTCGCGATGGCTGCCAGGGAGTCGGGGACGACGGCAGGTCGGTGACCGCCGTCCTCGTCGTCCGGGGTGGCGCCCGGGGTGCCGACACGCAGCGGTATCGGCTCGCCCGCCTCTGCCTCCCCGTCGTCGAGGAAGTGGGGATCGTCCTGACCCACGGTCGCGGCGCGGTAGGCGAGGTTCCCGGCACTGCCGAGGAGGAGGGTGCCACCGGCCACCACCTCCGTGATCGACGGCGGCTCACCCTGGGCGAACAACCCGCCGAAGTTCTGCAGGTCCTCCCAGACGTCCGGAGCAGATTCGGCGACCTCCCTCGGGAGCTCGCGGACACCGTCCGCGATGAACCCGCCCGCATCGTCCACCCTGTCCGATGCCCAGTCGAGGGGCCCGCCGCCGTCGTCGTCGAACAGACCCCCCGCCAGCTCCACCAGCCGGTCGATCTCTTCCTCGGTCGCTTCGGCGCCGCCGTCGAGTCGCCCTCCGACCCATGCGATGCCGTCCTCCGCCCAGTCCCCGATCTGCGTGACGCCGTCGCCCAGCGTGTCGATGGCGTCGTCAAAGGTCTCCGTGGCCTCGCCCCAGAGGTCGGTGAACGGGTTGCCCGGGGTGTCACCACCCGGGCCGCCGCTGCCCGAACCGCTCACTCCGCCGACCGCCGTGGCGAGGGAGCTGGCGTCCTCCTGCTGGTCGGCATCCGCGAGCGCCGTGCGGGCCGTCTCCTGCAGCGCCGAGCCGACCTGACGGAGAACCGGCGCGTGGCGGCTCGACCAGGAGTGGCGGAACTGCTCGGCGTCCCCGCCATGCCAGGAGACGTTCCGGACCGCGGTGCTGATGGTGGACGCCGTGTCGTCGAGTGCCCGCGAGGAGGCGTCGAGCAGACGGGCGAGTTCACGCACCTGCTCGGGGTTCATCCCGATGATGCCGGTCACGCTGCGCCGCCGCGGGAGCCGGAGAGACCGGGCACGCTGAGTGCCCCGACCAGGGCGAAGCCCACTTCACGTGCCACGTGACCTGCCTCCACCGGGACGACGACGGGTTTCACGTCTGTGCCCCGACCTCGTGTCCGGATGGAGTAGAGCTGGTCCTCGTGCACCGCCCACATGCCCACCCAGCCCTTGAGCGCGCCCCCGACGCCGGTGGCGAGCTCGGCGGTCACCTGTGCGGAGAAGTTCGTGGCGACGTCGGTCGCCACGACCTCCTGAAGGCCGTCGCCCTCCTCCAAGACCGAGGAGATCTCCTCGGCACCCGCCCGGAGTTGGGGGAGTGGAGGCAGGACCCGCCGGACCCCGTCCCAGAAGGTGTCCAGCGAGAAGAGGCTGACCTCGACGGCGGGTTCCCGGCCCGTGATGTGGACGGCTCCTTCGGCCGAGCGGTCCACCGATCGTCGCCGGTTGACACAGACCACATGTGGACCGGAGATGCTGAGCGTGCTCTGGCCGGAGATGCCGTTGTACACGGCGGTGATGCGGAGCACAGCCTGCGGTGCGGCAGCGGTCCCCAGTGCGCGCTCCCACGCGGTGGTCAGTTCGCCGCCGGAGGTGATGCCGGCCCTGTCGAGCTCCTGCAGGACCGTCTGCCCGGCGGGTTCGGGAACCGGAGGCTGCCCGACGTCGTGCCGAGGTGTCCCGCCCAGCGATTCGGCGTACTGCCAGGCTGCTGCTGAAAGGCGCACGAGGCGCGCCGGTACTGCACTGATGGTCCCCATGGCGACCAACCTACCTGCCGGAACGCGAACGAGGGATGGGCAGGAGTGCCCATCCCTCGTTCGTCGTGCAAGCCGTACGTGCCCCTGGCCGGAATCGAACCGACGACCTTCCCTTTAGGAGAGGGACGCTCTATCCTACTGAGCTACAGAGGCTCGGACCGGGGTCATCGACCGTTCCGGCGGTCTCAGCTTACCCGCTCCTCCCCGGAGGCGCCGCGCTCCCTACCGGCGCGGAAACGCGGCGGCAGGAAGACCGCGACCGCTCCCGCTACGAGGCTCAGCGGGAGCAGGATCCAGCGCAGCACCGTCAGGGTCGAGGCGAGCGCCACCGCTCCGGGCTCCGGATTCGCCAGCGCGGTGTCGATCGCGACGTTCTCCCACAGGTCCACGACGACGAAGAGCATCACCGGGCTCCACAGCACCCACCGCAACCACCGTCGGCCCGCGTTCAGCTGGACCAGCAGGAGCCACGCGAAGGCGAAGATCAGCGGGAAGAGGGTGCCTGCGGTCCTGTGGAGGTAGCTGAGCTGACCCCGGGCGTCGTCGTCCATCGCGCCGCGGAGCCGCTCGAGGTGGGCGACGTCGTACCCGCCGACCAGCATGTCCGGCATGGTCAAGCCGTCCGAGAGCTGGGTCATCTGACCGAGCGTGAGCAGGTGGAAGTACCAGAAGAGGAAGAGGGAGGCGACGGCGGCCGCCACGAGGACGAGCGTCCCGTTGGAGCGCTGGGGGCGAGGCGCTACGGGCACCGCGGCGGGGGTTGCTCCGGTGCTGTGCTTGCGCGCGATCTGCGCCCTCGTCTTGGCCACGTCCCCAGTATCGTCGATGAGCCCCGCACCGGGGCGCGCTCCTGTTTCAGTCGTGTGAAGGTTTCTTCCTCAGGTCCCGGATGAATTGCGCACGGCGCGCCGAGGGCGTCTAGTAGTGGGATGACAATCACACTTCCACGCGCCGTCGCGGACGACGTCGGCTGGCTCGCCGCCGTCGACGAGGCCATCAACAACGCCTTCGCGCGGCCCACAGAGATCTTCTCGAGCATCGTCTTCTTCCCCATCACCATCGGCGACGTCAGCTTCCCGGCTGTTGTCGCGTGGCTGATCCTTGCCGGAATCATCTTCACGATCTACTTCGGGGTGCCCCAGCTCCGCGGCCTGAAGGTCGGCTACGAAGTGGTCCGTGGGCGGTACTCCTCCAAGGACGATCCGGGCGAGGTGCCGCACTTCCAGGCACTCACCTCGGCGCTCTCCGGGACCGTGGGCCTCGGTAACATCGCCGGCGTGGGCGCCGCGATGGCCCTCGGTGGCCCGGGTGCCACCTTCTGGATGATCTGCGCGGGGCTGATCGGCATGGCCACGAAGTTCGCCGAGTGCACGCTCGGCGTCAAGTACCGGGAGGTGCACGAGGACGGCACCGTCAGCGGCGGTCCGTTCAAGTACCTGCCCATCGCGTTCCAGAAGCTCGGCTCCATCCCGGCGAAGATCCTGACCGGGATCTTCGCCGTCGCGATCCTCATCTTCGGTGTGGCCGGCGGCAACATGTTCCAGGCCAACCAGACCTTCGCGCAGGTGCAGAACGTCACCGGTGGCGAGGAGGGCCCGCTGGGCAGTGCAGGCGCCGCGCTGATCTTCGGCGTCGTGCTCGCGTTCTTCGTCGCCATCGTGATCCTGGGCGGCATCAAGTCGATCGGTGCCACCACCTCCCGTCTGGTTCCGGCGATGGGCGGCATCTACGTGCTGGCCTGCCTCTTCGTGATCATCGTGAACATCGACCAGGTGCCGGCCGCGTTCGGCGCGATCATCGGTGGGGCCTTCAACCCGCAGGGCATCGCCGGTGGCGTGCTCGGCGTCCTGATCGTCGGTTTCCAGCGTGCATCCTTCTCCAACGAGGCGGGCGTGGGCTCGGCAGCCATCGCCCACTCGGCCGTCAAGACGCGCCGCCCGGTCAGCGAGGGGTTCGTGGCGCTCTACGAGCCGCTCGTGGACACCGTGCTCATCTGCACCATGACGGCCCTCGCGATCGTGATCGCCGGGGCTCCGAGCCTCCAGGCAGGCATCGACCAGGTCCAGGGCGGCGGTGACACGCCCGACGGCGTCATCCTCACCTCGGACGCGTTCGCCACGGTTCTCCCGTGGTTCCCGATCGTCCTCGCCATCGCCGTGGTCCTGTTCGCCTACTCCACGCTCATCACGTGGTCCTACTACGGGCTCAAGGCCTGGGAGTACCTGTTCGGGCGCGGCAAGGCGGCCGAGGTCACGTACAAGGTCATCTTCCTGTTCTTCACCGTGGCGGGTTGCGTGCTGACGTTCACACAGGTCATCAGCTTCGCCGACGCCGCCCTGTTCGTCTGCGCCTTCGTGAACCTGCTCGGCGTGTACTTCCTCCTCCCCGTCATCAAGAAGGAGATGCGCGAGTACCTCGCGGACCGGAAGAGCGGCAAGCTCCTCATCCTCGGTATCGAGAAGGACGAGCTGCAGACGGAGAAGTAGTCCGTCCGCCCTGTCCCACCCCCACTGCCCCCATCGGTTCTCCCGGTGGGGGCAGTGCCGTCCGCGGCTCCGTCGACCCTCGACTGTCGGGGGCAGCACCTAGACTTGACGCACCATGGACATGCTCTTCGATCCCTACGTCACCGCCCCCACGGCCGCCGAGAAGAAGCGAGCGCGCGAGGCCGCGATGGCGGGGACGGCGTCGTCGACGGCGTCGTCGACGGCGGACCCGGCGGATCCCGCGACGGCCCACGTTCCCTCCCGCGTCGGGGTGGACGAGGACCGGGCGCGCGAGCTGCTCGTCGGCATGAACCCCCAGCAGGAGGAGGCCGTGAAGCACGGCGGCTCCCCGCTCCTGATCGTCGCCGGCGCCGGCTCCGGCAAGACCCGCGTGCTGAGCCACCGCATCGCGTACCTCCTGGCGACCGGCCGCTCCCACCCGGGACAGATCCTCGCCATCACCTTCACGAACAAGGCCGCCGCGGAGATGCGCGAGCGTATCGAGGGGCTCATCGGCGACGTCGCCAAGCGGATGTGGATCTCCACGTTCCACTCCTCCTGCGTGCGGATCCTGCGCCGCGAGGCCGCGTCGGTGGGCCTGAACTCGAACTTCTCCATCTACGACTCCGCCGACACGCTGCGGCTCATCACGCTCGTGGCCAAGGGGCTGGACCTCGATCCGAAGAAGTTCGCGCCCAAGGCCATCCAGCACAAGATCTCCGCCCTCAAGAACGAGCTGATCGACGAGGAGACCTTCGCCTCCGACGCCGACCTCTCGGACCCGTTCGAGCAGGCGGTCGCCGAGGTCTACACCGGGTACGCGCAGCGCATGCGGCAGGCCAACGCCATGGACTTCGACGACCTCATCGCGCAGACGGTGTTCATGTTCCGGGCGTTCCCCGGCGTGGCCGACTACTATCGCCGGCGCTTCCGGCACGTGCTCGTCGACGAGTACCAGGACACCAACCACGCGCAGTACGCCCTGGTCCGCGAGATCGTCGGCGTGCCCGGTGAGTCCACGGACGATCCCGCCGAGCTGACCGTGGTGGGCGACTCCGACCAGTCCATCTACGCGTTCCGCGGTGCGGACGTCCGGAACATCGTCGAGTTCGAGAACGACTACCCGAGCGCCCGGACCATCCTGCTCGAGCAGAACTACCGGTCCACGCAGAACATCCTCAGCGCTGCCAACGCCGTGATCTCCCGGAACCCGAACCGGCCGGAGAAGCGGCTGTGGACCGCCGAGGGCAACGGCGAGAAGATCGTCGGCTACGTAGGAGAGAACGAGCACGAGGAAGCGCGCTTCATCGCCGAGGAGATCGACCGCCTGCAGGACGACGAGGGCGTCCGCCCGGGTGACGTTGCGATCTTCTACCGCACGAACGCACAGTCACGGTCCGTCGAGGAGATCCTGCTGCGCGTCGGGCTGCCCTACAAGGTGGTGGGCGGCACGCGCTTCTACGAGCGCAAGGAGATCAAGGACGCCCTCGCGTACCTGCGGGTGCTCGTGAACCAGGACGACGTCGTCAACCTGCGGCGCGTCCTCAACGAACCCAAGCGCGGCATCGGCGACCGCGCCGAGTACGCCATCGCCTCGCTCAGCGAGCGTGAGCGCATCAGCTTCATGGAGGCTCTGCGGAAGGCGGACGAGGCGCCGGGCATGGCCACGCGCTCCGTCAATGCGGTGCTCGGTTTCGTGAAGCTCATCGACGACCTCGCCGAGGTGGCGAGCGGCTCGGGAGCCTCCGCCGCGCTCGAGGCCGTGCTCGAGCAGACCGGGTACCTCGAACAGCTCCGCACCAGCAACGACCCCCAGGACGAGTCGCGCGTGGAGAACCTCGCGGAGCTCGTGGCGGTGGTGCGTGAGTTCGAGCGCGACAACCCCGAGGGTACGCTCGGGGACTTCCTCGAGCAGGTGTCGCTCGTTGCGGACGCCGACCAGATCCCGGACGCCCCCGATGGCTCGGCCGCGGACGTGCAGCGTGCTGTCGAGGAGGCGCGCAGGCAGGGCGTGGTGACGCTCATGACCCTGCACACGGCCAAGGGCCTCGAGTTCCCCGTGGTGTTCCTCACCGGTATGGAGCAGGGCATCTTCCCCCACCAGCGCTCCGCCACGGACCCGAAGGAGCTCGCGGAGGAGCGGCGCCTGGCCTACGTAGGCCTGACCCGCGCGCGCCAGCGGCTCTACATCACGCGGTCCGAGGTGCGCAGCATGTGGGGTCAGAGCCAATACAACCCGGCCAGCCAGTTCGTGAGCGAGATCCCCGAGGAGCTCATCGACTGGAAGCGCGAGGGTGCGGCCAAGCCGGCCTGGACGACGTCGGGCAGTATCAGTGGTCCCCGCTTCAGCGGCTCCTCCTGGGGCGCGGGCGGCGGTGGCTTCTCGGGGGGTGCCGCGCCGGCGAAGGCCGTGGGCCGTGTGCAGCCGCAGAAGGAGGTGGTCTCCGTGGCTGTGGGCGATCACGTGAACCACTCCAGTTTCGGCAACGGCACGGTACTCTCCGTCGAGGGTGCAGGTGACAAGACGGTCGCCAAGGTGCGGTTCGACGTCGGGGAGAAGCGTCTGCTGCTCCGCTACGCACCACTGACGAAGGTGGCATGACGGGCCCGGAGCAGCGCTGACGGCTCGCGGCATGACAGCGGGCAGAGGATGACAGCGGGCAGGTGAGGGGCAGGGGGAGCACATCATGGTCCGGAGATTCGACGGTCGGCGAGGCGCCACGGCAGCGGCACTGCTCGCCGTGCCCCTGCTGCTCTCGGGGTGTGTGCAGCTCCCCACCGGGGACGGCGCGACCCCCACGGCGGTGACCGATCTCGAACCCCTCGCGGAACTCGAGGCCATGGAGCTCCGCGCCCCGGAGGAGCTCGGCCTGCAGCCGGACGCGGAGTCCCTCGCCGTCCTGGCCGCCGACCGCAGCGCCTACTGCGCCATCAGCACGAAGCAGGGCGGCATCTTCGACAACCCGGTGGATCCGATCATGGCCGCGGGCGAGCGCGACGACACCCAGCTCGAGGTCGACGCCGCCTACTGCGAGTTCGCCGCCTACCCGGCGCCCACGGAGATCACGGCGGACTGTTCGGGGACCAACCTGGGATTCAAGGGGGGCACCGTCATGCTCACTGCCGACGCGCTCGCCTATGGAGGGTGCCGGATCGGCATGACCACCATGGAGGCGGAGTTCGCGGCTGGAGTCGAGGCCGGCGCAGGGGTGATCGCGAAGCTGCCGCTCCTCGAACGCGGACAGGCCGTCGAACTGCGCGGGTTCCGGTGCGGGCTGGGACGGGACGGCATGATCTGCGCGCATCTCGGGACGTCCGAGGGCTTCCTCGCGAACCGCGACGCGGTCACCGCCATCGGGTGACATTCCTCAACGACCACGGGCCTTTGTTCTACCGCAGATAGAACTGTGGCCTTACTCACGAAAGGGATAGTCTGAGGAAGGCCTCACGCCCGAAGGGATACAGTCCCTTGTGTAAACCTACTTCGACGTAGAAGGACTCTCACCCGTGGACCTGTTCGAATATCAGGCGCGCGATCTTTTCGAGGCACACGGGGTTCCCGTGCTGGCCGGCATCGTGGCGCACACACCCGAGGAAGCAAAGGCGGCAGCCGAGACGATCGGCGGTGTCGTCGTCGTCAAGGCTCAGGTCAAGGTGGGCGGTCGCGGCAAGGCGGGCGGCGTCAAGGTCGCCAAGACTCCCGACGAGGCCTTCTCCTACGCCTCGGACATCCTCGGGATGGACATCAAGGGACACACGGTCCACACGGTCATGATCGCGCAGGGCGCGGACATCGCCGAGGAGTACTACTTCTCCGTGCTGCTCGACCGGTCCAACCGCAACTACCTGGCCATGTGCTCGGTGGAGGGCGGCATGGAGATCGAGCAGCTCGCCGTCGAACGCCCCGAGGCGCTGGCGCGCATCGCCGTGGACCCCGGCACCGGGATCGACCAGGCCAAGGCCGAGGAGATCGTCGACGCCGCGGGGTTCGCCCCCGAGGTGCGCGACGGCGTCATCCACACGATCCTCAAGCTCTGGGA
The DNA here is from genome assembly GCF_058269235.1 of Arthrobacter sp. TJ-236. Lineage (NCBI taxonomy): Bacteria > Bacillati > Actinomycetota > Actinomycetes > Micrococcales > Micrococcaceae > Arthrobacter > Arthrobacter sp. TJ-236. The sequence continues at coordinate 65,521 of NZ_JBZCNI010000002.1, forward strand.
CGTCTTCGTGAAGGAGGACGCCACGCTCGTCGAGGTCAACCCGCTCGTCAAGACCGGTAGCGGGGACATCGTCGCCCTCGACGGCAAGGTCACCATCGACGAGAACGCCGAGTTCCGTCACGCCGACCACGCAGCGCTCGAGGACAAGGCCGCCGCCGATCCCCTGGAGGCGAAGGCCAAGGAGAACGACCTCAACTACGTCAAGCTCGACGGCGAGGTCGGGATCATCGGCAACGGTGCAGGGCTGGTCATGTCCACGCTCGACGTCGTCGCCTACGCCGGCGAGGCCCATGGCGGCGTGTTGCCCGCCAACTTCCTCGACATCGGCGGTGGAGCATCCGCCGAGGTCATGGCCGCCGGTCTCGACGTCATCCTCGGCGACAGCCAGGTCAAGAGCGTCTTCGTGAACGTCTTCGGTGGGATCACCGCGTGCGACGCCGTGGCGAACGGGATCGTCAAGGCCCTCGAGATGCTGGGCGACGAGGCCAACAAGCCCCTCGTGGTCCGCCTCGACGGCAACAACGTCGAAGAGGGCCGGCGCATCCTCGCCGAGGCGAACCACCCGCTGGTCACCCTCGCCGACACCATGGACGAAGGCGCCGACAAGGCTGCCGCGCTGGCCTACGGAAAGTAAGGGAACACCCGTGTCTATCTACCTCACCAAGGACTCCAAGGTCATCGTCCAGGGCATCACCGGAGGCGAGGGCACCAAGCACACCGCCCTCATGCTGAAGGCCGGCACCCAGGTGGTCGGCGGCGTCAACGCCCGCAAGGCCGGTACCACCGTCACGCACGGTGACGTCACCCTCCCCGTCTACGGGACCGTCGAGGAAGCCATGAAGGAGACCGGCGCCGACGTGTCGATCGTCTTCGTCCCGCCGGCCTTCACGAAGGACGCCGTCGTCGAGGCGATCGAAGCCGGCATCGGCCTCGTCGTCGTCATCACCGAAGGCGTTCCCGTGCAGGACTCGGCCGCCTTCTGGGCACTCGCCCAGTCCAAGGTCGACGCCGACGGCACGCAGGTCACGCGTATCATCGGCCCGAACTGCCCCGGCATCATCACGCCCGGGGAGTCCCTCGTGGGCATCACCCCGGCGAACATCACCGGCAAGGGCGGCGTGGGGCTCGTCTCGAAGTCGGGCACCCTGACCTACCAGATGATGTTCGAGCTGCGCGACCTCGGCTTCTCCACCGCGATAGGCATCGGTGGCGACCCGATCGTCGGCACCACGCACATCGACGCGCTCGCTGCCTTCGAGGCGGATCCCGAGACCAAGGCGATCGTGATGATCGGTGAGATCGGCGGGGACGCCGAGGAGCGTGCCGCCGAGTTCATCAAGGCCCACGTGACCAAGCCGGTCGTCGGCTATGTCGCCGGGTTCACGGCCCCCGAGGGCAAGACGATGGGCCACGCAGGTGCGATCGTCTCCGGTTCCGCCGGGACCGCTCAGGCTAAGAAGGAGGCCCTCGAGGCCGCCGGCGTGAAGGTCGGCAAGACGCCGTCCGAAACCGCCAAGCTCCTCCGCGAGGTCTACGCCACGCTCTGATGCCGCATCGCGAACAGCCTCTCCCGCAGCTGCGGGGGAGGCTGTTCCGCGTTCGGGGCCGGGTACAGGGGTCGGGTCGAGGGGCCGAGCCGTGCGGGCACGCAGGCGGTGTCGATCGCAGCCCGGGTACCCCGGCCACTGCAGGCCGGACAGCACCGCACGTAGCGTGAGGAGACGACGGGGCCCGTGGGGGCAGGCGAGCCTGCACGGCTCCACCCCGCAGCACGATCCCAGCCGCACGACAACCTCAGGAGATGCACGGACGATGAGCAGCGCGAAGCGGAACGGGCAGGCCGACACGGCCGGGGCCGACGGCGAGCAGCAGCGGAAGTACCTGCGTCGCGTCACCTGGGTGGCCACCCTGGGCGGCCTGCTGTTCGGCTTCGACACCGGGGTGATCAACGGGGCGCTCCCGTTCATGGTGGACGATCTCCGCCTCACCCCGTTCACCGAGGGGCTCGTAGCCAGCTCGCTGGTGTTCGGCGCGGCCTTCGGGGCGCTCGTGGGCGGGCGGCTCGCGGACGCCTACGGCCGCAAGAAGATGATCATCGTGCTCGCGGTGGTGTTCCTGGTCGGGACCCTCGGCACGGCCCTCGCGCCGGACGTGACCGTCATGGTGGTCTCGCGGCTGGTCCTCGGGCTCGCCGTCGGTGGAGCGTCCGTGATGGTGCCCATCTTGCTCGCGGAACTCTCGCCCGCCGCCCGGCGTGGCCAGGTGGTCACGCGCAACGAACTCATGATCGTCACGGGCCAGCTGATCGCCTTCAGCACCAGTGCCTTCCTCGGCACCGTGTTCGGCGACAGCCACGGGATCTGGCGGTGGATGCTGGTCCTCGCGACCCTCCCCGCGATCGGCCTCTGGATCGGGATGTACTTCGTGCCGGAGAGCCCGCGCTGGCTCGCGGCGCACGGTGCCTTCGGGGTGGCGCTGAGGGTGTTGCAGCGCCTCCGCCCGCCGGCTGCCGCGCGGATCGAGTACGAGGAGGTGAAAACCCTCGCCCTCGAGGACCGCGCCCGGGATCGGGCGAGCTTCCGCGACCTGCGGGAGCCCTGGCTGCGGCGCATCGTCGTGGTCGGGCTCGGACTCGCGGTGATCCAGCAGATCACCGGGGTGAACTCGATCATGTACTACGGCACGCAGATCCTCGTGGTCGCCGGATTCGGCACGCAGGCCGCGCTCACGGCCAACATCGCGAACGGCGTGATCTCCGTGGCCGCGACCTTCGTGGGCATCTGGCTGCTCGGGAGGGTGGGGCGCCGGCCCATGCTGCTCGTGGGGCAGATCGGGACGACGTCGGCCCTGCTCGCCATCGGGCTCGTCTCGCTGCTCGTGCCCGAGGGCACCACGCGCGGGTTCCTCGTGCTGGCCCTCACCGTGACCTTCCTGGCGTTCCAGCAGGGCGCCATCTCGCCCGTCACCTGGCTCATGCTCTCGGAGATCTTCCCCATGCGCCTCCGCGGCCTCGGCATGGGAGCCGCGGTGTTCGTGCTCTGGATGGTGAACTTCGCCGTCAGCCTCAGTTTCCCGATCCTCATGGACGCGATCACCATCTCGAACACCTTCTTCGTGTTCGTGGTCCTCGGGGTCGCCGCGATCCTCTTCGCCTGCAGGTTCGTCCCCGAGACGAGGGGCCGCACTCTGGAGCAGCTCGAGCACGATTTCAAGGCCTCCACCGCGCGTCCCTGAGCCGCGCGACGGCGTGCCCCGCCCTGTGTGGGGCTTGTAGGGTTGCCGGAGACAGCCGAACCCAGGAGGAACCATGCGCGCCACCATCATCCACGGCCCCGGAGACATCCGCGTCGAGGACCGTGACTACCCGAGCATCGTCCGCCCCACGGACGCCGTGGTGCGCGTGACGGCTTCCTGCGTCTGCGGCTCGGACCTCTGGCCCTACCGCGGAGTCCGTCCCACGAAGGAGCCGAAGGCCATCGGCCACGAGTTCGTCGGCGTGGTGGAGTCCGTCGGAGACGACGTGCGGGACATCTCGGTCGGCGACTTCGTGATCGCGCCCTTCGTGGACAGCTGCGGCACGTGCCCGCAGTGCCGCAACGGCGTCACGGTCGCGTGCGACCACCTCACGGGCTGGGGGAGCACCGACGAGCACGGCGACTTCGTGCAGGGCGGGCAGGGTGAAGCGGTCCGCGTACCGCAGGCGGACGGCACGCTGCGGAAGGTCGAGGGCGTCACCGAGCCCGACGACGCCCTGACGGCCAGCCTGCTGACCCTCTCCGACGTCATGTCCACCGGACACCACGCCGCCGTGTCGGCCCAGGTGGGCCCCGGCACCACCGTCGTCGTCGTGGGGGACGGCGCCGTGGGCCTGTGCGGAGTGCTCGCAGCGAAGCGCCTGGGTGCGAAGCGCATCATCGCGATGTCCCGGCACGAGGACCGTCAGGCGCTCGCGCGGGAGTTCGGGGCCACGGACATCGTCGCGGAGCGCGGCGACGAGGGCGTGGCGAAGGTCCGCGAGCTGCTCGGGGGAGTCCTCGCCGACTCCGTGCTCGAGTGCGTGGGGACCAAGGAGTCCATGGACCAGGCGCTGCGCAGCACGCGGCCCGGCGGTCACCTCGGCTTCGTGGGCGTACCCGCCGGCGGCCCGGAGCTGCCCATCGGCGTCCTGTTCGCGAAGAACATCACGGTGGGCGGCGGCATGGCGCCCGCGCACACCTACATCCCCGAACTGCTCGAGGACGTGCTGGACGGCACCATCGATCCCGGCCGTGTGTTCGACGTCGTCATGCCGCTCGAGGAGGCCGCGGAGGCCTACAGGGCCATGGACGAGCGGCGTGCCATCAAGGTGCTGCTCCGCCCCTGACACCCCGGCCGACGAAGGACTCCCGCCGCGAGGGGGCCCTTCGTCGCGTTCCGGCGCCGTGCGTGAGGTCCGGGTCAGGTCCGCGCGGGCGGCAGAATGGGGCGTATGACGACGACGCCCCGCACCGATTCCCGCTACCTCATCTCGCGCGAGCGGATCATCGCCGCCCCCGCGGAGGAGATCTTCGAGGTGCTCGCGACGCCCGCGCTGCACAGCGTGATCGACGGTTCGGGCACCGTGCGCGGGGAGCAGCCCAACGGGCCCAAGCGCCTCTCCCTCGGAGCGCGGTTCGGGATGGACATGAAGATGGGCGGTTCCTACAAGATCCTCAACCGCGTGATCGAGTTCGAGGAGGGCCGCCGGATCGCCTGGCGACACTTCTCCGCGCACGTCTGGCGGTACACGCTCGAGCCGCGCGGCGAGAGCACCCTGGTCCGCGAGGAGTGGGACGGCCGCGCGGTGCGCTGGCGCGTGGTCTTCACGCTCGCCGGTTTCACGCGCAGGCACCCCGCGAGCATCGAGGCCACCCTCGCCAAACTCGAGGACCACGTGCTGCAGCAGCGCCGCGCCTAACCGACCGTGGTGCCGAACAGCAGCCCGAGCAGGTAGGTGACGCCCGCCGCGCCGAGGCCGATCGCGAGCTGACGGAGCGCGAGGCGGAGCGGCGAGGCGCCCGAGAGCAGGCCCACCACGGCGCCCGTGGCCAGCAGGGCGAGCCCCACGAGGATGCACGCGACGACGACGGCGGTCACACCCTCGAGGCCCACGAGGTACGGCAGCACGGGGATCAGGGCGCCGGAGGCGAAGAAGCAGAAGCTGGAGGCCGCCGCCCCGAGCCCGGTGCCCACCGCCTCGTGGTCGTCACGGGTCGGCCCGTCGTCGGGGTTGAGCGAGAAACTGGGATCGCAGTCGCAGCTGTGCAGGCCCAGCCGCTCCTCGGCGCGGTGTTGGGCGGCGGCCGGCGTCATGCCCCTGGCGCGGTACACGAGCACCAGCTCGTTCGCCGCGATGTCCAGTTCCTTCGCCGCCGTGAGTGTCACCTGCGTGGGCCGGGTCGCGGAGAGCAGTTCGCGCTGGGACCGGACCGAGACGTACTCGCCCGCGCCCATGGACAGGGCGCCCGCGAGCAGCCCGGCGAGTCCGCTGAAGAGGATGAACGAGGTGGACACGCCGGTGGCGCCGATGCCCATGATGAGGGCGAGGTTGCTCACGAGGCCGTCGTTGGCCCCGAAGACCGCGGCGCGGAAGTTCCCCGAGAGGCGGTTGCGGCCCCGGGTGGCGAGGCCCCGCACCACTTCCTCGTGGATCTGCTCGTCGGCGACCATGGCGCTCGTCGCGGCGGGGTCGGTGGCGTAGGGCGAGCGGCCCTCGGCGCGCTGGGCAAGTGCCAGCACGAAGACGGACCCGAAGCGGCGTGCGAGGGCTCCGAGGAAGCGGTTCCGGAGGGACGGTTGCAGCGGCTTGCCGGCGCGGTCGCCGAGCAGACCGATCCAGTGGGCCTCGTGGCGCTTCTCGGCGTCGGCGAGGCCGAGGAGGATCTCGCGTTCCTCTCCCGTCCGGCGCCGGGCGAGGTCCCGGTAGGTCGCCGCCTCGGCGCGCTCGTCGGCGAGGTACTGGCGCCAGCGGCGGACGTCGTCGGGTGAGGGGTTCAGGTCGGGGGGTGTCACTGGGGCTCCGTCGGGTGGGTGCCCGTGCGCGCCGCTCGGAGCGGGGGGGCTCCGGCCGGGGACACGGGCGTCGTGTCGGCCGAAGGTCTCGCTCGCCGGTGCGTCACCGGTGGACTGCCGGGTGCCTCGGGCACCAGTATGTCGACAGGCCGCGCGCCTGGTACGGCCGCGGAGCTACTCCCCTTCGGCGTCCATGGTACCGGACAGCAGTGCCGGCCCCGGTGCTCGAGACATGGCCGAGCATCGCCGCCGGACGGCAGGACCGGCGCACGGGCTCGAGGACCCACGGGGTCGGCCGGCGGTCCACGGCCCGCACGGCGACGTCCTCGGGTACCGTGGTCCGGCGACCCGCGCTACAGTCGAAGAAAACAGGAAGCAGGCTTATGGATCTCGCAGCCCGACCGTGGGTCGCACGCTACGCGCCCGGTGTGCCGCGCTCCTTCGAGGTCCCGGAGGGCACCCTGACCGATCTGTTCGACGCGTCGGTCGCCTCCTACGGGAGGAAGGCCGCGCTCGAGTTCTTCGGCGCGACGACGACGTACCGGGAGCTAGGCGATGCCGTCTCGCGTGCAGCCGCGGGTCTCCGCGACCTCGGGGTCGGGGCGGGGGACCGCGTGGCGATCGTGCTGCCCAACTGCCCGCAGCACATCGTCGCCTTCCATGCGGTGCTGCGGCTCGGCGCCATCGTGGTCGAGCACAACCCGCTGTACACGGACCGCGAGCTGCGGCACCAGTTCGAGGACCACGGGGCAACGGTGGCGATCGCGTGGGACCGCGTGGTGCCGCGTGTCCAGCAGCTCCCGGCGGACATCCCGGTCCGCGGGATCGTGTCCGTGGACCTCACCCGCGCCATGCCTGCGTCCCGACGGCTCGCGCTGGCCCTGCCCGTGCCCCGAGCGCGGGCCGCGCGGAAGGCGCTCACCACCACGGAGACGCAGACCGGACCACGCACGCTCGTCCCGTGGCGTGAGCTCGTCCGCCACCGCAGGCTGCCCGCCGCGCACCCCAGACCGGCCGCCGGGGACACCGCGGCCCTGCAGTACACGAGCGGCACCACCGGCGTGCCCAAGGGAGCTATCCTCACGCACCGGAACCTCCTCGCCAACGCGGCGCAGGGCAGGGCGTGGGTCCCGGGCCTCGAAGCCGGACGCGAGACGGTGTACGCGGTGCTCCCCATGTTCCACGCGTACGGACTCACGCTGTGCCTGACCTTCGCGCTCAGCATCGGCGCCAAGCTCGTGCTGTTCCCGAAGTTCGACGCCGACCTCGTGCTCGACGCCGTCGCCGAGAGCCCGCCCACCTTCCTTCCGGCCGTCCCGCCCATCTACCAGCGACTCGCCGCGAGGGCCGCCGAGCGCGGAGTGAGCCTGACGAGCATCCGGTTCGCGATCTCCGGCGCCATGAACCTGCCGGAGGAGACCGTGCGCACGTGGGAAGCCGCGACCGGCGGTTACCTGATCGAGGGGTACGGCCTCACCGAGACGTCGCCGGTCGCCGCGGGGAATCCCATCGGCCCGTCCCGGAAACCAGGCACCGTGGGTGTCCCGTTCCCCGGGACGGACGTGCGCGTCGTCAACCCCGAGGATCCCGCGCAGGATCGCCCCGCCGGAGAAGCGGGCGAGCTGCTCATCCGCGGTCCGCAGGTGTTCCAGGGGTACTGGCGGAAACCGGACGAGACGCGGGCCGTCCTGCTCGACGGCGGATGGTTCCGCACCGGGGACATCGTGCAGGTGGACGCCGACTGCTTCATCACGATCGTCGACCGCATCAAGGAACTCATCATCACGGGCGGATTCAACGTGGCGCCCTCGGAGGTCGAGGACGCGCTCCGGGCCCACCCGAGCGTGGCCGACGCCGCGGTCGTCGGCCTCCCGCGGGAGGGTGGGGGCGAGGACGTGACCGCCGCCGTCGTGCTGGCCCCGAGGGCCCGGCTCGACGTCGATGCCCTCCGGGCGTACTGCCGTGAGGCACTCGCGGCCTACAAGGTTCCGCGCACCGTCGTCGAGGTGGAGGACCTGCCGCGCTCGCAGATCGGCAAGGTCCTCCGCCGCGAGGTGCGCACACGATTGCTCAACGATGGCCCGCGGGCCGAAGGAACAGGTGACAGTCCATGACGTCCTCCCCACCCACGGAGCACAGCTCTCCCGCCCGGAGGGGCCCCTGGGGTGACAGCCTCGGGAACGCCAGCATCCGGGCCGCGCAGCTGGTCCTGCTGCTGATCCTCGCCGTGGTGTCCGTCTACGCGCTGATCCAGGTCCGGCTCGTGGTGATCCCCATGCTGCTGGCGCTGATCCTCGCGGCGGCGATCGGCCCGTTCGTGAACCTGCTCCGCAGGAAGGGATGGGGCGCCACGACGGCCACCACGGCGGCGTTCCTCCTGCTCCTCGTCGTCTTCGGTGGCCTGATCACGGGCATCGTCTTCGCCGTGGTGGGTCAGGCCGGTGAGCTGGTCACCTCGGCCACCGAGGGCTTCGACCAGTTGTACGCGTTCGCGCAGAACGGGCCCATCCCCATCGACGACGCGCAGATCCAGCAGGCACGGGACGCGGCGGTGGATTTCGCGACCTCGAGCACCGCCGGGGCGGGTGCCATCTCCGGGCTGAGCGCCGCGGGCAACTTCTCCGCCGGCGCGCTGCTCATGGTCGTCATCCTGTTCTTCTTCCTGAAGGACGGCGAGAAGCTCTGGGCGTTCGTGCTCCGTGCCTTCAAGGGCAAGCGCCTCGTGAAGGCACGCCGCGTGGGCTACAGCAGCATGGCGGTCCTCGGTGGCTACGTTCGCGGGACGGCGATCGTGGCGCTCGTGGACTCCGTGTTCATCGGTATCGCCCTGCTCGTCCTCGGTGTGCCGCTCGCCCTGCCGCTGGCCGCAATCGTGTTCATCGGTGCGTTCATCCCACTGGTCGGCGCGACGCTCGCCGGCGTCCTCGCCGCCCTGATCGCACTCGTGGCGAACGGGCCGGGCGTGGCGCTCGCGGTGATCGTGGTGGTCATCGTCGTGAACCAGCTCGAGGGCAACTTCCTGCAGCCGGTGGTCATGGGCCGCACGCTGCAGGTGCACGCCCTCGTGATCCTGGTCGCCTTGACCGCGGGCACCATCCTCGCGGGCATCATCGGCGCCATTCTCTCCGTCCCGGTCGCCGCCGTGACCTGGGCGGCCATCAAGGCCTGGAACAAGGAGAGCGACGACGCCATCACCGGCGAGGAGATCGCCGATGCCGAGAAGCAGACCGCGCTCGACGAGACCGGCCACGGTCTCAGCTCCACCCCGAAGGAGCAGCACGAGGAGAAGAAGGCGGACGCCGCCGTCGCTGTCGACGAGGCGAAGGAGCGCCCCGGGACGCAGGGGCGGCGGGTGCGCGGACGGGACGACGACGGCAAGGGTCCCGAGAACGTCACGCGCCCGGCAGGTACCCCCGAGGGCGCGAAGGACGGCGGGCGCACGTCGAAGGACAGCAGGGGAGGCTCCTCGGCCGCCGGCCGCTGACCCCGAGGAAGGAATCACGTGATCGACAGGACCGGTTCCGACAAGCGTCGGGGCCGGTCCTGTCAGCTGTGCGGGTAGTCGGTGCCGAACGCGTCGTCGAGGAGGACGTCGACCATCCCGGTCATCCTCACTGCGACCTCCGCGTGCTGCGCGATCAGGTCCGCGCCGTCGCCGAGGGCCGCCCGCAGGGGGACCAGCGCCGGTGAGGCAGGATCGGCGGCGACGGCACACAACACCTCCAGCCGTTCACCGCGGGAGGTGTGGCCGAGGTCGAACAGCGTCCAGTGGAACAGGTGCATCAGGGCGGTGTCGCGGTCGAAGCCGACGTGCAGGGGCATGCCCGCCCCCTCCGCCTCGGTCAGGTCGGCGTCGCGCTGGAGTGCGAGGCCGAAGTCCGTGAGGAGGAGACGGCCCTCCCGGACGAGGATGTTGCCCGGGTGGACGTCGAAGTGCTGGAGGCCGTTGCTGCTCATCCACGCCGTGGCGGCGAGCAGTTGGCGCACCGCGTCCGGGAAGACGTCCGCGCCGGTGCCATCGGCCAGGCTCCTGCGGATCCGGGCGCCCAGCGTCTCGGGAACGTATTCGAGGACGATCACCAGGCACCAGGTGGCCTCCTTCAGCGCCATGAGCCGCTCCCGGACATGCGGCCACCGACGTCCCCAGCGGCGCCGTGGGGCATCGCCCTCGAACTCGCTGAGATCCACAGCGCAGGGGCGCTCCAGTATGCGCCACCCGAGAAGCAGCGGGAAGGCATCGACGAGGCCGTCCTCCACCCAGCCCGACGTCGCGCGATGACAGGCCAGTTCACGCCCGGCGCCGTGCGAGAGGCTGCTGATCCCGTAGTGCGACGCGAAGGGGAGCCCGAGATGGCTCGATGTGGCGGTGGGATCCGCGACCTCGGCGGCGGGGAGGGGGATGAGTTTCACGAAGGCGGGGGCGCCGTCGAGCAGGACCGTGGCCGTCGAGCCGCCGATACCCGTGCCCAGCGGTGAGGCGCCGTCCACAAGAGAGCGGACGGCGGCGTCGTCGAGCCCGTCGAGGACGGCGCTCAGCCTCCGCGCCTCGTCCACCCGTGACGTCGCCAGCTGCCGTGCGGCCGCGGGATCGCCGACGGGTCAGCCCCCGTAGCCGATCGGGTACTCGCGGGCCTTCGTGTCGTGCGGGATGCCGGTGCGATCCTCCGCGGTGAGCGTGTGGTCCTCGTGCTGATCGGCGTAGGTGCGGGGGCGGTCCATGTGGGCGGCGTGACGACGGCGTCCGACGGCGAGGGAGACGCCACCTGCGAGCAGGGCGGCAGCACCGGCTCCGATGAGCAGGTACGCGCCGACGGGGGATCCGCCGGTGGCCCTGTAGGTGACGGCATTGAGGGCATCGATCCCCATCACCACGAGGACGGCGGCGACAACGAGGACGATCCCTCCCGCGACGCTGAGGACGAGTCCTGGCTGAGCTGTGCCCTTGCTGCGCATGAGATCCCCTCGCGTGCTGTGGATGTGCGGCGGCGACCGTATGGGTCGCCTCGAACGAACCTACGCGCACCGCCGCACGGAGACCAGAGCCGGGTGGCCGGTCTCCCACACCGACGCCGATTCGTCACCGGCATCCGATCATCAGGGCGGCGGCGGCGGCGGCGGCGTCGTCGGGAAGGCCGTTGGGCCCGCCAAGCGTGCCGGGGAGGAACTCACACGACCGGGTGGACCGTCTGTCGTCGGGCAGGACGAACGCGAGCCGCTGGTCCGGCGGTGACACGTAGGTGTCGTCGCACCGGTACCCGCGCAGCCAGGGCTGTCCGTCCACGACCCGGAGGTAGAACCCCTTGGGGTACTCGACGTCGGAGGTGACGGGTTCGGACGCGACGTGGAGGGCGCCGGCCGGGCTGCGACCCGCCGAGAGGACCGAGTCCGGTGCGTCCACCTGATCCATCATCGCCAGGCGGAGGTACGGTCCGGTCACGAGAGGGCACAGTTCGAGGCCCAGACTCCTGGCGGCCGCGAAGACCTCGGACTGCACCCCGCCGTCCTCGAGGCCGAGTTCCGTCACGGTCCGCTCGACGATCTGCAGGGTCCGGCTGACGGGGGAATCGAAGGCGGGGTGGGCGAGGAGGGTCTCGGCGTAGGCGTTGAGGTGTACGCCTGCCTCACGCAGCAATCGGTGGAGCTCGGAGCGCGACCGCCCACCCACCTCGACGAGCATTCCCTCACTGATCGACCCGCTGGTCATGGCATGTCCATCCATCAGGCGTGCGCGGCGGGGGAGCGGCGGATCCCGCGGGCGCCGGCTTCCATGGCGGCAGCGAGGCCGAGCATCACGGCGGCGCCCGCAATGGACCCGACCCCGACGAGGACGGCCCCGACGACCCACAACCCGGAGGAGTCGACCGTGAGCGCCGTGGTGATCCACGCGAGCGTGAAGCAGGCCGGCATCACCAGGACGGCGACGACGAGACGGAGGAGGCGGTGCGCGAACCAGAAGACGACGATGCTGCACAGGAACGCCCCGACGCCCTGCCATACCTCATAGGGGCCGGACAGTCGGCCGCCAGCATCGCTCTGGTACTCGGTGTCCCACGCGAACCAGCCGTACCAGAGTGCGGCGGTCAGTCCTCCGATCACCAGGACCAGGGCGACCTGCCGGGCAGGAGATCGACGAGGGTCACGGGTGAGGCGCATCCTTCACCCTAGCTCGCTGCCACGCGTGGTCAGCGGGCACCCTCGACCGCGGCATCCTCGGGGAGCTCGCCCGCCACGCGCCGGTCCCAGGCCGCCATGACCCCAGCGTCCGTCGCGGGGGTCGCGAAGGACACCGCCACGTACACGACGAGTGAGGCCGCGAGCCCGTAGTAGATGGGCTCGTTCGCGTAGACACCGGCGAACGGTTCCGCCAGGGTGATTTCCAGGTAGGCCATGACCCCCAGCGTCACGACCGTCCCGACGGCCATCGAGGCGCCGGCGCCGATCCCGTTCCCCCGGCGCCACACGAGCCCGCCGAGGATCGCGACGAGGAGTCCGCCCACCAGGATGTCGTACGCGATGGTGAGCGCGGCGACGACGTCCTGCACCAGGATGGCCAGCGCGATGGTGACCACCCCGAGTCCCAGGACCCACCAGCGGCTCGACGCCACGTCGTGGTCCGCCGTCGTCCGCTCCTCCGCCGCCGGTGCGGCGTCACGTGAGCCGAACCAGCTCCGCACGAAGGGCACGACGTCGGTCCGCGCCACCGTCGCCGCCGCGATGAGGGCGCCGGAGGCAGTGGACATCATGGCGGCCACGGCCGCCGCGAGGACCAGCCCGCCGATGCCGATGGGCAGGACGTTCAGCGCCACGTCCGCGTAGACGTCGTCGCGCACCTCCACGGCGGGGAGGATGACGCTCGCACTCATCCCGATCACCGCGCCGGCCACACCGTAGAGGATGCAGTAGGTGCCTGCGGTGGCGCCGCCCCAGCGCGCGATGTCCGGCGTCCTCGACGTGAACACGCGCTGCCAGATGTCCTGACCGATCAGCAGGCCCAGCGTGTAGACGACGAAGAAGGTGATGATGCTCTGCACTCCGATGCCGTCGATGCTGAAGAACTCGGCCCCCGCCCGCTCGCGGATGCCGTCGAACCCGCCGGCGGCGGCGAGCGAGAACGGCAGCATGAGGGCGAAGACGCCGATGGTCTTGATGACGAACTGCGCCATGTCCGCGAGCGTGATGGACCACATCCCGCCGACGGTCGAGTAGACGAGCACGATCCCGCCGCCGACGGCGATGGACAGCGCGCGGTCCCAGCCGAACAGCACCACGAAGACGGTGGCGTAGGCGCCTGTGGACGTGGCGCAGAGCATCAGCGTGTAGGCCAGCATCACGATGCCCGAGATGCGCGTGGCCCCGTGGCCGTAGCGGAGGGTCAGCATCTGGGAGACCGTGTAGATCTTCAGCTTCTGGATGGTGGGAGCGAAGAGCAGGCTGAGCAGGAGCACGCCCGTGCCGATCGCCACGACGAGCCACATGCCGGAGATGCCGTACTGGTACCCGAGGCCCACGCCGCCCACCGTGGACGCACCACCGAGCACGACGGCGGCCATGGTGCCGGTGTACAGGAGGGGCCCGAGCCGCCGTCCCGCCACGAGGTAGTCACTGGTGTTGCGTGTCCAGGACTTCCCCCACCATCCGAAGCCGAGCATCGCGACGAGATAGGCGACCACGATGGCGATGTTGAGTGTCTGCATGGGTCAATCATGGCAAGCTCGTGTGACGAGCCCGTGACAGACGCGTTCGCAGCTCGTGGCGGCGCTCGACCGGCCATGGGAGGAGGACACGCATGAAGGCCCTGCCCGTCGAGCCCAGCAATGCGCCGGTGGCCATCGGGTCGCGCATCCGGACGGCGCGGCAGACCCAGCGCATGACCATCGAGCAGGTGGCGGACGCGACGGGGCTGACGAAGGGCTTCCTCAGCAGGGTGGAGCGGGACCTGACGTCGCCGTCCGTGGCGTCGCTCGTGACCCTCTGCCAGGTGCTGTCCATCACGATCGGCGACCTCTTCCTGGTACCGGAGACCCATGTGACGCGGCTGGCCGACGCCCCGAGGATCAACCTCGGTGGCGAGGGCATCAACGAGCGACTCGTCACCGCGCGGTCGGAACGGCGCCTGCAGATGATCCGCGCCGTCGTCGAACCCCATGGCCGCGGCGAGGACGAGCTCTACTCGGTGGACTGCGAGGTGGAGACGCTGCACGTCATCGAGGGCCGTTTCGTGCTCGTGTTCTCGAACGACCGCTACGAGTTGGCCGCAGGGGACACCGTGACGTTCCCCGGCCGGGAACCCCATACCTGGCTGAACCCCGGAGGCGAGCGCGCCGTGGTCCTCTGGACGCTCGTCCCCGCCGCCTCCGGCTGAAGGGCGGTCAGCCCACGTGCACCCAGGGGCGCTTGGTGACATCCGGCTCGGCGGCCCGCAGCACCTCGCGGGTGACCGGAGCGATCTCCCCCTCGCCTGTGAAGAGGAACTTGAAGAGGTTCGCCACGGGATCGCCCTCCGTCCAGCGGAAGTAGACGTGCGGCATGAGGCCCGTGACGTCCCGGATGTGGAGCATCACGGCGGCGATGGTGTTCGGCACGTTGGAGGAGTGCACCTCGAGGATGCGGTACCCGTGCCGCACCACGCCGCGCACGCTGAGCTCGGTCTCGAAGTCCGAGGAGTCGTCCACCGTCACCTCGATGAACAGGGGCGTGGCCCCGTTCGGGATGTGCGAGACGGCGCAGGCGTGCTGGTGCTTGTGGCGGTAGGCCGAACCGCTGAGGCGCTTGGGCTCGTGCGCGATCAGCAGGATGTCGCCGTCGTCCTGGGAGCTCACGAAGCTGAGTGCCTTCTCGTCGAGGCGGATGCTCGTGGCACGCAGCTCGAACGCGCGGCGTGAGCGGGAGACGAACGAGACGACGATGATGCCGAGGATGAAGAACGAGGCGATCTTCAGCCCGTCCGGTCGCTCGACCATGTTGACGACAGTGGTCAGCACGAAGACGGCCGTGGCGATGCCGAAGCCGATCGTGCGGCCCCGCTGGCCCTTCCGCCGCGCCGAGAGCGTCACGGCCACGGAGGCCGAGGTGATGAGCGCGAGGACGCCGGTGGCGTAGGCGCCACCCTGGGCGTCGACGTCGGCTTTGAAGAAGAACGTGACGACGACGGCGATGAGCGTGATCACCAGCACGAGGGGACGCACGGCCTTGGCCCACGCGGGCGCCATGCCGTAGCGGGGGAGGTAGCGCGGTACGAGGTTCAGCAGCCCCGTCATCGCCGAGGCGCCCGCGAACCAGAGGATGCTGATGGTCGAGAGGTCGTACACGGTGCCGAAGCCGTCGCCGAGGTAGAGGTGGGCGAGGTACGCGAGGGCGCGACCGTTGGCCTCGCCGCCCTCCTCGAACTGCTCGGCCGGGATGAGCAGTGTGGTCACGAAGCTGGAGGAGATGAGGAAGCCGCTCATGATCAGTGCGGCGGAGGTCAGGAGCTTGCGCGCCCCGGCGATCCGACCGGCGGGGTTCTCCTCCGTGTCACCGGGCTTGCCGTCGATCTGCGGCATGACCACCACTCCGGTCTCGAAGCCGGAGAGCCCCAGGGCGAGGCGGGGGAAAATGAGGATCGCGAGGCCCACCATGACCAGCGGGTTGCCGTGCTGGGTGGTCAGTGCCGTCCACCAGTTCGTCACGAGGCCGTCCTGCGCGACGATCTGCGCGACGGCGACCACGACCACCACGAGGTTCAGGACGAGGAACACGGCGACGATCACGACGGCGATGCCGATCGCCTCACGGAAACCGCGGAGGAACACCGCCGCGAGCAGGGCGAGGAAGACGACGGTGATGAGGACTTCCTGTCCGTGCAGCCAGCCCGGGGCGAAGGGATTCTCGACGAGGTGCGCCGTGGCGTCCGCGGCGGAGAGCGTCATGGTGATGAGGAAGCTCGTGGCCGCGAACCCGAGGAGCACGAGCACGAAGATCTTGCCGCGCCACTTGGGCAGCAGCTTCTCCAGCATGGCGATGGAGCCCTCACCGCGAGGGCTCTCGGAGGCGACGCGCTTGTACACGGGGAGCGCGCCGAACAGGGTCACGGCCACGAGGATCAGGGTTGCCAGCGGCGAGAGTACGCCCGCGGCCGCAGCGGCGATGGCGGGCTGATAGCCGAGGGTGGAGAAGTAGTCCACACCCGTGAGGCACATGACGCGCCACCAGGACTGGGTCCTCTCCGGCTCCGGCTGGTGCGACGTCGGCTGGCTCTCCTCGTTCAGGAGCCAGCGCTGGACCCGGTGGGTGCGGGGGGAGGGGGCCTGCGGACGGGACGGCGTACGGACGGAGGAGGACACCGATCAACGGTAGGTCCGCCGGTTCTGCGCGGACGGCGTTTTAACACTTCCTTTACGGTCCTGTTCCGCGCGATCCCGACCGCAACTGGTGCCGAAGCGTGATCGCCGCGCACCGGGTCGGGAGGGAGCCGGATCTAGGGTGGAACCAGCGGCGCGCAGCGATCGGCGAGCGCCATCATGCATCCGCTGGGGGATCATCCGTGAGGAACGTCGATCTCACCTGCCTTGCCTTTGCAGCAGTCCTCGCACTGTCTGCCTGTGGCGCCGACTCGACGGACGCAGGCAGGGCTACCGAGGAACCGGTGACGGCGGCCTCCATCACGCCGAGCACCACGCCGAGCGTCACATCGCAGCCCACATCGCAGCCCACACCGACCTCCGCCGCTGCCACGCCGTCTGCGTCCGCTGCGGCGACACCAGGTCCCGTCACGGCACCGCCCGTGGGACCCTCCCTGATCGATCCTGCGACCTCGCTCTTCACGACTTCGGACGGCCCGTACTCCTTCGTCATGCCGGCCGCCTGGACGGCGATGCCGGTGCCACCGAACGACGCCCCCGACTACGGGGTTCCGATCAGCCGCACCGCGTACTCCATCCGGGATGCGGCCGGCACGGAACTCGCGCTGTTCCAGGGAGGGATTCCCGGCGATGGAGCAGCCGTCCCGCATCCCGGTCATGTGCTGCTCGACAGCGAGGAGCTGCCGGCTCTCTCGGCCCAGGTGGAGGCGGGGCCGGCGGAGATCACTTTCGTCTTCGACTACTACCCGGACTACGCGACCGGTGGCCTCGAGTACAACGCGCGTCTGCACCAGGGGGCGCTGCCGGCGGACGGCACGTACAGCCAGTTCTTCCCGCTCATCTCGGTCGGCACCAACGGTCAGGTCTCCTTCACCGCCACGTTCGACGAGACCCGCTTCGCGGACCCGGCAGACGCAACGGCCTGGCTCGGGACCGAGGACTATGCAGCCCTGCGCGCCATGCTGTGTTCGTTCACCGTCGATGGTTGACCCCTCGGGATGCCCCGCATAGCCTGATCCAAAACATTTGATGCATATAGGGCAACCGCGGGGGTGCGGTCCCGGAGGGAGCCACAGCCATGGAAGAACTGCGCGTCACGGGAGGCGGCCATCTCGGGCCCGTCGACTCCGCCCGCATCCCGCGCTATGCGGGAGCGGCGACCTTCGCGAGGCTGCCCCGGCTCGACCAGGTGGACCGCGCGGACATCGCCGTCGTCGGTGTCCCGTTCGACTCCGGGGTGTCCTACCGGCCGGGCGCCCGCTTCGGCGCCAACCACGTCCGGGAGGCCTCGCGCCTGCTGCGCCCCTACAACCCGGCCCTCGACGTCTCGCCCTTCGAGCGTGTGCAGGTGGCTGACGCGGGTGACATGGCGGTGAACCCGTTCAACATCGGCGAAGCCATCGAGACCGTGCAGCAGAACGCCCTGGACCTCACGGCCGACGGCGCGCGGCTCGTCACGCTCGGCGGGGACCACACCATCGCCCTGCCGCTCCTCCGGGCCGCGGCGGAGCGCGCGGGTTCCCCGGTGGCCATGCTGCACTTCGACGCGCACCTCGACACCTGGGACACCTACTTCGGCGCCGAGTACACGCACGGAACACCCTTCCGTCGCGCCGTGGAGGAGGGCATCCTCGACACCGAGGCCATCTCGCACGTCGGGACGCGCGGGCCGCTCTACGGGGTCCGCGATCTCGAGGACGACCGCAGGTTCGGCTTCGGCATCGTCACCTCCTCCGACGTGTACCGCAAGGGCGTCGACGAGATCGTCGACCAGCTCCGCGCGCGCATCGGGAACCGTCCGCTCTACGTGTCCGTGGACATCGACGTGCTCGACCCCGCGCACGCACCCGGCACGGGAACGCCCGAGGCCGGCGGTATCACCAGCCGCGAGCTGCTGGAGATCCTGCGCGGTCTGCGCGGCCTGAACCTCGTCGGCGCCGACGTCGTCGAGGTGGCCCCCGCCTACGACCACGCCGAGATCACCGGTGTTGCCGCCTCGCACGTCGCCTACGATCTGGTCACGCTCATGGCCGACACCATGGCCCCCGCCGCATCCGCCACGCCCGCTCCGACCACCGAGGACCACTGATGGAGATCACCGACGGCGCCGCATCCGCGCCGCCCGCACCCCTGACCGGCCAGCGGAACGGCGGCGACCTCGTGATCGAGACCCTCGCCGCCCTCGGCGCGACGACGGTGTTCGGCATCCCGGGCCAGCACGCCCTCGGCCTCTTCGACGCGCTCTCCCGCTCGGACCTGCGCTTCGTCTCCTCCCGCGTGGAGAACAACTCGGCCTTCGCCGCGGACGGTTTCTCCCGGGCCACCGGGGACGTCGGCGTGCTGTTCCTCTCCACCGGCCCGGGCGCGCTCACCTCGCTCGCCGGTCTCCAGGAGGCGTACGCCACGGGCGTCCCGATGGTCGTCGTCGCCAGCCAGATCCCGCTCGAGGGCCTCGGCGCCCGACGCAAGGGCATGCTGCACCAGCTCGACGACCAGAAGGCCTCCGCCGCCAACGTCACCAAGAGCCAGCGCCTGATCCAGCACGCCTCCGGCATCCCGTCAGCCATTCAGGACGCCTGGACCGAAGCGGTGTCCTCCCCGCAGGGTCCGGTGTGGGTCGAGGTGCCGCAGAACGTGCTGCTGGACCCGGTCATGGTGCCCAAGGTCGAGGACGCCCTCGCCGAACCCTTCGACAACCCCCCGCGCATCGAGCTCACGCGTGAGGCCGTCGCCTGGCTGAGGGTTTCGACGCGCCCGGCGATCGTCGCGGGCGGCGGTGCGCGCCGCGGCCGCGCCGAGGCATCCCTGCTCTCCCTCGCCGAGAAGCTCGGCGCCCCCGTGGTCTGCTCACCCGGCGGCAACGGCGCGTTCCCCTGGACGCACGAGCTGTCCCTGCAGTCGTGGGTGGAGGACCGTCACGTGACCGAGGTGCTCGAGGACGCGGACGTGCTCCTGGTCGTCGGATCCTCCCTCGGCGAGGTCACCTCCAACTACTTCACCATGGAGCCGCGCGGGCGGATCATCCAGATCGACGCCGAACCGCGCGTGCTCGAGTCGAACCGGCCTGCCCTCGGCATCCGGGCGGACGCGGGCCAGGCGCTCGCGGCCCTCGACGAGGCGCTGCAACCCCTGGCGCGGAATCGCGAGCCCGGGTACGACGCCGTCGCCCTGGTCGCGGAGACTCTCGCGAAGGTCGCGGCGCGGCTGGAAGGCCAGGACCTCGGCAAGGAGCTCGCCTTCATGCGGGACCTCCGTGAGGCGGTCCCCGCAGGCATGCAGACCTTCTGGGACATGACCATCTCCGCCTACTGGGCGTGGAGTTGCTGGGATGCGCGCGAGGGCCAGTTCCACTCCGCACAGGGCGCCGGCGGGCTCGGCTTCGGTTTCCCCGGGGCCATCGGCGGATCGGTGGGCCTCGCCTCCCACGGCCTGCCGGACCGCGTACTCGCGGTCTCGGGCGACGGCTCGGCGATGTACTCCATCGCGGAACTCGCCACGGCGCGGCAGCACGATCTCCCGGTAACCTGGCTGATCGTCGACGACGGCGGCTACGGCATCCTCCGCGAGTACATGGAGGGGGCCTTCGGCAAGGCGACGGCGACGGAACTCGCGAGGCCCGACTTCGTGGCGCTCGCCGAGTCCTTCGGCGTACCCGCACGGCGGGTGACGCCCGAGGACGTCGGCGCAGCGCTCCGGGAGAGCCTCGCGGGGGAGGGGCCGAACGTCGTCGTCGTGGAGACGCTCATGCGGTTGTTCGCCCCGACCCATCTTGATCAGTAGGCTTCCTTTTTCAGCCGGGGAGTGGCAGGGTCGTAAAGCACTGTTCGAACCGCGGACCCGAGGAAGGATCACCATGACATTCAAGAAGGGCGACAAGGTCACCTGGAACACGTCGCAGGGCGAGACCGAGGGCAAGGTCGTGGAGAAGCACGACAAGGAGTTCACGTTCGACGACCAGAAGTTCAAGGCGTCGAAGGACGAGCCGTACTACACGGTCGAGAGTTCGAAGTCGGGCAAGCAGGCTGCCCACAAGGAGAGCGCGCTCTCGAAGAAGTAGCCGATCCGGCGCTGAGAACGCCGAACGGGGCTCCGCATCAGCGGGGCCCCGTCCTGCGTTCAGGAGGTTTCGCTCCAGCGAACCATCCTCAAGCGGATCACTTCAGGGGGTCGTGGCCCCAGTTCATGAGCGAGTAGCGCCACTTCGAGGACTCGATGTCCTCCTTGGTCGGCTTCTGGGCGAGATGCCGGTGCACGTACCCGACCACCGTGTGCATGTGCTTGACGTCGTCGTCCGTGAGGTCGTCCCGCTTGGTGTTCAGGATCTCGATGATGCGTCTGCCGGACTTGTGGCCCACCGATTCGCCCTCGCCCGATTCCTTGTAGCCGACGGCCTTGGATTCCTCGGTGTCGAGCCACGTCTCCAGCTGGGAGGCGCTCATGTTCACGGACTCCTTCCACTTCGGCCAGACGTCGTCGAGATCCTCTGAGTGGTCGGTCATGGTGGCGGACCTTTCGTAGCACTTGCACGGACATGTTCACAACCGGACGTCATGCCGGGGTTGGCAATAGCGTAATCCTAAGCAGGCTGATAGATGTAGAGGGTAGGTCGAACCAACGTCTAAGGAGCTCTACATCATGGCAGGAAACCTTTTGGCACGATCCGCGCACGATCTCGGCGCTGCAGCCTGGTTCGGTGGCACCTTGATGGGCGCTGTCGGACTGAACGGTGCCACCGGCAAGGCGAAGGACCCCAAGGAGCGCACGCGCCTCTCCGCGCTCGGCTGGGCCAAGTGGACCCCCGTTCAGATCGCAGCCTTCGCCGTTCACGGCCTCGGCGGGGTTGCCCTCATCGGAGCGAACAAGGGTCGCGTCGCGGCCCAGGATTCCGTCGGCTCCAACACGGTGTGGAAGTCCCTCGTGACCGTCCTGGGCATGGCCCTCTCGCTCTACTCGGGCATCCTCGGCAAGAAGGTCGGCGAACTCGCCGAACAGGGTGGCGAGGGCGCGACCGAACCCCGTCCCGGCGCGAGCGATGAGCTCGCGAAGGCGCAGTCGCAGCTCAAGGCCACGCAGTGGCTGCTCCCCCTCATCAGTGGCATCGTCATCGTGATGGGCGCGAAGCAGGGCGAGATGCAGCGCCCCGAGAACGTCAAGAAAGGCCTGCTGAAGAAGTAGTCACATCCAGCAGCGTTCCCCGGGACCCCTGCCGATCGTCACCGAACCGGTGTCGGACGGCGGGGGTCCCTGTCGTTGTGATCGCGCAGCGTCGCGGACGCTGCGTGCCCATCGGGATCACTGCATCGTGAAGGCCCGCGCCACCGAGCCGTGCACGGCATCGTTGCGGATGAGCGCCGCGAGGAAGGCGTTGCGGGAGCGCATCAGGGGCCCGGGCAGCGGCCGCCCGAGCGCCATGTTGAGGTGGGCCTTCCGCCGTGCGACGATCGCCTCCGCCTTCCGCTCCTTCTCGTAGCGTGCGAGCGGCCCAGCGACGTCCTCGCCGTCACGGAGCGACGCCGTGATGATGGGCACCAGCCGCTCCGCGTCGAGCCAGCCGAGGTTCATGCCCTGCCCGCCGATGGGACTGACCTCGTGGGCGGCGTCGCCCACGAGAACCGTACGGCCCGCCACGAAGCGTTCCGCGAGTCGTGACTGCACCTCGAAGGCGCTGAGCATCGAGGTGGTCGACGGGTCCACGGACACGCCCGTCCGGTCGTGGATGAGGCTGGTCAGCGCCTCCGCCGTCGGCCGCTCCTGCGGGCAGCCCATGCGGACCACCCAACGCCGGATCCCGCCGGGCAACGGGAAGGATTCCACGATCCCGCCGGTCTCGAGGTAGAGCACCGCGTCGTCGCCGTCGGCGGTGTCGTCCTGGAAGTCGCCCATCACGTAGCAGTCCGGATACCTGCGCGAGGGGGCCCGGATGCCGGCGTCGTCCCTCACCGAGCTGCGCGCGCCGTCGGCGGCGATCACGAGGCGTGCCTCGAGCACGTGGTTCTCGCCCTGCACGCGCGTCACCACCAGCACGTGGTCTCCGGTGTCACGCGTCGTCGCAACCGAGGTACCCCGCTGGAGCGTGCCCGGGAAGTGCTTCTCGAGGTGCAGTTCGAGGACCTCCTCGGTGACCGCCTGCGGTACCGCGAGCACGTACTTCTCCTCCCCGGGGAGCATCGAGAAGGACACCGTGCCCACGTGGCGGCCCGCGCTGCGTGCCACGCCGTCGCGGATCAGGACACCGCGCCGCCGTAGCTCGTCGGCTATCCCGCCGCTCTCGAGCGCCCGCAATGCCGGCGGGTGGATCCCGATGGCGCGCGAGTGGCTGCTGCGCTCGGTCCGGCGCTCCAGGACGACGGCGTCCAGGCCTGCCTGGCGGAGCAGCAGCGCGGTGTACAGGCCCACCGGGCCACCGCCGACCACCACGACGTCATGCATGGGGAGCCCCCTCGGATCGCTTGTCGAGGACGAGGAGGTTGATGAACGGCCTGGCCGTCCGGACCTCCCAGCCGCGCCGGGCCGTGACTGCACTGCGCAGTTCACCGGGCGTGTAGCTCCGGCGGATCGAGGTGAGGCCGTCCTCGCGGATGTAGGAGCCGGGCAGCGGCAGCGTCCCGGCGGAGAAGAGCGCGTATCCGACGGGGTGGCGGGCGATGTCGCTGTGCACCGCGATGTGCCGCGTGAGCTGCTCGGTGTCTTCGAGGAGGCCGTCGAGCTCCGCTGCGTCGAGGTGGTGCAGCACGTGGTTGGACACCACGGCGTCGAACACCGCGTGGTCGGCCACGAGCTCGGAACTCAGCGCGCGGCGGAACGTGACGCCGGGCAGTGGTGGCAGCGCCGCGGCGTAGGCATGGGCCCGTTCGTCGGGATCGACGGCGGTGATCTCCAGCCGCAGGCCGTCGAGCTGTGCCCAGCGCGCCAGGGTCCTCGGCAGGTCGCCGCCGCCCGACCCGATGTCGAGCAGCGTGTTGACGCCGCTGGGGGAGAAGGCGGGCCGCAGCAGGGTGGTGTACGTGCGGCGCCACCCTGAGACGACGGCGTTGACGAGACCGAACTGGGCGTAGGTGCGGTCGAGTTTCCCCGGGTCGCAGTCGGGCCGGTCCATCTGCTCGGTGGCGTGCGTGTCACGCCGGGCGAGGAAGCCGCGTGGGCTCATGCGCCGGCTCTGCTGAGCACGGCCCCGAGATCGTCCGGCACCACGACGTCCTCCGCCGCGACGTCCGTGCGAGCGGTCGGGCTGCCCGTGACCGGCGCACCGATCCGCGTGAACAGGGCGGTCTCCACGGTGAGGCCCGGGCCGAACGCCATGGAGCACACGCGGTTGTTCCCGCCCGTGGTGGGCTGGTCGAGGATGTTCCTGAGGACGAACATCACGGTGGCGCTGCTCATGTTGCCGTAGTCGCGCAGGGTCTCGCGGGCCGGCACGAGCTGCTGCTCCGTGAGCCCGAGCTTCGCCTCCACCTTGTCGAGGATGCTGCGGCCGCCGGGATGGATGGCCCAGTGCTCGATGTCCGTGTAGTCGAGCCCCGTCAGCGTCTCGTCACGGGCGAGCAGCGGCGCGAGGGCTCCGACGATGTGCTCGTCGATGATGTGGGGCACGTAGGTCCCGAGGACCATCTCGAAGCCCTCGTCCCCGATGTTCCAGGCCATGGACTCCTCGCCCACCGGGGTGAGGACGGTCTCGAAGTGGTCGAGGCTGAGCGCGGGTGTGGTCAGGGGCAGGTCGCGTGCCGTCACGATCGCGGCAGCGGCGCCGTCGGCGAACAGGGAGGACCCCACTATGGTGTCCGGGTTGTTGGAGGACCGCACGTGGAGCGAGCAGAGCTCGGCGGACACCACCAGGACGACGGCGTCGGGGTCCGCCTCGCAGAACGCCTTGGCGGAGCGGAGCGCCGGGAAGGCCGCGTAGCAGCCCATGAAGCCCAGGTGGTAGCGCTGGACGGACGGCGCGAGATCGAGTGCGCGGACGATCTTGTAGTCCGGGCCGGGGGCGAAGAAGCCCGTGCAGGAGACGGTGACGACGTGCGTGACGTCGGCGGCCTCGATGCCTTCCGCGGCGTCGAGGGCCTTCCGGGCGGCCTCGACGAACAGCTTGGTGCCCTCCTCCGCGTACACCTCGTTGCGTACCTTGGTGCTGGGCGTGAGGATTCGCATGTTCTTCTGGTCGAAGAACACCGGCTCCTCGGACGCGGTCTCGACCGTGAGTTCCTTGACAGCGGTGTAGCGCGTCTCGATTCCCGAGCTGTCGAAGGCCGCTCCCACGAGCCGCCGGCCGAGCCGCGTGAGGTCCGGTTGTGCCGCGAAGACGTCGCGTACCTGGGGCTGCACCATCGCGGTCTCGGGTACGGCTGTTTCTAGGGACCTCAGGATCACTGTCATAGGTCCATTACTAGAGGACTCACGGCGCAAACACAACGACAGTAGGCACAGCGCAAACACAACGACAGTAGGCTTAGTACCTCCGGCCCCACCCACCAGGAGCATCATGGACAACGAGCCCAGCGGCACCCTCGACCAGGACGATCCGAGAGGCCCCGCAGTGGACGCCTCCACGGAGCTTCAGGAGTACCCCGGCTTCACCGAGCGGATGGATCCGCGCCCCGACCACGGCGAGGACAGCTACACGGGGAGCGGACGGCTCGCCGGTCGGCGGGCGTTCATCACCGGCGGCGATTCAGGCATCGGGAGGGCGGTTGCCCTCGCCTACGCGCGCGAGGGCGCCGACGTCGCCATCGGGTACCTCCCCGAGGAGGAGGAGGACGGCGCCAGCTGCCTCGAACTCGTCCGCGCGGAGGGGCGCACCGCGCTCGCCGTCCCGGGGGACCTGCGCGACGAGGCCTACGCGCCGTCGGCGATCCGGGCGGTCCTCGACGGACTCGGCGGGCTCGACATCCTCGTCAACAACGCCGGCTTCCACATCGCCCAGCCGAACGGACTGCCGGACGTGGATGCCGACCAGCTGCGCCGCACGTTCGAGACGAACGTCTACGGCACCATCTGGCTCACGCAGGCCGCCCTGCCGCACCTCGAGGCCGGGGCGTCGATCATCACCACCACCTCCGTCCAGGGCTACCACCCGACCACGAGCCTCATGGACTACGCCGCCACGAAGGCCGCACTGAACAACCTGACCGTCAGCCTCGCCGAACTGCTCGGCGAGCGTGGTATCCGCGTGAACGCCGTCGCGCCCGGTCCCATCTGGACCCCCCTGCAGCCCGCGACCACCACGAGCGAGAAGCTGGACTCCTTCGGGGAGGACACCCCGCTGGGGCGCATGGGGCAGCCGGCCGAACTGGCAGGTGCCTACGTGTTCCTCGCCTCGAACGACGCCCGCTACGTCTCCGGGGAGATCCTCGGCGTCACGGGAGGCAAGCCCCTGGGCTGAGTGCTGCAGTTCGGACGGAGGAGCCACCAAGCCGGAAGGGCCTGTGCCACGAATCACAGCCATCATCACAGCCAGCAGCGCCGGAGGTCCGTCCGGTGCGGTCCACCGACGATGGGTCGAGCGTTGACACTCCCACAAGCACTCACGAGAACACCGGAGCGTGCCCTGACCGTCCGGCGCCGGGGTTCCACCGCCGCTCTCGGGCTCGTGGCCCTCCTCGCGCTCGCCGGTTGCGGATCGGTCGAGGAGAATCCGCTCGGGGTCAACACGGACAGTGCACCGCAGGTGCAACCCGCCGGGCCCGCGACGGCCGACGGCGGTGCGGCTGCGGCGCCCATCGGCGCGGACCTCGGTGAGGATCCGCTCAACGTCGGGATCGACGGGGCGGACCTCTGCGGCGTACAGCCCGATGACAGCCGGTTGCGCTACACCGTGATGCTCCACAACCCCACGCTCGAGACGTTCACGTTCGGTGAGATGGCGCTCGGCAATCCCGAGGGGCTGAACGTCATCTCCTCGATGGTCCAGACGGCCAATCGCGAGGGCCACAACCACCCGGACGCCCCGGGCAGTGCCCACGAGGAGCACACAGCCGCGCCGACTCCCACGGCGGCACCGGAGCCCATTGGCCCGCCGGTCCCCGCCGCGGGGTACCAGATGAAGCCCGATGCGCACGTGAACATCATCGTGACCGTCGAGCTGGCCGAGGGAGTCACGCATGGCAGCGCCGACAACATCGTGGTGGCGTACTCCACACCGGACCGCGACTACGCGGTGCCGCACAACCTGGGGATCGACGTCGACGCGACCTCCTGCAGCTGACGCGGAGTCGGCCGACGCGGAGTCGGCTGACGCGGAGTCACCTCAGCCGGCGCCCACGACCAGCATGGTGACGGCGAACACGAGGCCCGAAACGATCAGCGTCACCATCGTGTAGCCGAGGATGTCCCGCATCTTCAGCCCGGCGATCGCCAACAGGGGAAGCGCCCAGAAGGGCTGGATCATGTTGGTCCACTGATCGCCGTAGGACACAGCCATGATCGCCACGGCGGGATCCACGCCCAGACGACTGGCGGCGTCGAGCATGATCGGGGCCTGGACGGCGAACTGACCGCCGCCGGAGGGGACGAAGAAGTTGACGAGCCCGGCGGACAGCAGCGCCAGCAGGCCGAAGCTCCCAGGCGTCGCGATGCCGACGATCCCGTCCGAGAGGATCCCGATGAGCCCGGTGGAGCCCATGATGCCCATGATGCCGGCGTAGAGGGGGAACTGCAGGAGGATCTCCCCGACGTTCGCAGCGGCGTTCTTCGTGAGTGCGATCAGTTCGAACGGGCTGCGCACCAGGAGGAACAACAGGGCGAGGAACGTCCAGTTGACGATGTCCAGCGTCGCCGTCCCGCCCTGTACGTAGTGGATCACCAGATACGCGACCAGCGCGAGACCTACGAGGCTGGTCAGGATGCGGCTGGCGTCGAGACGGTCGGCGGGCGTGAGCACCTCGTCCTCGAGGTGGACGTCGTCCGTGGTCCGGGCGTCGAACGGCAGCTCCGTGACGGCGTCGGTGCCCTTGGGTGCGACGAGCGCCAGCGCTCCGGCGACGAGCACGATCGTGGCGACTGCGGCGGTGATGTTCCACCAGGAGAAGGTGGTCTCGGAGACGGGAACGGTGCGGCCCACCTGTTCCGCGATGAAGGAGCCCTCGGTGGCCGCGGTCAGCGGGCCGGAGCCGGAGTAGCCCATGTGCCACACCACGAACCCGGAGAAGCCCGAGGCCACCAGCAGGGGGAAGTGCAGGCGAAGGCCCTTCTCCCGGGCCTGCGCAGCGACCTCCTTGGCGAGCAGCCCACCGATGACCAGTCCGAGCCCCCACGTGATGAGGGACGCGACGGCCGCGACGACGAACACGAACACGTAGGCCTGCACCGCTGTCCGCGGGACGGCGCCCAGGCGCGTGAGCAATCTGCGCACGGGTCCGGTGTGCGCGAGTGCGTGGCCGAGCAGCAGGATCAACGCCATCTGCGTCATGAAGGCCAGGAGGCCGGCCAGGCCGTCACCCCACCCGTCGATCACTTCGACGGGTCCGGCATCCGTGAGCAGGAGGGCGGCGATCGCCACCACGAACGTCAGGACGACGGCGAAGACCAGAGCGCTGGGGATGAACCGCTCCACCAGGGTGTTGACCGGGCGCATCACGGCCGACACCGTGGATCGGCGCGGGGCGGAGGGGGACTTCATGGCGGGCATCGTGGAGACTCCTCGAGTGACGTCGTCGTCTGTCGGCACCGCCGGAACGCCGATGCCGCGCTCCACTGTAGTGCTAGGGCCCTCAACGCAGAACGCGGCACCCGGCCTCGAGGAACATGCCTCGTCGGCCGGATGCCGCGTGGTGACCCTCAGCGCCGTCGGCGCTTCGGGTCAGGAGGAGCGCGAGCTCACAAGCCTCGGATCAGGCCGGGAGCTGCAGGACCGCACCGGTGAAGATGAGGTCCTGGTGGATCACGGTGTCGGCGTTGGCGGCGAACAGGGCCTGCCAGCCACCCTCGACGCCGAGCTTCGTGGCGATCGAGCTGAGCGTGTCGCCGGACTGGATGGTGTAGGTCTCGCCGCTCAGGGCGACGGGAGCCTGGGCCACCGGTGCCTGGACGACCGGTGCCTGGACGACCGGTGCCTGGACGACGGGAGCCTGCTGGACCTGCTGCACCTGGACGGGTGCCTGCTGGACCTGCTGGACCTGAACGGGAGCCTGCGCGGCTGCACCCTGCGAGCCGCCGACGGCGGTGGACGACCCGGAGGTCAGACCGAGCTTGGCGGAGCAGGCGGGCCAGGCGCCCCAGCCCTGCATCTGCTGGAGGTTCGCGGCGACGCGCTTCTGCTCGGCGACGCTCGCGGCGGCGGGCGAGCCCGTACCGCCGGCTGCGTTCCAGCTGGACTGCGAGAACTGCAGGCCACCGAGGTAGCCGTTACCCGTGTTGATGCTCCAGTTCCCGCCGCTCTCGCACTGCGCGAGCTGGTCCCAGGTGTCTGCGTTGGCTGCACCGGCTGCTGCGCCGAGGCCGAGGCCGGTGAGGGCCACTGCTGCGAGTCCGCGACGGGCGCCTGTGCTGAAAGAGGTTGTTTTCATGGGGTTACGATGCTCCGAAAGGCCACCCGCACTAGGTCCGTCCCCGGACTTCTTCGCGCCGCTGCTCACCTTGACGTTCTAGAGGTCATGGTTCGGCAGCCGCCGGTTGAGCAACGAGCGGTGGAGGGCGGTGCCGGGCATTCATCGCTGCCTGATTTTCTGCAGCTCATTCGCTTCCCCGGACGGGGAACTCGTCCCACCGTAAAGCAATTCTGATTTGATGCCAAACCGGTACGGCGCGCCGCTTGACATCGCTCGAAGATGAGGGAAAAGAGCTGGCGAATATGAACTTTGTCTGCCACACTGACGCTTCTCCGAGCGCCAGAGTCGAGATGAACACGCGGAAAAGGCCCGGATCCTGCGGATCCGGGCCCTCTCGGCGCTTCCTCCCGCGGTCGCGCTCGGGGGCGGTCAGGTCGTGGTCAGGCCGCTACGTAGCCGTGCGGATCGAGGACGTACTTGGTGGCCGCTCCGGCGTCGAACTCCTCGTAGCCGCGCGGCGCCTCGTCGAGCCCGATCGACTTTGCGTTGACCGCTTTCGCGATATGAACGCGGTCGTGGAGGATCGCCATCATCAGACCGCGGTTGTACTTCATCACCGGGCACTGACCGGTGGTGAAGGAGAGCGACTTCGCCCACCCCGTCCCGAGGCTGATCGAGAGCGAGCCCACCTTCGCGGCGTCGTCCACTGCTCCCGGGTCCCCGGTGACGTAGAGCCCGGGTATGCCGAGTGCCCCGCCCGCCGCCGTCACGTCCATGAGCGAGTTCAGCACCGTCGCGGGAGCCTCCGTGCCCGAGCCGGACCCGTGTCCGCGCGCTTCGAAGCCCACGGCGTCCACGCCGCAGTCCACCTCCGGCACGCCGAGCAACTGCTCGATCTGGTCGCGTGGATCGCCCTTCGAGACGTCCACGGTCTCGCAGCCGAAGCTCCGGGCCTGCGCCAGGCGGTCCTCGTTGAGGTCGCCGACGATCACCACGGCGGCGCCGAGCAGCTGTGCCGACACGGCGGCGGCCAGGCCCACGGGCCCCGCACCCGCCACGTACACGGTGGACCCGACGCCGACACCGGCGGTGACGGCGCCGTGGAAGCCCGTGGGGAAGATGTCGGACAGCATGGTGAGGTCGAGGATCTTCTCGAGCGCCTGGTCCCGGTCCGGGAACTTCAGCAGGTTCCAGTCGGCGTAGGGGACCAGCACGTACTCGGCCTGCCCGCCGACCCAGCCGCCCATGTCCACGTAGCCGTACGCGCTGCCCGGCCGGTCCGGGTTCACGTTGAGGCAGATGCCCGTCTTGCGTTCCTTGCAGTTGCGGCACCGGCCGCACGCGATGTTGAACGGCACGGAGCAGATGTCACCCACCTTGATGAATTCGACGTCGCGCCCCACCTCGACCACTTCACCCGTGATCTCGTGGCCGAGCACGAGGTCCGCGGGCGCCGTGGTGCGTCCCCGGACCATGTGCTGGTCCGAGCCGCAGATGTTGGTGGTCACCGTCTTCAGGATCACGCCGTGGTGGACCGAGCGGCCCACGTTGGCCGGGTTCACCCCCGGCCCGTCCTTGAGTTCGAACGTGGGGTAGTCGATGTCGATGACCTCGACCTTCCCCGGTCCCTTGTACGCAACAGCTCTGTTACCGCTCATGGAACTCGCCTTTCGTGGTGCGTCGAACCGCCCGGTGGACCCGGGCGTCGGAACCCGCGGGCTTCGCCGTCGTGCCTGCTGTGCCCGCCGATGGGGCCAACGTACAGGCTGGCGAGCCACGGCGATACGGCCCTCGGCGAGGCGGTCGTCTTGTGCGCCGGACGGGCGGGGAAGAGTATGGGCTCATGACACGGACCGCGCTCGTCACGGGTGGCACCTCGGGCATCGGGGCCGAGTTCGCCCGCCGGCTCGCCGCGGACGGGCATGCGCTCGTCCTCGTGGCGCGCACGGACGAACGCCTGCGCAACGTGGCGGAAGAGCTGCGCGAGCGCTGGGGTGTCGACGTCGAGACGATCACCGCGGACCTGCTCGACGACGCCGGACGGGCCCGGGTGCAGGAGCGCCTGGCCCGCACGGACCGTCCGGTGACGGTGCTCGTGAACAACGCGGGCTACGGGGTGGCCCTCCCGTTCGCGGACAACACGCTCGACGACGAGATCCGGCACCTCAGGATCCACGTCGAGGTCCCCCTGGCGCTGGCGCACACGGCGCTGGCGACCATGAGGGCGCACGGCTCGGGCACGATCATCAACGTCGCGAGCGTGGCGGGCTTCACCCCGCGGGGCACCTACGGTGCGGCGAAGGCCGCGATGATCAGCTTCAGCCGGTGGGCGAACATCACCTACCGGGCCGACGGCGTCCGGGTGACGGCACTGTGTCCGGGCTTCGTCCGCACCGAGTTCCACCAGAGGATGGGCGTGGAGACGTCGTCCATCCCGTCCTTCCTGTGGCTCGGGGCGGCCCAGGTGGTCGCCGAAGGGCTTCGCGATGCCGCGGCCGGCAAGGCGGTCTCGATCCCCAGTGCGCGGTACCGGGTCCTCGTGGCGCTCGCCCGCGTGGTGCCGGCGTCGATCGTGGCGCGCCTCGCGCAGCGGGGTCGCTGAGGAGCGCCGCTGATCCGGGTCGCCGAGGAGCGTCGCTGGGCCGCATCGCTGAGCCGCACCGCGTCGTCGGGCCGCGTCCGCTGATACACGGCGCCGCTCCGCGCCACCGTGTCCCGCCCGCTCAGGAGCGGTGCGCTGCGCTGTCCCAGCCGTCGGGCTCCTGCGACTCCTCCGGGCGGGACTGCCCGCCGTCGTCGTCCGCGCCGGTACCGGTACCGGTGGCGTCCTCCGCGGGGGAGTCGGCCCCGGTGAAGGCGGCGGGAACAGCTCCGGCCTCGTGGGTGGACTGCTCGTCGCGGATGGTGGCGGAGCCGTGGCCGGCGGCGCCCGCCGATGGATCGAGGACGTGCTCCCGCCGGTCGGCAGCGGGGTGGCCGTCGCTCGGACGGGCGTCGGTGGGCTCGGTCATGGTGCTCCTTCGGGTCCCGGTGGGGCCGGCCGGTGCCGGGCGGCCCACCGCACGTGCCGCCCGGAAGTGGGGGTGGCGTGGGCAACACTGTGGAACAGGTTCCCATGCTCCTGATCTTCCCGGACGCACGGCGTGTTTCAAGCCCTGATCGGCGCCGGATCCGAGGCGGTCAGTGTGCTTATGATGGGGGACCGCAGATGAAGAAGCCCCTTACAAGGAGGTAGGACGATGGCTGGATACTTCAAACTGGTGGACGCTCACGACGACGGTTTCCGGGTGAAGCTGACCGCCCCCGACGGAACCCTCGTGGCGGTCTCCACCTTCTATGCCTCGAAGCAGGAAGCGATCGCCGGAATCGAGATGATCCGCGAGATCGCAGGCACCGGCCCGATCGTCGACCACAGCCGCCAGGTCTCCCCGGAGCAGGACGAGTTGCTGTTCGGCGCGGATGCCCTTCCCGAGGAGTCGATCGCCGTCCAGTCCCGGAGGTGACGCGCCGTACGCTTCGGTGTACGACTGTATACAGTGCGGGTAGGCGTGGCTTAGTATGAAGGTATTCCACAACCTCTGAAGGGAGCCAACGTCATGTCGACTGCGGACTCATTCGGTGCGAAAGGCGTCCTCGACGTCGCCGGTGCCGAGTACGAAATTTTCCGACTGGGCGCGGTTGACGGCGCCGACAATCTTCCGTTCAGCCTCAAGGTACTGCTGGAGAACCTGCTGCGCACCGAAGACGGTGCCAACATCACGGCCGACCACGTGCGCGCCCTCGCCCAGTGGGACGCGGACGCCGAGCCGGACACCGAGATCCAGTTCACGCCGGCCCGCGTGATCATGCAGGACTTCACGGGCGTCCCCTGCATCGTGGACCTCGCCACCATGCGTGAGGCCGTCGCCGACCTCGGCGGCGACCCGACGCGCGTCAACCCGCTTGCGCCCGCCGAGATGGTCATCGACCACTCCGTGCAGATCGACGCCTTCGGCAACGCCGGTGCGCTCGAGCGGAACATGGAGATCGAGTACCAGCGCAACGGCGAGCGCTACCAGTTCCTCCGGTGGGGCCAGACGGCGTTCGACGACTTCAAGGTCGTCCCCCCGGGGATGGGTATCGTCCACCAGGTCAACCTCGAGTACCTGGCGCGCACCGTCATGACCCGCGAGGTGGACGGCGTGCTCCGTGCCTACCCCGACACCTGCGTGGGTACCGACTCGCACACCACCATGGTCAACGGCCTCGGCGTGCTCGGCTGGGGCGTGGGCGGCATCGAGGCCGAGGCGGCCATGCTCGGCCAGCCCGTCTCCATGCTCATCCCGCGCGTCGTCGGCTTCAAGCTCACCGGAGAGATCCCCGCGGGAGCCACGGCCACGGACGTGGTGCTCACCATCACCCAGATCCTGCGCAAGCACGGCGTGGTCGGCAAGTTCGTCGAGTTCTACGGCCAGGGCGTGGCGTCCGTGCCGCTCGCGAACCGCGCCACGATCGGCAACATGAGCCCGGAGTTCGGCTCCACGGCCGCCATGTTCCCGATCGACGACGTCACCCTCGACTACCTGCGCCTCACCGGCCGGCCCGCCGAGAACGTGGCGCTGGTCGAGGCCTACGCCAAGGAGCAGGGCCTCTGGCACGACCCCTCCCGCGAGATCCGCTTCTCCGAGTACCTCGAGCTGGACCTCTCGACCGTCGTGCCCTCGATCGCCGGCCCGAAGCGCCCGCAGGACCGCGTGGAGCTCACGAAGGCCAAGAGTCAGTTCCGCGAGGACCTGCGCAACTACTCGGACGACCCCGACCTGACGTTCGCGCCGGGCGGCACCGTCGACGAGTCCTCGCAGGAGAGCTTCCCCGCGTCCGACTCCCCGAGCTTCACCCCGGGTACCACCGCATCCGTCACGGACGAGAACTCGGAGCCACGGGAGACCGTCGGCGCCGGTGCAGGTGGTTCACGCCCGTCGAAGAAGGTAGCCGTCAGCATGAAGGACGGCCGCGAGTTCGAGCTCGACCACGGGATCGTCAGCATCGCGTCGATCACCTCGTGCACCAACACGTCCAACCCGTCCGTCATGCTCGCCGCCGCCGTGCTGGCACGCAACGCGGTCGAGAAGGGCCTCGTGTCCAAGCCGTGGGTCAAGACCTCCGTGGCGCCGGGCTCGAAGGTCGTCACCGACTACTACGAGAAGTCGGGCCTGATCCCGTACCTCGAGAAGCTCGGCTTCTTCACCGTGGGTTACGGCTGCGCCACCTGCA
Organism: Arthrobacter sp. TJ-236; assembly: GCF_058269235.1. Classification (NCBI taxonomy): domain Bacteria; kingdom Bacillati; phylum Actinomycetota; class Actinomycetes; order Micrococcales; family Micrococcaceae; genus Arthrobacter; species Arthrobacter sp. TJ-236. Next base: position 99,623 of record NZ_JBZCNI010000002.1, read on the forward strand.
TCGGCAACTCGGGTCCGCTCGAGGACGAGATCTCGCAGGCCATCCAGGACAACGACCTCGCGGTCACGGCCGTCCTGTCCGGCAACCGGAACTTCGAGGGCCGCATCAACCCGGACGTCAAGATGAACTACCTGGCCTCACCGCCACTGGTGGTCGCCTACGCCCTGGCCGGCACCATGGACTTCGACTTCGACAACGAGCCCCTCGGCCAGGACGAGTCGGGCACGGACGTGTTCCTGAAGGACATCTGGCCGAACCCGGTCGAGGTGCAGAAGGTCATCGACGAGTCCATCGACGAGGACATGTTCACCTCGAGCTACGCGACCATCTTCGAGGGCGACGACCGCTGGAAGTCGCTGCCGACGCCCGCCGGCGACACCTTCGCCTGGGATCCCGAGTCCACGTACGTGCGGAAGCCCCCGTACTTCGAGGGCCTGCAGCGCGAGGCGAGCCCGGTCGAGGACATCGACGGCGCGCGTGTCCTGCTGAAGCTCGGCGACTCGGTCACCACCGACCACATCTCGCCCGCGGGTTCGTTCAAGTCCGACACCCCGGCCGGCCGGTACCTCACCGAGAAGGGTGTGGAGCGCAAGGACTTCAACTCCTACGGCTCACGCCGTGGCAACCACGAGGTCATGATCCGCGGCACCTTCGCGAACATCCGGATCAAGAACCAGCTGCTCGACGGCGTCGAGGGCGGGTTCACGCGGGACTTCTCGCAGGCCGACGCACCGCAGGCCGCGGTGTACGACGCCGCGGAGAACTACCGCGCGGCGGGCACCCCGCTCGTGGTCCTCGCGGGCAAGGAGTACGGCTCCGGGTCCTCGCGTGACTGGGCTGCGAAGGGCACCGCCCTGCTGGGTGTGAAGGCCGTCGTCGCCGAGAGCTACGAGCGCATCCACCGCTCCAACCTCATCGGCATGGGCGTGCTGCCGCTGCAGTACCCCGCGGGCCAGAACGCCGAGTCCCTCGGACTCACGGGTACCGAGACGTTCTCGGTCAGCGGTGTCACGGAGCTCAACGAGGGCCGCACGCCCCGCACCGTGCACGTGACCGCGGCGCCCGCCGACGGCGGCACGCCGGTGGAATTCGACGCCGTGCTGCGCATCGACACCCCGGGCGAAGCGGACTACTACCGCAACGGCGGCATCCTGCAGTACGTGCTGCGCCAGCTCGCCAGCTGACGTCCGGTTGTACCTGCGCGTTCCGGGCCGGGAGGGAAACCTCCCGGCCCGGCCCGTCTGACGGGCCACCGGCACCACTCCCATCCGTTCCGTCCCCACTGCGAGGAAATCCATGGTCGAGTCGACAGAGGCGTCACCGCGCGTCGACGGCGAGTCGATCTTCCGCGTGCTCCGCAGCGAGATCCTCGCCGGGGTGCACCCGCCGGGCACAGCGCTGCGGGAGGTGGTGATCTCCGAGCGGTTCGGGGTCTCCCGCACGCCCGTCCGGGAGGCTCTCAGCCGGCTGCAGCACGAACGCCTGCTCGAGCGCGCCGCACGGGGTCTGCAGGTACCGCAGATCGACCCTCAGGAGGTCATCCAGATCTACGACCTCCGCGTCATGCTCGAGGAGGAGGCCGCGGGCCAGGCAGCCCTGAACCGGGGCACGGCCGATCTCATGCGGCTCGAGGCGCTGCTGGAGCGTGACCGCGCCGTCGTCGATCCCGATGACACCGTGAGGGTCACCAACAACCTCGAGTTCCACACCACGCTCTGGGCCTCCGCGCGGAACCCGATCCTGATGGACCTGCTGCAGCGGTTGTCCACGCACCTCATCCACACGCCGCGGTCCACGCTGTCCGTGGGGGACAGGTGGCAGGAGGTCCTCGTGGAGCACGAGGAGCTCATCAGCGCCATCGCGGAGCGTCGCAGTGATGACGCCCGGACCATCGCCCGGCGGCACCTGGAGACCGCTCGGACCCTCCGCCTCGAGCTGTTGCGCACCACCGCGGCGGACCGGCCGTGACGGAGGGGCGCCCGGAGCGCAGCCGCCTCCTGCTCGACGTCGACACCGGCATCGACGACGCCGTCGCGCTCCTGTACCTCCTGGCGACCCCCGGGGTGAGCATCGAGGCGATCACCTGCACGGCGGGGAACGTGGGCGCCCGTCAGGTGGCGCTCAACAACCTCGCCCTCCTCGAGTTGTGCGGAAAGGCGGGCGTCGAGGTGGCGATCGGTAGCGAGGTACCCCTCGAGGTGCCGCTCGTGACCACGGAGGAGACGCACGGCGACCAGGGCATCGGGTACGCCGTGCTGCCGGAACCCCGCGGCCGTGTCTCCGGCAGGCATGCCGTGGACGTGTGGGTGGAGGCCGTGCGCTGCCACCCCGGTCTGATCACCGGGGTGGTGACCGGACCGCTGACCAACCTCGCGCTGGCCCTGCGGGCCGAGCCCGAGCTGCCCCACCTCCTCAAGGGCCTCGTCATCATGGGCGGGGCCTTCCACCACCCCGGGAACACCACCCCGGTGGCGGAGTGGAACATTCACGTGGACCCGCACGCGGCCCGGGAGGTCTTCGCCGCCTACGAGGGCCTGCCGGTCGAGAAGCTCCCGATCGTCTGCGCGCTCGAGACCACCGAGCGGATCGAGTGCACGCCCGCGCACATCGACGCCCTCGCGCGCGCTGCCGGTGCGGGACCGGAGCTGCTCTCACCCGAGGACCCGCCGGGGCTCCGCAGCGGGAGCGACAACGACGTCGTCGCCTGTGTGTCCGATGCCCTCCGCTTCTACATGGAGTTCCACCGCGCGTACGACCAGGGGTACATCGCGCACCTCCACGACCTCTTCGCCGTCATGGTCGCCACGGGCGAGGCCTCCTTCGAGGAGAGGCTCGCGACGGTGGACGTCGAGACGTCCTCGCCACTGACCATCGGCCAGACCGTCGCGGACACCGTGGGCATGTGGAAGCGCAGACCGAACGCGAGGATCGTCACGGGGAACCAGCCTGCCGCGGTGTTCGAGCTCATGGTGCAGCGACTCGCGGACCTCGCGCGCATGCACGGCTGACCCGGCCCGACCCCGCTTCCACCCCGACGCGAGCCAGTCTCTGCCCGTCTCCGCCCTGTCCCTACCTGCCTCCGCCCCGCCACCGCGCGGCTGCGCCGGGTGAGCGGCCGGTACACTGGGGCTGCCCGCGTAGCTGCCGGCCGGCACCGAGGTGACATGAGGTGCGCTGACCTCACCCCGACGCGCCCTAGGACCACCGTGACACCCCTGACCCTCGCAGCCGATCCCGCGACACAGCGGCCGCGCCGACTGCTGATCATCCTCGGTGCCGTTCTCATCGCGGCCACCTACCTCTTCCTCGTCACCGTTCAGCCCGCGGAGATCGCCGGCGGCATGGGCAGCACCGCCTCCCTCGTGGTGCTCTTCGGATTCCTCGGCGGCGGCGCCCTCCTCGTCGCGGGCATCCTGCCGACGCTGAGCACCAGCTCGCTCGTCGTCATGCCCATCGGCATCGCCCTGAACATCGCGATCGGTCAGATCGCCGGCTCGCTCGGCATGCAGATCTACCTGGATGCCATCGGGACGGTGCTCGTGGCCGTCCTCGCAGGGCCCGCAGCCGGAGCCGCGACGGGCGCCATCAGCAACGCACTGTGGGGGCTCTTCAACCCCTTCGCCCTGCCCTTCGCGGCCGGCGCGGCGCTGATCGGCGTCCTCGCAGGGCTCGCCGCGAAGTACGGAGCCTTTCGCCACGTGTACCTGGCGCCCGTGGCCGGGCTCGTCGTCGGCGCGGTGGGCGGGCTCATCGCCGCCCCGGTGGCCGCGTTCATGTTCGGCGGGGGCGGCACGGTGGGAACCAACGCGATCATCGCCGTCTTCCGGTCCATGGGTGACAAGCTGCTCGTCGCCGCCACCAAGCAGGGCCTGCTCTCGGACTCCGTGGACAAGATCGTCGTGTTCGTCGTCGTCGCCCTGATCGTCTATGCCCTGCCCCGCCGCGCCGTCCGCCAGTTCCCCTTCGCGAGGACCCACCGCGTCCTCGGCGTCCGGAGCGGTGACCGCGCGGTCGGGCACGACGCCGGAAGCCCCGCGACCTGACGCATGCCACGACGAAGGAGCTACAACCCGCTCACGGAACTGCTCGCCGCAGCTCTGGTGGTGGTGCTCGTCCTCGTCGTGAACCGCTGGCAGTTCTCCCTGGCGGTGCTGCTGCTCGTCGTCCTCCCCGCGATCCTGCTCTCCGGCCGACCTCGGCAGATCGGCGTGGCCGTCGCCGTCGTCGCCGGTCCGCTCCTGATCTCGACGCTGCTGCTGCACGGCCTGTTCTTCCCCGAGGGCACTGACGTGCTCCTCGATCTCGGCGTGGCCCGGGTCACCGGTGAGGGTCTCACGTTCGCCGCGCTCATGGGCCTGCGCATGAGCGTCTTCGCGGGGATCTTCCTGACGGTCGCCATGACGCTCGACGTCCCGCAGCTCCTGGCCACCATGACCCACCGGGGCGTCAGCCGGAAGCTCGTCTTCATCATCGGGTCCGCCGTCGGGCTCATCCCGCACGTCGCCCTCCGCGCAGGGCAGATCACGCGCGCGCAGCAGGCACGCGGTCTCGTGGTGGGGCGCGGGCCGCTGACCCGCGCCCGCGCCCTCCTGGCCGTCACCACGCCGCTGGTGATCGGGCTGCTCGTCGACGCCTCGGAGCGTAACCGCATGCTCGCTGCGCGCGGTTTCTCCTCACCCGGGGTCCGCACGAGCTACGTCGCTGACACCGACTCGCGGCGTCAGCGGATGGCACGCCGGGTGATGCTCGTCGCGGTCGGGCTGTTCTCCGTGCTCTGGCTCGGACGCGAGGTCATCGGATGATTTCCCTCGTCAGCGAGTCCTTCGCCTACGACGACGGCGTGCCGCTCCTCGTGGACCTCGGGCTCTCCGTGCAGGCGGGGGAGTACGTGGTGATCGCCGGTGCGTCCTCCTCCGGGAAGACGACGCTCGCCCGCCTCCTCGCGGGTCAGGCGGGGTCCGAGGCCGGCTGCACGTTCCGTGGGAGCCTCACGCTCGACGGCGAGACCATCCGATTCACCGGCAGCCCCGGGGATCCGCGGATCGACCCCGCCGCCTGGAGTGCGCGCGTGGGGTTCGTGGCCCAGGGCTCCTGGGGGCAACTGTCCATGATGTCGGCCACCGTCGCCGAGGAGATCGCCTTCGGATCCGCCAACCGTGGAGTGGCTCCGGAGGACCTGAGGACCCTCGTCGCGGAGATCGCTGCGGCCATGAACCTCACGGAGCTCCTCGACCGGGATCCGCGCCGGCTCTCCGGAGGCCAGCTCCAGCGCACCATCATCGCGGCGGCCGTGGCCCAGCGCCCGCGGGTGCTGATCCTCGACGAGCCCTTCCAGGGGCTCGACGGCGCCGCCGCGGCCGGAGTCGCCGAGGCCCTCGAGATGCTGCGCGCCGGGGGCACCGCCGTCGTCGTCTGCGAACCGACCCTGCCCCGGACGGCGCCCTCGGACATCCGGGTGGTGGCCCTCGCCGACGGCCGCGCCGTGTTCACCGGACCCCTTGCCGAGACGCGCTGGGCGGGACTGCGCCGGTACGGCATCGGGACGGCGGGGGAGCCACCGCGCCTCCCCGCCCGTCCGCTCATTCGTCCGGCCGTCCTTTCCTCACAGGCCGGGTCCGCGGATCCGCAGACCGTGCCCGACGGATCGGCGCCGGGAGAGGTGGCGGTGGCGATGCGGTCCGTCAGCTTCACCTACCCCTTCGAGCGCGGACGGCTGCTCCGACCCGAGCGACGCGGAGCGGCCGGGTCCGACAGGGCGGCCGGGTCCGACAGGGCGGTGGAGTCCGACAGGGCGGTGGAGTCCGACAGGGCGGCGGGGTCCGACAGGGCAGGCGGGTCCGGAGGAGCGGCCGGGCTCCGCGACGTCGATCTCTCGGTCCGCACGGGCGAGGTCGTGGCGGTGCTCGGCGCCAACGGATCCGGCAAGTCCACGCTGCTGCAGCACCTCAACGGGCTGTGCAGGGCGGACGCCGGGACCGTCGTCGTGGACGGCGTCACAATCGCCCGGCAGCCGACCGGCATCCTGGCCCGGCACGTGGGGTACCTCATCCAGGACACCGACCAGCAGCTGTTCGAGCGCACCGTGCTGCGCGAGGTCTCCTACGGTCCGCTGCTCGCGGGCGAGCGCCGCGCTGCTGCCTCACTCCGGGCGTCAGCAGCGCTCGAGCGGGTGGGGCTGGCTGCGCTGGAGCAGGTACACCCCTACGAGCTCGGGTTCGTCCAGCGGCGCCTCGTGGCCCTCGCCTCCATCATGGCCACCGGCCCGCGCGTGTGGGCGCTCGACGAACCGACCGCGGGCCTCGACGATCCCACCCGCACCCTCATGGCGGAACTCGTCCTCGAGCATGCGTCGACGGGCGGCGCCGTGGTCATGGCCACGCACGACGACGCCTTCGCCGACACCGTCGCCGGCCGCAGCATCCGGCTGGAGCGCGGGCGGGTCACGCCGTCCACGGCGACCGCCGACCTCCCGTGGGAGGCACGGGGCACCTAGGGTTGGGGCATGGACACGCTGAGGGAGAGATTCCGCATCATCCGCTCGGCGGGCGCTGATCTCGCCGTCTTCGAGTACGGCGTGGAGCCCGAACCGGGCACACCGAGCCTGCTGTTGGTGCACGGCTACCCCGACGACCACCGCGTCTACCTGCCCGTGATCCGTGAACTCGCGTCGACGCATCATCTGATCACCTTCGACACGCGGAACGCCGGCCGGTCCAGGACGCTGGGCGGCTCGGGCTTCACCCTGCCGGAGCTCCTCGACGACCTCTTCACGGTGCTCGACGCCGTGGGCGCGCCCGACGGCGTCCGGCTCGTGGGGCACGACTGGGGCTCCATCCAGGGATGGGCCGTGGTGCAGGACGAGCGGGCCGACGGGCTGGTCGTAGACTTCACGAGCATCTCCGGCCCGGACCTCCGGCACTTCTCGCAGTGGCTACGGGCACGCCTCCGTACTCCGCGCCTCGTGCCCGAGGGCGTCGGTCAGGTGCTCCGGAGCTGGTACGTCGCGGCCTTCCAGCTGCCGGTGCTGCCCGAGCTGTTCTGGCGCGCGGTGATGACCCGCCGCTACGAGTTCGCCGCACGGCGCAACGTCGGCAAGGATCCCATCCGGGGGCTGGCCCTCTACCGCGCGAACCTGGGCGGCGCAGTCAGGCTCCCACGGCGTCGGCGCGTGACGCTGCCCGTCCACGTGATCGTGCCGCTGAAGGACCCGTTCCTCTCGCCCCGGCTCGTGGACGGGCTCGAGGACTGGGTGCCCGACCTCACGGTCACCACCGTTCCGGGGGGCCACTGGTGGATCGCGTCGAGGCCGCGGGCGTTCGCCGAACTGCTGGATCCGGCACTCATCGGACGCGACGACGACTGAGCCCGCGTCGACGACGACCGCCTGCCCTGCGACGAGCGGTCTGGGCTGGCAGCAGGCCGTCTGGAGGCGGCCGGGCGCGCCTAGACGTCGAGCAGGGCTCGGATGTCCTCCGCGGTCAGCGCCGAGCTGAAGACGGCGTCGTCGTCCATCACCGAGGTGAACAGCTTCGCCTTCTGCTCCTTCAGCTTCATGACCTTCTCCTCGATGGTGCCCTTGGACACCATGCGGTAGACCATGACGTTCTTGGTCTGGCCGATGCGGTGGGTCCGGTCCACTGCCTGGGCCTCGGACGCAGGGTTCCACCAGGGGTCCAGCAGGAAGCAGTAGTCCGCCTCCGTGAGGTTCAGCCCGAATCCACCGGCCTTGAGGCTGATGAGGAAGACGGGCGCGTCGCCCTCCTTGAAGGAGTCGATCACGTCACCGCGGCTGCGGGTGGATCCGTCGAGGTAGGCGTACGGGATGCCGCGGGCGTCGAGCTGCTCGGCGGCCTTCTTCAGGTAGGACGTGAACTGACTGAACACGAGCGCCCGGTGGCCCTCGGCGATGATGCCCTCCAGGTTCTCGAAGAGCACTTCGAGTTTGGCGGAGGGAACGCCCTCGTGCTCGGGGTCGACGAGCGAGGCGTCGAGGCTGAGCATCCGCAGCAGCGTCAGGGACCGGAAGACGATCATCCGGTTGCGGTTCATGTCCTCGATCAGGCCGAGGAGCTTCTGCCGTTCGCGCTGCAGGTAGGTCTCGTAGATGTGCCGGTGCTCCGGGTGCAGCTCCACCTCGAGGACCTGCTCCTGCTTCGGCGGGAGGTCCGAGGCCACGGCCTCCTTGGTGCGGCGCATCATGAGCGGGCGGATGCGCTTGCGGAGCCGGACGAGCGGCCGGTTGTCGCCGATCTTCTCGATGGGCGTGCGGTAGTCCTCGGTGAACTTGCGGGCCGAGGGGAAGAGGCCCGGCGCCACGATGTCGAACATGGACCACAGCTCCATGAGGTTGTTCTCCATGGGCGTGCCGGTGATCGCGAGCTTGAACGGGGCATCGAAGTCCTTGGCCGCCTGGTGCACCTTGGACGCGCGGTTCTTCACGAACTGGGCCTCGTCGAGCACCAGACCGGCCCACGTGGGCTCCTGGTAGGCCGGGAAGTCGAGCCGGAACAGCGTGTAGGAGGTGATGACGACGTCGGCGCCCCTCACCTGCTCCCGCACGGGCACGCCCGAGGCGCCCTGGGTGTCGGTGACGGTCACCACCTTCAGGCCGGGCGCGAACCGCCGGGCCTCGTTGCCCCAGTTGGGTACCACCGAGGTGGGCGCGACGACGAGGAACGGGGCGTCGATCCCGGTGGTCTCCTGCGCGTGGACCATGAGTGCCAGGGCCTGCAGGGTCTTGCCGAGCCCCATGTCGTCGGCGAGGACCCCGCCGAGCTGGTGCCGCCACAGGAAGGCGAGCCAGCTGAAGCCGTCCGCCTGGTAGGGCCGCATCTCCGCCTGGAGCCCGGCGGGCGCCGGTGTTGCCTCGACGTCGGAGAGTTCCAGGAGACCGCTGACGGCGTCGCGCCAGGACTGCGCCTGCTCCGTCTCCTCGGCGAGGTCCTCGAAGTCCGCCCAGAGCCCCGCCTGGTAGCGGCTGATCTGCAGGCCCGACTCGGGATCCCACTCCGCCAGCGAGCGGGCTTCCTCGATCAGTTCACGGAGCTGGTCGAACACGGGCTGCTCGAGCGAGAGGTACGTGTTGTCCACGAGCTTCAGCTTCTTGCGGCCCTGCGCGAGCGCCCGGAAGATCGAGTCGAAGGGGATGGTGCGGCCACTGACCGTGACCATGACCCCGAGGTCGAACCAGTCCCGGTTGTCCGTCTCGACGGTGCTGACCCGCAGGGTCGGCGTCTCCGTCAGCTCCCGGTAGTCGGGTTTCTCGCCGACCACTTCGATGGAGATACCCGGGAGCGCGGCGAGCTCGGGCAGCACCTCCTCCGCGAACTCGACGGCCTGCATGTCCTGGAGCGTGACCTGCCGGAGCGGCATGCTCCCGAGTACCCGGCGCGCGGCGACGGAGAGGGCGTCCTCGGCGTCGGCGTCGCGGTAGCCGTCATCGCTGCCCGGCCCGCCCCTGCGCAGGGGCCGGCGCTGCACGGCGTCGCCGAGCGGGTAGTCGAAGTGCCAGTCGAGCGACACCGAGCCCTCAAGGCCGTAGGCCGTGACGAGCACGAGGGACGGCGGCTGGATCTCGGGGAGCTCCACGCTGCCGTCACTGCTGTCCACGTCGATCGACTGCCGCAGCTTCGGGTAGTAGTCCTGCAGGAAGAGCGACTTCTCCTCCTCCGGCACCACCACGGGCCGCCCACGCTGCAGCAACTCGATGTCCTTCGCCGTCAGTCGGCGGGACGTCGGCGCGAGCGTGATCGTGTCATCCGGCGCCACGGTGTAGATGCCGTGCGTGCTGATCACGTGGGCGGTGTCGGAGGGGTGCGGCTGCCCGTCGATGTCCAGCGCAGGGCACAGCTGCAGCGACCCGTCCTCGGTCTCCGTCGCGTCCAGCTTGAGGATCGCGCGACCGGCGAGCGCGATGGTGACGGACTTCTTCGATCCGACGAACGCGATGCCGAGGCGCTCCGCCTCCTCGAGCAGTTGCCAGAGGAGGGGGTTGCTGAAGTCGTCGAGGTAGAGCCAGGAGTCATTGTTGCCGAAGTAGTTGACGCCGGTGCCGCGGTGCAGCGCCGGGAACTGGGAGAACCAGCGGTGCTGGTCGGCGTCCAGTTTCAGCCCGTACGTCTGGTAGCTGATGCTGCCCCAGGACAGGTTGTTCTTGATCCACTTGCCCTTGCCGTTCTGGCTCACGGGCCGTACGCCGAGGCGCGTGTTGAGCGTGCGCTGCCCCTGGCGCTCGGCGGCCGACCCCCACCGCTGGACGGCGACCTCCGGGGTCCGGAGTTCGAACTGCAGTCCCAGCGGTGTCAGGGCCGCCGGCGCGGCCGGCTCGAGGTCCCCCTCCAGCAGATCGAGGAGGGACGCCTGCCAGCCGGCGGGCGCCGCCGTGCGCGGTGCGGGGTTGGCCCCGAGCTCCTGCTCGTGCTTCGCGAGGACGTTCTCGGTGTTGCTCTGCAGGGCTGTGGCCGCCACGTGCTTGCAGTCCGCGCCGATGGGGCAGCTGCAGAAGTTCTCGAGGGGGCGGAAGCGGCCGTCACCCTTCACTCCGAGGCGGAGCTTGGTGCGGTACTCGGAAGGGGCGGAACCGCGGACCTTGCCGGTGAGGATCTTGGAGTCGGCGTCCCAGGCGAGCGAGCTGACCGCGCCGTCCTTCGCGTAGGTCTGCCCACGCTGGAACGCCGCACCGCCCACGATCCTGATGATGTCGGTGACATCGACCATGGGGTGAGGCGAAATGGGCATAATTTCATACTCTCACGCGGGGGAGACGCCGCGCCCCGGCCGTGCCCCTGCCCGCGGTATTCGTGGGAGGGTTGCCTGACCCGGGATCGGGCACCCATCCCGCGGCCCGGGACGCGGGATGACTACGGAAGAGGTACGGCGTGTTCGAAGCTCCGAGCATCATCTTCGCGGCAGCCGGCCTCGCCGTCTTCGCCGCAGCCCTGCTGCCCCGGCTGCTGCAGCGGGCGCCGGTGTCCATGCCGATGGTGTTCCTCGCCGCGGGGATCCTCATCTTCAGCTTCGCTCCCGACCTCCCGGATCCGGACCCGCTGGCCTACGGCGACGTCACCCTCCACCTCAGCGAGGTGTGCGTCATCATCTCGCTGATGGGTGCCGGTCTCGCCCTGGACAGGCCCGTAGGGTGGCACCGTTGGTCCACCACGTGGCGCCTGCTCGGCATCGCCATGCCGCTGTGCATCGTCGCGCTCACGCTGATGGGGATGTGGATCCTCGGGCTCGGCGTCGCGTCCGCTCTCCTCATCGCCGCCGCACTGGCTCCCACCGACCCGGTGCTCGCCTCCGAGGTGCAGGTGGGGGAGCCCTCGGAGTCGGAGGAGGAACTCGACGGCGAGGACGAGGTGCGTTTCGGTCTGACCTCCGAAGCGGGCCTGAACGACGGGCTCGCCTTCCCGTTCGTGTACCTGGCGATCCTCCTCAGCACCGTGGGTCTCAGCCCGTCCGCGTGGTTCCCCGAGTGGATCCTGCTCGACGTCCTCTGGCGCATGATCATCGGCTGCGCCTTCGGGTTCGGCATGGGGAAGCTGCTCGGGCGGGTCTTCTTCCGGACGCCGCTGAAGAGCATCCGCCTCGCCAACTACTCGGAGGGCTTCGTGGCGCTCGCCGCGACGTTCCTGACCTACGGCCTCACCGAGGCGGTGGAGGGCTACGGCTTCATCGCGGTGTTCGTCTGCGCCGTCACGATCCGCATGGGAGAACAGACCAACGGCTACCACGGCGTGCTGCACAGCTACATCGAACAGCTCGAGCGGCTCCTGACCGTCGTCGTGCTTGTGCTCCTCGGGGGAGCGGTGGCGCGTGGCCTGTTCGAGGGCCTTCAGATGCTGGAGATCGTGGTGGCCGTCGCGTTCATCCTCCTGGTGAGGCCTCTGACGGCCTGGATCAGCCTGGCCCGCGGCAAGACCGGTCCGCGGGAGCGCGGCGTGCTCGCGTTCTTCGGGGTACGCGGCATCGGTTCGATCTACTACCTGAGCTACGCGCTCTCGAAGGGCGAGTTCGCCGCCGACGAGTCCGCGCTGTGGCGCATCGGCGGGCTCGTGATCGTGCTGTCCATCGTGATCCACGGCATCACCGCGGCTCCCGTGATCAACGCGCTCGACCGTGCACGCGAGAAGCGGGCGCGCGAGCAGGGTGACGAGGCGCAGGCGCCGAACACCGCCGTCTGACACGCTGGACGGACATCGCCGTGGCTCCGGCGATGAACGGGAAGTCCACCGCGGGTGCCGTCAGTGCCGCCGAGCCGCTTCCCGCTCGAGCACGGCGCGAACCGCCAGCCCGCCGACGAGCGCCCAGAACGCGCCGCCGATCCCACCGATCGACAGGCCCGAGGCTGCGAGGAGGAACGTGACGGCCCCGCTCATGCGGCCCTCGGCCTCGCGGAAGGCGGAGGTCACTGCCGTCGCCATGGTGCCGATGAGCGCCAGGCCGGCAACGGCCTCCACGAGCCCCGGGGGCGCCGCGCCCACGACGACGACGAGCGCCCCCGAGCCCGCTGCCAGCACCAGGTAGGTCAACCCCGCCGTGAGCGCGGCTACCCACCGGCGGTCCTTGTCCGCTCCTGCCCCCTCGCCCGCGGAGAGGGCCGCGGACAGGGCGGCGAGGTTCACCGCGTGCCCGCCGAAGGGCGCGGCCGCGGCCGTCCCGAGGCCCGTGACGGTGAGCGCGGCCCGCCACGGCGCGCGGTAGCCGAAGGAGGACAGGACGGCGACGCCGGGAAGGTTCTGTGACGCCATCGTCACGACGTAGAGCGGCAGGGCTATGCCGATGACGGCACCCGGCTCGAACGTCGGCAGGGTGACGGAGAGCGAGGGCGCCAGGGACGCCGGGTCGATCACCGCTCCGGTGCGGAGGAGATCGACGGCGATGATCACCAACGCTGCGACGAGCGCCAGGGGTACCGCCCAGCGGGGGACCACGGCGGAGGCGACGAGCCAGACCAGGATCACCGGCAGGACCAGCAGCGGGATGGTGCCGAGCGAGCGGAAGGGTGCGAGGCAGAGGGGCAGCAGGACGCCCGCGAGCATGGCCTGCGCGAGGTGCTGGGGAATCCGCGCGACGAGGCGTCCGAGCCAGGGCACCGCCCCGGTCAGCAGGATCAGGAGCGCCGTGACGAGGAAGGCCCCCACCGCGGCGGCCCAGCCGCCGTCGGGCACGGTGGCACCGGCGAGCAGCGCCGCCCCGGGGGTGGACCACGAGAGCGTCACGGGGATCCGGTAGCGCAGCGCCAGCAGGACGATCCCCAGGCCGACGACGGCGGTGAGCGCGAGCAGCCCCGACGCGGCCTGCTCGGCTGTGGCCCCGGTGGCCCGTAGCCCCGCGAGGACCACCGCGAACGACGACGTGAAGCCGACGAGCGCCGTCACCATGCCGGCGAGGACCGGTTCCTGCAGCGGACGCCCGGCGTGGCCGGGATGCACGGATGACGTCATGCGGGGGATCTCATGCCGGAGGCCTCACGCCGGCGGCCCCACGGGGTCGACGTCGGTCCATCAGGTCCATCAGGTCCATCAGGTCTGTCAGGTCCCGCGGACCTGCTCGAGGCGACGCTGGACGGCCTCGAGCTCGTCGCTCAGGTCCTGGAGCCGCGCGGTGTTCTGCTCGACGGCGAGGAGCCGGACGAGGTGGTCCTGGCGCTCGCGGAGCTCTGGTTCGGTGGTCGGAAGGTCGTGAGTGGCCATGGGGCCAGTCTGTCAGAAGGGCCATGACAGGCCGCTGCCCGGGAACGACCGCCGGGGAAATAGAAGCTCCGGTGGCGTCGTTCCTCCAAGAGGCGTGCGGCGTGCCCGTGCGCGCACCGATGTCGAGAGGTTCCCCCATGACTCTTCCCCTGTCCATCCTCGATCTCGCGCAGGTCGCCGAGGGTTCAACGCCCGCGGAGACGTTCGCCGCGAGTGTCACCCTGGCCCAGCACGCGGAGGCGTGGGGCTACCGGCGCATCTGGTACGCGGAGCACCACAACATGGGCAGCATCGCCTCGTCGGCCACGAGCGTGCTGATCGCGCACGTCGCCGCGAGGACGTCGAGCATCCGCCTCGGCTCCGGGGGCGTGATGCTGCCGAACCACTCGCCGCTGACCATCGCCGAGCAGTTCGGCACGCTAGAGAGCCTGTACCCGAAACGGATCGACCTGGGGCTCGGCCGCGCGCCGGGGAGTGACCAGACCACCGCGCGTGCTCTCCGCCGCGATCCCATGGCCGCCGAGAGCTTCCCCCAGGACGTCCTCGAGCTGCAGGGCTACCTCACGGGAGACTCCCGCGTGCCGGGCGTCCAGGCCACGCCGGGACGCGGGACGAACGTGCCGCTGTACATCCTCGGCTCCTCCCTGTTCGGCGCGCGTCTCGCCGCCGTGCTCGGTCTCCCGTTCGCCTTCGCGTCCCACTTCGCGCCGCAGGCCCTGCACGACGCCGCCAGCATCTACCGCCGCGAGTTCACCCCGTCGGCCCAGAACGACGCACCACACTTCATCGCGGGCGTCAACGTGATTGCCGCGGACGACGCGGGCGAGGCGCACCACGAGTTCCACGAGGCGATGCTCCGGCGCGTCACGCTGCTCCTCGGGCGCGGGCAGACGTTCACCCGTGAGGAGCAGGAGGCGATCCTGGCCTCGCCCGGCGGTCAGCACATGGCGGAGATGGCGCGCTACAGCGCCGTGGGGACGCCCGACGTGGTCCGCGACTACCTCGAACGCTTCGCGGCGCAGGTGGGGGCGGACGAGCTGATCGTCGCCACGCAGGCGGGCAGCACGGCCACCTGGCTCCGCTCCTTCGAGCTGCTCTCGGACGCCATGCTGCTCACGGCAGGGGCCCGAACGGCGGCGTGAGCCGACCCGGACGGGACGATCACATGGGCTCTCGGCGAACAAGTTGTGGTCTCTGCTTGCCATGACCCACCTTCGTTTGGTTAAGTGGGGCGTGGTTGTAGTGTTGCGCATTTGTATTTCACGCTGTCCAGCCCTTAGGGGCCGGATGCGTCTCTGAAAAAGCGGACAAGCACGCCGCGACTGGGGCGTTCCGAAAGTCGGATCGCGTCTGAATTTCAGAAGGATAAACAAAAATGGCAACAGGTACCGTGAAGTGGTTCAACGCTGAAAAGGGCTTTGGATTCATTGCTCCCGACGACGGAAGCGCAGACGTGTTCGCACACTTCTCCGCCATCAACGCAAGCGGCTACCGCTCGCTTGATGAGAACCAGAAGGTCAGCTTCGACACCGAGCAGGGCCCCAAGGGTCCTCAGGCGTCGAACATCCAGCCCCTCTAAGGCTCGGATCTTCTCCTAGATTCTTTTCGCGGAAACAGGTCGGACTTCGGTCCGGCCTGTTTTTGCATTAACCGGCGCCAGTGTGACCGCTGGGGGCGCCGACGTCAGTTCAGGCGCCCGCGCTCGCACAGCCCGATGAACGCGCCGAGTTCGGCCAGTGCCGCCGGGGTGGTCGGCATGTGGTGCGTGAGCCACGGTGACCTGATGATGACGGCCCGCCACTGCCCACGCGACACCGCGACGTTGACCCGGTTCCTGTTGAGCAGGAACCCGATGCCGCGAGGGGCCTCCGCCGCGGAGGACGTCGCCATCGTGACGAGCACGACGGCGGCCTGCTGACCCTGGAACCGGTCCACGGTTCCCACGCGCACCTTCCGCAGGCCGGCCACCGCGAGTGCACGCTGCACCAGGTGCACCTGCGCGTTGTAGGCGGCGACCACCAGGATGTCCTCCTCACCGAGGGGCCGCGGCGACGACGCTCCGCCGGTTGCCCCGCCGGTTGCGTCGGTCGCCTCCCCGGACGTCCACGGCGACCCGAGGTGTCGGCGCACCTGCCGCACCACTTCCGCGGCCTCCTCGGGCGAAGAGGTGGTGTTGGACGCGTGCTCCACCTCGACCAGGGCGATCCCCGGGCCCACGCCGTCCAGGTGCCGGCCGCGCGCCGCGGGGGCCGTGGTCAGCCGCCCGTCGTAGGCGAAGGTCGAGACGGCGTCGCACAGCGCGGGGTGCAGGCGCCATGTGTCGGCGAGAAAGTACCCGAGTGTGGGCGGCAGCGTGGCGTGGCCGTCGGACAGCCAGCCCAGGGCCGACTGGTCCACCGGTTCGGGGTGCGTGCCCTGCGAGACCTGGGGGAGCTGTTGCGGGTCCCCGAGGAGCAGGAGCCTGGTGGCGGCCTGCGCGACGGCCAGGGTGTTCGCGAGCGAGAACTGCCCCGCCTCGTCGATGACGAGCAGGTCGAGCGAGGCCGGCGGGATGCTCGAGCCCGTCATCGTCCAGGCCGTCCCACCCACGAGGCAGCCTCCCTCGGAGGCGAGGAGGTGGACGATGTCGGCGTCCGCCCTGCGCGTCCACGGCACCTCCTCCGCGCCCTTGAGCTTCTTCGCGACGACGTGCTCGGGGACGCCCGCCTCCAGCGCGCGGCAGAGCAGGTTGTCGACCACGGCGTGGGACTGCGCCACCACGCCGACCTTCCAGCCGTGACGCACGAGACGCGCGATGACGTCGGCTCCCACGTGGGTCTTGCCGGTACCGGGGGGCCCCTGCACGGCGAGGTAGGAATCCCGGAGTGTCAGCAGGGCCGACGTGATGGCCTGCGCGTAGCCGTCCGGTCCGGGTGGCACCTCGGGGAGCGGGGCGCCGCCGGCGAGCCGGGGAGGCAGCCGGCGGAGGAGATCGAGAGCAGGGCCGTCAGGAACCCCGGGCAACGTCTGACCCACCCGGTCCGCGAGGGCGATCAGTGCCTTCTCGAGGGAGCCTGTCGGGAGGGGCCGGTCGGGCGCCAGGGCCACGGGGAACTCACCGCGTGGCTCGCCGCCCTTCCGCAACTTCTCACGGATCAGGAGCCGGAGGGCACCGCGCTCCTCGGTGAGCCCGGTGACCGCCACGTCGTACCACCCACCGCGGCCCACACCGCTGCTGTCCTCGTCATCGGTGCCCGGGGGCGTGGGCGCATCGTAGATCGCGAAGTGGGTGGACCCAACCTGGGCCTCCACCCCGGGCTGCAGGCGCGTACGTGCGGCGAGCACGCGTACGGGGTTGGACCGCGGGGTGGGTCGCTCCCAGTCCTGCTCCACGCGGACCTCGTCGAGGACCAGGACGTCCCGCGATTCCTCCCAGTCGTGCGGCGGCGCTGCGAGGCGGTCGTAGTGGGACCACCAGAACTGCTTCCGTTCGCGCCGGTGGTAGCCCACCGCGGCGGCGACCATGGCCACCGCCCGCCGGTCGGCCTGCAGCGCCTGCTCGGCGGGGAGTCCGGCGAGGTGGTCGAGCAGGCGGGCCTCCTCCGCCCTGGGCCCGTACGTCGAGGCGTCCTCCTCGGCGAGCGACGTATCGGCGTCGTCGACCTCCCCGGAGACCGGGGAGAGCCGGCCGGACCCGGGGACCAGCGCCAGCAGCCAGTCGCGCAGCCGAAGGGTGGAGAGGCAGTCGTAGCGGTTGTAGTCGCTGATACCCGCCAGCACCCGCGCGGCCAGTGGTTCCTCACCGGCATCGCGCGCAGCGCAGTAGGCGGCGTAGGCGACGACGGAGGCGCCTGCGTCCGTGACGTCACCCGACCGCAGCCGGTCACCCATGTAGAGGGGTTCGAGCTTCTTGATGCTGTAGGAGCGTTCGCTGATACGCAGGCTGTGCCGGACTGTCTCGTACAAGTCCACCAGCACGCCCTCGCGCAGCAGGGTGTCCACGGCGTCCTCCCCGATGACGTGCACCAGGGACAGGCGCCGCAGGGCGCTCTTCTCGTACGCGGCGTAGTGGTAGACGTGCAGGTCCGGGTACCGCTGCCGGCGGGCCGCCACGTACTCGAGGAAGTCGACGAGCGCCGCGCGTTCCTCGGAGCGGCTGTGCGCCCAGAACGGACGGAACGGTGGTTCCGCGTCGCGGTCCTCGGGCTGTTCGACGACCCCGAAGAGGTATTCGAGCCCCCAGGTGCCGTCCACCGGGTCCTGCCACAGCGGGTCCCCCTCGAAGTCGAAGAAGATGTCCCCGTGGCTGGGCGCGGGCAACGAGGCCACGGTGGCGCCGGGCAGCAGACGGTAGGAGACGGTGTGCTCCACGGCGTCGGCGTCCTGGTAGGTCACGGCGCCGTCCACCTCCCCGAGGCCCACCTGCAGGCGCGCCTGCTCGTGGAGGCGCTGCAGGGGAGCGTCCTCCGGGCGGGGGTCCATGGCGGCGAGCGCGTCGATGGTGCTGATGCCCTGACCCCTCAGCTTCGCGCGGCGGTCACCCGTCATGCCCGCGACCAGCAGGAGGTCGCGCGTGGCCGTGACCTGCTCGGAGCAGTAGTCGCAGCGGCCGCAGGCACCGACGTCGGGGCTGTTCCACGCCACGCGGTGCGGCTGCTGCCGGTGTCGGGTGACCAGGTCGAGGAAGCGTGACCGCCGTTCCCGGAACACGGGCAGCAGGTCCGTGAGGCTGTGCATGCTGCGGGAGCGGTCGCCGAGCACCAGCGTGACCTCCGGTGACGTGGGGATGCCGGCGGTGATCAGCTGATCGCCGTACGCGGCGAGCTGGAGCAGGGCACCCACCTTCGCGTGCCGGGCCAGCTTCGTGTCCCAGACCGCGTAGGAGGAATCCGGTTCACGGACGAGGAAGTCGGAGCGGCCGTGGAACGTGCCATCGAAGAATGCCGCCTGGAACACCACCGAGGCTCCGGAGCGGAGGGCGCCGAGGGATTCCTCGTGCTTGGCGGTGAGCGTGGCACGGTCCATCGAGACAGCAGTCTCGACCTCGTACACGCCGCCGCTGGTGCCGGCCGACCAGGAGCCGTGCTCGGCGACGAGCTCCTCGAGGACACGGTGCTCGTGCACGTCGCCGAGGGAGGCCGCGCGCTGCAGCATCTCGTCCGGGGCGAACACCGCCTTCGGCGCACGGCCCAGTTTCTCGTCGAGGATGCGCAGCAGCCGGTACCCACATTCGGACGCCGTGACGAGGTCCGTCGCCGAGAACACGAGATCGGCGTGCGCGGGCGCGGCACCGGCGGCCGGTACGGCCGGTTCGAGGAGGAACATGCGGGCGGGCCCTTCAGCAGTGTGGGAGGTACGAGATGTGCGGGAGGTGTGGACACTACGGGACCACTGAACCACGGGACGCCGACCTTCCTGTGACCAGCGTCTCAGCGATGCACCGTGCGCTTTGCCCCGCGGGCGACGACTTACCCATGTACGACGCATTCAGTCCCATCGTCAGAGAAGGAAACGCATCATGGCCGAGACAGTGACCGCCCAGAAGTCCACCCCGAGCACCGAGTCCGCCGCCGTCCGCAAGGGCCCACTGCAGACCGAGAAGGGCGACACCACCATCGCGGAGGCCGTCGTCCAGAAGCTTGCCGGTGTCGCCACCCGCGAGGTACCCGGCGTCTTCGCCATGGGCAACGCGGCACGCCGCGCCTTCAACCAGATCACCGAGCGCATCCCGGGCTCGCAGACCAACGTCAGCGGTGGCGTGAGCGTCGAGAAGGGCGAGCGCCAGACGGCGATCGACGTCAGCATCGTCGTGGACTACGGCAGCTCGATCGTCGAGGTGAGCGAGAACATCCGCCGCAACGTCGTGAACTCCGTGGAGCGCGCCACGGGGCTCGAGGTCATCGAGGTGAACGTCAACGTCACCGACGTGCACCTGCCGGGTGACGAGGACGACGCCGAGACCTCGGGTCGCGGCACCGAGCTCGAGTAGCACCTCCGTGCGGCGGGCGCTCCGTCCGCCGCACCTTCCTCCCCCTCTCCCATCAGACAGGACAGCATCATGTCGCGCAGCACCATCGGATTGTTCGTAGGTCTCCTCCTGGGGATCGTCGCCGTGTTCGGCGGGTTCCTCCAGTTCATCGCCGTCGTCTTCTTCGCCGCGGTGGGCCTCGCCATCGGCCGCTACCTCGAGGGCAAGCTGGACGTGCAGGACCTCCTGAACCGCCGCAGCTCGAACGGGTGAGCGCCATGAGGAACACCACCGATCCGCAGGCGCCGGATGCGGCGCATCGCGGACACCTCGTCATGAAGGAGAAGGTGCTGCGGAAGATCGCCAGCCAGGCCGCCTCCGAGCTGCCATTCATCGGCGGCAGATCCGGCGGGGTCCTGGGGCTCGGAGCCTCGGGTGACCTGGACGCCAGGCCCAGTGCCGACGTCGAACTCAACGGCACCATCGCGTACGTCTCCCTGACGGTCGCGATGCAGTACCCGGCGCCGCTCCGTGCGGGGTCCGAGGCGCTCCGCCGCCACGTCACGGACGTCCTCGAACGCACGACGGCGGTGCACGTGGGACGTATCGACGTCACCATCGCCTCGCTCGAGAACGGTTCCGCCGGCAAGGGAAGGACGCTCGCATGAGTACCGCATCGGCACACAAGCTGCCCCGCCGGCCCAGCCGGACGCTCCCGGCCACGCTCACAGCCATCGTGCTCGTCGCCGCCGGGGCAGGCCTCGTCTGGCTCGGGGTGTCCGCGCTCACGGGGGACACCTCCCTTGCCGAAGGCGCCCTCTCGACCACCACGGCCGTGACGTGGGGCTCCACCGCCCTCTACGCCGCCGCGGCGGTGGCCGCGGTGATCGGCCTGGTACTCCTGCTGGCGGCGTTGCTGCCGGGGCGGCGCACCGCGCTCACAGCGGGAACCACCTGGCACGGTATGGACGGCACCACGACGGTCATGGGACGCTCCGCCGTCGAACGCCTCGCGACGGCCCGCGCCGAGCGGGTGGACGGCGTCTCGGCCGCCCGCGCCCAGCTTCGGGGCGGACGACTGAAGCTCTCCCTGTCCACGTACCTCGTGTCCACAGGTGAACTCCAGGCCACGGTCAGGGACGTCGTCCAGTCTTCGGTGGACGATCTCGGCCTGAAGCCCGCGCCCAGGGTCAGGGTGCGCGCCAGGACGGAGCACCATGACTGACCTGACCCCGGACCCCACCACCGCGCATCCCGGTACGCCGGACATCATCCCCAGGCACACCCTCGGAAGGAGACGATCATGAGGCAATCACCCGCACGGCTCAACAGGTTCTGGCTCGCCGTCATCGGCCTCGTGCTCCTCATCGGAGCGGCAGCACTCCTCGCAGCCACGCTGGGCCTCCTCGGCTCGGTGGTCCAGGGCGCGCCGACCCCCTCAAGCGGCACGCCGGTGGTCGGGTTCGACCCCGAGGCCACGGCAGCCGCACCCGCACTGCAGGGTGGGCTGGTCGCCGCAGGCGTGATCCTCGCGGTCCTCGGACTGGCGTGGCTCGCCGCACAGGTGCCCCGCCGCCGTCGTGCCCGGGTGTACCGGCTGCACGCCGCCGATGACAACGGCCTCGTGACGCTGAACCCGGCCCTCCTCGAGGGGACCCTGAACGCCGATGTGGAGCAGCTGCCGGACGTACAGAAGGCGAGGAGCGTGCTCCGGGGAAGTGCCGGGGCGCCGGATATCACCATCCGCGCCACGCTGAACCACAGGGCCGAGATCGCGGAGACCGTGGCCTCGATCCGTGGAGGCGCCGTGGAGCGCCTCGCGTCGTCGCTCGAAGCCGTGCCGCGCACGGTGGCCATCATCATCGACGTCTCCACGGCGTCGAGAACCAGGAACGTTACGCAGTAACGCATCGCCGGGGATCCCCCCGGGGACGAGAACGGAACAGGGAAGGACGCATCATGAGCTTCATCGACAAGGCGAAGAACAAGGCCGAGGAACTCGCGGGCAAGGCCAAGGAGGCCGCCGGCGACGCCACGAACAACCAGGACCTCAAGGCGGAGGGCCAGGCCGACCAGGCCTCGGCCACCACCAAGCAGGCCGGCGAGAACGTCAAGGACGCCGCGTCCGACGTGACGAACGCCTTCAAGGGCAAGTAGTCCCGCCGAAAGGGCCCCGGAGCATCGGCTCCGGGGCCTTCTTCATGCCCGGCTTCATGCCCGGCTTCATGCCCGGTTCCATGCCCGGCTCGGTGCCCGGCTCTCTTCCCGGCTCTCTTCCCGGCGATCGTGAGGCCGGGCGGCTGATGGGAGGATGGAACCACCATGCAGAGCCGACCAGGAGGACCGATGAACCCCCGCACCCTGTTCAGGACCGTTGCCGTCGCGGAAGCGATCACGTGGGCGTTCCTGCTGCTGGGCATGTTCTTCAAGTACGTCACGCGCACCACCGAGGCGCTGGTGCCACCCGCCGGAGCGGTGCACGGGTTCGTGTTCCTCTGCTTCGTCCTGACGGTCGCATTCGTCTGGATCAACCAGCGCTGGTCCCCGGTGACGGGCGTGCTCGGCCTCGCCTCCGCCGTCGTCCCCTTCGCCACCATCCCCTACGAGCGCTGGATCGAGCGGAAGGGCCGGCTCGCCGGTTCCTGGCGCCTCGCCCCCGGCGGTGAGCACCCCCGCAACCTCCTGGAGCAGCTGCAGGCATGGGTGCTCCGAGCGCCCCTGACGGCCGTGTTCGTGGCGATCGTCGGGGTCTCCGTGGTGTTCACGGTCCTGCTGCTCATCGGCCCGCCCGGGTCCGCGAGCTGACCGCCGTGAGTGATCTCGCAGGCACCTCCGACGACGAGCGCTTCTTCCTGCACAGCGGCCGCCGCTGGCGGAAGACCGACCCCTCCCTGCCCGACGACGTGAAGGCGCGCCTGATGTCCCACCTCGGGCGCGGACGCTCGGGAGTGCGCAACAGTGCGAAGGGCGACGACGGCGCGGCACTGCCACGGGCACGCCGCACGGTGCAGCTCGCGAAGGAGGGGCTGGGGGAGCGCGGCACGCCGTGGTGGGAGCAGACCGCCGCCCAGCGGAGAGTCCGGTGGACGGGCGCCCTGGAGCAGCTCGAGGCCCTGCAGGCGAGGAACCAGGCGCCGCAACCGCCCGCGGAGCAGGTGCAGGACGACGGCGATGCCTGACCGTCCCTCGGACGAGGATCTGCGCGCGGAGATCCTGCGCATCGCCGAGCAGCGGGGCTGTGATAAGACGCTCTGCCCGTCCGATGCGGCACGCAGCATCGGGGGAGACGCCTGGCGCGACCTCATGCCGGCGGCTCGGCGGATCGCCTTCGGGCTCGCGGACGAGGGCCTCGTCGACGTCACGCAGAAGGGTGAGCGGGTGGAGGCCGACGTGCGCGGGCCCATCCGCATCCGCTGGATCCGTCCGTGACCGACCGCCCTTGCGCCTCCGCGTACATTGGGGCGGTGATCCCCTCGTCCGGACCTGCCGATCTCGCGCCCGTGCCCTACACCTACGCGCAGCGGGTCGCTCCGGCGTCGGCTCTGCTGTTCTGCGCCGGTGCCTGCCCGCTCACGCCCGTGGGCGACGTCGGGGGCAACGGAGCACGCGGGCAGGCGGACCTCGCCCTCGACAACCTCGAAGCCGTCCTCGCCGCATCGGGGGCTGCGCTCGCCGATGTGGTGCAGCTGCGCATCTACGTGGCATCCGCGGAACGGCAGGACCTCGTCGACGTCTGGGACCGGCTGGCCGAGCGGCTCGGAACCCCTGCGCCGCCGAGCACGCTGCTCGGTGTCACCGTTCTCGGCTACCCGGGTCAGCTGGTCGAACTGGAAGCTGTCGCCGCTGTGGGCGCTGAACGCCCGACGCCCGCGTGAGGGAGGTCCGTCCGGCGGTCCTCGCGGAGCTCCTCCGCGAGGGTCTGGGCGCGGAGCTGACCGTGCTGCGGTGCCGCTGGCTGGCCCGGAGGACGGACATCGTGCACTGCGTCGTCTCGACGTCCAACTCGGCGTCGCTCGCGCTGCATGCGGCGCTGGGTTCACCGAGGTGGCGCGTGCGCCGTCCTTCCACGGCCTGACCTTCGCGAGCGGCTCCGGCGCGCTCCTGGTCCGGACGCTCGCCGGCGCTGGTCCGCTTCCGCCGTGAACCGCAGGTCCGAGCCCGTCCGCCGAGGGCGGTGCCGTCTGGATCCACGTGTCCGTGCCGCAGTAGTTTCCGTCGTGCCCCCACCTGGGTGATATCTTCGCCCGTTCTGCGCTGACCATCCACTGCGGCACGAGAAACAAGTCGCAGAAATCCCGTCCCGTCCCTGGTGCTCGGGATCGATGCCCCCGGAGCGGGGAACGCCGAGCACCACTCCATGCAGGTGACACGGGGCTTCTAGGACTCCCTGCCCGAGCGCGTCCGGCGGCACGTCGTGTGCCCAGTTGTCGACGAGCTCACCCCGATCACGCAGAAGCACTCCATCGAGGGCCTGATGATGGGCGAGGCCTGATCCGCTCGCGAGCAGGGCGCGACGGGCGCTCACGAGACATGCGGTGTCACCGCTCCTGATGAGCGTCCACGAGGTCGAGCTCCGATTCGCTCGATGAGTCGATGGGAGCCGGTCGGTAGCGGTAGGTGATGTTCTCATCCTGGACGATGAAGGTCTCCATGCCGCTGCGGGACCAGTGCAGCACGAGCAGGCCGTAGCGTTCGGCAAGTTTCGCCAGTGTCGGGAAGGTGGTGACATCGATGACCGGCCGCCCCTGCGGTGCCGGCATGGGATGCACGCGCACCAGCAACGCGGCATAGCGGCGCCGGATTGCTGCGGCTTCGTCCTCCGGAGTGATCCGGCGGGCCAGGACCGTGAGGATAGTTCCGGTGATGATGGCTGCGGCCAGCAGTACTGCCGAAAGAACGCGAGCTGCTGCAGCGCTGATGCCGACCCCGTTGACGCCGACCGTCCGGGACACGAGCGCCGTCTGCTGCGCGCCGGCGGTGTCCGTGACGGACAGGCTGTCTGCGCCCCCGGGGAGGGTGAGCGCCAGGGGCGCCAGGTCGAGGTTCAGCGCGGGCCGGAACGTTGCTCCCGTTTCGGTGGCCACTTCGGGCACCAGGGCGACCGAGACGGGGCCCATCGGCAGGCCCGCGGCAACCGCACCAGCCTCGGCCCTCGCCTCGAGTGCGTCGAGGTCCAGTTGGATGGTTCCTTCGTGCTCGCTGCCGGTGAAGGTGGCGGGCTCGGAGAGGGGCACGGTCGACTGCCAACCACCCTGCATCGACAGCTCGGCGAGCACGCTCACGGTTCCGGCATCGCCGGAGTAGCTGTAGCGGACATCG
The DNA here is from genome assembly GCF_058269235.1 of Arthrobacter sp. TJ-236. Classification (NCBI taxonomy): domain Bacteria; kingdom Bacillati; phylum Actinomycetota; class Actinomycetes; order Micrococcales; family Micrococcaceae; genus Arthrobacter; species Arthrobacter sp. TJ-236. Next base: position 124,580 of record NZ_JBZCNI010000002.1, read on the forward strand.
ACGGTATCGGCACGCGTCCGGAAGATCGGGTCCGGTGACGTTGCGGTGGTGGCATCGTAGGCCGGGCTCTCGCCGACGGCGGCGGTGTAGGAGAAGTCCATGCGCGTGCCGGCTTCGACCAGCGCCGTGGACGGGACCTGCAGGGGGGCGGACCAGGCCAGCGCGCCGAGGCTGACACCGACGACGGCGGACGCGGCGCAGAGGGCGGCAGGAACGCGTAGCGGTGCAGGAAGCATTCCCAGGGGCTGGTACGCGGTTGATGGGCTGGCGGAGTGCTGGGCCATGACTGCTTTCCTTCGCTTGCGCTGTTTCCGTGTGGTCACGGCGCTGCCGGCGGTGACGAGGCCGAAGGCCACCAGGCCGAGGACGGGAGGGCTCGTGAGGGCCCTGAGCCACACGCCGCCCTGGGGGATGTGGAGGACGGCCCGGCCCACGAGGTCTTCACCGCTCGGTTGGATCGGGTCGATGGACTGGTTGTTGTCGCCCTGGAAGATGAACGCGCTGCTGTCGCCGTCGATGATCCGGTGAAGGGCCACCTCATCCTTGTCAGGGAGGTCGTAGGCGGCAATGTCGCCCACTCCGTACGAGGCTGCGCGCGCGACGACGACGAGATCGCCCTCGTGGTAGACGGGGTTCATGCTGATGCCGTGGGTGATGACCACTGCGGCTTGACCACTGACCAGCACAAGCGCTGCGCATGTCGCCACGGCAGCGAGCAACACGAGCCCGACATTGCTCAGTCTCTGCATCAAGGGTGTAGCCACCGATTACCCCCAGGGACTCGGGTAGTTCGTTCTGCACGTGACGATGTGGCGGACAACGGGATGGGTGACCGGCCCTTCGGGGCCGGTCAACCAATTAGCCGCTACGAAGCGACGGTGACGGTAGCGTTCGTGACGCCGGTCTGGCTCGTACCCGTGGCTGCGTTACAGGTCGACGCGTTGGCCGTCACGGCCGTGCAGGTGAAGATAGCGGCGTCGCCGCCGGCCAGGGCCAGCGTGACGGCTTTGCCGTTAGCGCCCTCCGCGAAGGTCAGTGTCACCTGATTGACGGCCGTCTTCGTCGTGTTGTCGACAAATCCGTACTGCAGATTGGTGAGTGTTGCGCCGGTGACAGCCTGCGACACCGTGCCGCCGATGAACTGAGCGCTTGCCGCGGCGCCCGAGGTGCTGAGACCGGTGCCGGTGAAGGCGGAACCGGCAGCGACAGCGAGACCGGTGACGGACAGGGCGGTGATGATCTTTGCGGACTTACGCATGACAGGGCCTCTTTCTAATGAGAATCCGGCACCCGGGACGGGGCGCCGTCGTGGCTGTAATTCCAGCTACAGCAACATGTCGAAGAGCAGGATCCACACGATCTGGGGACTGGCTTCCCTCGACGAGCACCAACGTAGTAGCGAGTTTGCCTTGCGTTCATCTTCCTTGCCCTAGCCTGCGCTGATCCTTGTCGACCGGCACAGAATCAGCGTTGATCCTTACCTCACGATCGTCATTGGTGGCGCAAAAGCTCGGAATTCGACCAGCCCTTCGCCGCGCGAGGAACGGAGGACCAGCGGCACGGCTGTGCCACGCAGTGCGCACGACGACGGTGGCACTCGAAGTGAGTGCCGCCGTCGTCGTTCGTTGTCCCGGGGTCGCGCGGCTAGCGGGCGGCGAGCTCGGGGTAGTGGAGCTCGGTGACGTCCGGGTGGGCACGCAGGCGGCCCTTCAGCATGTTCGAGCCGTAGGAGGAGAGCATGGGGTTGTCGGGGTCGTCGGAGAGACCGCGCGCCGCGGCGCGGAGGTCCTCGGTCAAGGGAACCGGCTCGATCACGGCATCGAGCCGCGGCGACCAGAAGAACGGGATGGCGTAACGGTCCACCCCGGGGGCGGGCGCTGTGACGCGGTGGATGGTCGCGGCGAGGTAGCCCTCGGTGGCGACCTCGAGCATCTCGCCCAGGTTGACGACGAGCGCCCCCGGGATGGGCGTCACCGGCACCCATTCGGTGGTTCCGTGCGGCAGCACCTCGAGGCCGCCCACCTCGTCCTGCAGGAGGAGTGTCACGAAGCCGTAGTCGGCATGGGAGCCCACGCCCTGGGAGCCGGCACCCTCGACGACGCCGCCGACGTAGTGCACGAGTTTGGCCATCCATGCAGGAGTCCCCTCGAAGGGCTCCGCGAAGTAGTCCTCGGGGAGGTGGAGGGCCACGGCGATCGCGGAGAGCAGTTCGGCGCCCACCGAGGACATCAGGGCCGCCCACTCCATGGCTCGGTGCTCGAGCTCGGGAAGGGTGTGGCGGGGCCACAGGTTCGGGCCCTGCAGGAGCCAGAACGGCTCGTCCGCGGGGTAGTCCGCTACGGGTTCGCGCTCCGGGGAGAAGTCGATCTGCTCGCGGGCGTCCGGGCGGCCACGGGTGATCTCCGTCCCGAGACCCGCGTAGCCGCGGAAGTGGGGCGAGGTGCGGTTGTGGATGGCCAGGCGTTCCTCGAGGGGGAGGTCGAAGAAGCGGCGCGTGATGGAGAACAGGTCGTCCACCTGGGTGGGGGCGGCGCCGTAGTTCACGATGTGGAAGAAGCCGACCGTGTGCGCGGCGTCGCGCAGGGCCTCGATGAAGTCGGGGGAGAAGGTGCCGTCGGCGGATCGCGCCGTGCTGAGGTCGAGGGTGGGGATGCTTCCCTGTGTGTGCTGCATTCCGGCGAGGCTACGCCCGGTGGCCGGGCCCCCTCACGTTTGCATTACGCCGTATTGCACTTGCCGGGGTACTGCCCGTGAGCGGGGGTGCCTCGCGGTGGGACAGGGAGGTGTACCGTCCCCGGTGCCGGTGATCAACATACGGAGACGGCGCATGCACGCCGCCGGTGCAGCGCCTAGGTTGAAGGAGTACCCGACCCCGCACCGGAAGGCATCCCCATGATTTTCATCGTCGTCAAGTTCACCCTGAAGCCGGAGTGGAGCGAGCGCTGGATCGAGCACACCCGCGACTTCACGGAGGCGACCCGCCAGGAACCGGGCAACCTGTGGTTCGAGTGGTCGCGCAGCGTCGAGGATCCCCACACCTTCGTGCTCGTCGAGGCCTTCCAGGACGACGCCGCCGAGGCCCACGTGAACAGCGACCACTTCTCGCAGGCCATGCAGGACATGCCGCAGGCGCTGGTGGAGACACCGCAGATCATCAGCGAACGCATCGCCGCGGAGGGCTGGGGCCGCATGGGTGAGCTGACTGTCGCCTGATCCGGACGCGGTCCGGGGGTTCCGTCCATCCGTCCTCGTCCTCAACGGCGGATCGAGTGCGGGCACGTCGTCGATCGCACGCGCGCTCCAGGAGATCCTCCCGGGACCGTGGTTGACCTTCGGGGTGGACACGTTCATCGACGCCCTTCCCGGACGGGGCGAGCACGCTGCATCCGGTATCACGTTTCACCGGGATGGGAGTATCACCTTCACCGAGGAGCACAGGCGGCTCGAACGCTGCTGGTACGCGGGACTCCGCGCGATGGCAGCCGCCGGAGCTCCGCTGATCCTCGACGAGGTGCTGCTCTCCGGCGGTGCCGGGCAGGAGCGGCTCCGCTCGCTGTTCGGGGCCGAGGGCGTCGTGTGGGTGGGCGTGCACTGCGCCCCCGAGGTCGCTGCTGCACGGGAGGCCGACCGCCCCGACCGCGTCGCGGGCATGGCGAGGCGGCAGGCGCTGAGCGTGCACGACGACGTGAGCTACGACCTCGCCGTCGACACGACGGACCGTTCCCCGGAGGCGTGCGCGGTGGACATCGCGCGGTTCCTCGGGACTGTCCCTGCAGCCTCGGATCCGATCGCGGCCCCCGGACCGCGCCTACCGCCCGTACAGTGACCGGATGCCCGCCACAGCAGACAGTGCCTCCTCAGCTCACGAGCTCCCGCCGTCGGCCCTGACCGGAGGCGGGTCCGACGACGCCGTCCGGGACACCGCCGAGCACACCGCTCGCGGCGTGGTCACCCTCCGGTACCTGACCGCGACGGACGAGCCCGTCATCGCCGTCGCGCAGCAGGAACTCGCGGCGGAGGGCTTCGAGTTCCTCTTCGGGTACCGGCCGGGGAAACCCTGGGAGCAGTACCTCGACGAACTGGACCGGGAGCGGCGGGGCCAGGATCTGCGCCCCGGTCGTGTTGCGGCGTCCTACTTCGTGGCCGAGGTGTCCGGCGAGGTGGTGGGCCACGTCTCGATCCGCCACTCCCTCAACCCCTTCCTGGAGGCGGTCGGCGGGCACATCGGCTACGCGGTGCGCCCGCACGCCCGTCGCCGCGGCTACGCGACGCAGATCCTGGACCTGTCACTCGTGGAGGCGCACGATTCCGGATCGGGAGGGCGCTCGTGACCTGCGATCCGGACAATGACGGCTCGCGAACCGTCATCGAGCGGTGCGGTGGGGTGCTCGACGAGGACGCAGGGCCCTTCCCGGCTGCGGCGGCGAGATTGCGCTACTGGATAGCCACCGGCCGCTGATCCCATCCGTGGGGAGCCCGGTACGGAGGTGCGTCCGCGCGGCGAAACGTGGAGTTCACGGGGAAGGTCGTCAGCCGCGCGACGCCGTAGGGGGTAGCGGCTGCTCGAGGATGTAGTCGTCCTCGAAGCGCTCACCCAGACGGAACCGCTTCGACCCCACGCGGCGGAACCCGTGCTTCTCGTAGAACCTGATGGCGCGCGCGTTCTCCTGGTTGACCCCGAGCCACACGCCCGCGTAGCCCGAGTCGGCGGCCACACCGAGGGTCGCGGCCATGAGGGCCGCAGCCGCACCGCGACCGTGCTGGTCGGGATGCACGTAGAACTTGCTGAGTTCGACAGTCGGGGTGAGGGACAGCGCGGAGAGCACATCGGCGTCCCCGGGCTGATCGAGCACCACCATGCTCCACCCGCTGATCGTCGACCCGCTGATGTCCGACCCGCTGACGCCTGTCGCGTCGCGGAGGCAGAGGATGGTGTGCCCGGGACGCGCGACCAGGTCCGTGAAGCGCTCCGGTGAGAGATGCGTGCTGATGTGGTCGGCGATGTCCTCGGGCCGCGAGCCCGCGGGGCAGGCGAGCGGGAAGGTGATTGCCGCGCAGGCGGCGAGGGCTTCGGCGTCGTCCGCTGTTGCCCGTGAGATCTCGATGGTCATCCGTCCAATCTAGGGGAGCACAGCAGAAGGGTCCGGACCGTGAGGTCCGGACCCTTCCGGGAACAACGGGTGTGCGTCAGTCGAAGACGGGCGCGCCGTTGCGGGTGAGCTCCCAGTTCTCCTCGAAGAAGGAGGCGGGGTCGATGCTGCCTTCGGCGATCAGGTAGTCGATGAGCAGCTGACGGATCTCCGTGGTCTGGTTCACCAGCACGGGAGCCGTCGCGATATGCGGGAAGTTCCCGCCGCCGGACTGCCGGTAGTTGTTGGTGGCCACGGCGAAGCGCTGCACCGGATCGATCGGCGCATCGTTGTAGCTGAGGTTCACGATGCGCTGGCCCACCGGCTTGCTGATGTCGATCTGGTAGGAGACGCCGGACATCATGTCGTAGTTGTAGTCGGGCGTGCCGCCCGCGTTGGTCAGTGTCGCCGGGTCGATGGGCGCTCCGGCGGCGGTCTGATTGAAGTACCGCGCCGAGTACTCGAGGTAGTCCTTGACCTGTGCGCCGGTCAGCTCGACGCCGAACAGGGTGTTCGGGAAGACGTACAGCCCGGCCATGTCACGGATGGTGACGGGCCCGGCGGGGATGACGGCCGCCCGGTTGAACGGTGCCACGATGGAGAGCACGGGCAGGTCCGCGTTCGGCGTCCCGTCAAGGGCCCTGTCCACGGCCTGGGCCTGCACCGTGTTGACGAAGTCCATCACCGCGGTGTCGCGGAAGCGGGAATCGGCCGCGGACATCGTCTCGGTCGCGGTGCCGATGGCGGTGTTGACGTAGTCGATGGTGGTGCGGTGCTGCTCGGCGGCGATCGCGGAGATCGTCGGATCCGCCTCGACCGTGTTGCTGTTCAGCAGCTCGGAGTTCGCCGACACCACGTCCCACTGGCCGCGGACCTTGGCGAGTTCGAAGTCCATGACGGAGAGGCGCTGGCCCCAGTTCTTCGGCTCGGTCAGGAGGACCTGCTCACCGGTCTGCTTGTTGGTCACGAAGGTCTCGGCGATCTCGCGGTGCTCGTGGCCCGCGAGGATGGCGTCGATGCCCGGCACCTGCTCCGCGATGAGCGTCGAGGCGTTCTCGACGGGGAGGCCCGCGCCGTAGGACGAGGTTCCGGACGGGCCGGAGTGGGAGCTGACGACGACGACGTCGGCGCCGGCGGCGCGCATCTCCGGCACGTACTTCTTCGCCTGCTCCACCATGTCGAGGAAGCGGAGCTCGCCCTCGACGTTGTTCTTGTCCCAGATGGCGCTGCCCGGCGTGGTGAGGCCGAGGATCCCGACCTGGATGGGCTTCTGGCCCTTCACCTTGACGGTCTTCAGGACGTACGGCGTGAAGGCGTCCTCGCCCGTGGTCCAGTCCTTGACGTTCGCGCCGAGCACCGGGAAGTCCAGCTGGCCCTCGTAGGCGCGCAGCAGTGACACGCCGTAGTTGAACTCGTGGTTGCCGAGCGTGGTGGCGTCGTAGTCCATGGCGTTCATGGCCGCGGCCATGGGGTGCGTCTCGCCGGTCTCGTCGACGGGCTCGACGTTCGCGTAGTAGTCGGTGAGGGACGTGCCCTGGATGGTGTCGCCGTTGTCGATCAGCAGCGTGGAGTCGGCGCCGCGATCGGCGCGCACCTGGTTGACGAGCGTGGAGATCTTCGCCAGGCCGACGTCGTTGCCGGCCGCGTCCGTGTACTCCGCGTTGGTGAAGTAGTCCCAGTTCTCGATGTAGCCGTGGAGGTCGCTGGTGCCCATCACGGTGATCGTGGTGGTCGACGTCGTGGGGCCCTTGGTGCCGCCGGGTGCGGCGGTGGCTGCGGGCGCGAGGGTGAGCGCTGCGGCGCAGCCGATGGCAACCGCCGCAATGGCGCGGTGGGGGCCGTTGGTGAAGCGTTGTGACACGGTCAATCAACTCCTGGTGTGGGTGCGGTGGCGTCAGCATACAGAGAGCAGGTGACACACTGATGACGGCAGTCTTGCGGCGGGTGAACAGAGCCCGCGCGCCCCGAGAACGCGGGCCCGGCCTTCAGGGCCGCCGGCCGGGAAGGACCACGATGACGACGGATCCGGAGAGCAGCTACCACGAGGACGTCCTCGGGCAGGGCTACGGCGCGCGGACCCTTCTGTTGAAGGCCGACGACGAGGGCGACGTGGTCGCGACGCTGGTCCGCCGTTCCCTCCCGGGAGGCTCGCGCCGAGCGGTGCTCTACGTGCACGGTTTCGTGGACTACTTCTTCCAGGACCACCTCGCGGACGCATGGCTCCGTGCAGGGTTCGACTTCTACGCCCTGGACCTCCGCAAGTACGGGCGCTCGCTCCGGGACCACCAGACCCCCAACTACGTGCTGAGCCTCGAGACCTACGACGAGGAACTGGACGATGCCGCTCGGATCATCCGCGAGGAGGAGGGCCACGACGTCCTCGTGGTCATGGGCCACTCCACCGGCGGGCTCATCACCTCGCTCTGGGCGCACCGCCGGCGTGGGCGCGGCGTGGTCGACGCCCTCGTGCTGAACAGCCCCTGGTTCGACCTCAACGCGAGCTTGTTCTCCCGCACCCTCGGGACGGCGGCGGTGGACCGCCTCGGCGTGCGCCGGCCGCGCGCCGTCGTCGGGAAACTCGGCAGCGCCTACGGGCACTACCTGCACCGCGAGACGGGCGGGGCGTGGGAGTACGACCTCGCCTGGAAGCCGCACGGCGGCTACCCGGTGGTGGCGGGCTGGTTGCGCACCGTCCGCCGCGGGCACGCGGAGGTGCAGCGGGGTCTGGCGATCGACTGCCCGGTCCTCGTCGCCTGCTCCGACGCCAGTTCCTCCCCGACGAAGGAGCCCGCGCGCGTCTCGTCCACGGACGTGGTGCTCGACGTCGCGCACATCGCCGGACGGGCGCACCGGCTCGGCGCCCACGTGACCCTCGTGCGCATCGCGGGCGGCATCCACGACCTCACGCTGTCCCCGGAGCCCGCGCGCAGCGCGTTCTTCGCCGAGCTGGAGAGGTGGCAGAAGGCCTACGTGCCGCACGTGGTCCCCGCGTGAGCAGCATCAGGAGCGTCGCGCACGACGGCGACGCGGGGCTCGAGGCGCTCGCGGCGCTGCGTACCGCCTGGGCGCTCGAGGACAGTGCGCCGTCCGACGAGCCGTGGGTGGCGGGCGGGACGGACGGCTCCTCCGACTCCTCTGCCGAGACCTCCAGCGGTTCCTTCACCGCGGCGTTCATCGCGTGGGCCCGCACGTCCGACCGCGCGCTGTTTCTCGCGTCCGACGACGAGGGGGTAGCGCGTGGGATGTGCAACGTCGCCGTCTTCCACCGCATGCCGGAACCCGGCTCGTCGCCGTCCTGCTGGGCCTACCTGGCCAACGTGTACGTTCTGCCGCAGCACCGGGGCGCAGGGCTGGGCGGCCTGCTCGTCGACGCAGCGGCACAGCATGCCCGCGGAGTCGGTGCGGTGCGGCTCGTCACGGCGCCGAGTAGGCGCTCACGCCCGCTCTATGCGCGGCACGGCTTCGCGGGAGCTGACGAGCTGATGGTCCGGCCGATCGCGTGATACCGCGCGGGCACTCCCCCGAGCGTCATGACGGTCCTCCGGCCCGGTCGGCCCGGGTCACGGCGTAGGTGAGGAACGCGAACTGCCCCTGCTGTTCCACCCCGCGCAATCGCAGCTGATCGGACTCCACCCGCAGCGGCAGCAGCGGGGCGCCCGTCGGCAGAGTCACCGGCGCAACGGCGACTCTGATCTCGTCCAGCAGCCCCGCGGCCAGGAACTGGCCGGCCAGGTCACCGCCGCCCACCACCCAGATGTCCCGGCCGGCCGCGGCCTCCACGATGGCCCCGAACGCGGCTGCGACCCCGCCGGAGACGAAGCGGACGTCCGCGCCCTCGGGTACGGGGAGCTCGCGCGTGGTGAACACGAACGTGGTACGCGTTCCGTAGAGGTCCTGCCACTTCGTGGGATCAGCGAGCAACCCCTCGTGCTCGAGCACCCACTCGTACGTCGTCGAGCCCTCGACCAGCACGCCGATGGTCTCGACGAAGCGCTCGTGGTCCTCCGGAGGCGGGGGCTCGACGTCGAACAACCACTCGAGCGAGTTGTGGTCGTCGGCCAGGAAGCCGTTGAGGGTGGTTGCGGTGTGGAAGATGACGCGCGGCATGCGTCATTTCACCATGCGGGTCCGACATCCTGCCCGGCCCCGCATGCACCCGGGAGGATGTGACCGCGAAAGGACGCCGTCAGGCCTTCAGGTTGCCGATGAACGCCCTGACCAGCGCGTCGAACTCCTCCTCCCGTTCGATCTGCGGCATGTGCCCGCAGCGCTCGAACAGGTGGAACTCGGCGTGGGGGAAGATGCGCCGGGCGTGCTCGAGGTGGGACGCAGGGAGCACGCGGTCCTCGTCGCCCCAGACCACGAGCGTGGGCTTCCGCTGTGCCGCGACGGCGGTCAGCAGCCGGGTACGCCAGCGACGACGCACCCCGCGGACCGTGCCGAGGTGGCTCGCGACGGAGAGCAGCACCTCCGCGTACACCGGGTTCGCCGAGACGGCGTGCGCGTGGTCGAGGCGCTCCTCGGTGACGAAGCGCTTGTCGAAGAACAGTGCGCGCTCGGTCCGGTAGGCGGCCTTCCGCGACGTGTCCCGCATGAGCCGCCTGCCGAGCGGCCGGATGGCGAGCAACCGCAGCGCGAGCGTCACCTCCTTGCCGAAGCCGGCGCTGTTGGCGAGCACCAGACTCCGGACGCGCTGCGACTCGAGCGCGCTGATCTTCAACGCGATCGCACCGCCGAGCGAGTTACCGACCAGGTGCACCGGGCGGTGCTCGCCGAGGGCGTCGAGGGCGGCGAGCACGAAGCGGGCGAGCGTCTCCAGCGAGTACCGGCCTGCGGTCCGCTCGGACAGACCGAAGCCGGGGAGGTCGAGCGCGATCACCCGGTGATCCGGAGCGAGCCGCCCGTGGAGGCCTGCCCAGTCCTCGAGGCTCCGGCCGATCCCGTGGAGCAGCACCACGGGCGGCATGGTGCGGTCACCCTCGTCGCGGCAGCGCACCCGGACGTTGTCCACGGCGAGGTAGCCGTCGTCGAGCACGGGTGCCGGGTAGTTCACCGCCGTGCCTTCCGCACGAGCCGCACGACGGCGGTGGCCCGGCGCTCGAACGCCCCGAAGGACATGGGTGCCACGCGGGCGACGACGTCGGGCAGCTTGGCGCTGAGCCCGATGAGCAGGCGCGCCCTGCGCGCCTTCACCGCCTCCAGCATCAGCTCGGCGGCGCGATCCGCGGGGAAGGTGAGCAGCTTCGTGAAGTCCTGCTTGGCGCGCTGCACGTCCGCCTCACTCAGGTTCCCGCCGATGCGCGCGTTCAACGCGATGTTCGTCCGGATGCCACCGGGGTGCACCGAGGTGACGCCGATGCCGCGGGGGAGCAGCTCGTTGCGGAGCGACTCCGTGAAGCCGCGGAGCGCGAACTTGCTGGACGAGTACGCGGTCTGGCCGGCCGGGCCCACGAGCCCGAAGAGGCTGGACAGGTTCACGATGTGACCGCCTGGCGCCATGCGGGGGAGCAGACGGTGCGTGAGAAGGACCGGCGCCGTGAAGTTGATCGCCATGACCCAGTCGAAGTCCGCCATGCCGATCTGGTCGAACCGGCCCGCCAGGGCCACCCCGGCGTTGTTGACGAGCAGGTCCACACGGTCCGTCGCCGCGAGCAGGTCCGTGGCGAGACGCTCCACGGCGTCCCGCTCCGAAAGGTCCGCCACGAACGTGGTGACCCGGATGTCCGGGTAGGCGGCGCGGATGGAGGAGGCCACGGCGTCGAGCCCTGCTGCATCGCGGTCCGCGAGGAGCAGGTGGCTGCCGCGTTCTGCGAGCCCCCGGGCGAGGTGCTCGCCCATCCCGGCTGCGGCTCCGGTGACGACGGCGGTGGCGCCGGTGAACTGGAAGGGCTGGATGCTCACGCGTGGATCTCCTCGGGGTCGAGCTCGGGTGCGGGGACGGTGTCGTATGGGGCGGTGGGCGCATCGAACACCATGTTCCGGGCGACGTTGCCGCGGAGGGCGCTGGGGGCGTCGAGCAGGTAGTTCTGCCGCATGATCCACGGCTGCCGGTCGCCCTGCTTGGGGAACGCGGACACGGCGCGCTGCACGTACCCCGACGTGAGGTCGAGGATGGGCCGGGCCGTCATGCCGCCGTCGGCCGCCGGAGCGCCGTACCGGTGACCGTGCCGGTCGAGGTAGCGGATGAACCGGCACACGTAGCGCGAGCTGAGGTCGGCGCGGAGCGTCCACGAGGCGTTGGTGTAGCCGACGCAGAGCGCGAGATTCGGCACGCCGCTGACCATGAGCCCCCGGTACACCCAGGAGTCCCCGAGGTTCACGGGCGCACCGTCCACCGTGAAGGTCGCGCCGCCGAGCGGCAGCATGGAGAGCCCCGTAGCGGTGACGACGACGTCGGCCTCGAGTTCCTGCCCCGACGCGAGGCGGATGCCGGTGGGCGTGAACGTGTCGATGGTGTCCGTGACCACGGACGCGCTGCCGGACTTCAGGGCCTTGAACAGGTCGGCGCTCGGGGCGACGCAGAGGCGCTGGTCCCACGGGTTGTAGGCGGGCGTGAAGTGCTTCTCGACCATCGCCTCGTCGCCGAGGATGCGGGCGGTCTGGGTGCGGATGAGCTTCTTGGCCGTCTCGGGCCTGCGCCTGCACAACTGGTAGAACGCCTGCGTGAAGAGCACGTTCTTGGCGCGCGCCACGTGGTGGGCGAGGCCCGCGGGAAGCCGACGGCGGGCGGCGTCGGAGAACGCGTCGCGGCTGGGGACGGCCGTGACGTAGGTGGGGGAGCGCTGCAGCATGGTCACGTGCGCGGCCTCCTTCGCCATGGACGGCACGAGCGTGACGGCGGTGGCGCCGCTCCCGATCACGACGACGCGCTTGCCGGCGTAGTCGAGGTCCTCGGGCCAGAACTGCGGCCGGACGATCTCGCCCTCGAAGGACCCGATGCCAAGGAAGGATGGCTCGTACCCTCGGTCGTAGTTGTAGTAGCCGCTGCAGAGGTAGAGGAAACCGCACGTGAGCCGGCGTCGCTCCGCCGGGGCGTCGTCGTCCCTCTCCTCGAGTTCGAGCGTCCACCGCGCATCCTCGGAGGACCACGCGGCGCTGACGAGCTTGGTGCGGAAACGCAGGCGGTCCTTGATCCGGGGGTCCTCGGCGGTCTCCTGGACGTACTTCAGGATCGAGGAGCCGTCGGCGATGGACTTCGCCTCCGTCCACGGCCGGAAGGGGTAGCCAAGGGTGAACATGTCGCTGTCCGAGCGGACGCCGGGGTAGCGGAAGAGGTCCCACGTGCCGCCGATGGCGCCTCTGGCTTCGAGCACGGCGAAGCTCTTCCCGGGCAGTTCCGTGGCGACCCTGTAGGCGGCGCCGATGCCGGAGAGACCGGCGCCGACGATGACGACGTCGAGGTGTTCGGGAGCGTTCATGCCTCCAGTATTCCGCGCGCCGCCGCTCGGCGACTTGACTCAGTGCGACACATGTTTACCCTTGTGCGACATGAGCTCCGTGATCCGATCTGCCGGCCTGCGGGGCTTGCGCGCCGTCGTCGAGCAGTTCGGGGGCGACGCCGGAGCGCTCGCCGCGCACTACCGCGTGCCGCCCGAGGCGCTGGACAGCGACGACGTCCTCGTACCCGACGTCGCGATGGCGCGGCTCCTCGAGGGTGCGGCGCGCTCGCTCCCGTGCCCTGACCTCGGGTTGCGGATCTCCGAGTACCAGGACATCGACATCCTCGGGCCGCTCGCGGTCGCGGTGCAGAACTCGCCGACGGTCGGCGCGGCCCTCGACTGCGCGTCGCAGTTCCTCTTCCTTCACAGCCCGGTGCTGCGGTTCACCCTCGTGCCGGACCCCAAGGGGCGGGCGGGGGAGGTGGGGCTCTGCTACGGCTCCTCGGAGGGCACACCCCCGCGTCAGGCCACGGACGCCATCCTCGCGTTCTCGCACCGCATGATCAGGTTCCTCGTCGGCGGACCGTACGGGCTCCACTCCGTGCACCTCTCGCACCTGCCGAAGGCGCCGGCCTCGCGCTACGTCGAGTTCTTCGGCGCGGAGGTGCGCTTCGGGCAGCCGGCGTCCCTGCTGCGCGTGCCGCGGAGCCTGCTCGACCGCCCCCTGGTGCAGGTGGACGAGACGCTCCGCGAGATCGCGCTCGACTACCTGCGGAACCACTTCCCGGAACCGGGCCGCGTGGTCGCCCCGCAGGTGCGCCAGGCCATCGACGGCCTGCTCGGCTCCGCGCCGCCGCGCATCTCCTCCGTGGCGCGGCTCCTCGGGATGCACCCCCGGACCCTCCAGCGCAGGCTCACGGCCGAGGGCGCGACGTTCGAGTCCCTGCTCGACGACGCCCGCCGCGACACCGCGCTCCGCCTCCTGACCCGCACCGACCTGCCGCTGCAGCAGGTCGCAGGGCTCGTGGGTCTCGCGGAGCAGTCGGCCCTGACGCGATGCGTGCGGCGATGGTTCGGGGTGACGCCGAGCGCCCTCAGGGCCGGCGGTGTCGAGCCGGGATCCCCGCCGTCGGACTCCGGCAGCTGACCCTCCAGCTACTCCCGACAGCTGCTGTGCCACAGAAACGGGTCGCGGTCCACCCGGCCCGCCGCCGACCCGTTCGGAGCGGTGACTCGCTACGGTGGACAGGTCAGGTGATGGGGTCACGGGCGCGAGTAGGTGGCGGGAGTGGGTGCGGCATGGTCGAGCATTTCGACGATCAGGACCGGAACGACGGCGAGCACACCACCGCGGGCGACGACGCGACCCCTGAGCGTCAGGCCGATCTGGTCCAGCACGCCTTCACCTTCGACGCCATGGATCGCGTGGGGATCACCGTGGGGGAGCTGTGGCTGCACTACCTGAGCATGGGCGGTGACGTCGACGAGTACGAGGTCGACGCATACCTGCACGGACTGATGCCCCTTCCCGCCCTCGAACGGGACATGATCTCGCAGTCCGTCAACGAGATGATCGATGACCTCGCCCGCGGCCCCCGGGCTCCGTACAGCACGGGGCGGAGCAGGGACGGCAGCGGCCGCGACGACGTGTTCATCGATGACGCTGGCGAGGACGACGGCGAGGTGGACCTCGCCGTCTGGGGGCTGTCGGAGGACGACGACGACGCGCCTCCGGCGTCGGAGCCGGCTCGCGCTGAGCAGGTGCTCTCCGTGGTGTACTCCAGCGTCGCGACGCAGGACTTCGACGACGTGGCGCTCGCCGATCTGCTGTCGACCTGCCGCCGCACGAACCAGCGCGAGCAGCTCACCGGTCTGCTGCTGTACCGCGGTGGCCGCTTCGTGCAGGTGCTCGAGGGCCCCGCCGCGGCGGTCAGGCAGCGCCTCGCCGTCATCAGAGCCGATCCCCGCCATGCCCGTCTTCGGGTCATCATCGAGGAAACGCGGGACCACCGTCAGTTCCCGGGGTGGGCCATGCGACACGACGTAGTCAGCCCTGCCCTGTCCCGCGACGTCCCGGGCTTCGAGAGGACGTTCGTGGATGCGACCGACGACGCGGATCCTGCAGTCACGCGCCGGGTGATGCTGAACCTCGTGCGGTGGTTCGAGGACCGCGCCGTTCCGCTCGGCTGACACCCGGTCCAGGGCTCGAAGGGTCCGCGGCGCGGCGTCAGAACTCGAGACCGTCGACGCTGTTGCTCGGGAGATAGCTTGATCATCACGCGCAACTTGTGACGCCTGGTCCGCCCTGCCGATCGCTGATCCTGAACCCGATTACGCCGATGGAGATGTCCTCCTCGGTCGCGAGCCCGATCTCGTCCAGGTTCCGGTCAGCGTCGAAGAACGCATCACGTTGGTTGGAGTGGACCTACATGGCCCCCAGACCCTCGTTCTTCCCCGAACGGGTCCTTGACGTAGACGGGTTCGACCGTCGACCAGGCGATGAGGCACGGGCCTTCCCCGAACTCCTACTGCAGCTCATCCGCCTCCAGCCGTTGGTAAGGGCCAAGATGGTCACCATGATTCAGTGGATGGTCAGGGCGTGTCCACGGTGAGCCTTGGCCTGTTCCGAGGTGATCGAGGCCCGACGGTCGGTGGCGCGGGAGCAGGAGATGAGGACGCCGACGGCGGAGAGCAGCGCGATCATGGACGAGCCGCCGTAGGAGAGGAAGGGCAGGGGCACGCCGATGACCGGAACCATGCCGGTGACGACCGCGATGTTGACGATGGCCTGGCCGATGATCCAGACGAGGATGCCACCGCAGACGTAGGTGGAGTAGAGGTCCTTCGCGAGTTTCGCGATGCGGTAGATGGAGTACCCGAGGACGGCGAGGAGCAGGATCACGAGGAGTGCGCCCATGAGGCCGAGTTCCTCGCCGAGGACGGCGAACACGAAGTCGTTGTGCGCCTCGGGGATCCAGTTGACCTTCAGGCGGCTCTGTCCGAGCCCGACGCCGAACACGTCGCCGCCCGCGAGTGAATAGCGGGCTTGGGCGCCCTGGTAGCCGAGGCCTTCGGCCATGCCGTCTGCCGTCGGGTTGAGCCACGCGTCGACGCGCTTCATCCGGTTGGGGCTGGAGGCCACGGCGATGATCGTCACGGCGAGACCCACCACGGTCCCGGCGACGAAGAGCTTGATGCTGGCGCCGGCGAAGAAGAACAGTCCGGCGATGATGAGCCCCAGGATCATGGCGGTGCCGAGATCCTTGCCCGCGATGACGAGGCAGACGGCGACGGCGGCGACGGGCACCACCGGGACGAACATGTGGCTCGCCTGGTCGAGGAGCCTGGCTTTCCTCGCGAGGATCGCGCCGCCCCAGATGATGATGCTGAGTTTCAGGAATTCCGAGGGCTGCGCAGTGAACGAGCCGATCTTGATCCAGTTGAGGTTGCCCTGCACCTCGTGCCCGATGGGGCTGAATACGAGCAGTGCGAGTGCGAACGAGCCGAGGAGGATGAGCCAGGACAGCTTCCGGTAGGCCCTGAACGGGATGACGGCGCAGATGGCGAGCGCGATGCTGCCCAGACCCACCCACATCAGCTGCTTGATGAAGTAGTCGTACGGGGACTTCCCGGAGGCGACGAGTTCGACGGAGGACGCCGAGAGCACCATCATCAGGCCGATCGCGACCAGGGCGTAGGTCGTGGTGATGAGCAGGTTCCGGGCGTTGCGGTTCGAGTTCGGACCCTCGGCGGTTACGCGCTTCCAGGACGGGTGCGGACCGCGTGGCGTGGAGCCCGCGACGGCAGGAGTTCTCGGGCGTGACGTGCCAATGATGGATGTCATGGGGTCCTCAGTGCTGCTTCCGCAGGATGCGGGCGGTGCGGGTGCGGGTGCGGGTGGAAGGGAAGGACTGCAAGTGTCACCCGGTGGTGCGCGAAGTTGCGGTCACCCGATTCGGCGGCGAGTCGTGGGCGGGCGGTGTGCCGCGCGCGACACGCCGCGTCAGCCGCGCCGCTCCGCTAGCGTGCGGGGACGTGGATGCACTCGACGGTCTGCTCGTCGGGGTCCGCGGGGTCCGCGGAGTACTCGGTCACGGTTCCGTCCTCCGCGCGTGTACCGGCGAGCGTGAGCGACATGCCGTTCTTCGTCCTACCCGACGTGTAGACGTAGCTCGTGCCCGCAGGGAGGGGACACAATTCGTCCGCGCGCGGGCTGAACATGACCCCGTGGGCGGCGAGCTGGTTCTGGTCCTCGCAGGACTCGATGAAGCCGTCGGGTCTCAGTAACCCGATCTCGATGAATTCAGTGCGCGACGTCGTGAGGCCGTAGCGGTTGTAGCCCGGCGGGATCTTGACCGCCTCATCATCGGTGGCCGCAGCGGCGGCGACGCATGCTCGTCCCGGATCGGCGGTCAGCTGATCCGCCCCTCGCACCGGCCCCGCTGCTGCGGGGAGCGAGGCCTGGACCAGCAGAAGTGCCGCGGCCGCGCCCACGCCGATCACCGCGTGTGGACGCCGAGATGGCGTGACCGGAGTCCTGGATGCGGTCAGCGTCAACGGTGACCCGGGCGCACCGAGATCGATGATCTCGACCGCTCCGCTGTGCTCGTCGTCGTGCCTCTGCCACTCGTGATTCCCCATCGTTCGACCCTAGGTCTCGAGGACCGACAGAGCCCTGACAGCGGTCCGCGTGTTCCTCGTCAGTACTGATTCGCCGACGATGTTTGCTTCGTTGGGTTCTTGCGACAGGACTCTCCGTCCCGCCCTTCCCCACGCTGCAGGCGGGCGGATGGCGCCACGTCACTCACCCGCATGCTGTCGCCGAAGCCGTCGTCGCCTCAGTCAGCGACGCGGAGCCCACGACGCACTTCGAGCACCAGCGGTTACTACGTCGAGGTCGCTCCCGGCTCGCGGCGGCACGAATCCCACCCGAGGGGTTGGCTCAGTTCGGCTGGTGCTCCCTTCTGGCAAGTCACCCTCTCCCGTCCCCTGAGCGGCCGAGAAGTACAGGCTGGGGGTCGAGGACCGGTGTTGGCACGTCGGAGCAGCTGAAGTTGGTAGCCTCGAATGATAAGCCAGCTGAGTCATGGGGGCAGGAGTCGGTCGGTGGCCTCACAATGCCAGTCGAACGGCTCGGGCAGGATCGTCGAAATGAAGGTTCACGTCATGAGTTCACAACCGCAGGTCCAGCAGTTCAGGGAGGCCCTCTCGGACAGTGGATTGTCGTTACAACGTGTCTGGGTCACGTACTACGCCCTGGGTGGTGCCGTGTCACAGTTCGAGCTCGAGGCGTACCTGGGTGGATTGCTGGCGCTCGAGGACAGGGAATGCGACATCCTCGCGGAGGCGACGAACGAGCTCCTCGGCGACAGCGGGGAGAAGATTCCGGTGAGTGCGTCGTCCGATGGCTCGTTGCCGGACGCGCCGGGCTCCCGACACGAGCTCGGCGCCGCCGGTGCGTTCCTGCTCACCCCCAGGGAACAGGAACTGGAACGCCTGCACGCGGTGACCCGCTCCGGTCTGCTGGACACCGAGCATGAGGAGCGATTCGATGCGATCACGCAGGAAGCCAAGGACTATTTCGACGTGAGCTCCTCGATCGTCGCCCTGATCGATGACCGGCGGCAGTTCCTGAAGTCCGTCATCGGACCGGTGCAGCAGAACATGCCGCGAGAGATTTCATTCTGCAACGCGACGATCCGCAACGCCGGCCCGCTGATCGTGCTCGACGCCCTCGAGGATGAACGGTTCAAGGACAACCCTCTGGTGGTGGGGGAGCCCTACATACGCTTCTACGCCGGTTACCCGCTCCGCGGACCCGGCGGGTGGACGATCGGCACGCTCTGCGTGATCGACCAGCAGCCACGGGAGTATTCGACGAGCGACGACGCGAAACTGCGTGTCCTCGCCCGTCGCGCCGAGGATCAGTTCGTCGGCCCTCGTCTCCTCGCCGATGCAGACGACGACGCACACGCCGGTCAGAGTGGGCCGCTCGACCAGCGGTAGGAAGCCGTCGGGGACAACTGGTCTCCTGGAAAGCGGTCAGGACGTGAAGTGGGTGATCGAGGTGCCGCCACTCGCCCGCAGGACGATGTCCTGTGCAAGGTGCCGAAGCTTGACGTTTCGGGCATTCGAGGCGCGCTTGAGGATGGCGGAGGCTTCTTCCTGGGTGCACCTGTTCTGGGCGACGATGATCCCGATCGCCATGTCGATGCTGGTCCGTGATTCCATGGCCGAGCGCATGTGGTGCGCCAGGTCCTGGCTCTGCGTGAGCCGTAACCGCAACTCGATCGAGGTGCTCGCCTGTTCGGCGAACACCGCCGCGACGTGTTGCCGGTCCGGGGAGAAGAACGCCACCGGCCGGGCATAGAAGTTCAGTGCGGCGGAGCCCCCCGCGCCGATCATCAAGGGAACGCTGAGGATGGAGGCGAATCCCCGGGACGCCGGCACGCCGAAGAACGGTGGATGCCGCGGATCCCCGGTGTCCTCGGCGACCTGCGGCTCGGACGCGCTGAGGGCATGGGGAGCGGGACCTTCACCCAGGGCATGCAGGGCAGCGAGGACCCCGTACATCTCCGTGACAACCGGCGATGCGCTGCAGAACAGGGCTTGCCCGTCCGTGTGACGGAGCATCAGCCCACAGGCGACGCGCTCCTCATCGCTGAGGAGCTCCGCGCCGACACGGGTGAGGTGTTCGAGGAAGACGACGATGTTGTCCTCAGGGGGCGTTGCGTCCCGGACGTCGATCACCTGCACTGCGTCATGGTCTGCATACGTTGAAGAGTACGCACACGTGGCCTCGCTACCACAGCGGCGTGCAGGGCTGATCATGGCGATGGGTGGGACGAGGCGTCGGGAAGCCGATGTTCGCCCCACCCATCACGCGTGCATCAGCGGCCGAGACGCCATCCCACCCGCCGCCGGCACCCGCGCTAGGGGTAGCGCACCAGGTAGCTCGGAATGCCCGTGTTCGCGTTGCTGACGGGCGCCCCGGTGTCGTTCACCACGTGATCGATGGTCCCCGCGCCGAGATTGACGGTCAGCACATGGTTCAGCACGACTCCCGGGGTGTCCGGTACCTCGAAACCGCGGGTGGCGCGGATGGTCGGGTCCACGTTCGTGAAGATGTACGAGCCGCCGCCCCACAGGGTGTGCTGCTCGACATCGTCCGCCACCTTGTAGCCGGCCCATCCCAGCACGCCGTCGTGCTGCCACGCCGCCTGGTTCGGCGGGTCGTAGGGGAGCTCGTTCTGGTAGAGGACGGTGCGGCCGCGCTCGCCGTTCCAGATGGTGTTGTACTCCTGGTAGTGCTCCACGAAGAGGCCTGTCGCGGTGACGTCGTCGCCGTTGATGATCACGCCGTTGCGCCCCGTGCTGACGTCCCAGCCGAACGCACCTTCGTTGCCGTGATCCGCGCGCCACACCCAGATGTGGTCGATCAGTACGTTGTCGCTGTTGACCTCGAGGTTGGTGTCGGCCTTGCCGACGTGCGGGCCCCCGATACGGAAGTAGACGTCGCTGAGGGTGGTGGGGTTGGCGGCGTCGTTCTTCTTCGCCCCGTTGGTGCCGTTCTTCGTGCCGATCTGCAGGAGGACCGGCGAGTTGACCGTGCCGCCGTCGATCGTGACGCCGGCGATCACCACGCCCGGTACGTCCGCGACGCGCATCGGGACGGCGCCGTTCACGGCGGTCAGCGTCGCGTGGCCGATCCCGAGCACCACGGTGTCGGCGCGCTTCACCCTGATGGTGTCCGCGATGTCGTAGACGCCCGGTGTCAGCAGGAGGTTCTTGCCGCGCGCCAGGGCGTTGTTGATGGCCTGGACGGAATCGCCGGGACGGGCTACGAAGAACTCGGACAGCGGGATGGTGCGCCCTGCGGTGAGGCCCTCGCCCCAGGAGATGCCGCGCGAGTTCGTCTCGGCCGCGGGCACGCGCACGCTGTACGCGCCGTTGGTGTCCGCGAAGAGGTAGGGCTTCTCGCGGCTGACCGGGGTCTCGTCCAGTGTGGTGTACGGGGGAACGGGGAAGCCCTCGTCCGCCGGCGCTCCCACGGTGCCCGAGAACACCTGGTTCCAGACGCCGTTGGACCAGCTGCCGATCTCACTGTTGCGGGTGAGCCACTGCTGCTGGGACCCGTTGACGACGTCGCCCGCCTTCGAGTCCGCGAGGTACCCGCCGCTGGCGAACTGCGGGCCGGCGGTGCAGTAGTCCATGAGGGAGAGCGTGCCGCCCGTGACGTTCACGCGGCGGAGCGAGACGGCCTGCGAGACGGCCCAGAAGTTCGCCGTGGCCCGGCAGCCGTCCTGGCCCGCGCCGTTGACCTCGAGCGTCAGGTTGGAGAGCGTGCGCCAGAAGTTGTTGAGGGCGATGCAGTTGGCCGTGCCGTTGTCCTCGAGGCACCGGTTGTAGACCTCGATCTTGCCGTTGATCACCACGTCCGAGGGTGAGGCGCCGAGCCCTGCCACCTCCGTGTAGTAGCCCACCTTGAACTGCAGCGGCTCGGCATCCGTGCCGTACGTTCCCGGGAGGAACAGGAGAGCGTCGCGCCGGGTACCCATCTCGTCGTCGATCTGCCGGGCATTGACCGCGTCCACCGTCGCCTGGATCTCGGCCACGGGCATGCTCGGGTCGAAGACGGTGACGTTCGGGCCGAAATCCGGCGAGGACGACGGCGGTGCCTTCTTCGCGGGTGCGGCCACCGCCGTCTGGGTGAGGATCGGTGTGGAGGGTGCTGCAGTGGCCGCTGCTCCGGAGCCCGTTGCGAGGAGCATCGATGCTCCGAGCAGGGCCGCCAGCCGCGTGCCGCGTGTCCGGATGAAAGGGGAGTTGGTCATGCTGGGTGGTTCCTCTCCGTCGAGGTGCCCTGGAGACAGGACGAGGAAATCGTGTCACCCCGGTGTGGCGTAGTACACCCCCGACGGCGACCTCCACCGCCCGCTTGTAGTCTGACGCGGTGACGAGGTTCATCCCTACAGACAGATCGTGGTCCGACGACGCCGTGCGGCGCATCGAGGCGGACGGCAACCGGTCGGCCGACACCCACCTGTTCGCCGTCCCCCTTCCGAAGCACTGGGGGGTCCAGGTGTACCTCAAGGACGAGTCGACGCACCGCACCGGGAGCCTCAAGCACCGCCTGGCGCGGTCGCTGTTCCTCTTCGGGCTGGTCAACGGCTGGATCACGGAGGGAACCACGATCGTCGAGGCGTCCAGCGGCTCCACGGCCGTCTCCGAGGCCTACTTCGCCCAGCTGCTCGGGCTGCCGTTCATCGCCGTCATGACCGCGACCACCAGTCGCGAGAAGATCGCGCTGATCGAGCAGTACGGTGGCACCTGCAGGTTCGTGGAGCACGCGTCGGACGTCTACGCCGCCGCGGAGGAGGTCGCCCGGCAGACAGGCGGCCACTACATGGATCAGTTCACCTTCGCCGAACGCGCCACGGACTGGCGTGGCAACAACAACATCGCCGAGTCGATCTTCGAGCAGCTCGCCCTCGAGCCGCATCCGGTCCCGGCGTGGATCGTCGTCGGTGCCGGCACGGGCGGCACCAGTGCGACCATCGGCCGGTACCTCCGCTATCACCGGCACCCGACGCGCCTCGCCGTCGTCGACCCGGAAGGGTCCGCCTTCTTCCCGGCCTGGGCCGAGCCCGGCTCGAGCCCGACGGGGCGCCCCTCGCGCATCGAGGGCATCGGCAGGCCGCGGCTGGAGCCGAGCTTCGTGCCGTCCGTCATCGACGCCATGATCCGTGTGCCGGACTCCGCGTCCGTCGCCGCGAGCCGGCATCTGCGCACGCTGACAGGTTTGCATGCGGGGCCGTCGACGGGCACGAATCTCTGGGGCGTCTGGCAACTCGTGGCCGATCTCGTGGCCGACGGCCGCACGGGGAGCATCGTCTCGCTCATGTGTGATTCCGGGGACAGGTACGGGGCCACGTACGGGGACGACGCCTGGCTCGCACGGCAGGGACTCGACCCTCAGGCGCCCACGGCCGTGCTGGAGGAGTTCTTCGCCACGGGAACCTGGCCGGTCCAGGACGAACGGTCCGCCGAGGTCGCTCGGGGCCACTGATCGGTCGCCGGCCCAGGAGTCAAGGGCGTGGCCGCCGGTCGATGGCCCTTGAGAGCCGTCGCAGCGCGGTGCTATTGCTGGGGAAGCACCACGCATACCGGCCCACCCACGAGGAGACACCATGGCAACGCCCGACGACGAAGAGCGCACCCTCAGTGAATGGAGCCGCACCCTGGCGCAGGCCCTGCAGATCCTGGATCTCGAGGTGGACCATCCGCGGCTCGTGGAGGTCGCCGAGCGCTCCTCGCATCATCTCTCCCCGCACGCCGGCGCGATCAGCGCCTTCATGGTGGGGTACGCCGCCGGCACGGTGACCACGGACGGACGCGAGGAGACGAGCGCCGCGGTGGAGAAGGCCGCGAAGACCGTGCTCACCATCATCGCGAAGGACGAGCAGACGCAGGAGGAGAAGGGCTGGACGGGCTCGGCCCAGTAGCGACGGCCTACGAGCGACGGCCGACGACAGGCACGCTCAGACGCCGACCGGCGTCCGTTCCCGCAACCGCGCCACAGTCCACACGAGCACCGCGGCGACGGGCACTGCCACGAGCAGGCCGAGCCCCGAGTAGCCGAGGAGCACCAGCGCGGGCCCGGCGAGCGCGCCGCCCGAGGCGCCCGCCAGGTTCATCACGAGGTCCGAGGAGCCCTGCGCGGCAGCGCGCTCGTGCACGGCGACGACGCCCGCGAGCAGCGCCGACGCCGAGACGATGCACGCCGACCATCCGAGCCCGAGCAGGATCAGGCTCACGGTGACCCACGTCTGCGACTCGGCTCCGCGCCACGCGACGAGCAGGGCGGTGAGCAGCAGCACCTGACCGCAGAGGATGCCGCGCACGGCGCCCGCGCGGTCGGCGAGCCAGCCGAAGAGGGGGGAGAGCGCGTACATCCCGGCGATGTGCAGGCTGATGGTGAGCCCGACGATCGAGAGGGTGGCCCCGTGATCGTGCAGGTGGACGGGCGTCATCGACATGAGGGACACCATGGCCGCATGGCTGACCGCGATGGTGACGACGGCGAAGCGCGCTCCCGGTGTGCGGGCGAGGACCGCGAGACCGTGGCGTCGGGCCGGGCGGGAACCGGCGCCGTCGGACGGGGAAGCAGGGGAGGCCGGCGCGGCGTCGTCCTGGGCGCGGAGGGCGGTCAGCAGGGGGTCGGGGCGCAGTGCCAGCCGGTAGACGAGTGCTGCGGCGGTCTGCGCGGCCGCCGTGAACACGAAACCACCGCTCAGGGGCGGGATGCCGAGCACGACGGCGACCGCCTGGCCCGGCTCGAAGAGGTTGGGTCCCAGCACGGCCCCGATGGTCGTGGACCAGACGACGACGGACAGGCTGCGTCCGCGGGTGGATTCCGTCGCGAGGTCGGTCGCGGCGAAGCGCGCCTGCAGGCCGGTGGCAGCGCCTGCGCCCAGGAGGACGAGCGCCACGAGCAGCAGGGGGAACAGGGACAGCGTTGCCGCGGTGATCGCCAGCAGGGCACCGAGGCAGGCGATGGCCGAGCCGGTGGCCAGCGCGACCCCACGGCCTCGGAGTTGTGCGAGCTGCGCGAGCGGCACAGCCGCGGCGGCGGCACCGAGCGTGGCCATGGTCGCAGCCATCCCCGACCACGCGCTCGATCCCGAGGTCTCCGCTGCGAGCAGCGCCCCGAGGCTGAGGGTGGCGCCCGCGCCGATACCGCCGAGGATCTGCGCGACGACCAGCACCCGAACCACGCGGCGCTGATGGAGAGCCCGCTCGTCCTGCTGCTGCCCGATCATGCCCTGCTCCCGTCCGTCGAACGTGAGCAGTCTATCGACGACGCATCCGTGACCAGTGGCGCGGTATGGGCGGCCGCGCGTATCAACGCGACGCAGCCTGGTGCCGGAGGCGTCCGCTACCCGCGGTCACCTCCGGCGTCGGCGGATCAGGCGTTCGCTGCCTCCGCGACCTTTGCCGGCGTCGTCCCGCTTCCCGGGAAGCCGTCCGGCTCCGTGTCCGGCACGGGCGCGGGAGCCACGGCCGAGGAGTCATGACTGGCCGGCGCCGTGTGGAGACTCGGCTCGAACCGGACGATGACCTGCTTCGACGTGGGGGTGTTGCTTCCCTGCGCCACGTGGGTGAGGGGGATCAGCACGTTGGCCTCGGGATAGTACGACGCCGCGCAGCCACGGGCCGTGGGGTACGTGACCACGCGGTAGGCACGGAGCACTCGCTGCACCCCGTCGTCGTGCACTCCGTGGATGTCCACGTTCTGGCCGTCCTCCAGGCCCAGCTCGGCGATGTCCTCGGGGTTGATGAACACCACGTGGCGGCCCTTCTTGATCCCGCGGTAGCGGTCGTTGTTGCCGTAGATGGTGGTGTTCCACTGGTCGTGCGAACGGAGGGTCTGCAGGATCAGCGTCCCCTCCGGCCGCTCGAGGTACTCGAGGTCGTTGACCGTGAGCACCGCTTTACCCGTGGGGGTGTTGAACGTACGGGAGTCGCGCGGGCCGTTGGGGAGGATGAACCCGCCCTTGCGGCGGATCTTCACGTTGTAGTCCTCGCAGCCCTCGACCACGCGGGAGATGTGGTCGCGCACGAGGTCGTAGTCCTTCTCGAACCCTGCCCAGTCGGCGTTGATCCTGCCGTCGATGGTCGCCATGGCGAGCCGCGAGATGATGGCCGGCTCCGAGAGGAGGTTGTCCGACACCGGCTCCACGGTGCCCGATGACGCGTGGACGGCACACACGGTGTCCTCGACCGAGACGAACTGCTCGCCCGTGGCCTGGCGGTCGATCTCCGTGCGGCCCTTGCAGGGCAGGATCAACGCCTCCTCGCCCGTGATGAGGTGCGAGCGGTTGAGCTTGATGGAGATCTGGACCGTCATGTCGGTGTTCTGGAAGGCCTTCTCGGCGATCTGGGTGTCCGAGACGGCGGAGACGAGGTTACCGCCGAGCGCCACGAGCACCTTCACCTTGCCGTCGCGCATGCGGCGGACCGACTCGACGACGTCGGCCCCGTGCTCTCGCGGCGGCTCGAAGTTGAATTCGCGGCCGAGGGCGTCCATGAAAGTGGGCGGCATCTGCTCCCAGATGCCCATCGTGCGGTCACCCTGCACGTTGCTGTGCCCACGGATGGGGGAGGCGCCGGCGCCCTTCTTGCCGATGTTGCCGCGCAGCAGCAGGAGGTTGATCATCTCCTTGATGGTGGCCACGCCCTTCTTCTGCTGCGTGATGCCCATGGCCCAGGTGATGATGACCTTGTCGGCGGCGATGTAACGGGCGGCGAGCTCGTCGATCTCCACGGAGGTCAGACCCGTGGCCTCGAGGACCGTGGCTTCGTCCAGCTTCAGCAGGTAGTTCCGGAGTTCGTCCAGGCCCTCGCAGTGCTCCTCGAGGAACGCGTGGTCCAGCACCTTGCCCGGGTTCTCCTCCTCGGCCTCGAACACGCGCTTGGACACAGCCTGCAGCAGTGCCATGTCGCCGCCGGAACGCACCTGCAGGTACTGGTCCGAGATCTCGGTGCCCTTACCGGCCACGCCCTTGACCTTCTGCGGGTTCTTGTAGCGCTTGAGGCCGGCTTCCGGCAGCGGGTTGACGGCGACGATCTGTCCGCCGTTCTCCTTGCACGCCTCCAGCTCGGTCAGCATGCGCGGGTGGTTGGTGCCGGGGTTCTGGCCCATCACGATGATGAGGTCGGCGTCCGCGAAGTCGTCGAACGTGACGGTCGCCTTACCGATACCGATGGTTTGTCCCATGCCCCAGCCCGATGACTCGTGGCACATGTTGGAGCAGTCGGGCAGGTTGTTGGTGCCGTAGCCGCGGGCGAACAGCTGGTACATGAACGCAGCCTCGTTGGACGTGCGGCCGCTCGTGTAGAAGGCGGCTTCGTCGGGGGAGTCGAGGCTCTTCAGCTTGTTGCCGATCATGGTGAATGCTTCGTCCCAGCTCACCGGCCGGTAGTGATCCTCCCCCGCAGGCTTGTGCAGCGGTTCCGTAAGGCGGCCCTGCATGCCCAACCAGAACTCGGAGCGCTCGCGGAGCTCGGTGAGGGAGTTCTCGGCCCAGAAGTCGGTGGGGATGATGACCGGCGCGGCCTCCCACGTCACGGCCTTCGCACCGTTCTCGCAGAACTCGAACGCCTTTCGCTTGCTCGGGTCCGGCCAGGCGCAGCTCGGGCAGTCGAACCCGTCCTTCTGGTTCATCTTCAGGACGGTCTTCAGCGTCCGCTCGAGTCCCATGTGCTCGATGGCCGGCTTCATGGAGTGGTACACGCCGGGTAGGCCTGCCGCCCACTCCTTCGGGCCCTTGCCGACCTCGAGATCGGACTCGGTGACTTCCTCCACCTTCGGTTCCTTGCGTGCCATGGCGACAGTCCTCCTCCGCGGCCCGCGAGCGGGCGCATTCCGTGCGGGTAGGGAACCCGCGCTCTGTATCAGGCGTAACAGTCCGCGCGCGACGACGGCAAGGGGTGCCGCCGTCGGCTTACCTCCTTGACGTGGACGGAGGACCGTTTGTTTAGTTGACCTAACGAAATGTCAGGAGTATCGTTACTTAGAGCAACGAACTGGTAGGACGTTCGTGACGGTCAGGGGAGTCGGGATGTCGGTAGCGCAGCACACAGCGGCGGAACTGGTGCACAGCATCTTCGATCTGCAGCGCGCACTGCGCGGGGTCACCGCAGCCGGCATGAAGAACGCCGACCTGGGGCCCGCCCACACGGGCGTGCTCTTCTTCATCGGCGAGGGGAGCCCCATGAGGGCCTCCGCGCTCGCCGCCCGGCTCGGTATCGGCGCGTCCGCACTCAGCCGCCAGCTCGCCGACCTCGAGCAGGCCGGCTTCGTGGACCGGGCACCCGATCCGCTGGACGGCCGGGCGAGCCTGCTCTCCCTCTCACCGAGGGGGGAGCGCTACCTCGCCGAGACCTACGAGCGACGCGCGGCGACCCTGCGCGAGATCCTCTCCGATTGGACGGAGAACAAGGCCTACGTGGCGTCGTCGTCCGTGCAGCACCTGGCCGCGGCGCTCCGCTCGGCCGCGCACGACGCCGGCGCCCCCGGCGCGAGCAGCACCCGCACCACCCAGGACACGGGCAACGACGGCCGTCACCACCAGGACATCCCGTCCCAGACCACGAAGGAAGACCGCTGATGGCCACGCACTCGACGGACGTAGCGGCGTCCGCACGCCCCTCCACCCAAGCCTCCGCACCCTCCGCACCCTCCGCACCCGACGCAGCGCATCACGCGGGACCGAAGGGCAACGACGAGCCGATGAACCACCGGCAGATCCTGCAGGCCCTCACGGGACTGCTCGCGGGGCTCTTCACCGCGATCCTCAGCAGCACCATCGTGGCGAACGCGCTGCCCACCATCATGAGCGATCTCAACGGGTCCCAGACGGACTTCGCGTGGGTCATCACCGCCGCGCTGCTCGCCAACGCCGCCACCACCCCCATCTGGGGCAAGTTCGCCGACCTGTTCGACAAGAAGGTGCTGGTGCAGGTCAGCATCGTCATCTTCGTCGCGGGCTCCGTGCTCGCGGGGTTCGCGCAGAACATCCCGCTGCTGCTCACCGCCCGCGTCATCCAGGGTGTCGCCATGGGCGGGCTGACCGCCCTCGCGATGGCGATCATCGGGACCATCATCGCCCCGCGTGAGCGCGGCCGGTACTCGGGCTACCTCGGTGGCGTCATGGCCGTCGCGACCGCGGGCGGCCCGTTACTCGGCGGCTTCATCGTCGACTCGCCGCTCGGCTGGCGCTGGACGTTCTTCGTCTGCGTGCCGCTCGCCGTCGTCGCGCTGGTGCTGCTGCAGCTCACCCTGAAGCTCCCCGACACCCGCCGCAAGGCCCGCATCGACTGGCTGGGCGCGCTCCTGCTCACCGCGGGCGTGAGTCTGCTGCTCATCTGGGTCTCCTTCGCGGGCAAGGAGGGCTACTACGCGTGGTTCTCCCGCGAGAGCGCCCTCATGGTGGGCGGCAGCGTGATCCTCCTCGCGCTCCTCCTCGTGGTCGAGGCCAAGGCGCCGGAGCCCATGATTCCGCTGACCCTCATCACCGAGCGCACCACCGCCCTCGCGATCGTCGCCTCGATCGGCGTCGGGATCGCGCTCTTCGCCTCCTCCAGCTACCTCGGCCAGTACTACCAGGTGGCCCGCGGGGCCACGCCCACGGAGGCAGGTCTGCTGACCCTGCCGATGATCGCGGGCAACCTGCTCGGCTCCATCGGCGCCGGTCAGCTCGTGACCCGCTTCGGCAAGTGGAAGCGGTACCTCATCGCCGGTGCGCTGTTCCTCATCGCGGGCCTCGGCCTGGCCGGGACCATCGACCACCTCACGGACCTCCGGCTCGTCGGCGTGTACACCTTCCTGTTCGGCATGGGCCTCGGCCTCCTGCTGCAGAACCTCGTGCTCGCCGTGCAGAACACCGTGGCGGTCAAGGACATCGGCTCGGCCAGTGCGTCCGTGGCCTTCTTCCGCTCGCTCGGCGGTGCCGCCGGCGTCGCCGTCCTGGGTGCCCTGCTCGGCTCGCAGGTGGCCACCAAGACCACCGAGGGCCTCACCGCCGCGGGCATCCCGTCCTCGGGAGGCGCCGCAGGAGGGTCCCTGGATCTCGTTGACCTCCCCGCACCGATCGCGGACATCGTCCGGGCCGCCTACGGCGACAGCACGGCGCTGATCTTCCTCGTCTGCGCCGCCATCGCGCTGGTCAGCCTCGTCTGCATCCTCTTCATCAAGGAGACCCCGCTGCGGACCACGGTGGACATGGCCCCGGCTGCTCCCGCGGGACCTGCCGCGTCGATGTCCCCGGCGGCGACGTCCGCCCCTGTCGGTCTTCTCGCCGGCGGGAAGACCGGCGAGAAGACCGGCGGGACGACGTCCGCGTCCGGCGACGAGAAGGTGCACACGGGCGCACGACGTGCTGCGCGCGACGCCGAGCAGGCCGCCCGGCTCGAGGCGAAGGCCCTCGTCACGGACGACGGCGACCGCCGCGCGCGTGACGCGTCCGACGTCGTCGTCCGGCAGCCCTCGCACGGCCGCCACAGTGCCGGGCCCGTCGAGATCCTGCAGGGCGATCTCGAGCGTGCGGCCGAGGAGCTGGCCGACCTCGACCTGCTGGACCGCGCGGGCTCGCGCGGGTAACCCGGATCGAACGGAAAGGGAGGGACGCCATGGCGTCCCTCCCTTTTCGTGTCCGGGTCGTCGGTAGGGGGTCGCGACGACGCTTCAGGAATTGCCTCTTGTCCGCCGCGAGAATGTGACGTAGCGTACAGGCAGCCGGTCGTCGAAACGTTTAGACGATTAGATCCGGTCCCCGTCCTTCCCGCAGACATCGGAGTCAGCATGGCCAACATCCACGACGTGGCGCGCGTCGCAGGAGTGTCCATCAGCACCGTCTCCTATGCCCTCAGTGGCAAGCGGCCCATCGGCGAGCAGACACGCCTGCGGATCGACCAGGCCGTACGGGAACTCGACTACATGCCGAATGCGGCGGGCCGCATGCTCGCCGGCACCCGGACCCGGATCTTCGCGCTCACCGCTCCCCTGAGGAGTGACACCTACGCACCGGCCCACATGGCTTTCGTCCTCGCGGTCGCCACCGCTGCCCGCGCGCACGACTACGACGTCCTCCTGCTGACCGAGAACGAGGCCACCGAGGGTCTCCGCCGGGTCTCCTCGAGTCGCCTCGTCGACGGCATCATCGTCCTGGACGTCTCGGTCGACGACGAGCGTGCCGATCTCGTGCGGTCGCTCGGCGTGCCCGCGGTCCTGATCGGTGTGCCCGGCGACGCCGAGGGCCTCGTCTGCGTGGACCTCGACTTCGAGGCTGCCGCAGCGATGGCCGTCGACCGCCTCGTCGACGCGGGGCACACGTCGCTCGCGCTCCTCGGACACCCCCAGGCGGTCTACGAGCGTGGCTCGAACTTCCCCATGCGGTTCCGCGACGGCTTCCTGGCCCGGGCCTCGGAGCGCGGCGTCCGCGCGCTGTTCACCGTGGTCGAGAAGGACGCCTCCCAGGTCCGTGGGGCGCTCTTCGGGGTGCTCGATGCCGACCAGGCTCCCACGGGACTGGTGATCCACGCCGAGGAGGGCGTGCACAAGGGCGTCCTCGAGGCGATCGCCGGGCGCGGCCTCTCGATCCCGGGCGATCTCTCGGTCGTCGCCGGAGTGCCCACGTTCGACACCTCGGTGTTCACCCCGCCCCTCGACGTGATTCCGCTGATCCCGGCGGATTCCTGTGTCCGAGCCGTCGATCTCGCTGTGCAGCAGCTCGACGGCACCGTTGAACCGCGCGTCGAACTCGTCGCGCCGAGATACCGCGACCACGGCTCGGTCGCGGCACCCAGCCCGGGCAGCTAGCGCCGGGACCCTGTCCACCCACCAGTTCCACCTCGACGAGGGCCGGCATCGCCCGCCGTCGAAACGTTTCGATCAGTGTCGGCGATCAGCCGACCACTACAAGGGAGTAGGCCATGAAGAGAAGCAGAATGATCATCGGCGCAGCACTGACGGCAGCAGCGCTCGCCCTGTCCGGTTGCTCCGGCTCGGGCTCCGGTTCGGAGGGCTCCGCGGAAGGCGACGGGCAGACCCTCAAGCTGTGGCACTTCGAGAGCGAGACGAGCGCCATGGGGATCGCCTGGGAGGAGGCCATCAGGATCTTCGAGGAGGAGACGGGCGCCACCGTCGAGTTCGAGGAGCGCAGCTTCGAGCAGATCCGGTCCACGGCGAGCCAGGTGCTGAACTCGGACGAGGCCCCGGACCTCCTCGAGTACAACAAGGGCAATGCGACGGCCGGGCTGCTCTCCAGCCAGGGCCTGCTCAGCAACCTCGACGAGGCCGTGAAGGAGTACGGCTGGGACGAGAAGCTGGCGCCGTCGCTGCAGACCACCGCGAAGTACGACGAGCGCGGCATCATGGGCTCCGGCAGCTGGTTCGGCATACCGAACTACGGCGAGTTCGTGGAGGTCTACTACAACCAGGACATGTTCACCGCGGCAGGGCTCGAGGTCCCGACCACCCTCGACGAGTTCGAGGACGTGATGCAGGCGTTCACGGACCAGGGCATCACGCCCATGGCCCAATCCGCAGCGGAGTACCCGCTGGGGCAGCTCTGGTACCAGCTCGCGCTGACCCAGGCGGACCGCGAATGGGTCGAGGACTACCAGCTGTACACGAACCCGGTGGACTGGCAGGGCGAGGAGGTCTCCTACGCCACCGAGACCGTCAAGGAGTGGACGGACAAGGGCTTCATCTCCACCAACGCCACGGGCTCGACGGCGGAGGACGCCGGCACCGCCTTCATCAACGGGACGAACCCGATCTTCTTCTCGGGTAGCTGGTGGCACAACCGCTTCACCACCGAGGCCACCGGCTTCGAGTGGGGCACGTTCCTCTTCCCCGAGGCCGAACTGGCACCGGGATCCGCGGGCAACATGTGGGCCGTACCGGAGAACGCGGCCAACAAGGAGCTCGCCTACGAGTTCATCGACATCACCATGCGCCCGGATATCCAGAACCTGATCGGCAACAACGGCGGCGTCCCCGTCGCGGCGGACCCGGCGGACATCACGAACGAGAAGAGCTCCGAGCTGATCGCCAACTTCAACGCCCTCACCGAGAAGGACGGCATCGCCTTCTACCCGGACTGGCCCACCCCCACGTTCTACGACGAGCTGAACGCCGGTCTCCAGGAGCTCCTGAACGGGACCACGTCCCCCGAGGAGTTCCAGGAGCAGGTCGGCGAGCAGTACCAGAGCGGCGTCGACGACATCGTCGGCTGACGGCCGAACCCCCACCCCTGATCGTGCCGCCAGGCCAGTCCCGGCCCGGCGGCACGACCGACCCCCGACCACCACGTCTGGAAGGTGCACGCCCATGGCGATCGCAACCCGGTCGAAGGAGCGCGTCCGGCGCTCCGCCCCCACCAGCCTCATCCCCGGCTCGAGCAGCACGTCCTTCTGGTTCTACCTGCTGCCCGGGCTCGCACTGCTCACGCTCATCATCGTGGTCCCCCTCCTGTGGAACGTCTACCTGACGTTCACCTCCTACCGCGGCATCCGGCCGCCGGAGTTCATCGGCCTCGAGAACTGGGTGGAGCTGGCCGGCGACACCACGTTCTGGACCTCGTTCCGCAACTCCGTCGCCATGATCATCGCGATGGTGGTGGTCCCCACCGTGCTGGGCCTCGTCCTCGCCGCGATGCTCTTCGACCTCATCGGCCGGAAGTTCGGCGGCCGTGTGGCCAGCTTCCTCCGCGCCACCTACTACCTGCCGCAGATCCTGCCGGGCGTCATCGCGGCGATCGTGATCGGCTGGATCCTCCGGCCCGAGAACGGTGCGCTCAACCAAGTGCTCGCCGGCGTGGGGCTCGGCGGCCTGCAGGGCAACTGGCTCGGCAGCCCGGAGACCGCCCTGCCGAGCATCATGGTGATCATGGTCTGGGTGCAGCTCGGCTACCCCGTGGTCATCTTCATGGCGGCCCTGCAGCGCGTGGACCCCGAGCTCTACGAGGCCGCCGAGCTCGACGGCGCCAACTGGTTCCAGCGCTTCCGCGCCATCACCGTGAGCATCATCCGGCCCGAGATCTTCGTGGTCACGCTCACCTGCGCCATCGCGGCGCTGAAGGTCTTCGGACCCATCTACGCGCTGACCGGCGGTGGCCCGGGGACCTCGACGATCGTCCCCGCCTACTACGCCTACAGCGAGTTCTTCCAGTCCCAGCAGGTGGGCTACGGCGCCACGATCGCCACCGCGCTGACGGTGGTCATCGCCGTCGTCAGCATCATCTTCGTCCTCGTGCAGACGAGGCTCGAACGCAGTGAGGAGGCACGCTGATGGCCATCACCGACAGCCCTGCCGGCACCCCCGCCGGTACGATCACCCGGGACGCACTACAGGCCCCGCGGCCACGACGTGGCGGAGGCCGCGCGCGGAAGACGCCGGGGGACTGGGTGATCCTCGCGATCGCCGCCCTGATCGGGCTGCTCATCGCCGTCCCGTTCCTGCTGATCCTCGCCAACTCGTTCAAGTCACCCGCGGACTACGCCACCGGCGGGCCGCTCTCGCTGCCGTCCTCGCTGTACTTCGACGGCATCACGGCCTTCTGGGAGCGCGTCGACTTCCCGCGGAAGCTCTGGAACAGCTTCTTCATCAGTACCGTGGTGGCCGTCCTGGCGGTCGGTATCTCGATGTTCAACGCCTTCGCGCTCGGCATCGGGCGCGTCCGCGGCCGGACCTGGCTGGTGCTGCTGATCCTGCTCGCGAACATGCTGCCGCAGGAGGTGCTCCTCTACCCGCTCTACTTCATGTTCCGCGAGGTGGGCCTCTACGACAGCCAGTGGGCCGTGATCATCATCTTCACGGTCATCCAGAGTGCGTTCGGCACCTATCTGCTCGCCTCGGTGTACGGCACGTTCCCCAGGGAACTGCTGGAGGCGGCGTCGCTCGACGGCGCGAGCCGCTGGCAGATCCTCTGGCGCGTGATCTTCCCGATCTCCCGGCCCACGCTGAGCGTGCTGCTCATCTTCTTCTTCATCTGGACCTGGAACGAGTTCCTGATCCCGCTGACGTTCCTCGTGGGCAATGACAACCAGACCGTACCCGTGGCCATCACCGTCCTGCAGGGCGACCGCCTCATGGACGTCACCACCACGAGCGCCTCCGCCCTCCTCGGGCTCCTTCCCACGCTCATCTTCTTCCTCATCTTCCAGCGCACCCTCACCCGGGGCATCACAGCAGGAGCAGTCAAGTAACCATGAAATTCACCGACGGATTCTGGCATGTCCGCCCCGGCGTCGATGCGCAGTACGCGCAGGAGGCCTACGACGTCGAGGCGGTGGTCGGCCGGCTCACGGTCTCCGCGCCGACGAAGGTCATCGAGCGGCGCGGCGACACCTTGAACCGGGCCCTGCTGACCGTCACCCTGAGCAGCCCGCTCGACGGCGTGATCGGCGTCCGCATCGAGAACCACCGCGGGGACACCCCGCACCGCGGCTTCGACCTGGTGGGCGCGGAGGAGGGCAGCGGCACCGCCTCGGCGGACGACGACGGCGGCATCCTCACGGCCGGTCCGCTCACCGCGCGCATCACCCGGGGAGCGCCGTGGAACCTCACCTTCGAGACCGACGGACGGATGCTCACCTCGAGCGGCCACAAGTCGATCGGCCGGATGGACCTCGCGCCGGACGCACCGGTCACCACCGAACCCGCCGGGGTGGCGGGCGTGACGGCCAGCGGGCGCGCGCCGTCGTCGTCGTACCTGCACGCGCAGCTCTCGCTGGGTGTCGGCGAACTCGTGTACGGGCTGGGCGAGCGCTTCGGCCCGTTCGTGAAGAACGGCCAGACCGTGGACATCTGGAACGCCGACGGCGGCACGTCGAGCGAGCAGTCCTACAAGAACATCCCGTTCTACCTGACCAACCGCGGCTACGGAGTCTTCGTGAACCACCCGGAGCACGTCTCCTTCGAGGTGGGATCCGAGGCCGTGGAGCGCGTCCAGTTCTCGGTGCCCGGGCAGATCCTCGAGTACTTCGTGATCCAGGGCGCCACCCCGGCAGAGATCCTGGAGCGCTACACGCGCCTCACAGGCCGGCCCGCCCGGGTACCGGCGTGGTCCTACGGCCTGTGGCTCTCCACGAGCTTCACCACCGACTACGACGAGCAGACCGTCACGCACTTCGTGGACGGCATGGCCGAGCGGGAGCTGCCCCTGAGCGTCTTCCACTTCGACTGCTTCTGGATGCGCGAGTTCAACTGGACGGACTTCGAGTGGGACGCCCGGGTGTTCCCCGATCCCGAGGGCATGCTCGCACGGCTGCACGACCGCGGGCTGCGCGTGAGCGCCTGGCTCAACCCGTACATCGGGCAGCGCTCCAGCCTCTTCGACGAGGCCGCCCGGGCGGGCTACCTGGTGCGCCGCGAGGACGGGACGGTGTGGCAGTGGGACCTGTGGCAGGCGGGCATGGGGCTCGTGGACTTCACCAACCCGGACGCCACCGCCTGGTTCCAGGGCAAGGTCCGCACGCTGCTCCACCAGGGCGTCGACGCCATCAAGACGGACTTCGGCGAGCGCATCCCGCTGGGCGTTCAGTGGCACGACGGCACCCCGCCCGAGACGATGCACAACCTTTACCCCCAGCTCTACAACCGGGCGGTGTTCGACGTACTCGAGGAGGTCCGCGGCCCGGGTGAGGCGGTGCTGTTCGCCCGGTCGGCGACCGCAGGCGGGCAGCAGATGCCCGTGCACTGGGGCGGGGACAACTCCTCCTCCTTCGAGTCCATGGCGGAGACCCTGCGTGGCGGGCTCTCGCTCGCGCTGAGCGGCTTCGGGTACTGGAGCCACGACATCGGCGGCTTCGAGGGCTCACCCGACCCCGCCGTGTTCAAGCGCTGGCTGGCCTTCGGGCTGCTCTCGAGCCACTCGCGCCTGCACGGCTCCACCAACTACCGCGTCCCATGGGCCTTCGACACCGGCGACGAGCCCGCGGGCCAGAGTGCCGTGGACGTCACGCGGACCTTCACGCGGCTCAAACTGTCCCTCATGCCGTACCTGTACTCCGTGGGCCTGGAGGCGCACACGAGGGGTACACCGTTCATGCGGCCCATGCAGCTCGCGTTCCCGGGTGATCCCGCCGTCGCGCACCTGGACCGCCAGTACATGCTGGGCCCGGATCTCCTGGTGGCCCCCGTGTTCTCGGCCGGCGGCGAGGTGGAGTACTACCTGCCCGCCGGTACGTGGACGCAGCTGCTCACGGGAGAGGTGGTCACCGGGGGAGCGTGGCGGCGTGAGGTGCACGGCTTCGACTCCCTGCCGGTGTGGGTGCGGGAAGGCGCGGTGCTGGTGACCGGCAACCGCTCCGACCGCCCCGACTACGACTACCTCGAGGACCCCCTCGTCACCGTCTACCCGGGCGCCGCCGACGGCACGGTGGTGACCGTGACCACGCCTGACGGGTCCTCGGGGGAGTTCCGGGTATCCGGAGCGGGCGGGGGCTACCGGGTCACCGGCCCAGACGGCGCGAGGTTCCGGGCGCGCGCGGCGGGTGGCAGCGAGGTGGCGGCCGACGGCGGGGCGGCGGTCCTGGAGGCCAGTAGCATCGAGGGGTGAAACCCTTCCTGCTGCTGGCCACGCGAGCCGAGGACGCCGCGGCCGACGCCGAGTACAGGAGCTTCCTCCGCTTCGGCGGTCTGGCCGAGTCGGAACTGCGGCGGGTCCGGCTCGAGGCCGGGCCGCTCCCGGAGGTCGATCTCGCGGACTACTCGGGGATCTTCCTCGGCGGGAGCCCCTTCAACGCCTCCGATCCCGAGGAGTCCAAGAGCGCCGTGCAGCTCCGCGTCGAGGGCGAACTCGGGGCGCTGCTGGACCGCGTGGTACCCGAGGACGTCCCGTTCCTCGGCGCCTGCTACGGTGTCGGCACCCTCGGCCGGCACCAGGGTGCCGTGGTGGACAGCACGTACGCGGAGTCCATCGGCGCCGTCGAGGTGACCGTGACCGACGACGGCGCGGCGGACCCGCTGCTGGCGGGGCTGCCGTCGTCGTTCCCCGCGTTCGTGGGACACAAGGAGGCCTGCGCGGCGCTCCCGCCGGGTGCCGTGCTCCTCGCCTCCTCCGCCACGTGCCCGGTGCAGATGTTCCGGGTCGGCGAGAACGTCTACGCCACGCAGTTCCACCCGGAGCTCGACGTCGAGGCGCTCGTGGGGCGCATCGACACCTACCGGCACGCCGGCTACTTCCCGCCGGAGCAGGCCGAGGAGTACATGGCGAGGGCGCGGGCCCTGGCGGTGGACCAGCCGGCGCGGATCCTCGGCGCGTTCGTCCGGCGCTACGCCCGCTCCTGAACCGTCGGCGTGCGCACGGAGGACGCGCAGGCCTCCAAAGGCTGACCCGCTGCACACTGTCGTGCCCGTCCGCCTCCCCCGCGGAGCAGCGCCCACTGTCGGCACCGAGCGGTACTGTCGAAGGATCGGCAGGGCATCGCACGTAGCGCAGGGCAACGCACAGCGGAAGAGGTAGCGGTCATCGAATCGAGCGCCAGCACGAGCACCAGATCGGCGGGCCGCACCGTTCCGGTGGTGCCGGAACCGGGCGAGAAACGGCACCACCGCATCCTCGTCATCGGCGGGGGCAACGCGGGCGTCTCGCTCGCCGGGCGCCTGAAGCGGTACCGGATGAAGGACGTCGCGGTCATCGAGCCACGCGAGCGCCACTACTACCAGCCGCTCTTCTCGCACATCGCCGGCGGAACCGCCGACGCGCTGGAGGCGGTCCGCCTGCAGTCCGAGGTGATGCCGAAGGGGGTCACCTGGATCAGGGACAAGGCCACGGACGTCAGCACCGAGACCAGGACGGTGCTGCTCGCCTCCGGCTCGGCCGTCACCTACGACCACCTGGTGATCTGCCCGGGCATCCAGAACGACTGGAACGCGATCCCGGGCCTCAAGGACGCCATGGAGGGCCCGTTCGGTGCCTCCAACTACGAGTTCGAACTCGCTCCCAAGGCATGGAAGCTCCTGCGGGCGGTCACCGGCGGCACCGTGGTCTTCACCCAGCCCCCCGGACCGGCATCGTGCGACGGCGCCGCCCAGAAGCCCATGTACCTCGCGTGCGACTACTGGCGGCGCCAGGGCGTCCTCGAGGACATCCGGGTGGTCCTCGCGGTGGCCACCCCCACCATCTTCGGGATGGAGATCGTCGACGAGGAACTGGGCCGCAAGATCGACGAGTACGGCATCGAGGTGCGCTACAGCACCGAACTCGCCTCCGTGGATCCCACGGGCCGTTCGGTGCGCCTGACCAACACCGTCACCGGGGCTTCCGAGACCCTCGGGTACGAGGTGCTGCACGTGGTCCCGCCGCAGTCCGCGCCCGAATGGCTGAAGACCACCGACCTGCCCGCTCCCGGGAACATCGGCGGGTTCGTGGAGGTGGATCCCGTGATCCTGCGCCACCCGCGTTTCCCGGAGATCTGGTCGCTCGGTGACGCCGCCTCCACGCTCAATTCGAAGTCGGGCGCTGCGCTGCGGATGCAGACGAAGGTGCTCGCGAAGAACATCCGGGCCGTGCTCAAAGGCAAGAAGCCCACGGCCGAGTACAACCACTACTCGGCGTGCCCCTTCGTGGTCACCCGGAACACCGTGGTGTTCTCCGAGTTCGACGACAAGTACTCGCCCATGCCCACTGTGCCCGGCTGGAACAACCTCGCCCGCGAGCGCCGCCTGACCTTCGTGGCCGAGCGGATCCTGCTGCCCAAGGTCTACTGGAACCTGATCCTCAAGGGCAGGGCCTGAGCCCGGCCCCTTCATCTCAGGCCGGTTCGATCGGGATCCACAGCTGCCCGCGGCCGCTCGACCCGCCGAGGTCGGGCTGCACGCTCAGCAGCTGCGGGCCGGGCGCCCAGCGGTAGGGGTTCGCCGGGAACCACTCCGCCGCGGCGTCCGCCCACATCTGCTGGAGCGCCTGCGGGAAAGCGCCCTCGGTCTCGAACACCACCCACGTCCCGGCGGGTACGGGCAACCGCTCGAAACCCTCCCGAGCAGGTTGCGTCGTGGCGACGGCGTGCCAGTAGTCCAGGGCGGTGCCCTCCGTGGAGGGGTCCTCGAGATTGTCCGTGACGGCGAGCGGGCCGGCGGGCTCGGTGTCGACGAGTTCCGCGAGGACGGCGTCGACGCCCTCGTCCAGGCTGCGTTCGAACTCCTCGATCGCGGGGTTGTGGCCCTCGTGGACGAGTGCCACGCGTGTTCGGAGGCCCACCAGCGCGAACTCCTCCTTCGTGACGATCCGGTGCTTCATGGTCGATCTCCCTTCGATGCGTAGATGGAACCTCAGGTGCGGTTGTGAGTGGAGTGCGGCGCCGGGAAGGCGCGCGTCGGAGGGCGTCAGCCCGTGCATGGCCTTGAACGCTCGGGTGAACGCCTCGGCCGATCCGTATCCGTAGCGGACGGCCACCTCGAGGACGGGCATCCCGTCCACGATCTCCGCGGTGGCGACCGTCAGGCGCCGCCGGCGGATGTACTCGCCAGAGGGGCAGGCCCGCGAGGGACGCGAACATGCGGCGGAAGTGGTACTCGGACGTGAGCGCCGTCCGGGCGAGCGCGCCGACGTCCACCGGCGCCGTGAGGTCTTCCTCGATGAGTTCGATCGCGCGGTTCCAGAGTTCCACGGGCACCGCCTCCTTTCCCTCCCCACGCTACGAGGCCGCTGGCGTCCGCGCCCGATGATCGGTGCCCGGAAGTGTCAGGTGGGTGCAGTTCTCCTTCACCGGGCGTTCACGCACCGTTGCTCAGCGCGTCGGGTTCGGGCTGTTGCATGAGGGGTGCGCCGCGTTGCACCGGATCCGGCGTGAGGCCACCGACCGAAGGAACTCCATGCCGCACCGCATCGTCCGTCCCGTCGCCCGCGCAGCCGCGATCGCCGTCGGGCTCTCGTTCCTCGCCGTCCCGGCGCAGGCCGCCCGCGTGGCCGACGTGCCGACGGCGCACCCGGCGAAGCGCCAGGTCGGGGCACCCCTCCTCGTGGGCCACCGCGGCGCCGGCGGCACTGCTCCGGAGAACACCGTCGCCGCGTTCCGGGACGGCCGGGCGTCCGGAGCGGAGTTCATCGAGATCGACGTGCAGCTCAGCGCGGATGGCGTGCCGTTCCTCTTCCACGACGACACCCCGGCCCGCACCACCGACGTGGAGGAGGTCTTCCCCGAGCGCGCCAACGATCCCATCACCTCCTTCACCTGGGCCGAGCTCCAGCAGCTCGACGCCGGCTCCTCCTTCGACGCGCGCTTCGTCGGCGAGCGCATCCCGCACCTCGACGACGCCGTGAAGGCCGCCACCCGCACCACCGGCGTGTACATCGAGATCAAGAGCCCGCGGAACTCACCCGGGATCGAGCAGCTCGTCGCGGACGAACTCACCGGGAACCCGGCCTGGCAGAAGCTCGTGGCGGTGGACAAGGTGCAGGTCATCGGGTTCGATGCCGCCTCCAACCGCCGCTTCGCCGAGCTCGCACCCGAGGTGCCCCTCCAGCAGCTCACCGGCGCCGCCCCCTCGGCCGCGGTCCTCGCCGAGTTGGCCACCTACGTCGACTCCATCGGGGCGAACTACCGCGGCCTCACCGCCGCCGACGTCGCGCGCGTCCAGGCGGCCGGGCTCGTCATGAGCGTGTACACCGTCAATTCCCCGGAGGCCGTGCAGGCCGTCGTGGACCTCGGGGTGGACGCCGTGACCACGGACTTCCCGATCCAGATCGGCCGCTTCCTCCGCGGACTACCCGTGTTCCCCGGCGCCGCCGTGGAGATCAGCGAGGCCATCAATAACCCGGCGGGCGACGACGTCCTGCCGGACGGCGGGGAGTACGTCACGCTGCGCAACACGTCGGCGTCGGCCGTGGACGTGAGTGGCTGGTTCCTCCGCGACGCCGCCAACAACGTGCTGAGCGTCGGCGAGGGGTACGTGCTGCAGCCCGGGGCCGAGCTGAAGGTCCACACCGGCCCGGGCACCAACACCGCAACCTCGTACTTCAATGGGTACACGGCGTCGATCCTCAACAACACCGGCGATTCCGTGGGGCTGTGGACGGCCGAGCTGCGTCTCGTGGACGTCCTCGCCAACTGACGCGGACGGCCCTTGTCGGGTCCGGAGGCTGCCCGTAGCATCCGGTCATGGAGATCATCGAGTACCACCCGCGGCCCGATCAGCTCGTCTACACCTTCGGCGGGAGCGCACCCGTCATGACGGTGCGCCCCGGTACGGCGCTGAAGCTGTGGTCCGAGGACGCCTTCAACAACGCGCTGACCTCGGTGGACGACGTCTCGGGCGAGAAGGTGGACCTCAACTTCGTGAACCCGCAGACCGGGCCGTTCTACGTGGAGGGCGCGGAGCCGGGGGACACCCTCGCCCTGCACGTCGTCGATCTCACGCCCGCGCGGTCCTACGGGGCCTCGGCGACCATCCCCTTCTTCGGCGGGCTCACGAGCACCGACCGCACGGCCACGCTGCAGGACCCGCTGCCGGACATCACCTGGATCTACCACGTGGACACCGAGCGCCGCACCGTGGGGTTCCAGTCACGCCACGGCGATTTCGAGGTGGCGCTGCCGCTCGAGCCGATGCTCGGGACCGTGGGTGTGGCCCCGCCCGGGGGAGAGGTGCGCTCGAGCCTCGTGCCCGAGCGGTTCGGCGGCAACATGGACGCGCCGGACGTCAAGGCGGGCACCACGGTGTACCTCGGTGCGAACGTGGAGGGCGCGCTGTTCTCGATCGGCGACGGCCACTACCGGCAGGGTGAGGGCGAGGCGTGCGGCACGGCGGTCGAAGGGGCCATGCACTCGACCATCATCGTGGACCTCATCAAGGGCGGAGCCCCGGCATGGCCGCGGCTGGAGACCGACTACCACTGGATGGCCGTGGGCTCGTCCCGGCCCATGGAGGACTCCTGGCGGATCGGCCAGGTGGAGATGGTGCGCTGGTTCGGCGACCTCTTCGGACTGCACCACCTCGACGCCTACCAGCTGCTCACGCAGACGGCACTGGCGCCGATCGCCAACGCCGTGGACGCCAACTACAGCGTGGTGGTCAAGGCGCCCAAGGCGCTGTTCCCGGCGGCCGACGCCTACGGCGGGCTCCACGCGCACCTGCGCCGCGAGGCCGCGGCCCTCCGCTGACCCGACCCTTGATCCGCCTGCTCACCCGCCCGGCCACCCCCTTCCGAAAGGCACACCATGGACCTGCACCTGGACGGCATCACCGCCGTCGTCACCGGCGGTACGAAGGGTATCGGCCGCGCCATCGTCGAGTCCTTCGCGGCGGAGGGCGCGCATGTCGCGTTCTGCGCGCGCAACGCAGCGGAGGTCGCGGCGACGGAGCAGGCGTTCGCGTCGTCGTCGGGCCGGGTCTCCGGGTACGTGCTCGACGTCGGTGACGGCGCGGCGGTCGCTGCCTGGGTGGAGGCCGTGGCGGCGGACTTCGGCCGGATCGACGCCGTGGTGAGCAACGTGAGCGCGCTCGCCATCGAGGACACCGAGGAGAACTGGGAGGCGAGCCTGCGCGTGGACCTCCTCGGTACGGTGCGCCTGGTAAAGGCGTCGCTGCCGCACCTGGCGAACAGTCCGACGCCGTCGATCACCGCGATCTCGAGCGTCTCCGGACGCGAGGTGGACTTCGCGTCCGGTCCCTACGGCACCGTGAAGTCCGCGCTGATCGGGTACATGGCCGGGCTCGCGTTCCAGCTCGCGGGCCAGGGCATCCGCGCGAACACCGTGTCGCCGGGCAACACGTACCACGAGGGCGGGGTGTGGCAGGGCATCGAGAGCGGCAACCCGGACCTGTTCGCCACGGCCCTCGGGCTCAACCCCACAGGCCGCCTGGGTACCCCGCAGGAGGTGGCGGACGCCGTCGTGTTCCTCGCCAGCCCGCGCTCCAGCCGGACCACCGGTGCCAACCTGCTGATCGACGGCGCACTCACGCGCGGCATCCAGTTCTGACGTCCACGCACGGCACACGCGTGTGACGTGACCACGACGGGAGGGGCGCCGGACGAACCGGCGCCCCTCCCGCTCGTGCGGCTACTTCGCGAGGAAGGGGAGCAGGATCTCGTTGATCTCGGCGCCGTGCGTCCACAGCATGCCGTGCGGTGCGCCCTCGATCTCGACGTACTCCGCGGCAGGCAGGTGCTTGGTGAACTCGCGGCCCGTGGAGTCGATGGGCAGGATGCGGTCCTCGGTGCCGTGGGCGATCAGGGTGGGCACGGTGATCTTGGCGATGTCGGCGCGGAAGTCGGTCAGCCAGGAATCGACGACAGCGAAGGAGGCGTACCAGGACGAGCCCGCTGCCACGTTCCAGGCCCCCCGGAGTGCTTCCTCGCTGAGGCGGTTGCCGAGGTAGACGTCGGTGTTGAAGAAGTCCTTGTAGAAGTTCGTGAACCAGGCGTAGCGGTCCTCCATGGCGGCCGAACGGATGCCGTCGAATACCGTCGAGGGCACGCCGGCGGCGTTGTCATCGGTCTGCAGGAGGAACGGTTCGAGCGAGGCGAGGAAGACGGCCTTGGCGACGCGGGCCTCTCCGTAGGTGCCGATGTAGCGGCCCACCTCACCCGTGCCCATGGAGAATCCGACGAGGACGGCGTCCGTGAGGTCGAGGGTCTCGAGGACCGTGTTGAGGTCAGCGGCGAAGGTGTCGTAGTCGTAGCCGGTGGTCGGCTTGCTGGATTGCCCGAAGCCGCGGCGGTCGTAGGTGATGACACGGTAGCCGGCGGTGAGGAGGGCTGCGGTCTGCTTCTCCCAGGAGCCGCCGTCGAGCGGGTAGCCGTGGATGAGGACGACCGGCTGACCGGTGCCGTGGTCCTCGTAGTAGAGGTGGAGATCCGTGCTGTTCTCGGTGCCGACCTTGATGAAACCCATGACGTGCGTCCTTTCCTCGAGCGGTGAGAACGGTCGTTCTCTCCTGCTGATCACAGAGTATAGAACGATCGTTCTCAAAACAAGTAGAATGGCTGGATGATTTCCGACGACGTGCGATCACGCATCATCGCGAGCGCCGATGAGCTCTACAACGCCCGAGGCATCCAGTCCGTGGGCATGGACGAGCTGCGCACGGCGGCCGGTGTCTCGCTCAAGCGGCTGTACCAGGAGTTCCCCTCGAAGAGCAGCATCGTGATGGCCGTCCTCGAGCGGTGGCACGCGTCCTGGACGGACGGGCTGGACGCCAGGGTCCGCCGCGCGTCCACCCCACGGGACCGGCTCCTGGCGATCTTCGACTACCTGGCCGAGTGGTTCGGCCAGGACTCGTTCCGTGGGTGCGGCTTCATCAACAGCTTCGCGGAACTGGGCGCCGTGAGCCCGGACGTCGCCGAGTACGCGCGGAAGCACAAGGAGTCCTTCCAGCGGTACGTCGGTGAGCTCGCGCAGGAGGCAGGGGCGCCGTCGCACCTGGCTCCGCAGCTGTCCATCCTCGCGGAGGGAGCGCAGACGACGGCGGCGATCGCCGGCACCGCTAGCGCGGCGGACCACGCGCGTCAGGCGGCCGAGGTGCTGATCGATGCGGCCCTTCCGGCGGGCGGACGCAGCTCGGCCTGATCCCGAGCGCGCGCGGTGTTATCGGATCGACGCGGCTCGGCCTGATCAGTAACGCGGGCGGCGCCGACGGACAGGTTCCACTCCGTAGGGGGCCGCGGAGGTTCGTCCGGCTCAGGCGGAGCGGTCGGTGAGGTCCTGGTATTCGGGATGGTCGTCGATGAACGCGGCCACGAACTCGCAGCGGGGCACCACCGTGAGGTTCTGCGATCGGGCGTCGTCGAGCGCGTGCCG
Organism: Arthrobacter sp. TJ-236; assembly: GCF_058269235.1. Taxonomy (NCBI): domain Bacteria; kingdom Bacillati; phylum Actinomycetota; class Actinomycetes; order Micrococcales; family Micrococcaceae; genus Arthrobacter; species Arthrobacter sp. TJ-236. The sequence goes on from NZ_JBZCNI010000002.1 coordinate 169,401, forward strand.
GATCAGGACACTGCCGATGCCTCTGCCCTCGAGGTCCTCGTCGACGACCGTGTGCGTGAAGACGATCGTGTCACCCGAGCGCTCGTAGGCGGCGATGCCCGCGGGGTTGCCGTCGAGCATAGCGACGTAGCGGGTCTTCGCGCCGTCGTCGCTGACGGAGATGTCGTCCTTCGTGTGCTCACTCATGGTCCCGACTCTGGCATCGACGAGCGCCGGTGGTCAACGCGCCGATTCCTGACCGGCAGGGGACTCGTGGTGGGTGGCGACGGCATCCCGACCGGGGGCATCGACGAGCCAGCTCAGGGCATCGGCCTCGGAGGAGAAGTACCGGGATGTCGTGGGGGAGCGGTGCGCGAAGCCGGACATCACCTCGTCCACGGCATCCTCGCCGACGATGGCCACGCGGCTGAAGCCGGTGTACGAACTCATGCCCACCCGTGCCTCCGGGGTGATGCCCGTGATCCCGTGCATGTGGACGAGGAGAGGCAGCGCCGTGGGGCCGTGGTGCTCGGCGAGGGCGCGGGCGGCAGCGACGGCGACGGGGTGGGTGACCTCCACTCCGCGTCGCCACCGCAGACGGAGGAAGCCCCTCTCGAGGTGGGTTGTGAACGGTTCCATGACATCCTTCGGCACGCGGAGGGGCAAGTGGTGAGCCAGCCTAGCAAGGGTGACTCCCACAATGGCGGGAGTATCCACAGGTGCACAGGGCCGACGTCTGGAGCCGTGCAGGTTGTAGCGTCAGGAGCATGACGCTGAGCATCCTGGTCACCGGCGCGAGTCGCGGCATCGGCGCCGGCATCGCCGTCGAACTCGCAGGCCGCGGGCACCGCGTGGGCGTGCACGCGGGCCGGGACGTCGACGCCGCGGAGTCGGTTCGCGCAGGTCTTCCCGGGGAGGGCCACGCCGTCGTCGTCGGTGATGTCGCGGACCCGGAGGCCTGCTCCCGCATCCTGACGGACGCCGTCGGTGTACTCGGCGGGGTCGACGTGCTCGTCAACAACGCCGGCGTGTTCACTGCCCATCCGATCGATTCCACCTCCTACGAGGAGTGGCAGCGCGCTTGGCAGCGCACGCTCGCCGTCAACCTGACCGGCCCGGCGAACCTCGCGTGGCTCGTCGCGCGGCACCTGATCGAGCGCCCCCAGGGGCCCGACGGCGGCCGCCTCGTCGCCGTGGGCTCGCGCGGCGCCTACCGGGGCGAGCCGACCACGCCCGCGTACGGCGCGAGCAAGGCGGCGCTGCACTCCATGACGCAGTCGCTCGCGGTGGCACTGGCGCCGCACGGCATCCTCTCGGCCGCCGTGGCGCCCGGCTTCGTGGAGACCGCCATGGGCCGCACCGTGCTCGACGGCCCCGCGGGCGACGCCGTGCGCGCCCAGAGCGCCTTCAACCGGGTCGCGACGGCGGAGGAGGTGGCGCAGGCGGTGGCCTGGCTCGCCACCGATGCGCCGGTCTGGGTCAGCGGCACCGTGATCGACGTGAACGGCGCCTCCTACCTGCGGTGACCGCTGGTGACCCCGTCGCCGGAGCGGAGGTTCGTGACGCACTGTGACCCGGGAGGGTGGACGTCCGCGGAACACCCGGCCTAGGCTCGGACCCAGAATCACGAGTTCCAACGCAAAACCCTGGTTCGTTGGACGGCAACCCTCTCGCTGTAGCGGGGTGCCCCAGGTGAGGATTCGGTCCGGCTGAGCTGCCGGGCAAGTACGGCGCTCCCTCCACGGCAGTGCCTCGACACGAGGATTCTTCATGCCCGCTCCCGCACGGCACATCCGTTTCAACGCCTTCGACATGAACTGCGTGGGCCACCAGTCGCCCGGGCTGTGGCGGCACCCCGAGGACCAGTCCTGGCGCTACAAGGACCTGCGGTACTGGGCCGATCTCGCGCAGACGCTCGAGAAGGGTCTGTTCGACGGCATCTTCATCGCCGACGTGCTCGGTACCTACGACGTCTACGGCGGCTCCAACGAGGCGACCCTCCGGCAGGGCACGCAGACACCCGTCAACGATCCGTTCCTGCTGGTCTCCGCCATGGCCCTCGTGACCGACCACCTCGGCTTCGGCGTCACGGCAGGCACCGCCTACGAGCACCCGTACCCCTTCGCCCGTCGCCTCTCCACCCTGGACCACCTCACCAACGGGCGGGTGGGCTGGAACGTCGTCACGGGCTACCTGCCCTCGGCCGCCCGGAACATGGGCAACGAGGACCAGCTCGAACACGATGAGCGCTACGACCACGCCGACGAGTACCTCGAGGTCCTCTACAAGCTCCTCGAGGGGTCCTGGGAGGACGACGCCGTGGTCCGCGACCGCGCCACCGGCGTCTTCACCGACCCCGCCAAGGTCCACGACATCGGGCACGACGGCACTTACTTCACCGTCCCCGGCATCCACCTGAGCGAGCCGTCGCCGCAGCGGACCCCGGTGATCTATCAGGCCGGAGCTTCGCCCCGCGGCGTCCGTTTCGCGGCCGGCAACGCAGAAGCCGTGTTCGTCGGTGCGCCCACGAAGGCCATCCTCAAGGACTCCGTGTCCCGTATCCGGGACGCGGTGGAGGCGGCGGGTCGGGATCGCTACGCGGTGCGGATCTACACGATGCTCACGATCATCACCGACGAGACCGAGGAGAAGGCCCGGGCGAAGCACGCCGACTACCAGCAGTACGTCAGCTACGAGGGCGCCCTCGTGCTGCTGTCCGGCTGGCTCGGGATCGATCTCAGCATCTACGACCCCGACGAGCCACTCGGCAACGTCGAGTCGAATGCCATCCAGTCCGCCGTCGCGAACTTCCAGAAGGTGAACGACGACGGCGCCCCGTGGACGGTCCGCGACATCGCGGAATGGGCGGGGATCGGAGGGCTCGGGCCTCGGATCGTCGGCTCCGGTGCCCAGGTGGCCGACGAGCTCCAGGCGTGGGTCGACGAGACCGACGTCGACGGCTTCAACCTCGCCTACGCCATCACGCCCGGCTCCTTCGAGGACGTCATCACGCACGTGATCCCCGAGCTGCAGAAGCGCGGCGCCTATCCCACGGAGTACGCCGAGGGGACACTGCGTCAGAAGTTGTTCGGCAAGGGCGACCGCCTGCCGGAGGATCACCGCGGAGCGCGGTACCGACTCCAGCCCGTCCGCTCTTGAAGCGCACCTGACGCGCACCTGAACCGACGTCCGGCGCCGTCGTCCTGCGTCAACCTGCGGCACAGATTCCCGGCGCCGCCGTCCAGCGCCGTTCTATCGATCCACTCCGCCCTTTCCGAGGAACCCCATGATCTCTCTACGACACCTGACCAAGACCTATGGCCACGGAGGCACCGCCGTCACCGTTCTCGACCGACTCAATTTCGAGGTGCCCACCGGGCGCATCGCGGCCGTCGTCGGACCGAGCGGCGCGGGCAAGAGCACCCTCGCCCAGTGCATCAACCTGCTGGAGCGTCCCACCTCGGGGTCCGTGGTGGTGAACGGCGAGGACCTGTCCGGCCTGCCCGAGAAACACCTCCGCGAGGCACGGCGCCGCATCGGCACCGTCTTCCAGTCCTCGAGTCTGCTGAGCCGGCGCACGGCCGCCGAGAACGTCGCCCTGCCCCTCGATTTCCTCGGCGTGACACCGCAGGAGACGGCGGCCCGTGTGCACGAGTTGCTGGACCGCGTGGGGCTCGCCGACAAAGCCGGGCACTACCCGTTCCAGCTCTCGGGCGGCCAGGCGCAGCGGGTCGGGATCGCACGCGCGCTCGCCCTGCGACCCAGCATCCTGCTCGCCGACGAAGCCACGTCGGGGCTGGACCCGGACACCACACGCTCCGTCGTCGGGCTCCTCCGAGAACTCCGGGACGATCTCGAGCTGACGGTCGTCCTCATCACCCACGAGATGGACACGGTGCGTCAGGTCGCGGACACCGTGGCGCGGCTCGATCACGGGCGGATCGTGGAGCAGGGCTCCCTGGTGGATCTGCTGACCTCGCACGAATCCCGGCTCGGGAGGTCGTTGCAGCCCCGCCGCGGACACGCCGGTGCCGAGAGCGGAACCCGCGCATGGTTCGTCACCTACGACTCCACCTCCGTACCCGGCGACTGGATCCAGCGCGTCACGGCAGAGCTCGGGGTCGCCGTCCACCTGCTCGGTGCAGCCGTCGAGACGGTGCACGGGGTCAACACCGGCAGCGCCACCCTGGGCATCGGGACGGACGACGACGCCCGCGTGGCAGCAGCGCTCGCCCGGTGCGGCCTGAGCGGCACGCCGGATCTCCGGAGGGTGCCCGCCGGCGCCACCGAGCGAGTCCTCACCGGGGCCGTCGGGAGCGTGGCATGAGCGCCCTCGTGCTGCCCCGCGCGGACGTGCTCATCCGGGACCTCCCCGCGCTGCTGGCTCCCGCCTACGGCGAGACCGTCGCGATGGTCGGCATCGTCATGGCCGTCGTCGTCGTCCTCGGCACCCCACTGGGGGTACTGCTCCACAACCTCGCGCCGGGCGGACTCCACGAACGTCCGGCGGTGCATACCGCGCTCAGCTGGATCATCAGCATCGGCCGGTCACTGCCCTTCCTCATCCTGATGGCGGCGATCGTGCCGTTCACACGCTTCATCACGGGGACCAACATCGGTATCGCCGCTGCCGTGCTGCCGATGTCACTGGCGGGCATCGCCTTCTTCACGCGGATCGTCGAGAACGCCCTGCGGTCCGTCCCGCCGTCCGTCGTCCAGGTGGCCCGCGCCTCGGGTGGCTCCACCTTCCAGGTCATGCGGACCGCGCAGTTCAGCGAGGCCGTGCCCGCGGTGATCGGCGGTCTCACCATCCAGGTGATCGCGATGATCGAGTACTCGGCCATCGCCGGCACGATCGGCGCCGGGGGTATCGGGTACGTCGCCGTGACCTACGGTTACCAGCGCTTCGACAACACGGTGATGCTCGCGACGATCGTGATCCTCGTCGCCACGGTGGCACTCGTTCAGGTGACCGGCGATCGGCTCGTCCGCCACACCACCCCTCAGCAACGCCTGCAGCGGGCCTGACACACCGGTCCCGTCCCTCGCACACCTCCTTCCCCTCCCTCCCTCCCGCCATCACGTCCTTCGGCGTGCCCAGAAAGGCCTTCATCATGACCGAGAACACTTCGTCCAGCAGTCCCGCCACGACCCCTTCCGACACCCCGGTCGCATCAGTACCCGCGGCCGGTCACGGCTTCACGCTCCGACGGCGGCGCCGGGCGCCGTGGATCGCGGGAGGAGCCGTTGCCGTGCTCGCCGCGGGCGCCTTCATCGCCGTCCCGCTCCTGAATCCTGCGGAATCCGCCGCAGAGACGGAGGGCGCCACGCTCCTCGTGGCCACGGCCGAGGGCAACCATGCGGAGCAGGCGCTCATCGAGTTCATCGACCGCGAGGTGGCGCCGGAGTACGGCATCGACATCGAGTTCCGAGGACTCAGCGACAGCAACACGATCAACCGCGCCGTGAGTGAGGGAGAGGTCGCAGCCACGATCTACCAGCACGAACTGTGGCTCGGGCAGGTCCTCGAAGCGAACCCCGACTTCCGCGAGACCGCCGTGGCACCGGTGTTCCGCTGGGGCTTCGGCATCTGGTCGGACAAGTACACGAGCGTGGACCAGATCCCCGACGGCGGCACCATCTCGCTGTACTCGGATCCCGCCAACGAGGCCCAGGGGCTCTGGCTGCTCGAGCGTGCCGGCCTCATCACCCTGAAGGACGGCATGGACAAGTGGACGGCCACGCAGGAGGACATCGAGTCCAATCCGAAGAACCTCTCCTTCACGCTGCTCGACTTCGGGGCGCAGTCGCGTGCTCTGCCGGACCTCGACGCAGCCGTCGGATACACCGAGTACTACACCGCGGCCAAGGTTCCGCTCGAACAGCAGATCTTCGCTCCCGCGGCGCCGGACGAGTTCGCCTCGCAGTTGACCGTCGGCACCGACTATCTCGACACGGACAACATCAGGAAGCTCACCGAGGCCTTCGCCGACCCGGCCGTGCAGGAGTTCCTCCGCACCGATCCGGCGGTCAAGGACCTGCTGCTGCCCATCGACGCGTCGTAGCAGGCCTCCGCCAGCGGCTGAACCCACTGCGGGCGGTGGCGCTCCGTCGGTGACGAGGTCTAGCGTCGAAGGGGAACCGACCACCGATTCGAAGGAGATCCCATGTCACGCGTAGCCATCATCGGCGGGCACGGCAAAGTAGCGCTGCACCTCACCGAGCTCCTGACCGGCCAGGGCCACCACGTGAGTTCCGTGTTCCGGAACCCCGACCACGCGGGCGACGTCGAGAAGATCGGCGGCACGCCCGTGGTGGCGGACGTGTCCTCGCTGTCGGTCGACGAGATGGCGGACCTCTTCCGCGGGCACGACGCCGTGGTCTGGTCCGCCGGCGCGGGCGGCGGCAGTCCCGAGGCCACCTACGCGATCGACCGCGACGCCGCGATCCGCTCGATGGACGCTGCGGAGCTCGCCTCGGTGGGCCGCTACGTCATGGTGTCCTACATCGGCTCGCGGACGGATCACGGGGTGCCCGAGGACAACGGGTTCTTCCACTACGCGGAGGCCAAGGCCGCAGCGGACCAGCACCTGCGCGCCTCGAAGCTCGCCTGGACCATCCTCGGACCCGGAGGGCTGACCACCGAGCCCGGCACCGGGCGGATCGAGGTCGGTGACGAACCGCAGCAGGATTCCGTGCCGCGCGAGGACGTGGCGCACGTCGCCGCGGTGGTCCTCGCCGATCTCGGCACCGTGGACAAGACGATCCGGTTCAACAGCGGCCCCACGCCCATCGCGGAGGCCATCGACGCGGCGCTGTGACCGAAGGGCGACGGCGGTGCCGCACCTGGCGGACCGCCGTCGTCTGCTCGGACTAGAGGCCGTCGGCGGCGTGGAAGGTGCGGAGGGCCTCGACCACCAGCCGGTGGTCATCGAGTTGCGGCAGCCCCGACACCGTCACCGTGCCCACGGCGCCGACACCCCTGATGAAGAGCGGGAAGGACCCGCCGTGCGCTGCATGCGTGGTCAGGTCGATCAGCGGGTTGTCCTCGAACCGGCCGCCGCCACGCCGCGCCCTGAGCCCCACGAGCAGGGACGGCGCACGGTAGCGCAGCGCGGTCCGGCTCTTCGCCGCGAGCCAGTGGTCGTTGTCCGGGGTGGCGCCGTTGAGCGCGGCGCGGAACAGCAGGTGATCCGGTGTGCTGATGCCGATCGCGATCGGCAGGTTGCGCCCCACCCCGAGCTGTACGAGGAGCTGCCCGAGCGCCACGGCGTCGTTGTTCCGGAAGCGGTCGAACTGGAGCTCTGCGACTTCCGCCTCGATCTGGGCGATCATCGCCTCGAGTGCTTCGGCGGGCTGATCATCACCGCCGTCCGGGTTGAACGGGCGGAGGACCGGGGCGGCGTCATTGCTCATCGGATAAATCTACCGGCGTGCGAGGGAGCTTCGGTACGCCGGATCGAGGGTCTGTTCCCGAACTCTTGACACGGCGAGTTCACAGCCCCGGTGCGCAGGGACCGGCGCCGAGTTGAGCGAGGCCCGCACGGTCACCGTCGTTGAAGGACACGATCCCGGTGTTCTCGGCGTGCATGAGTTGCGCCGGGTCGTCGACGTGGTCGAGTCCGACGACGTGGGCGAGTTCGTGCATGATCGTCGCCCGGACGCGGTCCCGGCCCTCGGGGAACGCCAGGACGTCCGTGGCGTCCGCGGCGTCGAGGTGGACCTGCCCGCCCACGTACACGAGCGGCTGGCCAGGAGCCTGGGCGTAATCACTCCCTCCGAGCCCGATGACGTCGCCCGCGAGTTCGGGTACTTCGGACGGGCTCGACCACGTCACCAGGACCGGTACCCACCTTCTCCCGTACACGCCCGGCTGGTACAGATCGCGCTCCACGCTCGGGCCCTCCGCCGTTGCTCCGTCCGCGATGAAGTGGAGACCCGTGGCAGCCGAGACCTCTGCGACAGCCTGCTCGATGAGTCCCTCGGAGCCCATCGGCGCGCCGTCGGGCCGGACCACGTAGTGAACGGGTCGGCAGGGGTCGTAGGCGATCTTGTCCTGGTCCCCGACGGGTGACGCGTGGAACCTGTAGGCGTCCGACGCAGGCGCAACCGGCGGGAGCCCGAGGGGAGCGTCGGCTGCCTCGACGCCGCGCGGGGGGACATCTGCTCCCGGGAGGTACGGTGCCGCGGCGGGCACCACGACGTGCGAGAAGAGCGAGGGCGACGAGTAGAGGAACGCGACGAGGGCGAGCACGCCGACGGTACCCACACGGAGGCGCCGTCGGTCACGCCTGCTGCGGCGACTGGCCGCCGTCGGAGGGCGCCACGCAGTGGGGACGACCTGCTTGCCCAGGGCCTCGTCGATGGCCCACCGCGGCACTCGTCCGGAGGGTGATCGCCGCACGCCGTCGGCCGCGTGCCGGTTCTCCCGAACCCACTCCCTGTCGATCGATCCCACGTCCCGTGCCTCTTTCGTCGCCTGCGTGTCATCCTGTCCGCACGATCGGGCGCGAACCGCATTCCACAGGCAGACCTTGGACAACGCTGAGTGAAGGTTGCCCTCCAGGCGCGGATGCCGCGGTGCTACTGTGACCCACAGCACACTGACGGTCGAGGCGGCCGCCGGTCCTGACACATCGAGCCCGGGCAACGAGGCCCGGCCGTCATCGAGGAGTACGTCACCGTGGACATACAACTGTTGCTCGCACTGGTCCTGGGCATCGCCACCATCGTGGTGCTGGTCCTGAAGACCCGGCTGGATGCGTTCGTCGCACTCCTGATCGCCGCGCTCGTGACGGGACTCGTCGCGGGTCAGGCGCCGCTGGACATCGTCTCCTCGATCACCACGGGCTTCGGGAACACGCTCGCGTCCATCGGGATCGTGATCGGGCTCGGCGTGGGGATCGGCAAGATCCTCGAGGTCTCGGGCGCCGCCAACGCCCTCGCGCTCGCGTTCCTGAAGCTCTTCGGCAAGGGGCGCGAGCCGTGGGCGCTCGGCAGCGTCGGGGCGCTCGTCTCCATCCCGGTGTTCTGCGACTCGGGCTACGTGATCATGAACCCGCTCGCCCGCTCCATCGCCCGGGTCAAGCGCGCCGGGTACATCACCCTCGCCCTCGCGCTCGGCTGCGGCATGACGCTCACCCACCACCTCGTGCCTCCCACACCGGGGCCCCTCGCGGTCGCGGGGATCCTCGGTGCGGACCTCGGCGCGCTCATCCTCGCGGGCCTCGTGTTCACGGTGATCCTCCTGCCCGTCGTGGTGGTCTACGCCAAGTGGATGGGGCCGAAGCTGGAATCGTCGATGTCCCAGGAGGTGCGCGAGGCCGTGTATGGCGGCGTCGCCGCCCGGGGCCGCAGCGGAACCGCCGTGGCGGATCGCCCCCTGGACGGAGCGCACGCGCAGGCGGGACCCGACGGGTCGGTGCACGACGACGACGTCGTCGACCTGCCCGCCGATCCCTCCGTGGACCTCGGCACGCCACCTCCGGGCGCGAAGCCCCACAAGGTCGGCGCGTTCGTCGCGTCGCTGCCCCTCCTCGTGCCGCTGGTGCTGATCATCCTCAACACGGTCAGTGGCGCGATCGACCAGAGCAATCAGGGTGTGGTCGGCGCAGCGGCAGGGGAGTACGAGCCGTCCGCGTGGGCAGCGCCCCTCGCGTTCGTCGGAAACCCCGTGGTGGCCCTGGTCATCGGCGTGATCCTCGCCGTCTACACGCTCCTGCCGCGCTGGACCCCGCGCACCAAGGTGCAGGGCTGGTTCGCAGACGCAGCGGCGTCGGCCGGGCTGATCCTCCTCATCACGGGGGCAGGCGGAGCGCTCGGGCAGGTGCTGCGCAGCTCGGGCGTGGGAGACGCTCTCGCGGAGGCCATCGCCGCGACGCCCCTGCCCGCGTTCCTGGTCCCGTTCCTCATCGCCACGCTCGTCCGGATCGCCCAGGGCTCCGGCACCGTCGCGATGATCACGGCGGCTTCGGTCACGGCGCCACTTGTCGGGTCACTGGGCATCGACCCGATCGTCGCCGCCATGGCCTGTACCGCCGGATCCATGGTGTTCAGCTACTTCAACGATTCCTACTTCTGGGTGGTCACGCGGTTCGCGGGTCTCGAGGGCACGGCGGCCCTGAGGGGTTGGTCGGGTATCACCACGGCGGTGTGGGCGGGGTCCATCCCGCTGCTGTTCATCGCCAACGCCGTCCTCGGGTAGAGGCTGAGCCTTCCGATTCAGCTAATTGTCGCCTGACGTGACACCGCCGAGCGGACAGGAACGACGACGGCCCCCGCCCGCCGCGCGTGCAGCAGACGGGGCCGTCGGCGGTCGGACATCCCGGCTAGGAGGTGGCGACGTCCTTCGTGCCGTAGTCGAACCGGAAGGTCACCGCGGTGTCGGAGAGCAGATGCAGCTCGTGGTTGGCGCCGTCGCGCTCGCCGTACCGGCCGTAGTTCTCCTCCCACGAGCTGTTGACCACGATCTTGTACTGGTACGTACCGGCAGGCAGCTGCAGGGTCCGGGCCCAGGTGTTAGCAGCGGAGTCGTAGTCGAGCTGCAGTTCCCGCCGGTCGAGACTCCAGTGGCCCGCCTCGCCGAACAGGGGGTCGAAATCGCCGGAGAGCGCCACGGACTGGGGCTGGTCATGCCATGCGTCCAAGGTCCCCGAACCGGAGCCGGACGCGGCGTCCTCGAGTTCGGGAGCCTCGATGGTCGGAGTGACGTCCGGCGGCGTCGGGTCCTCGGGAGCGGAGGAGTCGGAGGAGTCCGAGAGCACCGATGCAGCAGGCGCGGTAGACGCCGGTGCGTCGGAGGACGACGCCTCGGCCGAGTCCGTCGACTCCTCACCGAGCTGCTCGGGGGAGGGCGGGGCGTGCACGGGTGCCTCGGCGTGGTCCGGGATCGGAGCACCGCTGAGCATGGCATTGACGAACTGGTCGGCGTCGTCGAACGCGCGCACCGCTCGGACGCCCTCCTCGGTGGCCGTCCACCCAGCACGGCCCTTGACGAGCCAGCCGGCCTTCACGAGCTTCGAGGTGGCCGTGGTCAGGGCCTTGTAGCCGCGGGGGATCCCGCCGGAGAGCAGCTCCGCCTCGGTGGCGTCGAAGGGCACCTCGGCCACGGCCTGCGCCATCAGTTCGCTGGGGGTGACGGCGGTGCCTGCTGCCTGGTGGTCGGCCAGCAGGGCGAGGGTGGTGCGGAGGCGGACGTTGGTGCGGTTCCGGGCGGTGATGACGATCTCCTTCATGGTTCACAGCGGGGTGCTTTGCCGTCCATGGTCGCCCTGATCGCCGCGTGGGCGCACCCCTCTGACGAGGGCGGCGTCCTCCCCGGAAGGGATCTCGCGGTGATAGGGCTGGGAACGGCAGCACCCTGACTTTACCGCCGTCGGCCGGGCTGCGGTGTTAGGTTCACCGGATGAGACGCCCGGGGAACAGTCTGGTACGCACGGTGGGACGGGTGATCCTCGGAGCGTTCCTCGTGTTCGCGGGAACCGCTCACCTGACCGTCGCACGGCAGGAGTTCGTGGCGCAGGTGCCGGCCTGGCTGCCGCTGGACCCGGACCTCGTGGTGGTGGCGTCCGGCGTCGTCGAACTGCTCCTCGGAGCCGCGCTGCTGGTTCTCGGCAGGTACCGGCTGGTGGTGGGCTGGACGGTCGCCGCGTTCTTCGTGGCCATCTTCCCCGGCAACATCGCGCAGTACGTCGACGGCGTCAGCGCCTTCGGGCTCGATACCGACGCCGCGCGCCTGACCCGCCTCTTCTTCCAGCCGCTGCTGGTGCTGTGGGCGCTGTGGTGCACCGGGGCGTGGAGGGATCGGCGCGTACGGCGCCCCTGACAGTTCCATGAGCGTCACCTGGGCGGCGCCGTCCGTTCACCCGTAGGCCGCGTCGGGTTTGTACACAGGGAGGAACCCGTACCCCGATCTGGGAGAACCATGGCTCCGTCCCGCCCCTTCCGCAGCCTCACGAGCGCCCTCGCGGCGGTAGCCGTCACCGGCACCTGCCTCCTGGCACTCCCAGCGAGCGCCGCCGTCGTGCCCGCGCCCATCACCTACTCGAGCGAGGACGCCGCGCTGACGGTCGCGCCGGTCGGCTCCTTCGAGACGGGTGTGTTCGACGAGTCGGCCGCGGAGATCGTGGCGTACCACGCCGCGTCGAAGCGCATGTTCGTGGTCAACGCGCAGCTCGGGCTGGTGGACGTGCTCGACGTCGCCGACCCCACTGAGCCCGCGCGACTCTTCGGCATCCAGGGACAGGGCGTCGCGAACTCGGTCGCCATTCGCGCGGACGGCCTCGGCGTCGTCGCGCTCGAAGCGCCCGTGAAGACCGATCCGGGGACGCTCCTCTTCTTCGACGCCGCGGGTGACGGCGCCGTCCTCGGCTCCGTGACGGTCGGCGCGCTGCCGGACATGGTCAGCATCTCCCCGGACGGCACCACGGCCGTGGTCGCCAACGAGGGCGAGCCGAGCGAGGGATACACCGTGGACCCCGAGGGATCCGTGAGCGTCGTCGCACTCCCCGCGACCGTCGCGGCGCCCGCTCAGACCGCCGTCCGCACCGCCGGGTTCGGTGCCTTCGAGACCCCGGAGAACGGCGGCACGCTGCCCCTGCCCGACGGCGTCCGCGTGTTCGCGGGCATCGCCGGGTCCGCGCGCCCGGTCTCCGAGAACCTCGAGCCCGAGTACATCGCGATCGACGGCGGCACAGCCTACGCCGCGCTGCAGGAGGCGAATGCCCTCGCCGTCGTCGACCTCGCCTCCGCCACGGTGACGGACATCCTGCCGCTCGGCGCGAAGGACCACGGGTTCGCCGGCAACGGCCTGGACCCCTCGGACCGCGACCCCGAGGACGCCCCGACCTTCGACATCCGCACCTACCCGGGCCTCAAGGGCCTGTACATGCCGGACGGGCTGAACTCCTACACCGCCGGCGACGGCGAGACGTACCTCGTCACCGCCAACGAGGGCGACGCCCGCGAGTGGGGAGCGTACGTCGAGCCGGCGCGCGTCAAGGACCTCGGCGAGGACGGCCTCGCGCCGCTCTGCGCGACGAGCCCGCTGGCAGGACTGACCGGCGATGCCGACCTCGGCCGCCTGAACATCAGCACCGCCAGCGGCCTCACCGCGGAGGGCTGCTACGACGAGCTGTTCGCGTTCGGCAGCCGCTCCTTCTCCGTGTGGACCACCGGCGGCACCCAGGTGTTCGATTCGGGTGACGACCTCGAGGAGATCACCCACGCCGCCAACCCCGGCTTCTTCAACTCCAACCACTCCGAGTCCAACCTCGAGGGCCGCAGCGACGACAAGGGCCCCGAGCCGGAGAACCTCGCCATCGGCGAGGTGGAGGGCCGGACGTACGCCTTCATCGGACTCGAGCGCGTGGGCGGCATCGCCGTCTACGACATCACGGACCCCGCCGCCAGCACCTTCGTCACCTATGTGAACAACCGCGACTTCTCCCAGTCCGTGGAGGACGGCGGGGACCTCGCGGCCGCGGGTGACCTCGGGCCCGAGGGCCTCAGGTTCATTCCCGCGGCGGGCTCACCCACGGGCAAGCCGATGATCGCCGTCGGCAACGAGGTCTCCGGCACCACCACGCTCTTCGACATCACCGCGGACACCACCACGGTGCAGGTGCTCGGCATCAACGACTTCCACGGGCGGCTCGAGCCCAACCGGGCCGAAGCCGGCGCTGCGGTGATCGCCGGCGCGGTGAACACCCTCACGGCCGAGAATCCGAACACGCTCTTCGTCTCCGCGGGAGACAGCATCGGCGCCTCGACCTTCACGTCCTTCTCGCAGCAGGACAACCCCACGATCGACGCGCTCGTCGCCGCCGGTCTCGACGTCTCCGCGGTGGGCAACCACGAGTTCGACCGCGGCTTCGCGGATCTCACGGACCGCGTGCTGCCGCGCTACGGCGGAACGCAGTTCGGCCTCGGGGCGAACGTGTACAGCGCGGCCACGGGTGAGCCCGTGCTGGACGAGTACTCCGTCCAGGAGGTCGACGGCGTCCGTGTGGGCTTCATCGGCACCGTCACCGAGGCCACACCGACGCTCGTGTCCCCGGCCGGTATCCAGGGGCTCCGGTTCGGCAACCAGCTCCAGGCCGCCAATCGCGTGGCCGGCCAGCTGCGCGACGGCTTCGAGGGCAACGGCGAGGCCGACGTCGTGGTGCTCCTCGCGCACGACGGCTCGGGCAGCACCGACTGCGCCACGATCGCCGCGGAGGACTCGCCGTACGGTGAGCTCGTGCGGGGTGCCTCCGCGGGGATCGACGCCATCTTCTCCGGGCACACCCACCAGGCGTACAACTGCTCGTTCCCCGTCGAGGGGCTCGGGGACCGCGAGCGTCCGGTGCTGCAGGCCGGCCAGTACGGCACCCTCCTGGACCAGTTGCAGGTGCGCGTGGACCGGGAGACCGGCGACGTCGTCGCCGTCGAGTCCGCCCTCCTGCCCCTGACCGGTGAGGGCAACGTGGCGCTGTACCCGGCGGATCCGGAGGTCGCGGCGATCGTCGCCGAGGCGAAGGCCAAGGCCGACGTCGAGGGCGCCGTCCAGGTCGGCAGCATCACGGCGGACATCACCCGCGGTCCGAATCGCGCCACGGAGTCCTCGCTCTCGAACCTGATCGCGGACATCCAGCTGGAGGCGACGTCCAACGCGGAGTTCGGCGGCGAGCCCGCGCAGATCGCGTTCATGAACCCGGGCGGTGTCCGCGCGGACCTCCTCTTCGGGGACGACGGCGGAGCGATCACCTACGCCGAGGTGGCGGCGGTGCAGCCGTTCGGCAACACGCTCTTCACGCTCGACCTCACCGGTGCCCAGCTGAAGCAGCTCCTGGAGCAGCAGTGGCGCTCGGCGGACCCCGCGGACAAGCTGCACCTCGGCGTCTCGGAGGGCTTCGGCTACACGTACCTCCCGGATGCGCCGCTGGGGGAGCGCGTCACCTCGATGAGCTTCGAGGGCGTGCGCATCACGGACGACCAGGTGTTCCGCGTGACCACGAACTCGTTCCTCGCGGGCGGGGGCGACGGCTTCACGGTCTTTACCGAGGGAGCGAACCCGGCGGACTCGGGGCAGATCGACCTGATCGCCGCCGTCGAGTACTTCGAGCAGTTCAGCCCGGTGGCACCGGCGTCGGTGGGCCGTGCGGCCGTCGGCGACGGAGCCGTCGTCGACCCGACCCCGACGCCTACCCCTACCCCCACCCCCTCGCCTTCCCCCTCGCCCTCGCCCTCCCCGGGTGACACTGGGGATGACGGTGTTGGTGACGGTACCGGCGGCGGCTCCGACGACGGCGCGGGGAACGGTGCCGGCGGTGGCAGCGGCTACGACGGCGGGTACGACGACGACGGCTTCTTCGCCTCGGACGGCGACCTCGCCTACACCGGCACGAACGTGCTGATGATCGCCGGGCTCGGCATCCTGCTGGCGCTGATCGGCGGGCTCCTCCTGCTGGCCAGGCGGCGTCGGAGCGGAGACGTGACGACCGGCTGAGCCCTCTCGGCATACGCCACGATGCCCGGTACCTCTCGAGGTGCCGGGCATCGCCTATAGAGTGCACATCCAGGACACATCGAGCGCCTGCTCGACCTTTCAAGGGGGAAACACATGGCTGAGTCGAAGCTCGTACCGCAGAAGCCGACGGGAGCCTTCATCGGCGCGAGCTGGGTCGCGCTGCTCGTGGGGGTGTCGTCCTACCTGATCGGCCTGTGGAACGCGTCGATGGAGCTCAACGAGAAGGGCTATTACTTCACGCTGCTCCTCTTCGGGCTGTTCGCGGTGATCTCCATCCAGAAGACCATCCGTGACCGCGCGGAGGACATCCCGGTCACGAACATCTACTACGGCGTGGCGTGGTTCTCCGTCGTCGCGGCCCTGTCACTCCTGGTCATCGGCCTCTGGAACGCGGACATGCTGCTGTCCGAGAAGGGCTTCTACGGGCTGGCGATGCTGATGTCCCTCTTCGGCGCCATCACCGTGCAGAAGAACGTGCGCGACATGGCGGTCTTCGCCGAGGTGGAGAAGAGCGAGAGCCCGAAGCGGAGGCTCTTCTCGGGTCAGGACGCCCCTCCCGCGGTCCCTGCGTTCGGCGATCGCCCAACGACGACGACTCCTCCGCCGCTCGCGCGTCCGGAGTAACCCGCACCCCGCTTCATCGGACCGGCGTGCAGCGGCCTGTCTGCCCCGGGGAGTGCGAGGTCTGACCCGTCGTCTGCGTCGCGTATCCCGGCCTCACGTCGCGAGCGAGCGGTCCATCCCACTTTGCTGGTCCTCTACGTGGGAATGTGCGCGCATTCCCACTTAGTGGACCCGTGAAGTGGGACGGTTCACGCCCGCCGTCGTCACGACGAACGATGCCCGGCACCCTCGAGGGTGCCGGGCATCGGTGCATCCAGTGCGATCAGGAGCGGACGGCGCTACGACGTCGAACAGCGTAGGTGCCGCCGAGGGCCACGAGCACGAGACCTCCGCCGAGCACGAGCGCCCCGGTGCCGCTCTCCTCGGGAGCCTGGCTCACACCGGTGTCGGCTCCTCCGACGGGCATCTGCCCCATCTGCTGCGGCGGTGTCGGCGTGACGACGGGCGGTGTGACGATTGTGTTCTCCGCGACGATTCTGTCGACGATCGTCGGATCGTAGGCCGGGGTGCCCGCGGCGTCACAACCGAATCCGTCCCTGTCACGGTCGAGGTCCAGCTGATAACCCGGTGTGCCGGCTGGGATGTTGAACACACCGACCGCCTCAGCCTCACCACAATTGTCGAAGGGGAGCGCTACGGCGAAGGCGGGGGCGGCGGACAGACCGGTGAGGCCTGTGACGGCCGCGGCGGTGAGGATGATCGAGGACTTCTTCATTGAATGCTCCCTGGTTGTGGTCGAGTCGGTTGCTTGACCGTACGGGTTGACCGACCCCTGGGGAGGAGAAGTGCGTTGCTGTCCGCGGTGGTTGCGCATTCGTCGCAGACCTGTGTGAGGGACCTACCGCTGACGGGGCTCCGCCACCGGGTACAGGTCCGTGGCCTCGAGCATCACGGACTCGATCGACGTCGAGAGAGGTCCGTCCACCTCGGAGGCGGCCTTCCCGTCGATCCACCGCTGGTCGCTGCCGAACGCCGTCCAGTTGGCCTTCGGATCGCCGTCGTGCTGCACGAGGTAGACCAGGGTGTCGTCCGAGCCCACGGGCGTCCAGTAGCCGAGGCTCCTGATCCCGTACTCGGCGAACAGGTCGAGCGTGAGGGAGCGGAACCGCTCGAGCAGGGCGTCGAGCTTGCCGGGGGCGGCGATGTAGGTGCGCAGTTCGTAGGTCATGGCTCTCCTCGTGGCGGGGTACGGGTTCGCAGCAAGCCTAGGCGCAACGCGGAGGCACCCGTCAGTCGGCGGTGGTGGTGCCCCAGGCGCCCTCGTAGAACTCCGACGAGTGCGAGTCGAGGAGCTCGCCGTAGACGTCCGGCTTCAACGTCTGCGCCGACCGCGCCGGCAGGGTCGAGGTGAACGCTGAGACGCCGAGGCCGGCCTCCCGGTCGGCCAGGGTGAAGCCCGCGGCCTCCAGCAGCGTCGGGTACATGCTCAGTTGGTCCGCTCCGGAGCGGAGCGGACCTTGGGTCCCCGGGACCCACAGCCGGTTGAAGATCGTCCGGTTCGGGTGGTCCGCAAGCTGCTCCTGGAAGGCGTCGCCGGCGTTCATGTGCTTGAGGTGGTCGCCCATGATCGCCACCGCGGTGTCCTCGAGGTAGCCCTGATCCTGGAGATGCTGTACGAAGTCCGCCACGAGATCCATGGAGCAGGAGAACACCGAGGTGACCTCGTTGCTGGTGTCCACGCCGCAGTAGTCGTACACGTGCACGGGCTCGTGGGTGTCGAGGGTCAGCACCGAGAGGTTGAAGGGCGTACCCGTGCGCTCGGCCTCGGCGTGCAGCGCATCCACCTCGGTCTTCGCGTTGGCCAGCAGGCGTTCGTCGCTGAGGCCCCAGTCGCTGCGGAAGCTCGCGGGGGCTTCGCCGGCCAGCCGCCAGTCCGTGAGGTCCTTCGTCGTCGAGTAGCCGTGCGTGGCGAGGAAGGTGTCCTTCGCGGCGAAGGAGCCGTTCGCCCCGCCCAGGAACACGTTCGTGTAGCCGTGGTCGGCCAGCACGTCACCGAGGCAGGTCACCCCGCCGAGGTAGGTCTCGACGTCGTCGCCCGACGGCGAGGGAGCGGTGCTGTCCGCCACCGGGCCGGAGCCCTTCAGCGGGATGCCGCACTGGGTGCTCACGAGGCCGGACATGGTCCAGCCGCCGCCGCGGTACTGCTCGAAACCGTCGATGCTCTGCCAGCCATCGGCTTCCTGGGTGACGTCCTTGAGGGCGGCGAAGGCATCCTTCTCGAAGAACTCGTCATTGGCGAGGGTCTCCTCGCCCGATTCCAGGTAGACGACCACGAGGTTGCGCTTGTTCTCTGCGCTCGTGACGGTCGGGGCGGCGTAGTAGTCACCGATCGCGTACTCGGAATCCGCGGCGGCCACGTAGTCGCGGACGCCCACGGTGCTCACGAACGCGGTGGATCCCGCGATCACCAGTGTGCCCACCAGGGCGGTGGAGACGGTGCGCATGATCCACGGCGAGCGACGCCTCCGCGGAGCTGACTCGGGCTTCACAGCATGGCGACCCGCACGACGCCGGTGCAGCTGCCAGAGTGCGATGCCCCCGGTCAGGAGAAGGGGCGCGACGCCCACGCCGAGGATGCCCAGCCAGACGAGGGTGCCGCCGCCGCCGTCGGTCTCGACGGACACGAGGTTCAGGCGCATCTGGGTCACCGAGATCTCGCCCCAGAAGTAGCGGATACCGAGACCGGCCGTGAGCATCGCGAGCCCGGCCCAGATCAGGGTGTAGACGGCGAGGTGTCCGAGCACGACGACGGCGCGTCCGGCCACGCGGACTGGCACTCCGGACATGGCTGCTCCTCACGATCGCGACCCCGGGATCCGCCGGGCACCCCTTCGGGCTCTGAAGACTGTTGCCCCACCCTACCGTTCACCCATCATTCACTTGACATTCATCAGCGCTGGGCTCAATTCGTCCGCAAGCCTCCGTCGGTGATCAGGTGGGCAGCACGGACGACGGCGGTGCGCGCCCGCCGTCGTACGCGCCCCTCGGAGCCCCGGTGAACGTCCGTTGAACAGTGGGCCACGAACCGCCCGAAACGGCGTGCGGGGCCCGTGCTGCACGGTGTAATCAGGAGCATGAGTGACTTCTCCCGCCGTTCCGTCCTGAAGGCCGCCAGCACGCTCGCCGTCGCCGGCACCGCCACCGCTGCTGCCGCCACCGCCGTCGCGGTCCCGGCCGTCGCCGCCTCGGGTACCTTCCGTCATGGCATCGCCTCGGGCGATCCACTGCCCGACGGCGTGCTCCTGTGGACGCGCGTCACGCCCACGAAGGATGCGAAGCCCGGCCGTGGGAAGGGCCCGGCCGTGCCGGTGCGCTGGGAACTGTCGACGACGGCGGACTTCCGCCGCGTCGTCGCGCGCGGCACGGTGAGGACCGGGCCGGAGCGTGACCACACCGTCAAGGCTGACGTCCGCGGGCTGAGCCCGGCGACCACCTACTTCTACCGCTTCCTCAGCGGGAAGGACGAGTCACCGGTCGGCCGGACGCGCACCGCGCCGGCGCCGGGTGCGGCCGTGGACCTCCTGCGCGTGGGCGTCGTCTCCTGCGCAAACCTCCAGGCCGGCTGGTTCTCCTCCTACCGCCTGCTCGCCGCCCGCGGTGACCTCGACCTCGTCCTCCACCTCGGCGACTACCTCTACGAGTACGCGCCGGGCGAGTACCAGGCGCGCGACGTCGTCGTCCGCCCGCACGATCCCGCCGTCGAGATGACCACGCTGGAGCACTACCGCCGGCGCCACGCGCAGTACAAGGAGGACGCCGACCTGCAGGCACTGCACGCGGCCGTGCCGTTCGTGGTGACGTGGGACGACCACGAGTCCACCAACGACGCCTGGGAGGGTGGCGCGGAGAACCACACCGAGGGTGCCGAGGGCCTCTGGGTGGAGCGACGCGCGGCTGCGATGCAGGCGTACGCCGAGTGGATGCCGGTACGGTACGAGGCCGGTGGGCAGCTGTACCGCCGCCTGGAGTTCGGCGCGCTCGCGAGCATCTCGATGCTGGACCTGCGCTCCTACCGGGACCAGCAGGCGCCGTCCACCACGGACCCGGCCATCAAGGACCCCGCACGCAGCATCACGGGCGAGGCACAGATGGAGTGGCTGCTCGACGGCCTCTCCACGCAGCAGGCGCAGTGGAAGCTCGTCGGCAACCCGGTGATGATCACGCCCGTGCTGTTCCCGCCGGCCATGGGCACCGCCTCCACCGACGCCATGGAGAAGCTGATGGGCACCACGACGGTGGACGGCGTCCCCTACAACATCGACCAGTGGGACGGCTACACGGCCGACCAGTCGCGCGTGCTGCGTCACCTCGGCGACAACGGCATCACCGACACCGTGTTCCTCACGGGTGACATCCACTCGGGCTGGGCCTGCGACCTCCCAGCGGACCGCAGCACCTACCCGACGACGGGCGCCTCCGTGGGCACGGAGCTCGTGTGCACCTCGGTGACCAGCGACAACCTCGACGACATCCTCGAGGTGCCTCCGCGCACGGCGTCACTCGGCGTCGAGGCCCGCTTCCGGACGAACAACCCCCACGTGAAGTACCTCGACTTCGACTCCCACGGCTACTCCGTGCTCGAGGTCAGGCCTCAGGGCGTGCGGATGGACTGGTACGTGCTGTCCGAGCGCACCGACCGCGCCGCGACGTCGAGCCTCTCCACGTCCTTCCAGGTGCTCGCCGGGACGCAGAAGGTGACGCCGGCCTAGTACTGCTTCCGAGTACCTCCCGCCACTGCACAGATCGTGGCTGCAGTACGCGCGCTGGTGCGAGGCCGACTCCGTCGGGCGGGTGCGCGGGACGTCGTGTACAGGTGAGGACAAGCGTTCGGAGGCACACGTGGCCTCATGATCGTCACAGCCGTCGCCCACTCGCCCCCTTCAAGGAGAGCCCATGAAAGTCCTGATCACCGGAGCGCACGGCAAGGTGGGCCGTGCCACCACCCAGGCGATGATCGACGCCGGGCACGAGGTCATGACCACCGATCTGACCCGCCCTGGCTTCGACCGCAAGCCCGATGGTGCCCCGAAGTACACGATGGCCGACCTCACGGACGCGGGCGAGGCCTACGCCGTCGTGCGCGGCGCGGACGCCGTCGTCCACATCGCGGCCATCCCGGAGCCGACGGGCAACCCGCCCCACGTGGTCTTCCAGACCAACCTGATGGCGACGTTCAACGTCCTCGAGGCCGCCATCAGCTTCGGGGTCAAGCGATTCGTGTACATCTCGAGCGAGACCGTGCCCGGCTTCTTCTTCCCCGAGCGGGATTTCCTCCCCGACTACGCTCCCGTGGACGAGGAGCACCCCATCCGTCCCCAGGATCCGTACGCGCTGTCCAAGCATTTCGGTGAGCAGCTGATGGATGCGGCCGTGCGGCGGTCGGACCTCCGGTGCATCTCGATCCGCCCGTGCTGGGTGCAGTTCGAGGGCAACTACGAGCTGAACCTCGGCCCGCAGATCCGCGACAGCTCCGTGTTGAGCCCCAATCTGTGGAGCTACATCGACGCCTACGACCTGGCCGACGCCATCGTGCTGGCCACGGAGTCGGATCTGCCGGGTCATGAGGTGTTCTACATCGCGTCACCCGACAACGTAGGGGGCTACGACTTCGCCGAGGTCCTCGAGCAGTACTACGGCGATCAGATCGAGCTCCGTCAGTTGAGCCGGCCGGACGCCTCCGGCATCTCGAGCGCCAAGGCGCAGCGGATGCTGGGCTGGACCCCCACGCGTTCGTGGCGCGACTACCTCGATGCGGACGGCAAGGCCCTCCAGCGGTAGGGCGTGGAGGATGAGCTGCTCCGGTTCACGATGCAGGTCGGAGACCTACGTGTCGGCGCCGTCAGGCGGTGATGATGCGTCGTCGTGGTCCTCGATGATCTTCCCGTCGTGGACCCGCCTGAGCTCGATGCCCTCGAGGTAGCTGGGCACGGGTGGGTCGAGGTCTTCGTCGCCGGTCATGATTCCGATCCTAGGCGTCCGGGCTCTGCTTCTGCTGGGCAATCCGTCGGACGTGGTCCCAGCCGGTGCGAGCGCGGTGTGGGATTCGGACCGGCGATGTCGATTGGCTCGTCCGGGTTGCGGAAGGCTTCCGTGAAGGAGCTGGCGTGCTCGATGGCAAGGGTTCGGTCGAACACCCGGTAGTCTTCGCTGCCGTGGCACACGTCCACCTGACCCGAGGGGAACCGATGTCTTCCATCACCGTGAACGGCTGCCGCGGGGGCCGCGCCGCCCGCGCCGAGCAGTGACGCCCTCCGCGCCCACGGCGTCGGCCCTGGTGGTCATCCCCGCGTTCGGTTCGCCGGAGCTGACCGACGCGGTCGTCGCCGACCTCTGCCGTGACGGCAGTGACCTCGAACCGACCCTGCGCATCGTGGTGGTCGACAACGCCGGGGACTACGCCCTTCCGCAAGGCAACATCTCGGTGTACCGCCCGGGGGAGAACCTGCGCTGGATCGGTGCGTCGAACTGGGCGCTGCGGACGGCGTCGGAGGACGGGCACGCGGTCTGCGTGGTGCTGAACAACGACATCCGGCTCTCGCCCGGATTCCTCGACGGATTGCTCGCGCCGTTCGCAACCGCGGGCGACATCGCGCTCGCGGCGGCCTGCTACGACGATTTCTGGCTCCATCAGCGGGCCCACACCATCCCGCCCACCGCCGCCGAGTACGTCCCCCGTGATGTGCTCCGCGACGTCGACTTCTGCGACGGCACGGCGATCGCGTTCGCGGTACCGTCCGTCGTCGGGCTGGGCGGGCTCGACGAGGTGGCGTTCCCGCGCCACGGCTACGGCGCCGACCTCGATCTGGCCATCCGCGTGCGGGCAGCCGGCCTGCGGTGCGTGATCACCGAGGGAGCGTACGTCTCGCACCTCCGCCGGCAGACGATGAACGCGACCGGTCAGTCCTCCGAGGGCAACCGGGCGGAGATCCTGCAGGGCCTCGACGCCAAGTGGGGCGAGGGGTGGCGCGCCGACGTGGGGCTCGGACCGGGCTCGTTCCCCGCCCACAACACCGGCAGCGGCGCGTCCTGGTATCTGACCCCTCCCGCCTGGTGAGCGCGCCACGGGGCGCGGGGCGGATCGTCTACGCGGGGTTCGCCACGCGCCACCACAGCGGCGGTGTGCACGTGATGACGCAGCACGTCCGGCTGCTGCGCGAGGCCGGGTACGAGGCCTGGCTGTGGCTGCCCGATCCCGACGACCGCACCGACTGGATCGGCGACGACGTACCGATGCTGTTCGGCGCCACCACCCCGATCGGCGCGGACGACCTCCTGGTCCTGCCGGAGACACCGACCGTGCAGGGCCGCGACCCGGCACCCGGCGCCCGCAAGGTCATCTTCAACCAGAACCACTTCTACACCTTCGCCGCCGGCGACCCCTCCGATTCCGACGGCTCCGACGCCGACTTCCCCGGCTGGTCCCCGGCCCCCGCCGTCTGGGTGGTGTCCGGTGAGAGCCGCGACGTGCTGTCCGCCGCGCTGCCCGGCCTGCCGGTGAGCCTTGTCCCCAACCCCGTGGACGGCGAGCTGTTCACCCCCGGCGCCCGCAACCAGCTCCGCGTGAGCTGGTTCCCCAAGAAGCGGCCGCGTGAGGCCTCGCTGCTGAAGCGGGTGCTGGCCGAGGATCCCCGGCTCGCCGGCGTCGAGCTCGTGGAACTGGTCCAAGCCCCGCGCGCGGACGTGGCCGCCACCCTGGGGAGCACCGCGGTCTTCATCGCCCTCGGGCACACCGAGAGCTTCGGTCTGCCGGTCGCCGAAGCGCTCGCGTCAGGCTGCCTCGTCGTCGGGTACGACGGCGGCGGGGGCCACGAGCTGTTCGAGGCGCCCGGCGCCTGGCGGATCGCCGACCAGCGACCGCTGCTCATCCGCGACCGCGTGGCCGAGCTGATCCAGGACATCGACGCCCTGGCGCCCGTCCGCGCCGCGAACCGCCGCTGGGTGCTGGATCAGTACCCGTTTACCAGGACCGGTGCAGCGTTGGTGGAGGCGGTCGACGCAGCGCGGATCAGGCCCGGAGCCGACGCCGTGGCCGAGCATCCCGTCGCGTGGCTCGACACCCTCGGGCCACACTTCACGGCGTTCGCCTGACGTCCGTTCCGCCCCTCCACCGCGCAGGGCGAAGGCTCAGTCGGCGCTCTTCACGACATTGACGAGATCCTCGCCGGCCACATAGCGGCGCACCTGCGCGTTGACCAGCGCGAAGGCACGCGGGCCGGACTGCACGACGGACCCGGCGGCGTGCGGGGTGATGATCAGGTTCGGCGCCGTCCACAGCGGGTGCCCGTCGGGCAGCGGCTCGGGCTCCATCACGTCCAGGGCGGCGCGCAGCCGCCCGGTGGTCAATTCAGCGAGCAGTGCCGAGGTGTCCACCACCTTGCCGCGCGCCACGTTGACCAGCAGGGCGCCGTCGGGCATTCGCGCCAGGAACTCCGCATCCACGAGCCCCTCCGTGTCCGCCGTGAGCGGAAGCGTCAGCACCACCACGTCGGCCTTGGGCAGCAGGTCAGGCAGTTCCGACGTGGCATGGATGCCATCCCGTGCCGTGTGGGCTACGAACACAGGTTCGGCGTCGAAACTCCGTAACCGCTTGGCGGTCTGCTCACCGAGGTCACCGGCTCCGATGATCAGCACGCGCTTGTCACGCAGGTCGTCGGCCTCCAGCGGATCCCACGTGCCCTTCCGCTGGGCGTCGGTGAAGTGGGGGAGCTGACGCAGGGTGGCCAGCACGAGGGTGAGGACCAGTTCGGCAACCGCAGGACCGTGCACTCCCCGCGCGGTGCAGAGGATCACGCCGTCCGGGACCTCGTCGAGGATGTCCTCGACGCCGGCACTGAGCAGTTGCACCACGTCGAGGTTCGGCATTGCTGCGAACTTCCCGGGGAGGTCGGTGGAGTCCTCGACCTGCGGCACCCAGAAGACGGTCTCCGCGAGGCGGTCGGGTTTCTCGTCCTCGCCGTTCCAGGCGATCACCTCGACGCCGTCGGGGAGGTCGCCGAGGAGGTCACGGGCGTGGGCGTCGGGTATGCATACAACAGTCATTTTGTCAGTGTAATCATCTGGTTGACCGAGGCTGGGCTATGGTGTTAGCAGGACTTCTACAGACGTGAGAAGTTCGTTCCCAGCAGTGGAATACGCCTGCGGGGTGGATCATCTCCACCGGTCAGTGCGGCTTCGAAGGCAGAACCGAACTTCTACAGGAGACGCGTCATGTCCACCACACAGCTTGCCTACCCCGCCCAGGAACCTGACCTCGACGGAGAGGACACCAGGCTCCGCAACTGGGCGAGAAATTCCCGTCTGGGCCCTCCCGGCTCGCTCGTCGTCCCGGCCACCGAGGCGGAGCTGTGTGAGTTCCTCGCGACGAGCGACGGCCCGGTCCGCATGATCGGGAGCCGCATGTCACCCGGCAGGATGATCAAGGTCGCGGACGGCAAGGGAACGCTCCTGGACCTGAGCATGCTGAGCGGCCTGATCTCCAGCACTGAGGACACCGCGACCTTCGGCGGTTCCACGCCCCTGGCCGAGGTGTACGCGTTCCTGTCCGCGCGCGGGCAGATGCTCGACGCCTCACCCGGAGTGATCGCCGAGCAGACCGCGGCCGGTGCCCTGTCCACCGGCACCCACGGTCAGGGCCTGCAGCAGAGTTCGATCGCCGGTGCCGCGCTTGCCATCCGCATGGTGCTGGCCGACGGCACGGTCGCCGAGTACGCGCACGACCACCCTGATTTCCCCGCCGTGCAGCTCAGCCTCGGTTCTCTGGGCGTGATCACGGCCGTGACCCTGCGTGCCCGGGACACCGTGATCTACACCTGCGTGAAGAAGGCCGTCGACGCCGGCACGCTGGAGACGGACCTGGAGACCTGGAACCGCGAGAACATCCTGGTCAAGGCTTGGTGGTTCCCGCAGGAGAACCAGGTCCAGGTGTGGACCGCCAACGAGGCGTCCGACGACGAGCTCTCCGGCTACCGGGCCGGCGGCAGCAAGCTCGTGGAGTACGCGACGACCGACACGTCCATGAACAGCACGATCGAGGCAACCCTGCAGCACCTCCGCGACGACAGCAAGGGTGTCGCCGACAACGGGAAGTCGCTCCGCACGGTGTCGCGCTTCCGGGACTTCACCGACGTCACGGGTGACATCTACCAGGTGTTCTGCAAGGGGATCGCGACCCCCCAGATCAACGTCGAGATCGGCATCCCGCTCGCGCAGGCCGGAGCGGTCATCAGGAAGCTCAAGGAGTGGCACGCGGCGACCAAGCCCCGCATGCACTACCCGGTGATCCTGCGCTGCACCGGCGCGTCCGAGGGATGGCTGAGCCCGTCCAACGGCCAGGACACCTGCTACTTCGGCTTCGTGGTCTACTACGCGGCGGACGGTTCGCTGTCCGAGGAGGGCGACAGTTTCCTCCGGGCCGTGGAGCGCGCCCTCGCCGAGGAGGGTGGCCGCCCGCACTGGGGCAAGTACTTCGACGAGTCGCTGTACAACTGGCCGGCGCTCTACCCGCAGTGGGAGGCCTTCCGCCGCGTCCGCGAGACCCTCGACCCGCAGCACCGCTTCGCCAACACGTTCACCGCCGCCCTGCTCGACTGACCCGGCTGCTTCCAGCCACCCGTGACTGCCAGAACAGGAACACCACCGATGAACGCCTGGGTGACCTTGCTGACCCAACCCGACTACCTGATCGGGGTCCGGACGCTCCGGGCCTCGCTCGAGGCCTCGGGAAGCACCGCGCCGTTCGTCGTCATGGTGACGGACGGGATCGACGACGAGGCCCGCCGGCTCCTGCAGGACGACGGGTGCCTCCTGCGCGACGTCGCACCGTTGCGCCCGGCCGGTGGCTCGGCTGACAGCTACGCCAACGCCCGGTTCGCGGAGGTGTGGACCAAGCTGGCCGTGTGGGGCCTCACGGAGTTCGAGCGCGTCGTCTTCCTGGACGCCGACATGCTCGTGACCCGGACCATGGACGAGCTGTTCGCCCTTGATCTGCCCGACGGCGGCATCGCTGCGTGCCATGCCTGCCGGTGCAACCCCAACCGGATCGCGAGCTACCCGCCGAGCTGGCGGCCCGAGACCTGCTTCTACACGCACTGCCGGGGCGGGGGCCACGTCACCGAACCGGACGCGACGGACAACTACCTCAACGGTGGCTTCCTGGTGCTGTCACCGGACGAGGCCGTCCTCGCCGACATGGTGGCCCGGCTGGCGGCCGTCGAGGATCTCTCGGCCTACCCGTTCGCCGAGCAGGACTTTCTCAACGAGTACTACCGCGACCGCTGGCAGCCGCTGCCCTACGTCTACAACGCGCTGAAGACCCTGCCGCACCAGCACCCGTCGGTCTGGGACGCGGCGTCGGTGAAGAACATCCACTACATCATCGACAAGCCGTGGGCGAAGCCGTTCGATCCCATGGACCGCTACGCGGAGGTCAACCTGCTCTGGTGGAAGACGGCCGACACCCTGGGCGCGCCGGTCGCCTCCTGAGCCCGACGGCTTAGGGACTGGCGGACCGCCGCTGATCGTCGTCGTCGTCGCCACGAGAGCGGTGCTCAGTGGAACAACTGCTGTGGCGGATACTCTTGCGACGATGGACATGTAGCGCCATAATGGCGCCATGCCGAGTATTCAGATCAAGGACGTGCCCGCTGAGACACACGCGGTGCTTCGTCGGCGGGCGGACGAGGCGCACCAATCGCTGCAGGAGTACCTGCGGAGTCGGCTGATCGTGGAGGCAGCCAATCCCTCGGTGGAGGAGGTCATGCGCCGGGTCGCGACTCTGCGAGGCGGTTCCGCGTCGATTCGGGCGGTCAACGAACTGATCCGGGAAGACCGTGCTGGTCATTGACGCCGGCGTGCTTGTCGTGGCGCTCGCCGATGATGGGGTGGACGGCGAACGAGCCCGCGAGGCGTTGCGGCGGGACACTCTTGCAGCGCCGGAGCTCATCGACCTCGAGGTGGTATCGGTGCTCAGGCGCCTGGTGCGACATGGAGGGCTCACCACCGCACGAGCTGGACAGGCCGTTTCTGACCTTGTCGACCTGCCGCTTCAACGGGCTATCCATCGCCCGCTGCTGGGGCGCTGCTGGGCACTACGCGAGAATCTCACGAGCTATGACGCGTCCTACGTGGCGCTGGCCGAGGCTCTCGAGTGTCCACTGGTGACCACTGATGCTCGCCTCGCGCGTGCTCCCGGCTTGCTGTGCGCTGTGGAGGTCCTGACACCAGGTTCTTCGGCTGTCTAGTAGTGCGTCAACTACCTGTCGTGATCGTGCGGATGAATCTGCACATGCCGAGGAGTGCTGCGATCAGGAGGCACGCGCCCGAGCCGATGCAGGCGTAGAGGGTACGCTTTCACGCGCGTCAACGGGAGATCAAGAAGTGATCATCCAGGTCTTGGCGCATCAGCCACGGCCGCTTGAGGCCCACCACCGGCCGACCTACCGCGTCGAGGGGTTCGCCCCCGCCGCGTTGCGTGCCGCCAGGATGTGCGTCCGCATGACGGCTTCGGCCCATTCGCCGTCCCGGGCCGATGCCGCCGCCACGAGTTCGGCGTGGTGCTGCATGGACCGGCGGAGGGCTTCGGCGCTGTACTTCCGGAAGGTGTGCGAGACGACGGCGGGCCGCATGACGGCCTGCAGCGCCGTCGCCACGTGCCGGTTCCCGCAGCGCTCGATGAAGATGCCGTGGAATGCGGCGTTCAGCGCGCTCAGGCCGGACATGTCGCCGCCCGCAGCCACGACAGCCTCCATACGGGCGGACAGTGACGCGAGTTCGTCGACGTCGTCGTCCGTGAGGTTGGGGACGGAGAGCAGCACGGCGTGCGGTTCGAAGCCGGCCCGCACGTCGTAGAGGCCGGCGATGTCCTCGGGGGAGAAGCTGACCACCTGCGCGCCCTTGTTGCGGCTGAGCTCCACGAGCCCCTCGGCGGCGAGCCGGTTGAGCGCTTCGCGGATGGGGGTTCGGCTGACGCCGATGCGCGCGGCGAGCGTCGTCTCGCGCAGCCACGATCCCGCGGCCAGTTCGCCCGAGGCGATCAGGGCGCGTACCTGGCCGTAGGCGGAATCGTCGGCGACCTCCGCGGACGCGGCGGGAAGAGTCACTGCGCGTCCGGCCACGACGCCGCGGCCAGCCCGGCACGCGTGCCCCCGCGGGACACGAACGACGACGACGCCCGCCCGGTCAGCTCCACGATCCGGTCCGAGGCGAGCATGTACGTCGAAAGGTCGATCCCGGTCGAGACGCCCAGCCCATCGCACAGGTGCACGAGGTCCTCGAGGGCCGCGTTGCCCAGCACGGACGGATCGCCCGGGAACCACAGGTCCCCGCCGAGCCCCGCGAAGGAGCCCTCCAGCCACGTGGCGCCGGCCATCATGCACGCCAGCGCGTTGGCGGGCGCGAAGCCGTTGCGGTTGTGAAGGTGCACCCCGACGTCGAGTCCCGGGTACAACGCGCGGACCTCCGCGACGCCGTCGTACATCTCACCCGGCTCCTCCTCACCCGAGGTGGCCGCGAGGTACACGCCGTCGGCCCCGGCGTCGACGGCGGCCCGCACCACGCGCAGCCGCTCCTCGCGCGGAACGGGTCCGCGCGCCGGTGCGAAGAACGCACACGCGACGGCGACGACGAGCCGCACGCCCGACGACGACGCCAACGCGCCGATGCGCGACACGTCGGCCAGGATCTCGTCCACGGTGAGCCGCTGGTTTCTGAGGCTGACCTCCTCGTCGGCGGACACGACGACCACGAGCTCGTCGAGCCCGCAGTCCACCGCCCGCTCGGCACCCCGGAAATTCGGGGCCAGCCCGCGGTAGCGCACCCCGTCGACGCGCGGGACCGCGGCCATCACCTCGGCGGCGTCGGCGAGCTGGGGGAGCACCTTCGGATGCGCGAAGCTCACGGCCTCGATCTCGCGGACACCGGCGTCGATCAGCAGCTCCACGAGCGCGACCTTCTCCGCGGTCGGCACCATCGACGGCACGGACTGCAGCCCGTCCCGCAGGCCCACCTCCACGAGCCGGATGGAGGACGGCAGACCCGGCAAACTCATGCCAGCCCCCGCTCGCGCAGGGACGCGAGGGCGCCGTCGTCGACCCCCACCTCCGCGAGGACCTCCGCGGTGTGCGCGCCGAGCGGCGGGCCGGGCCAGCGGACGGTGCCGGTGGTGCGGCTCAGCCGAGGGAACACGTTCTGCTGCGCGACGGTGCCGAGGACAGGGTGCTGCACCTCGGTGATCGACTCGCGGGCCAGGTACTGGGGGTCGGTGAGCATGTCCACGGGCCGGAAGATCTTCCCCGCTGGAACCCCGTGCTGCTCGAGCGAGGCCTCCAGCACGGCGGCGTCCTGGGTGGAGGTGTAGGCGCCGATCAGGGCGTCGAGCTCCTCCTGCCGCTCACCGCGCGCGCCGTGCGTGGCGTAGCGCGGATCGGTTGCGAGCGAGGGCTGCCCCATCGCCGCCGCGAGCCGACCGAACACCGTGTCCTGGTTCGCGGCGATCAGCAGCCACGAGCCGTCCCGCGTGGGGTAGACGTTGCTGGGCGCCACGTTCGGGAGGATCGCGCCGGTCCGCTCTCGCTGGTACCCGGTCACCTGCCACTCCGGCACCAGCGACTCCATGACGCCGAGCACCGCCTCGTAGATCGCCGAATCCACCACCTGCCCGCGCCCGCTGACCTCGCGCTCGCGGACGGCGGCCAGCGCGCCGATGGTCGCGAACAGCGCGGCGAGCGTGTCGCCGATGGAAATGCCCACGCGCGACGGCGGCGTGGACGGGTCGCCGACCACGTAGCGGAGGCCGCCCATCGCCTCGCCGATGGCACCGTAGCCCGCGCGTTGCGAGTACGGGCCGTCCTGCCCGAAACCGGAGACGCGCACCATGATCAGGCCGGGATTCACAGCGGCGAGGTCGGCGTACCCGAGACCCCAGCGTTCCATCGTGCCCGGCCGGAAGTTCTCGATGACGATGTCCGCCGTGCCGATCAGCGTCCGCGCGAGGTTCTGGCACTCGGGGTCACGGAGGTTCAGGGTCACCGAGCGCTTGTTGCGCCCGACGACGGACCACCACAGCGACTGCCCCTCGGGTAGCTGGCGCCCCCACTGGCGGAGCGGATCACCCTTGGCGGGGTCCTCGATCTTCACCACGTCGGCCCCGAGATCGCCGAGCATCTGGCCGCAGAACGGTCCGGCGAGGAGCTGTCCCATCTCGACGACGCGCAGTCCGGCGAGCGGCCCGGTGGCGGGCGGCGCGGCGTCGGCGGGCGGGGGAGCGGGAGTGTCGCTGGCAGTCATCGGCAGGCCTCCGGGCGTTCGAATGGGGCGGGCGGGGAGCCCGAACGTATACAACTGACCTCAGTTATTCCACACAGAATGAAATATGCAAGCTCTGGGGGGCGAGTTGTATGCAATTTGATTGACGAGCAGCACCCCCGCCCCTACGCTGACACGCAGTGGAGGTGTGACGCCCGCCACCCCCCCTGCCGGACCCGTCCCCTTCCGGGCCCGGACGGCGGGCGTCACACTCCACACCCCATCCGATGCGCGCCGCCCCGATGCAAGCGAGACCGGAGCGGCACGAGGCAGCACCACCCAGAGGAGACCTGATGGCGTTTCGGCTCGGCGTAGACGTGGGCGGCACGTTCACGGACATCCTCCTGATCGATGAGGCCTCCGGCGAGACCCACCGGTACAAGACGGCGTCCACCCCGGAGGACCAGTCCATCGGCGTCCTCCACGGCATCGAGCAGGCGTGCAGGGCGGCCGGGATCGCGACGTCGGACGTCACCGAGGTGCTGCACGGCACCACCGTGGCCACCAACGCGATCCTCGAGCACAAGGGGGCCCGCGTGGGCCTCGTGACCACCAAGGGCTTCCGGCAGGTGCTGCAGATCGCCCGCTCCTTCGTGCCCGGCGGCCTGGCCGGCTGGATCATCTGGCCGAAGCCCGAGCCGCTCGCCGACCTCGAGGACACTGTGGAGGTGGAGGAGCGGGTCACCACGTCCGGCAGCGTGCGCATCGCACTGAACGACGACGACGTCCGCACCCAGCTGCGGAAGCTGAGGAAGCGCGGCATCGAGGCGCTCAGCATCAGCCTCATCAACTCCTACGCCAACGGCAGCCACGAGGCGCGCATCGCCGAGCTCGCCGCCGAGGAACTGCCCGGCATCCCCGTCTCCCGCAGCTCCATCGTGCTCCCCGAACTCCGCGAGTACGAGCGCACCATCACCACCGTCGCTAACGCCTACGTACAGGGCCAGGTCTCCCGCTACGTCGGCAATCTCGAGGACAAACTCGCCGCCGCGGGCATCGAGGGCCAGCTCTCCATCCTCAGGAGCGACGGCGGCCTCGTATCCGGCAAGGTCGCTGCCAGCAACCCCGTGTCCCTGCTGCTCTCCGGCCCGGCCGGCGGCGTGACCGGTGCGGTCTGGGCCGCCGAGCAGGCCGGCTTCAAGAACCTCCTCACCTTCGACATGGGCGGCACGTCCACCGACGTCGCGCTCGTCCAGGACCTCACGCCGCGCATCGGCCGCGAGACGACGGTGGGTGACCTCACGGTCCGCGCCACCTCGGTGGACGTCCGGACCGTCGGGGCCGGCGGCGGCTCGATCGCGCACGTCCCGCAGCTCACCGGCGCGCTCCGCGTGGGCCCGCAGTCCGCGGGTGCGGTGCCCGGTCCGGCGTCGTACGGGAAGGGTGGCAGCGAGCCGACCGTGACGGACGCCAACGTGGTGCTCGGCTTCCTGCCGTCGCAGCTGGCGGGCGGGGAGATCGGGCTCGACGTCGAGGCGGCCGCCACCGCGGTGAAGACCATCGCCGAGGCGGTGGGGCTGGACGGCGTGGAGGCCGCGGCCGAGGGCATCATCGACATCGTCAACGAGAACATCTACGGCGCCCTGAAGCTCGTGTCCACGCAGCAGGGCTTCGACCCGCGGGACTTCGCGCTCGTGGCGTTCGGCGGCGCCGGCCCGCTGCACGCCAACGCGCTCGGCAAACTGACGGGCGCGTGGCCGGTGATCATCCCGCCGTCGCCCGGTGTGCTCTGCGCCTACGGCGACGCGACCACGAGCCTCCGCGACGAGGCCGCCCGCACCCTGGTGCGGCGGTTCAGCGAGCTCGACGACGCCCAGGTGCGCGGCGTCCTCGAGGAGCTCGCCGGTACCGCGAAGGAGTCGCTGCTCGCCGCGGGACTGGCCGAGGAGGATCTCACCGTCACCTACTCCGCGGACCTCCGCTACCACGGGCAGGGCTTCGAGATCCCGATCACCGTTGACCTCAGAACCTTCGCAGCGAGCCAGAGCGACGGCGGGCTCACCGCCCTGCGCGCCTCCTTCGACGCCGAGCACGAGCGCCTCTTCGCATTCCTCCTCGACAACGAGCACGAGATCGTCACCGCCCGCGCCACCGTGAGCGGCCCGCGCCCGCAGGTCGCGAGCGTCACGCTCGACGCCGGACCGGCCGATCCGCTGCCGGCGCTCCGCAGCACGCACACCATCTTCGTGGGCGGGCAGCACCTCGAGGCGTCCATCTACGACCGCCACCTGCTGAAGGCCGGCAACGTGATCACGGGCCCCGCCGTCGTCGCCGAGATGGACTCCACCACGCTGGTGCTGCCGGGGCACACGGCCACCGTGCACCACCACGGGAGCCTCCTGATCAGGCCCATCGAGCATGACGCAGCAGCAACCCATTCGAACCTGATGAGTGAGGACTGACCCATGGCACAGCTGATCGAGACCGCCACCTCGCCGTTGACCCCGGTGGACGTGGACGTTGTGACGCTCGACCTCATCGAGAACGCCCTCCGCAGCGCCCGCTACGAGATGGACGAGACCCTGTTCCGCACGGCACTCTCCCCGGGCATCCGCGAGCAGCACGACGAGTTCCCGCTCATCGCGGACCCCGAGGGCAAGATGATCGTGGGCCAGTTCGGGCTCTCCATCCCGAATTTCCTGGCGAACTTCAGCGGCACCATCGAGGAGGGCGACGTCCTCATGACGTCGGACCCGTACTCGTGCGGTGCGGCGATCAGCCACGCGAACGACTGGCTCGTGGTGATGCCCATCTTCTTCGAGGGGCGCATCGTGGGGTGGGCGTCGCAGTTCGGGCACATGACCGACGTCGGCGGGAAGACCCCGGCGTCCATGCCCACGGACGCGCGGACCATCTTCGAGGAGGGCGTGATCATCCCGCCCTTCAAGCTGTACCGGAAGGGTGAGCGGGACGACACTTCGCTCGGCATCATCCTCAACCAGGTGCGGAAGCCGGACTGGAACCGCGCGGACCTGAACGGGATCGTCGCGGCGTGCCGCACGGCGTCGCGCCGCGTGCAGGAGATGTGCGCGCGGTTCGGCGTGGACACCTACACGTCCGCGCTGAACGCGCTGCTGGACCGCAACTACCGCGCCATGAAGGTGCTGCTCGCGCTGGTGTTCGAGGAGGGCAAGCCGCTCTCCTTCACGGACTACATCGACGACGACGGCCGCGGCTACGGCCCGTACGAGCTGACGATGACCATCACCCGCACGGGCGACAAGGTGCTGATCGACCTCACGGGCAGCGCCCCGCAGGCGCAGGGGCCTATCAACTACTACATCAACGAGAACCTGATCCGGATGTTCTTCGGCATCTACATGATCACCGTCGCGGATCCGCAGATCCTCTGGAATGACGGCTTCTACCCGCTGGTGGATGTGGAGATCCCGGACAACTCGTTCTGGAAGCCGGACTACCCGGCGGCGCTCAACGGCAGGAACCACGGGATCGGCCGCCTGTTCGATCTCTTCGGCGGGCTCCTCGGCCAGGCCAACCCTGACCTGCTGAACGCCGCCGGCTTCTCCTCCTCCCCGCACTTCATGTACTCGGGGAACTACAGCGAGGGGGAGCGGAAGGGCGAGTGGTTCCAGCTGTACTCCATCGGCTTCGGCGGCATCCCCGGGCGTCCCGTGGGTGACGGCCCGGACGGCCACTCCCTCTGGCCGTCCTTCGTGAACATCCCGTGCGAGTACCTGGAGAGCTACTACCCGCTGATCATCGACCGCTGGGAGACCATCCCGGACACCGGCGGCGCGGGACTGCACCGTGGCGGCAACGGCGTGGACGTGGCGTACCGCTTCCTGGAGGCCGGCACCATCGCCATCCACGACGACCGCTGGCTCACCTACCCGTGGGGCGTGAAGGGCGGCGAGCCCGGGGCGCGCGGCACCAAGTGGATCGACCGCGCTGACGGCACCCGCGAGGTGCTTCCGTCCAAGGTGCACGACGTCGCCGTCGGCAAGGATGACGTCCTCCACTTCGTGACGTGGGGCGGTGGCGGCTGGGGTGACCCGCTGGCGCGTGACCCGGAGCTGGTGTGCAAGGAGGTGCGGCGCGGCCTGGTCACGCAGGCGGGTGCGCGCGCGTACGGGGTGGTGTGCGACGACGACGGTGACCTCGACGCCGCTGCCACCGATACACTGCGTGCCTCGATGCGGGAGGGCCGTGAGGAGCCGCTGCCGCTGTTCAACCGGGGCGATTCCATGGAGAACCTGCTGGCCAACAGCCTCACCGAGACCGGACTGCCGGCCCCGACTCCTCCGCTGGCGGTGCTGTGACTGGTCTTGATCCTGATTCTTCTTCGTCGCCGGGGTTTTCGTCGGGATTCGACGGGCACCTGACGCCGGGTCCGCGCCGAGCGGTCATCGCGGTGGACCTCATGCGGGCCTACTTCGATCCGTCGAGTCCGCTGTGCCTGCCGTCCGACGAGTGTCTGGCTGGCGCAGCTGCCGTCCTCGCACAGGCCCGGGCTGCCGGCTACCCGGTGTTCCACACGGTAGTGCGGTTCGAGAGCGAGGAGCAGGGCGGCGTCTTCATGCGGAAGGTCCCGGCGCTGCGGTTGCTCATCAGCGAGACACCGAGTGCCGTGCCGGCGATGGGGGAGCTCATGCCCGAGGTGGCGCCACTCGAGGGGGAGACGGTGCTGGTGAAGCAGGGAGCAAGCGCGTTCTTCGGCACCGACCTCGCCGAGCGGCTGCGTGAGGCTGACCTGGACACCGTGATCATCGTCGGCGTGAGTACCAGTGGCTGCGTCCGGGCGACGGCAGTCGACGCCGTCCAGCACAACCTCGTGCCGATCGTGGTCCGCGACGCAGTGGGGGACCGCGACGACGCCGTCCATCAGTCGGCGCTCTACGACCTGCAGGCGAAATACGCGGAGGTCGTTGGAAGCACTGACTTACATTGAGATGCTCAGTGCATGAGAGACGAAGGTGTCATGCCAAAGCATCACCGACAATCTGATCGAAGCAATGAGTAGGACAGGCTGGCTCATTTACTGCAGATAGTTGGTTCACCCCTCACCGGACCTTGAGCGCCGGGCGACGAGTACGTCGGATGCTGAGAGCGCGTTAAGCGCCTGCGCTCCAACGGGTCATATGCGCCTCGTGCTATACCTTTCAACTACGACCTTGCGCCGGGGAGCTGCTGTATCGGTACCTAATGAGGTCAGCTGCGTATTGACCCTACGTGCTCAACGACCTTTCTAAGGAGTGGAAGCTTGCAGGTTCTTTACGTCACGACATTCTCAATTGAGGCGTCTGGCCCCGATGCTGGCCAAAGTGCTGCGCTGGTTTCCCTGGACCTAGTGGGTGAGTGGATTGCTCAGGCAGGCGTGCCCGCGGTAGCCGCTTCTACCTTCCTCCAAGACGGACAGTTCGTTCTACCCGATGCGCACGATCAGAAAAGGTCGGTCTCTTGGACGCATGTTCAAGGCGACGGCGTGTGGGCGACACGCATCGAACGGCGAGACACTAGTCCGGGACGCGCAACGTTCGTCACCCGGGTCACTGTCGGCGCGAAGGCCGAAGAGTGCAGCTTACGCGTGTCAATGGCGCGTGAACTCGCAGGCACCGAACTCACACCAGCGGCCCCTGTCGAGATGTTCCAACCTGCCATCATCGCGATGATTGTCGAGGATGAAAGGCTGATAGTTCGAGTCAATAAGCAGGTTCAGGATGGCCGATTTATCCAGGTGAGGAATGCAAAAGAGGTATCGCTGCTCAGTGATGCGCTGGCAGTTCGACGACGCCTACCCATTCTTCTACTGCACACTCGTACCTTGGAGGCGCAGGCCGCAGCTCAAAGAGCGGCGAGTCGTCTCGTCGGATTAGTTCGTGTCGTGACACTTGACTATCGAGCGTCGATTCAGCTGCAGGCGATGCATGCTGCCATGGTAGTTCCTTACGCGGGTGGTGTTCTGGTTTGGGCAGATTTCAACGCGCCAACCCTGGAGGTGCAACCCTCACTCTTGAATGAGCCTGAAAAAGATAAGCTGCGACAGTTCTTAATGACGCGTGTTTCGCCGCTATCCGTGCTCACGGGGGGTAGGGATGAGCTCTTCAGGATGGCTAAACAGGATCTCTTAGAGTTACGTTCCCGGGAGTCCGCGCGAGCCTCACAGGCAGCTGCCGAATCGGGGTCAATAGATGAGCAGCTTGCCGCATTGAGAGTTGAGCGTGATTCAGCGCTAGCAAATCAGGCTGCCGCTATAGAGGAGTGGATTCGAGCAGAACAAACCGCAGATGCGGCCGAGCAAGTGGTTGCTAGGCTGCAAGCTGAACTTGAGCAAGCAAATGTCTACGCAACTTACATGCAAGATCGCGTTGACGAACCGGTCGCACCTAGTCTTAGCGATGCACCATCTGAACTAGTTTCCGCCGATACAGGAACTCTCGATACCTTGTGCCAGCATCTCGAACAAGCGGTTGAAGGACGTATCACCTTCACGGTGAATGCACTAAAATCTTGGAAAAAAGCCTCTGCGTATGCGACCCCGGACTTAATGCGAGCTGCATTGATAAAGCTGGCACGCGTTGCCAGGGACCTTTATGACGGCAAACAGCGATCCGTTGGGCATATCGACACGTGGGTGCGCGAGCAGTACGATCTGCGTATTGCTTTACAGGACGACAACATGCCAAAGCATTTCCAGCAATTCGAGTGGGAGGGCCAGTCCTACAGTAGGCTACCGCACGTTAAAGTAAATGATGGAGTGCCTGCGGCTGAATGTGGTCGCGT
This sequence comes from Arthrobacter sp. TJ-236, assembly GCF_058269235.1. Taxonomy (NCBI): domain Bacteria; kingdom Bacillati; phylum Actinomycetota; class Actinomycetes; order Micrococcales; family Micrococcaceae; genus Arthrobacter; species Arthrobacter sp. TJ-236. The sequence continues at coordinate 207,553 of NZ_JBZCNI010000002.1, forward strand.
GTATTTTGCCTTCGATTCTGAGAACAATAGAATCTTGGTTGATCATATTGGAGTGCATTGGTAGGCTTCTTGCCCATCTGCCAGGTGAATGCAGCCGTCATGCGTAGAACCGCGGCGCTACTACTTCTGTTTGCAGGGACTCGACGCTCGTGTCACTTGGGTTAAATCCTCCTTTCGCCGGCGTTGGCCCGCCTCCACAGCCTCGGTGCTCGCGCCAGTAGCATGACACCAAAGCCAGTTCACGAGTATCTTCGGGGAGCGCCTTGCCGTCTGCAGGACCGAACAACTACGCCAACTTTATTTGGAACATCGCGGATCTTCTCCGCGGCTCCTACCGACCCCACCAGTACGGCTCGATCGTCCTTCCGTTCACCGTCCTGCGTCGCATCGACGCCGTGCTCGCGGAGACGAAGGACGCTGTGCTCGAGGAGTACGGCGCGAAGAAGGACGGCGTGATGCCGCTGACGGTTCTCCTGCCGCGGAAGTCAAAGCATTCGTTCTACAACACCTCCAAGTACGACTTCACCAAGCTCACGGGTGACGCCGACAACATCCGTGACAACCTGCTCGACTACATCCGCGGGTTCTCAGGTAACGTGCGGGACATCTTCGAAAAGTACAAGCTCGAGGAACGCCTCGAGGAACTGCACGACCACAATCTCCTCTTCCTCATCGTCCAGCAGTTCGCGGCCGTGGATCTCCACCCCGCCACGGTGTCCAATGCCGAGATGGGTCTGATCTTCGAGGAACTCATCCGGAAATTCGCGGAGTCCTCGAATGAGACTGCCGGTGAGCACTTCACCCCGCGCGAGGTCATCCACCTCATGGTGGACCTGCTCTTCGCGCCCGATGATGAGGAACTCCACCAGCCCAACATCGTCCGCTCCGTCTACGACCCGACGGCCGGAACCGGGGGCATGCTCTCCGTCTCCGAGGAGCACATCCGCGACAGCAACCCCGATGCCACGCTGATGCTCGCCGGGCAGGAGATCAACCCGGAGTCTTACGCCATCTGCAAGGCGGACATGGTCATCAAGGGCCAGGACGTCGGCGCGATCGTCCTCGGCGACACCCTGATCGACGATGGGCACCGAGGCAAGACCTTTAACTACTGCCTCTCGAACCCTCCATTCGGCGTGGACTGGAAGAAGGCCCAGCCCACTGTGGAGAAGGAGCACCGCGAGCAGGGCTACGACGGCCGCTTCGGTCCGGGTTTACCACGCGTCTCCGACGGGTCGCTGCTGTTCCTGCTGCACCTGATTAAGAAGATGCGTCCGGCGCGCGACGGCGGTGGCCGAGCGGCTATTGTCCTCAACGGCTCGCCGCTCTTCACAGGGGGTGCCGGCTCGGGTGAGTCCGAGATCCGCCGCTACGTGCTGGAACACGACCTCCTCGAGGCGATCATCGCCCTGCCCACGGACATGTTCTACAACACCGGCATCTCCACCTATGTGTGGGTGCTCACCAACCGCAAGACCGCTGAGCGCAAGGGCACCGTCCAGTTGATCGACGGCACCGGATTCTTCGAGAAGATGCGTAAAAGCCTTGGCTCCAAGCGCAAGCAGCTCGGCGCGGGAGACATCGATCGCATCGTGAATCTGTACGGGAACTACGAGGACGACGGCGAGGGGTACAGCAAGACCTTCAGCAACCAGGACTTCGGCTACCGGACCATCACAGTGGAGCGCCCGCTGCGCCTCAACTTCGCTGCAACTGCGGAGCGCGTCGGAGAGGCACTTGCCGTGAAGGTCCTCGCCAAGCTCGGCGACGGCCAGGTTGCTGCACTTCGCGAAGCCCTTGGCGGCATGGATCAGGGGAAGGTTTGGACTAGCCGCGGCAGTTTCATCACGGAACTCCGCACGGCCGTGCGGGACGCCGGTCTTACGCTGACCCCGGCGCAGTACAAGGCGTTGGCTGTCGGCCTCTCAGCGCGCGACGAGGCCGCCGACGTCTGTACCGATGCCAAGGGTCAGCCGGAGTCCGATGCCGACCTGCGCGACACCGAAAACGTGCCGCTGCATGAGGACATCCACGAGTACTTCGAGCGTGAGGTGAGGCCCTTCGCTCCGGATGCATGGATCGACGAGACCAAGACCAGGGTCGGTTACGAGATCCCCTTCACCAGACACTTCTACAAGTACCAGGAACCACGGCCACTGGAGGAGATCGATGCTGACCTCGATGCGGTTCTCGGTCGAATTCGTGCGCGTCTGGAAAAGGTGCACGTATGAAACGATTGAGACTCAAACAGGTTGCCGCCGAACCACTCCGAAACGGGCTCGGCTTGCCAGGCGGCCACAGCGATTACTCGGACCCGCGCTACATTCGCATCACTGACATAGCTTCTGAGAAAGCTCTTCGAACCGACGTCTACGCCTCCCAGCCGTCCAATTTAGCAAAGAGCGCAGATGTGAGGCGGAACGATCTCTTGCTGGCAGCTGTCGGAGCTACGGTGGGCAAGAGCTACCTTCATCTGTCGGATGAAGTTTGCTGTTATGCCGGGTATCTCGCTCGGTTTCGTCCAAACGTAGACTTGGTGGATCCCGGCTTCATTTCATACTGGACACTATCGACTGATTATTGGAACCAGATAAGAGCTGGCACGGTGGGCTCGACGATCGAAAACTACAGCGCGTCGAAATACGCAAATATGACCTTTCCTTCTCAACCACTCAAGTTGCAAAAGGACATCGCCTACTTCCTCGACCACGAAACGGGCGAGATCGACGCATTCATTTCGGATCAGCAGGAACTCATCCGGCTGTTGAATGAGCGCCGCAGCGCGCTGCGATCGGTGCTTATCTCCGAAGCAGCGATCTTCAGTACGACGAAACCGTTGAAACATACTTCGGCTGTAACGGTAGGGATCGTGGTCTCGCCTTCTGTGTGGTATGCAGATGAAGGAGTACCGGCCCTTCGGGGGACGAACGTGAAGGAGGCGGCAATCAACCTCGATGAAATCGTGTTCATCACAGAAGCGGGGCACCAGTACCACCGCAAATCTGCGCTCCGAGAAAACGATGTGGTCGTGGTCCGTACGGGCCAAGCGGGTGCTGCCGCTCGGGTACCCTCTGAGATGCATGGCTACAACGCTATCGACCTTCTACTTGTTCGTCCCGGGAGCACCGTATCTGGAGATTTCCTAGCATTCGTACTCAACTCGGCCGAGGTCCAAGAAAAGGTACGAGCGGGGTCGGTTGGTGCGATACAAGGGCATTTCAATGTCGAATCTCTTCGGAATTTGACCATACCCGTGCCGCCGGTGGAGGTTCAGACGGCAACGGTCAAACGTTGGCACACTGACCACGCCGCGATTGACGCCGCCATCACCGACGCCAAGAAAGCCGTCGAACTGTCGAAAGAACGCCGTGCGGCTCTGATCTCGGCCGCCATCACAGGGAACATCGACGTCCGGGACTACTGGGCAGCGAAGGGGCACGGATAAGGATGGCGATCTACAATGAGAACGAGTTCGAGCGGGAAATCTGCGAGTACCTCGCCGCACACGGCTGGCTGTACTCGCAGAATGGCACGGGCTACGACAAGGAGCTCGCTCTCTACCCTGATGACGTCAGCGCCTGGCTCGTCGAAACCCAGCCCGAACAGCTGCGGAAGATCGTCAACCCGAGCGAAGATCAGGCGGTTCAGGACAAGGCCTTTAGGCGCATCCTCGAACGCATGGTCAAGGTCCTCGACACTCCTCTGGAGAATGGCGGCGGAACCCTCGCGGTGCTGCGCAGCGGCTTCAAGGTGACGCCGTCGTCGTTCTCCATGTGTCAGTTCAAGCCGGCGGACAATCTCAACCCGAAAACGGTCGACGACTACTCGAAGGTCCGCCTGCGCGTTATGCGGCAGGTCTATTACTCCTCCGGCAACCAGAACAGCATCGACCTGGTGTTCTTCGTCAACGGTCTGCCCGTGGCCACCATGGAGCTCAAGACCGACTTCACACAGACGGTGCAGGACGCCGTCGAGCAGTACAGGACCGCCCGCATGCCCGTCGACCCGGCGACCCGACGCGTCGAACCGCTGCTGTCCTTCGGGCACCGCGCGCTGGTGCACTTCGCCGTCTCCAACAGCGAAGCGTTCATGACCACCCACCTGCAGGGCGCACAGACCCGGTTCCTACCCTTCAATATGGGCAACCACGGGCACAGGGGCAATCCCGTCAACCCGCACGGCTCGACCACCAGCTACCTCTGGGAGCGGGTGCTGCAGCGTGATTCCTGGCTGACCATCCTGGGCAAGTTCATGCACCTGCAGGTGAACAGGAGGACCGACCCGATTGCCGGCAAGACGACGATCGACAAGTCCCTGCTCTTCCCGCGCTTCCACCAGTGGGAGGCCGTGAACCAGCTCGCCGAGACCGCAGCCGCCGAGGGCCCCGGCCAGCGGTACCTGATTCAACACTCGGCAGGCTCGGGCAAGACCAACTCCATCGCTTGGGCCGCGCACCGGCTCAATGCCCTTCACACCGCGTCCGGAGCAAAGGTCTTCGATTCGGTGATCGTCATCAGCGACCGCAAAGTCCTTGACGGCCAACTCCGCGACGCGGTGCAGCAGCTGGAGAAGACGCAGGGCGTCTTCGAGGCCATCATCTCGACCGGTGGATCCAAGTCAGCTGCGCTGTCCGAAGCACTCCTGGCCGGCAGACAGATTATCGGCGTGACGCTGCAGACCTTTCCCTTCGCGCTGGACGCGATCGAGAAGGACACCGGCCTCGCCGGGCGCAAGTACGCAATTATTGCGGACGAGGCGCACAGCTCCCAGTCCGGCGAGACCGCCAAGACCCTGAAGAAGGTTCTCACCTCCGTCGGCGCGGGAACCGGGGAAGCGGACGACGACGTCGACGTCGAGGACGTTCTCGCTGCAGAGATGACCAACCGTGCCGAAAGCCGCAACATCTCGTTTTTTGCCTTTACCGCGACGCCGAAGGCAAAGACTCTCGAGCTGTTCGGACGCAAGGACGACGCCGGCATGCCGCAGGCTTTCCACGTCTTCTCGATGCAGCAGGCCATCGAGGAAGGCTTCATCCTCGATGTCCTGAAGAACTACACGCCGTACAAGCTCGCGTTCAAGCTGGCGCACAACGGGGTGGACTACGAAGCCGACAACGCCGTCGTCGAGAAGTCCGAGGCCGTGAAGCAGCTGATGCGGTGGGTCAAACTACATCCGTACAACATCACGCAGAAGGTCGCGATCGTCGTCGAGCACTTCCGCTCGAACGTACGCCACCACCTGGCAGGCCGAGCGAAGGCCATGGTGGTCACGGGGTCACGGAAGGAGGCCGTCCGCTACAAGCTCGCCATCGACAAGTACATCGCCGAGAAGGGGTACAAGGACCTCGCGGCCCTCGTAGCGTTCTCCGGCGAGGTGACGGATCCGGACTCGGGGCCGTCAGCTTTTACCGAGATCACCATGAACCCCGGCCTGAAGGGTCGCGAACTGCCGAAGGCATTCGCCACCGATGAGTTTCAGATCATGCTGGTGGCCAACAAGTTCCAGACGGGGTTCGACCAGCCACTCCTGGTCGCGATGTATGTGGACAAGAGGTTGTCCGGAATCTCTGCTGTCCAGACCCTCTCTCGACTGAATCGGGTGACGACCGGCAAGGACCAGACCTTCGTGCTGGACTTCGTGAACGACCCGGACGAGATCCTTGCCGCGTTCCGCCAGTACCACACCACGGCCGAGCTCTCCAGGGTCACGGACCCGGATATTGTCCACGACCTGCAGGCCAAGCTCGACGGCGCCGGGATCTATGACCAAAGCGACGTCGAACGTGCCGTGCAGGTGTGGATCGGCAGGACGAGCCATGAGGAGCTCACAGCGTCCGTAGCCCCCGCGCGGTCGATCTTCCGTGCGCGCTACCGGGCCGCCGTCGAGGCCCAGGACACGTCGGCGCAGGATGCCCTCGAGATTTTCCGAAAGGACCTCGGCACCTTCATCAGGGCTTACGACTTCCTCTCGCAGATCATCGACTACCAGGACACCGATCTGGAAAAGCGGTCGATCTTCTACCGGCTGCTCATCCGCGTGATTCGCGCAGATAACCAGGACCGGGAGACCATCGACCTGTCCGAGGTGGTGATGACGCACTACAAGCTGCAGAAGCAGCAGAAGGCAGATCTGCGCCTCGCCGAGGGCGATCCTGAACAGCTCGAGCCGATGAAGCAACCCGGGTCCGGGATGGTCCATGACGCCGACAAGCTGAGGTGGGCCGAGATCATCGAGCAGGTCAACGGATTTTTCGAGGGCTCCGGACTGTCCGACGCGGATCAACTCTCTGTGGCAGAGACGGTCCTGAAGAAGGCCCTCGAGAACGAAACATTGCGCGGCCAGGCGCAGGCCAACGGCAAGGTCGACTTCTACTCCTCGCCTAAAATTCTCAGCACCGTCGAGGACACCATCATTGAAGCCGGCGAGCAGCACGCCAAGGGCATCGGTTGGCTCCTCACCACGGACAAACTGCCCGGCTTCATCGAGGTGCTGCGGACCATGGGCATGTACGAGCAGTTCCGCGGCGACGACGTCGCTTAGTTCTGGCGTACCGCTTTGGGAGGCGGGCACCGTCGCGACCTACGACGACGGCTGGCTCAGCTACCGGTGAGGTGTGAAGGGCGGCGAGCCCGGCGCGTGGCACCACGCGCAAGGCACCCGGTCGATGATGCCGTCTAAGGTGCACGACTTAAGGTGCACGACTTAAGGTGCACGACTTAAGGTGCACGACTTAAGGTGCACGACCAAAGGTGCACGACCTAAGGTGCACGACCAAAGGTGCACGACGTCGCCGTCGTCATGGACGACGTCCTCCAGTTCGCTACTTGGAGCGATGAGGGGCTGAGGCGACCCGCTGGCCCACGACCCGGAGCTGGTGTGCGAGAACGTACGAAGCGGCCTGCTCACCTACACGGGCGGACGAAGCTACTGGGCGGTATGCGACGACGTCAGGGTCCTCGTGTCTATTTCAGACTAGGCGCTGTTATACGCGACGAAGTGATTCCTTAGCGAATAGAACGCGCGCTTGGATTTGCATTTGCAGGGTTTCAATTGTCGCAGTAGGCACCAGCTCGGCAAAGTCAACGTTCTCGGCTTCGTCCACCCAAGTAACCGCCATCCACCCAGCGTTGTAAGCGCCTGTAAGGATGAAACGTTCCACCGCGATCGCCCACTGATCGACATACCTCATGCCATCGAATACTGGATCGGTGCGGAATACTGGTGTGCCGCGCGTGCCGACTGGCTTCGCGAGACTTGGATCGGAGCCGAATATGATGCAAAATGCTCGCCACACGGGCAAGGAGCCGAAGGCCTGGTTTAGGTCTTGCGCCGTTCCGGCGTCGAACGCGTTGCCTAGTGCTTCCTCGATCCGATTATTTCCATTGTTGCCTTCGCTGCCCACTTGCGACTTGAGCTCGACGACACCAACGAGGTGTCCTTTGTGAGTGGCGACTACGTCCCAGTTCTTCGATCTCCGATAATACCCAGGTATTGCTCTGTCGATCTGAACCTCGTGATCGTCGAGACCGGCGTCGAGGAACATTTGCCGGACAAAACTCGCGAGTTTGCGCATGTGGCGGGCGTTGCGCGACTGAGCGCCCGACCCCTTTTTTCCTGATGCGGCAGCTAGCCTGTCGGCTTCGTACTTCTCCATCCAAAAGTCCGTCAGCAGTTCAAGTACAGCACTCTGCTCTTCCATATCAGTTTGCCCTCCAGGAGATATCGCTTTCGCCAGGCATAAGCCCGTACGCTTCCTCCGCCGCACGCGTGGCCGCGTTTCGATCACTTTCACGGAATGCTTTCCGAAGTCTGTCCGCGACATCAGCAGGGATGCTGTCTGGCATCGGCACAGTAATCTTTCGTAGATACTGCGCTTGGAACCGTAAAGTGCCTCCGCGCATTTTCACTCCATATGCGCTGATGAAGGCCTCGGCAATCCTAGATAACAATATTCCTCCCAGTACCTCCATGTCCCAGGACGTGGAAGTAACGTAATAAAGATTATGGTGCGGGTAGTAGCCGCCTGGCTCTAAGACCGGTGTGATTTGCGCTTTCATATCCTGTAGTAAGAGTTTCGGCTTCGCCGCTAATCCGGGATATACCTTATCGATCGTTCGATACCATGTTGCAGGATACTTCTTCGCTACGAATCGCTTGGTGACGGCTTCGTGAGACCCGAGAGTTGCAGCTAACCTCGGATAGACCGCCAAATCCACCAGTTTTCCGTCGTCACCCCACGGATTCAGCAGGACGTGAGTTGGAGTCTTGAGATAGCCTGCCCGAATGTCATCGGACATGACAATGGGCAACAGACGATCCTCTTCGACGTCTATGTCGGAATGCCGACGCATTATGTATGCCTTATCGGCTCCGGTTGCCACCCCAATACTGATTCGCGTTGTGCCGTCTGCTTCCAGCGTTGGAAAGCTCTCCTGCAGCCGCTCGAGTAACTTGATGGTTCGCGGTGACCCCGCTGGCCAAAAGTCTGAAGTCTCGAACCAGCTAGGTAGGCGCGTCGCCTCCCACCCGCTACCTGCGCCCTCATCATGATTTCCTTCGACAAACGACAATGCTTCGCGAGCAGATTTCGAATCGAATGAACTGGTGGTATCGATGAACGTGACATTCCCCTGTGAGGAATTAGAAATTATGGTGATTGCAGGATAAGCTGACACTTCTGCTTCGAAAGCGTCGACGTCATGCATCTGCCAGACCGACTCCACGCAGTAGCCCGAAATGACATAACCGCGTAAATGCCTCCCGTAAGCGTTGCGCATCCAGCGGTCCGCGCATATAAAGCCAAGTCGTCCACCGGGTGCAAGCACCCCGAGGCCCCTCTCATAGAACCCTACATAAATATCTGCACGGCCACGCATCGTCTGCCAGCGTCGGCGGTATTCCATTTCCACTAGGTCATCAAGGTCCTCCGTTCGAATATACGGAGGATTCCCGACAACGAAATCTACATTTTTCGGGATTCTGTCCAGCAAGAAGTCGCCGGTGTGAAGCCAACTGTGAGCGAGCGCCGTTGCCTGCTCCTTCGTGGCGCCAGCAGCACGGAGTAGCTCAAGCACGCGAATATGACAGGTCTCGACGTGCTGGCGTTGCAGGTCAAGCCCGAAGATCGCCGCGCCGAGCTGGTCGAGATCAGCACCATAAGCATTGGCCGACTTCAGTAGTCGCTCCACGACGGGTATGAGAAATGCGCCAGATCCGATGGAGGGTTCTACAAGGGTCATGCAGGCCAGATCTCGATCAGGTGTGTATCCCACCAGGTCCAAAATCGCCTCTACAACCCAGCGGCGCGTGAAAACATCACCGTATTCGATCTCGCCGCTGTTTGCGACAGCCATCTACTGTTCTCCATGCCTCGCTTAGTGGGACTCATCGAGGATATCGGATGATTCCGCGAAGCTGACCCACTCTGCTCGGAATACCCTGTTGCGGCTCGATCGAGTGCTTGCACTGGAGGCTTCCGACGGGTGAACGAGCCAACAAGCGCTGCACCCGCAATCGCTCGCGTATAAGGGGGAGACGTTGCGTCGTTCTAAGGCGAGCCTCGTTGAGTGTCGGGGCACTGTAGGTGGGATCGGCGCAGTGGGTGCGTAGGTTCCAACCACTCTTCGGGAGGCCCGTCACCCGACGACTCCGCGTTGGATAGCAAGTACCCTACGATGATCCCTAGCTCAGGCCGACAGGGCCAAGCAGGATGAGGCACCGTCTATGTCGGCTGCAAATCGTGTGAACTGGGACTTAATAGTATTTCATACTATTAGTACAACGTTCATCGGTGTAGTTTGTCAGTAAGCAAAATTGTTTGGTACTTCACGGTCGTTCGTGACGATTCGGAAGTTTGAATATTCAAATTTCAGGAGTCAACCGAGCGGAAATTAAAAGCGCACATTCGAAGGTCCTGAAACTGCGCCGCCTGCCCCGTTCCGCTAGGAAACCTCAGCAGATAGGAAGCCTGATCGGTGAATATTAATAGTATTGGTCAAACAAGCCTTCAACAGGACCTTGCCGCAATTGAGAGCATCGACGGCGTGACAGACACCAGAGAGCGGTTCTGTTTATGGGTGATTCGTAACCGTTACTACGTCGATCGCGAGGACAGTTTCGAATACGTATTCACGCCGCCAGCTGCTGTTCGACTTGGTGATGCGAGACTACTTTTAGACGGATTTGTTGCGGCCTCGCAAGGAGGCGTTCCGATATTCAATATTTTGATCTTCGTAGAAAGCGAAATCAACATCCGTGTTAGCCCGAAAGATATATCCGAGATAGTTGCAAAATTGTCGACGGTGACGGAGAACGCTTCCATTCTGCTCGACGCTCTCCGTAGGTCCAACAAACGCACTAGGCGAATCTTATTAGAAGGCGAGTTCGAGCTTGCGTCAGCCGACGACGTCGATTGGAACATCGTGGTCGTGACGCCTGGGCAGATCTCGGGTGCGTCGGAATCGCGACTTCGAGAAGCGGCGAAAAAACCTTTCTCACTCGATATCCTCGACATCTCTAGGATGCGATCGTTCGCGCGCGCGATCACCGAGCCGGGCACTATTGAGGCTGAGATTGACATAGTCAAGAAGCCCGGAGGTTGGATATACGTGCCAAAGGGGAAAGCTCCGGTGCTCATCGTACCGATGGCTGGGACGGATCTCGTGTGCTGGGATGGTATCGAAGATCGACGTTTGTTTGACCTCAACGTTCGTTTTGGGCTAGGTATGAATCGAGTCCGTAAGTCACTGGACACGGCCGTAAGAGCGGCCGACAATAGTGACTTCCTTGCGAGTCATAACGGTCTGACGGTCGTATGCAACGAAATACGCGACGAGGCGGATCACTTTGTAGTGGAGGGTCTGTCAGTAGTCAACGGAGCACAATCGCTCATTGCGCTATACGAGAATAGGGAGCGGATAGACTCGCAACTTGAAGTAGTAGTGAAATTTGTTGCAGCGGGGCGCGACAAAGATGAAGCTGCGCAGATCGCTATTAGAAGCAATACTCAAAACCCGGTAACGACTCGAAATCTTCGCGCTCTTGATGACAGGCAACTTGAGTTGAAGAGAGAGCTGGCTCTCTCCAGCTACGATTATGTTCTTCGCCCCGATGCTAACCTGATTTCTGGGGGTAAGACTATACGTAATGATGACGCTGCGCAGTGGCTTTGCGGTCTGTATCTGGAGGAGCCCGCGTTGGCGGTTAAGCGACAGGTTCTCTTCCAGACCGGAGCTTACGAGCGAATTTTCACGGAGGAGATCGGCGCCGCACACATTGCACTTGCTTTGAAGATTAGGGCGTCAGTCGAATCTGTCAGGAGCGATTACCCTGAGGCATACAGAAAGTCCTGGAGCTTGGCCGCGCTCACTTCGGTGTATCTATGCGGTCAACTACTACGTGCTTCGAGGAGTGGGTCGGATGTGTTGTTCGACCCAAATATGCGCGCGGTTCGACAGGGTCAATTAGATGCAGACTTGATTAGAATAGCCACTCAAGTGTGCGCATTCTTAACCCAACGTAGAGAAAAGCTTTTGCTGGATGCAGAAGGCGATAATTTCAAGGTCGATTTTAAGAGCACGAAGAAACTCACTCAGATGAAGTTCGATCTTCAGCGGCATATCCCGGTCGGTGAATTTAATAAATGACCAACCGAAAAGCCCTTTGCATTGGGATTAATGAGTATCCTGCGGAACTGCGGCTGAGTCATGCGCACAGTGATGCGCAAAACATGGCGAAGTTATTGCAGACCAATGTCGACGGTTCTGCAAACTTTACCGTTGAAATATTCCCTAAGAGAGAGAACCAGAACTTTACCGCTGATAGTCTACTTGATGAATTCAATAAGCTGCTGGTTGATGAATATTTCGACCCGATGAATGAGAAGAGCGATCCAAGAAATCCGCGAGATTCGTATGCTGAAGATGAAGAACGCTCCGATAGGGATCTTGTCTTCTACTTCAGCGGTCACGGACAGGTGGGCGTTTCTGGTGATTTACAGCTCGTGACGCCAGATTTGGCACAGAACCTAAACCTCGGTGGGGTGCCGTTTGATCTACTCATTCGCCAGGCGGTGGAGCATGCGAAACGCTTCAGCTCGCTGACCCTTATCCTAGATTGCTGCTTCGCGGGTCGAGCGAACTCGTTTTCTAATGCTTTCTTCAGCGATTTTATAATTCTACCCCCGAATGTTTCAGTTCTAGCAGCATGCGGACCAGATCGATTGGCAGCAGAGGATGCTTTGGCGGGAGGGTGGGGCCAGTTCACGCGTCTACTAGCAGCGGGGTTAGAAGGAGGGGCAGCGAATTCGAACGGTCGAGTCGGTATCGCAGATTTGCATCGTTTTGTCGACGAGAACCGCCATGATCGGACCTACAAAAACGGTCCTTCGGTGCTGAAGAGTCACATGGCTAGTGGCGTGGCGCTTAGACACGTTACGCCACAACAGCAACCAGGCGCGCTAAAAAATGATTTGCTTTTTATCGCGGCGCGGGACACCCTGCCGACAACCGACTTCTTCGCGAATCTGGATGGTGATGTGCGAAGTGCCCTAAATCGTTTGATCGGGCATGGATTACTCGTGATGTCAGATGAACAAGTTAGTTTCTCCGTCCAGGCGGAAGCTCGACTTAATCTCTACAAGATGCTTTCAGATGACTCCGATCTATTGGATGAGTACGCTATCGAAGATTGAATACCGAATCATGGGAGGCAGAGGTGGCTCGGAACTGGAACTGTATTCGAATGCGGTCGATTTAGTGGCCAAGTTAGACCTTTGATAGGGCTATGTGAGTAATCACCGAGCGAAGGCGGACGGCTTGACTGTAGTTGGCATACATGGCGTTGGTCAGGAACAGCTGGGTCGTGCTCAGTTGAGGACCAAATGGCTCGATGCGTTCGAGGACGGTCTGAGACTGGCCGCTATAGCAGAAGAAATCGTGAGCGGGCCGGATCTGAAGTTGGCTTTTTATGGAGATCTATTCCTGTCTGAAGCTGACCAAGGAGTACCTGCGTTTAGAGGACGTAGAGGACCTGAGTTACCAGATTACAGTCAGGTTTCCCCGGAGGAAGAGGAATTCTTGGTTAGGGCGTTGACGGAAATCTCGCTTTGCAGCTCAATAAAGACGAAAGGTCAAGTTGCGATTCCGACGGCACTTCTGCCCTTGACTCAGCGCATGAGTAGTCAGTTCGACCTCTGGTGGATCACCGCTCTTATCAGTGAACTGAGGCAGGTTCGTCGGTACCTCGCAGATGATACGCTGGCTGCTAATATACGCGGTAGGTTGCTCGACAGCATCGGATCTGGTTGCGACGTTCTAATTGGGCACTCCCTGGGTTCGGTTGTCGCGTATGAAACGTTAGCGCTGAACGCCGATTGCAAGGTCGAAAGATTAATCACATTAGGTTCCCCATTGTCGATGCGAACGGTATCGAGCCGGATGAGGTTCGGCATAAGTCCGCGGGGGAATTGTTTGCCGGGTAATCTGGCTAGTTGGATTAATATTTTCGACAAAGTCGATCCAGTCGCTGCCGCAGGTGGGGTTTCTGCTGTCTGGCCCCAGGTTGATGATTTCGAGGTGAGTAATGGTAGTGATTCGCACTCAGTGACTCGCTATCTGTCCAAGAGGATCACGGGCCGCGCAGTACTTGATGCTTTGCGTAGCGACCATTAGTCGTGAGCTGTGTCTCGGAAGAAGGCGGTAGTGCATCTGGTATGTCTGCCGCAGATTCGCCAAGAGTGGGAGTCAGAGTCAGGGTTAAACGTGAAGTTTTCTTTAGCATGCTTCATGAGCTCAAGGGCTAGCCGTCAGGAGAGTCGACCGCCACCTGCCGAGCGGCCGGGGACTCGAGATACAGCATCTGGTTGTGAAAGCGTTTTTCACGGATTGGCACGCGGCCCGCAGCTGTGAGCCAAAATGGCGGAAGTGAGTTGATCAAAAGAAGAACGGGCTGAGCCCTACTTCTCGTCAACCTTGGGGTTACCCAACCCGAGATGCTTTCATCGAGCAACGCTGCTTGGGCGCTCGGAATTTCCTAAACTTAGCCCGCTACTTGACGATCGCGTACATTTGCCATCGGTTCACGAGAGCTCCTTCGCGATCCCGAGGGGTGTGAGGAATTGGGGCTGCTCGGTCGTGGCCAGATCATACGTTAGCAGGCGCTTCTGACCTGCAACGCGCAGGTCAGAATAGGCGGTTCATCGAGCGTTACGGCTGCTCGATAGGGAGCGGGTCGGAAGTGGGTCATGCGCAAGGAGCTGATCCTCCTGGCGACGGCCGAGCCGGAGCGGAGAAATCTCGATTACCAAGTCGCAGGTACGCCTGGGAAGCTATCTAACGCTAATTGTCAGGATGTAGGCGCACGCAGTCGCTCGGGACATCACCGCAGTTCGCGGTCCGTTCTTGCGAGCCGCAAGTCGACTTCACTGTCAGGGCTGATCGCGGTGGGGCGCTGTGTTGCTGGCTATGTGATGCTGTGGCAGATTGGCGGCGAGGTAGGAGCACCTGGCGGTCGTCTTCGTCGCACCCCGTTTGCTGTACAAATTGCTGGCACTGGGCGGCCCGCTATTCTGAAGGTCCGAGCGCAGTGTCGCGCCGGGTTGCAGGAGACAGGTGCCATGCATGCCGCAGCTTCCCACGCCACACCAGACCCATAACTACGGGAACCACGCCCCGCCGTCGGAGCTCGACCGCATCACCGAGCTCGCTGGCGACCTCGCCGGACGGTTCGAGCTGGTACCACTCCTCGAGCGCGTGCTCGGGCACGCCGTCGCGCTCTTGGACTGTGAGAGCGGCTCCATCTCTATCGTGCACGAGACGGAGGGCCACTACCGCAAGGAAGTTGACCAGGGCGTCAGCTGCCATCAGGGCCAGACCTTCCCATTGACGGAGGGTCTTACCGGACAGATCGTCGCCACCCGTGGAACGGTGATCCTTGACCGCTACGCATCTGTGGCCATCGGGCATATTGGTCCCACTGACCCACGCTGGGGGAGCGCCGTCATCGGTGTCCCCATTGCCTGGGATGGCGGCATCATCGGGACCTTCGCCATATTCAGCAGCGGACCCGGCCGCATGTTCACCGCGGCTGACGCGTCTCTGGTCGAGCTGTTCGCCAACCACGCCGCCATTGCCATTATGAACTCCCGTCTACACCAGGCCGCCGCTGAAAAGGCGCGCGAAGCTGCCGTCGCCGGTGAACGGGAACGGGCCGTGCAGGGCGTTCACGAGACCATCGGCCGGTCCCTCGGTTCGCTCCTGTTGCACCTCGATCGGGCGGACAAGGCGACCCCGGGCGGTTCACCCTCGATCCAGCACATCGACTCCGCCCGCGTGCTCGCCCACGAAGCTCTCTTTGAAACCCGCCGCACGGTGCTCGGCCTCGCGCCCGCGAGCCTCGCCGGTAGTTCCCTCGAGGACGCGGTCCGGCAAGAGCTCGACCGAGTGGGCACCAGCTATCCCATCGACTTCACGCTCCTCGTTACCGGGGAGCAGCACGAGCTGGCGCCAGTCGTCGCGCACCAGCTGTTCATGCTGACGCAGGAGGCGGTCGCGAACGTCGTCGCCCACGCGCGCGCCACCACCTGTCGGGTCGGCATCTTCTACGACGCCACCGCCATGGCGGCCGTCATCGAGGACAACGGCCGCGGTTTCGACCGCGGTGCGACGCTGAGCGATACCGATAGCGGCAAGACCCGACTCGGCCTGCACGGCATGGCCGCCCGCGCCCATTACCTTCGCGGCGAACTGCACGTCGACTCGACGCTGGGCTGGGGCACCAGCATCCGCGCGGAGGTTCCCTATTCCTCTAACGGCGACGGGTCTCGGGAACGCTGGAAGGTTCTCGTCGCCTGCACGCAGCCGCTTATTCGAGCCGGACTCGTGCGGATGCTCGAAACGTCCGAGCCGTCGGTCCAGGTTCTCGGTGAACTAGACACGCTGGGAGACCTCACCGAGGCGGTGTCGTTGTTGCAGCCGGACATGATCATCCTCGACGAGCAAATGCTGAGTCAGCACGCGGACGCGAGGAACTCAAGCGGAGACAAAGTCGAGCGGCCCATTGTCGCCGTGGTTGACAGCCCCACGCATGAGCAGTTGGCGGCCGCGGCGTCGTTGGGCGTACGGGGTTTCATCTCGCTGTCCTCGACGCCTTCGGAGGTGGCGCGCGTTGTCGTCGCCGCCGCCCGAGGAGACGCCCTGCTGGACGGCGCTATGTTCAGCCAGCTCACCGGGACCCGGCACACCTTCGAGCAGGAACCGACGGCCGCTCATCTGACGGCCCGCGAACTTGAGGTGCGCGATCTGCTCGCCGAGGGCCTAGCAGACAAGCAGATCGCCACGCGGCTCGGGATCTCAGTGAAGACCGTGGAGAAACACGTGGGGTCGATGCTCCGGAAGACCGGCGCCCGAAATCGCACCATGCTGGTGACTCTGTAGCAGGATGCGCTGTTTCAGACCCTAGGTCGCCAGCGTGGGATGCTCGCGTCGAGCACCGCAACCTGCTCGGTCGGCATCGTTCCGTTGACCAAGCGCCTTCGCTGCGACCACACCCAGACCTTTAGCGACCGCTCCTCGCTGCCTTTCTCCGACTCCACCCGCGGCTGACGCCCGTGCTCCCTGATGAAGCGCAGGTACGCTTCGAGTCGCTGCTGCCAGTGGTCCTCAGCACGAGGGGCGACGTACCAGTCGCCCAGCGTGTCGAGGAGACAGACCTGCTCAGCGGTAAGTGCTTTGGCGTGGTGCTTGTGACGCTGCACGTAGAGGAAGTGGTGGCACATTCGTTCCCATACCCGCCCTGTTTGTGTCGGGAAGCGTCCGACGGTGTCGATGAACCACTGGAGGTTGTCGTAGCGCTGCTGCCACGTAAGAAGGGGGCGGACCCGCGGAAGCGATGGTTGGTTGTGCACGACGCGCCGCCGCTGGAAGAACGACTCGTCTTTGCGGTCTGCTCTCTCTGCTACCCGGCGTACTGCCCGGGTCTCGACCCTGCAAAGCTTCGCAATCCGCTTAGGGGTCAGACCGCGCTCGTACATGAGGAGCCACTCCTCGTGCGACCGGCACGGGCCCCACTCTTCCTCGTCCTCCATCTACTCGGCGGAAAGGTCTTCCGGAGTTAGCCTCGACCGCTGCTTTTCCGATTGCTCGTAGAGGCGGCCAATGTACTCCTCGAGCTTTGACCGCTCGATCCGCCACTGGCCGCGGCCGCCGACCTGGATTGCGGGTAGCGCGCCAGACTTCAGAATCGCGTACATCTGAGACTGGCTCACCGCCAGCTCCTTAGCGACGTCGACTGGGGTCATGAAGCGGGGTTGCTCGGTCATGGGCCGATCATATGTTCAGCGGGGCTCCTACCCTGCACTGCATGAGTCAGAACAAGCGGTACGCCGAGCACTCCGGCTGCTTGATGAACGAGTGGATCGGGGAGTGGGTTATGCGCGAAGAGCCGATGCTCCTGACGGCGGCCGAGTAGCAGCTACGACAGAAGCCGCCGAGGAACTTCGACCAGCCACGCGGGGTGTATGCGTGGGTGCGATACCCGACGCAGGCTGTAAGGATGCAGGCGCACGCGATTGCGTGAACGTCGACAGTTAATAGGGCCGATTCCGCGACCCGCATGCCGATTCGTGCAGGTGGGGCTAGGTGTGGCGAGATGCGGTGTCGCCGCTTGAGTACGGTGAGTGATGGCTCCTCATCGCAAGCATCATCTGACCGGGTCAACTCGGTGGCAACTATTGGTGAAGCCGTCAGCTGGCGGACTAGGTCGCAATCTCGCATAAATTTTGGGGCAGGTCAGGCGAGTGCCGCCCAACCTAACCGCAGCATGCTCTGACTCGGCAGGGCGCGGCCCGGAAGCGGTGGGTCCGGGAGGCCCTCTGTGACAATGGGCGCATGAGCCAGCCAGCAGCCCTGCATCACGAGGAATCAATCGCCATCGAGGCGTCGGTAGAGAGCGTCTACGACCTCGTCGCGGACGTCACCCGCACTGGCGAGTGGAGCCCGGTCTGCACGCAGTGCTGGTGGGAGGACGCCGCCGAGGCAGGCCAGCTCGGTGCCTGGTTCACCGGACGCAACGTACTTCCCAACCGTACGTGGGAGACCCGATCGCAGGTGGTCGCCGCCGACCGCGGACGCGAGTTCGCGTGGTTGGTCGGCGGTGACAGGGTGCGCTGGGGCTACACGCTGGCCCCGGTGGGAACGGAAACTGTCGTCACCGAATCGTGGGACTTCCTGCCGGAAGGCATCGCCTTCTTCGCGGAGAAGTTCGGGGATGATGCCCCCGCCCAGATCGCCGACCGAACCCGGCTCGCCCACGAGGGCATCCCGAGGACGCTCGCCGCGATCAAGCGGATCGCCGAGGCCGGCACGTAGCGCCGTCGTCGTGCGTTCTCGATTGAACTCTCACCAGCCGTCTCAGTAGGCGGCGACGCCCGCCGTCGCCACTTCCTGGTCCTGCTCGATGGTGCCGGTGGAGACGCCGATGGCGCCCATGATGCTGCCGTTGCGCACGAGCGGGATGCCGCCAGGGAACACCGCGAGACGTCCGCCGTGCGCATCGCTCAGCCCGTAGATGGGGCCGTCCTGACGGGTGACGCCCTGCAGGTCGCCGGTCTCGCACTGGAACGCGATGGACGTGTAGGCCTTGTTGATCGAGATGGTGATGCTGCCGATGTTCGCGCCGTCCATCCGCAGGTGCGCCTTCAGGTTGCCGCCGGCGTCCACCACGGCGATGTCCATCGGCTGGCCGATCTCCGTGGCCTTCGCCGCGGCGGCGTCGATCACGCGGCGGGCTTCCTCGGAGGTGATGGTCTCGAGCACTGATCCCTGGGGCATGGGGTGTCCTTCGTCGTCGAAGTTCGTTCAGGAGGGGTAGAGAGCGGCCGGGCCGGCCGCGCCCCACTCAACCACCCGGCGGCGCGCCCTGGCGAGGTGGTGATTACCCCCAGAGGGGAGGGAGGGGTTACACCCATTCCGGCGCGGGCGGCGTGCCCCTAGCGTGGGGAGCAGCCTACGTAAGGAGTCATCGCCATGGGCGTCGTACCGCTGAAGGACATCGTGGAGCCGGCCTTCCAGGCCCGCTACGGGGTGCCCGCCATCAACATCTTCAACGACCTCACCATGGAGGGCGTACTCGCCGGAGCCGTGGAGGCCAACTCCCCGGTGATCCTGCAGACCTCTGTGAAGACCGTGCGCTCCGTCGGCTCGCGGGTGCTGTTCGACATGTGGCAGTCCATGACGCGCGGCATCGAGGTGCCCGTCACCCTGCACCTGGACCACTGCCCCGACCGCGCGGTGGTCACCGAATGCCTGAAGGCCGGCTGGAACTCGGTGCTGTTCGACGCCTCCGAGCTGCCGGTGGAGGAGAACCAGCGGCAGACCATCGACGTCGTCGCCGAGGCCCGCAGCTACGGTGCGCAGGTGGAGGGCGAGATCGAGGCCATCACCGGCGTCGAGGACGATCACGGGTCCGACGAGGTGTCCAAGCAGCAGAGCCTCGAGGTGGCGCTCGCGTTCATCGACGCCACCGGGATCGACGTCTTCGCCCCCTCGATCGGCAACGCCCACGGCAGCTACAAGGCCGCGCCGGTGCTCGACGTCGACCGCGTCACGCAGATCGTCGAGGCACGCAACCTGCCCATCGCCCTGCACGGCGGCAGCGGCCTGAGCCCCGAGCAGTTCGCCGACCTCATAGCCCGCGGCTGCGCGAAGGTCAACATCTCCACGGCCCTCAAGGAGCAGTACATGCAGTCCAGCCTCGCGTTCCTCAAGCAGGCCGAGCAGAACAACAAATGGGATCCGCCGTCGCTGTTCAAGCACACGCGGGCGGACACCGTTGCGATGGTCACCGACCTCTGCGCCCAGTTCGGCAGCGCGGGCAAGGGCGGCCGCTGACCATGCCGGCCCTCATCTTCGACTGCGACGGCGTGCTCGCCGACACCGAACAGTACGGTCACCTCCCCGCCTTCAACCAGACCTTCACGGACTTCGACGTGCCCGCGCAATGGAGCGTCGAGGAGTACGCGGAGAAAGTGAAGATCGGCGGCGGGAAGGAGCGGATGCGGAGCATCCTCACGCCGTCTCTGACCGCGTCGCTCGGACTGAACGACGACGCCGCGGTCGACGCCGCGATCCTCGCCTGGCACAAGCGGAAGACGTCCGTCTACACGGAGCTCGTGGAGAGCGGCGTCATGCCGGCCCGGCCCGGCATCGCGCGGATCGTGCAGGAGGCGCACGACGCCGGGTGGACCCTCGCCGTCGCCTCCACCTCCGCGGAGCCCGCGGTGCGCGCGGTCCTGACGCACGCCGTCGGGCCCTCCCTCGCGGCGCAGTTCTCGGTGTTCGCCGGGGACGTGGTGCCCGCGAAGAAACCCGCACCGGACATCTACCTGCTGGCGCTCTCCGAGCTGGGGGTGTCCCCGGACGATGCGATCGTCGTCGAGGACAGCAGCAACGGGCTCCGCGCCGCGGTCGGCGCCGGGCTCCGCACCGTGGTGACGGTCAGCGGGTTCACGCGCGAGGAGGACTTCACGGGGGCGTCCCTCGTGGTCAGCTCCCTCGGGGATCCCGGCGAGGACGCCGAGGTGCTCGCAAGCCCTGTGGGCGTCACGCCGTCCGGGACCGTCACGCTCGCCACCCTGCTCGATCTGCTGGCCCAGCCGGCCCCTCTCGCACCGACTCACGAAACGGAGACACCATGAGCGCCACCGACCTCGCCGACGTCGAGTTCACCGTCCACTCGCTGGCGAAGACCGCCGTCGAGAAGGAGAAGGAGTTCGGCGACGTCGACGCCGTGGTGGGCGACGGCGACCTCGGCTACTCCCTGGCCCGCGGCTTCGAGAAGGTCCTTGCGGACTGGGACTCGTTCAAGCGCGACGACGTCGCCACGTTCCTCCAGCAGATCGCCATCGCGATCTCCAGCAGGATCGGCGGCACGTCCGGACCGCTGTGGGGCACGGCGTTCCTGAGGGCATCCGCCGCCGCGAAGACGGTGTACACGATCGACGGCACCGCCGTCGTCGCCATGCTGCGCGGAGCCACCGACGGCATCAAGGCCCGCGGCAATGCCGACCTCGGCGACAAGACCCTGCTCGACGCCCTCATCCCCGCGACCGACGAACTCGAACGGCAGCTTGCGGCCGGCGCCTCGCCGTCGGACTGCCGGGCAGCGTTCGCGGCAAAGATCCGCGAGTGCGCGGATGCGACGTCGACCATGGAGGCCCGCCGCGGCCGCGCCAGCTACAGCGGGGAGCGCAGCATCGGTTCGCCCGACGCCGGGGCGGTGGCCGTGGCCATCATCGCCGAGCGCATCGTGGCCGACTGGCCCTGATTCTTCCTCCCGTCCCCATTCATCCCGACTCACAACGAAGTGGAGAACCCATGAAGAAGTTCGTCAATAATCCGCAGCAGTTCGTCCCCGAGATGCTCGAGGGCCTGGCGCTCGCGAACCCGGACACCCTGAAGTACGTGCCCGAGTACAACCTGATCATGCGCGCCGACGGTCCGGACCAGAACAAGGTATCGATCGTGCAGGGCTCCGGGTCGGGGCATGAGCCCGCGCACGTGATGATCGTGGGCAAGGGCATGCTCGACGCCGCCTGCCCGGGTGACGTCTTCGCCGCCCCGCCTTTCGACTACGTGTACGAGACGACCAAGCTCATGGCGTCGCCGAAGGGCGTGCTGCTGCTGGTCAACAACTACACCGGCGACAAGATGGTGTTCGAGATGGCGCAGGAGATGTCCTCCGCCGAGGGCATCGAGGTGAAGACGCTCTTCATCAACGACGACGTCTCCGTGGAGGACTCGACCTACACGATCGGCCGCCGCGGCGTGGCGGGTAACTTCTTCGTCATCAAGGCCGTGGCCGCTGCCGCCGAGCGCGGTGCGGATCTCGACGAGGTCATCCGGATCGGCGAGAAGGTCAACTCCGTGACCCGCACCATGGGCGTCGCGCTGACCGCGTGCACGCCGCCGGCGAAGGGCAGCCCGCTGTTCGAGCTGGGCGAGGACGAGATCGAGATGGGCGTGGGCATCCACGGTGAGCCGGGGCGTCGTCGGGCGAAGATGATGTCGGCCAACGAGATCGTCGAGGAGCTCCTGGCCCCGGTGGTCAAGGACCTGCCGTTCGAGAGCGGCGACCGCGTGGCCCTCATGGTGAACGGCCTCGGCGGCACCCCGATCAGCGAGCTGTACCTGTTGTACGGGCAGGCGCACAAGCGTCTCGCGGAGCAGGGCATCACGGTGAGCCGCAACTATGTGGGGGAGTACTGCACGTCCCTGGACATGGCCGGCGCGTCCATCACGCTGGTGAAGCTCGACGACGAGATCGAGTCGCTGCTCGCGGACCCAGCGGAGATCCCCATCCGCACGTTCTAGGTTCATCACACACGACGGCGGGCCGGTCACCTTCGGGTGCCCGGCCCGCCTCTCTGTGCTGCTCGAGTTCGAGGGGCTTCGATCAGGGGCGCGCGCTCTCGGTCTGCGGGCCGGTCCGCATGGCGTCGACCTCGCGACACAGGAGCGTGAAGACCGCCGAGAGGTTCTCCATCGGACCCACATCCAAGCGTCGGGGGTGGTCGGGGTCTTCTGGTAAGGGGCAGGCCAGTCGGGCCATTTCGTCCAGAGCGTGCTTCAACCCGGCCGGGGTCATCCGTTCCGACCCGATGTGCTGTTGCGGATCCCACTCCGGATCCGCAGCTTGAGGCTGGTCAGGGGTCACGACGGCGAACGCGAACGGCCACCCGGCGTCGTCCGACAGACGGGTGAGGATCTCCAAGAGCGCGAAAGTGGCGTCTCCGGCTTGATCCCACGGGCTGCGCCGCATCGCATGGTCATGGCCTCCCCGGTCCGTCGAGTACCAGACACCGTCACCGGCCTGCCCGATCTGTCCTCCCTTGACCTCCAGGACCAGGACCGCACCCTTCCACAGGACCACGAAGTCCACCTCACCCATCACCTTCTTGCGGTGTCGAGGAAGGGGGACCGAATGGAAGGCCACACCGTCATCGGAACGGATGTCCCGGAGCGATCCGGCGACCCTACGTTCGGCGTGACTCCGGGCGTCGACGTTCTCGCTCGACGCGATCAACCTCATGATTCCTCCACCAACGAGTAGTGCGTGTGACTCAGAGGTCGCCGCCCCGCAGCACGTCCACGTGCACGTGGTCGAGGTGCCGCAGGATCTCGTTCGCAGGCTGAGGCGCGTCGTAATTCTGCCAGCTCCCGCGGGAGTTGCGGGAGCTCCAGAAGCGGTCGTCGAAGATCACGTATTGGATATTCAGCTCGTCGGCGTGGGCCACCAACCAGTGGGCGACCATCCAGCCTGAACGCCGGTTGTCCTCGCTGACCGGCCGGAAGAACACGTCCACCGCGCGGCCGTCGTAGTGCGTCGACTCGCCGCCGTGGCCCTGGCCCACGCCGCCGGGCTCGAAGCCGCCGAGGCTCTGCTCGCCGAAGACCTCGGTCATCGCCGTGCGCACGCCTTCCGCGCGCGGCGTGAGCCCTGTCGCGGTCAACTCCTCCTGCGGCAGCCCGTCGGCAGCGGTTCCCTCGCACCGCAGCACGGGCCCGGCGTCGTCCGCCGGTCCGGTGGTGAGCGCCTGCAGGACGGCGTCGTCGATCCCCGCCGTGTCGGGTGAGGCCAGGCCGCGCGCCTGCAGCGCGACCGCCGTCGTCGCCAGCTGGGCCTCCTCGCGGTCGAGCCCGATTGTCCCGTCCGCCGTCTCGACGGTGCAGTCGGAGGTGCCGAGCAACGGGCCGGCGCCGGAGCGCACACCGCTGATGAGGCCGGGGCCGACGAACGCGAGCACCGCGCAGAGGGCGCCGACCACCACGAGCCCGAGTAGGACGCCGGCCGAACGTCGTCGGCGGCGGACAGCGGTGCTACTGGGCACGGGCGGCGCCTGCCATGACACGCGCCGTCGGACGCCTGCTCGCTCGTGCTGTGCGCACCGTGCTCATGTCGGCCGAACCTTCCGTCGTCGTCGGGCGCTGGCTCACGATCGGAACAGGACAGCACCCAGAAGGTTAATCGACGGGACGCGGAGGTAGTTCCATGGCGGGATCGTCGGACGACGGGGAAGGCGAGGCTGCGCCGCGCAGGAAGAAAGCGCCGAGTGATCCTGCGAGGGTGGCGAAGACGGCGACCGAGTAGACGGCGAGCAGTACCTGGAGGACGCGCGCGAAGGGGGTGGTCGGGGTGATCCCTGTGCCGGTGATGGTGGCCATCGCCGATTCGAAGAGGGCGTCCGCGTAGGAGGTGTGCGTGCCCGTCGCGTACAGCAGTTGGCTGGAGGCCAGGATGACGACGGCGGTCACGGCCGCCAGCCATCCGATGCGGCTCGAGAGAAGCCGTCCGGCCGAGCGCGATCCGCGCACACCCGCGGAGATGATGCCGCCGAAGCGGGCGAATCGGGCCAGGCGGACGACCCGCAGCGCCTGCAACGCCCGGAAGAAGCGCAGGAAGGGCACCAGGAGGAAGACGACCTGCCACCAGCTCTTCTTCCAGAACGCCCGGCTGAAGCCCGCGATGTACGCGCGCAGCAGGAACTCGGCGACGAACACCGCCCAGAAGACCCAGCCCAGGATGGTGAAGAACAGGATCATCCCGGGGCTGGTGGCCAGTAGCTGGCCGAGCACCACGAAGAGGAAGATGACGCCGAGGATGCCCATCGGCTTGTCCAGCCGGGCGGCCACGGCCTCGGCCCGGCGCAGCGCGGTCTCCGGCGGTACCTCCGCGCCTTCGATGTCGGTCATCGCTGGTCAGTCGTCGTCGCGGGGGTAGCCGATGATGCCGCTCATGGCGGAGCCGCTCCCCAGTGCCTCCGTGGGGATGACGCTGAGGGTGCCGTTGGTCTCCAGGACGACGGCGGCGACCGAGGACAGATCGCCCGTGCCGGTACTGCGGACGGCCTGCAGCACCTCGGACTCGGTGAGCCGGTTGCGGCGGAGCTCGCCGTGCTGCAGGCGGCCGTCGACGACGAGGGCTGTGGGCTTCGCAGTGATCGCGTTGCGTGCTCCCGGCCGGCGGCCGGACACCCAGGCGACGGCGAACTGCAGCCCTGCGAGGAGAACCAGTGCGGCGACCCCTTCGGCGTAGGCGACGTCGGAACTGAGGAGGATGGTCGCGAGGGTGGAGCCCAGAGCGACGGTGATGATGAAGTCGAAGGCATTGAGTTGGCTCAGCGTCCTCTTCCCCGAAATTCGCAGGAGGCCGATCAGGGTGGCGTAGGACACCGCGCCCACGATCAGGACCCGGAGGATGTCCGCCCAGGAGTCAAACCACATGGTCGCCTCTGTCCGTACCGACGTCAGGCGTGGTGTCAGGGCCCGGGAAGCAGATGCCGGACATCGTGCAAGAGCTCATCATCGTGGTCTCCTTCACTGAGGCTCGCGTCCACCTTACTGATGCTGCGGCGCCGGTAGCCGCTTCCGCCTGCCGGTTGACGGCGGGCCGAGTGTGGGCGGCTGCCTCGCCCGCGCACCGATAAGCTGCGCTCGGCACGTCATCGCGTCAACGATCTCTGGGGGATCCCATCACCGCATCACCGGGCCCGTCTCAGCCCTCAAGACCTACGACTTTCCGGCCGAAGGTCCGCCTCCTCACGGCCATCACCGCCGGCCTTGCCCTCTTCCTCGTGGTCATCGGGCTCATCAGCAACGGGTTGAGCGGCGCACTGGTCATGGCCGCGATCTTCGCGTTCTTCACCGGCATGTACACACTCCTCACCAGTAGGCCATCATGGGCGCAGCTCCGGGGACGACGGGCCGGGGCAATGACGGCAGGCGCTGCCGTCGTCGTCATGATGCTGGGAAGCGCCATCGCTCCGGCGTCGGACTCGGCGCCCACGGCCGTTGCGGAGCAGACCACTGCACCGACCACCGGGCGTGCAGGGACGAGCGCCCCCAGCACCAGCGCTCCCACGTCCTCGCCGACGCGGTCCGCAACACCGTCACCGTCACTCACGGCAACTCCCACACCCAGCCCGACGACGTCGGACGTCGCCCCGCTCGACGCCGACGCCGTCGTCGAGGCCACCGGAACGCCGGCAGCGCCATCGGACCAGCCGGCCGCGAACACCACCGCGCTCGCCCTACTGGAGACGCTGCCCATCAAGGGCAGGGCGCCGAAGACCGGCTACGACCGCCAGCAGTTCGGGCAGGCGTGGCTCGACGTGGACCGCAACGGCTGCGACACCCGCAACGACATGCTCAACCGGGACCTGGCGGACATCGTCCACACGAACTCGGTACCGTGCAAGGTGCAGTCGGGCACGCTGGCCGACCCCTACACGGGAACCACGATCGCGTTCAAGCGCGGGCAGACGACGAGCGACGACGTGCAGATCGACCACGTCGTCGCCCTGTCCGACGCCTGGCAGAAGGGTGCGCAACGGCTGACCGCTGATCAGCGGGTCGCCTTCGCGAACGATCCGCTCAACCTCCAGGCGACCGACGGGCCCACGAACCAGCAGAAGGGCGCGGGTGACGCCGCCACCTGGCTGCCGCCGAACAAGGGGTACCGCTGTGAGTACGTGGCGCGGCAGGTCTCCGTGAAGGCGACCTACGCGCTGTGGGTCACGCAGGCCGAGCGCGATGCGATGGCGCGCGTGCTGTCTGACTGCAACGGCATCCTCGCGCCGACGAACCAGGTGGCGCCGTCCGTGGCCGCGCCGACCAACGAGGCTGCGGTGCCGGCCCCCGCGCCCGTCGTCGTGCCCGTCGTTCCTGCCCCGGCGCCCGTGGTCCCCGAGCCTGTCGTCGTCCCGGTTCCGGTCGCCCCCGCGCCGGTCGCCCCAGCGCCTGTAGGGCCGGCGCCGTTCTATCAGAACTGCGATGCGGTCCGTGCTGCCGGGGCCGCCCCGATCTACCCGGGCGACCCCGGCTTCCAGCCGAAGTTCGACGGGAACGACGACGGCGTGGGCTGCGAGTAGTGACACGTCCGGAGAACTTGTTCACACCCACCCTCGAGAAGGCGGCATGAGAAAAGCAGCTCTCAGTATCGGCATCATCAACGCGCTCTTCATCGTGTTCTCAGCAATGTGGATCCTGTTCATCAGGGAGACCGGCATTCCGTTCTTCCCACTCCTCGTGATTCTGAGCTTCTTCGCGGGAATCGTGGGGATCGTCTTGGCGGCAGCGACGAGGAAGGAGCTTCCGCTGAGGACGGGGAAGCTCGCGCTCATCCTGAACATCTCGGTCGTCGTGCTCTACGTGGTGGTGCCGATCCTTCTGGTCGTCTTCGTCATCGGGGCGATGTTCATCCCGATGGGAGGTTAGGGAGACTTCCGAGGTCAGACCGGCGCAGCACTGCACTGTGCTTGCGTATTGCTAGCATTGTGCAACATGAGGACCCTCTATCTTCGAAATGTGCCGGACGACGTCGTGGAACGGTTGCAACAGCTCGCCGACATCGACGGGTCGTCGCTGAGCGCGCTTGCCGTGCGTGAGTTGTCAGCAGTGTCCCGCCGCGCTCTGAACCCATCACTCATGTGGACGTTGCCCGACCTCGGCGTTGATGCTGCATCGATCGTCGAATCGCTTGACGCTGATCGCAATGCTCGATGATCGTGCTCGACGCGTCAGCCGCGCTGTCCGGACTCCTGAACGCCGGGCCGACGCGCGATCTGCTCGCGAGCGAATCGCTTCAGGTTCCGCACCTCATCGACTCCGAAGTGGTCAGCGGTCTGCGTCGACTCGTCTCCGCGCGCAGGATCACTGCTGATGATGGCTTGAACGCGCTGATCGTCTGGCGCGATCTCGGGCTGACTCGCCATCCGCTGGCAGGCGCGCTGGAGCGCATGTGGGAACTCCGGGCGAACCTGTCCGCCTACGACGCCGGGTATGTTGCGCTCGCGGAAGCACTGGGTTGTTCCCTGGTGACGGCCGACCGGCGAATCAGCGGCGCGCCAGGTGTCCGCTGTCCCGTCACCGTCGTGCCCGCGTAGGGGGCAGTGCCAGACCGGAGCAGCGCTACATGCTCCAGGGCTCTGCGTGGATGTCCGTCTCGTCCGACCAGCGGCGCTGCAGTGCGTACAGCTCGTCGACGATGTCCTGCGGGAGCGGCTGGATGTCGCGACTGACGGCGAGCAACTCCTTCAGGTTCTCCTCGCGGCTCGTCGAACCGACGGTGGACACCACTCCGGGCGTGCTGTGCGCGAAGCGCATGCAGAACTCCGGCCAGCTGGCGACGCCGGACCGGTCGAACACGGGAGCCACCTCGATGGCGCGCTCCTGCCGATAGGGCTGCCATGCGGCGCCGGGAACGTCGCGGAGGGTGTGGACAGGAGCTCCGGCGACGGTGCGCATCGAGATGATGGCTTTGTCCTGCGCCAGCAGCTCGTCCCAGAGCTCGTTCGACGCGAAGCGCTGCAGCGGGTTCAGGTAGAAGATGTAGCCGTCGACCAACCCGTCCAGATGACCGGCCCGCAGCGCGGCGAGTGGTGCCTCGGATGTCCACGGGAAGATCTCGAGGACGAAGCGACGCACGAGGCCCTCGTCGCGAATGAGCTCAAGGTCGGTCAGCGTCTGACCGCCTAAGACCATGTCCTCGGCGAACGCACCCGCGCCGGTGAGCTGCCCGATGTCGATCGAGCTGATGCCCAGCGGCTCGATGTTCTCCGCGACGGTGGCACGGACGTCGTCGACCGTTCCGCCGCCCAGCTTCACGATGACCGGCGGGATCATCGACGGCTTGTCGGCGAAGGCGGTGCCGAGGACCTCGAGGGCGTGATCGTACTGGCGGGAGGTGTGGAGCCACAGCCCGGCGTCGATCGCCGTGCGTGCCATGCGTGCCTGCTGGGCGGGGGCGACGTCGTCGTGCCCCAACCGGGTGGTCCCGTAGATGTACGGGGGAAGGTCTTCGAGGGCATTCATTGCCTCAGGCTACCGGGGAGGTCCAGCGCCCGCCGTCGCCTGAAACGCTCAGGGTGCTGATCTTCACGGAGGGGAAACACCGGTGAAACCGCTGACGCCTAGCGTCGAAGACACCCATCCACCCGCCTCGACCCCGGAGTTGCCATGCAGCGGAACCTCACTCCCGACGGACTCTCCACCGACATCCTGGGCATCGCGAACATGCCGATCCTCTGGGTGCTGGCGGTGGCCGTGTTCGGGACGATCATCGTGCAGTCGCTCATCTACATGAGGGCCGCGCGCAAGGCCGGACCGGCGGCGGACATCTCGGCGGAGGAGCTGAGAACGTCCTTCCGGGCGGGAGCGGTCGCCGCGATCGGGCCGTCCCTCGCCGTCGTCCTCGTGAGCATCGCTCTGCTGACCCTCTTCGGGACGCCCGCCGTGCTCGTCCGGGTCGGTCTCGTGGGATCCGCCGCGACGGAGTCGGCGTCGGCCAGCCTCGCCGCCGGGACCATGGGCGCGACGCTCGGTGGACCGGACTACACGCAGGCCGTCTTCGTGGTCGCGTTCATGGCCATGAGCCTCTCCGGCGCAGGATGGATGCTCGGAGCGCTGATCCTCACGCCGATCCTCAAGCGCGGCGACTCGAAACTGCGGTCGGTCAACCCGAAGCTCATGATGATCGTCCCCGCAGCCGCGCTCATCGCCGCGTTCGCGAGCCTCGGTGCCGCCGAACTCGTGAAGACACCGGTGCACATCCTGACCGTGGTCATCTCCGCGATAACCATGGGCGTCTGCCTGCTGCTCGCGAGCCGGACCTCTGCCACCTGGCTGCGCGAGTGGGGCCTCGGCATCTCGATCATCGTCGGCCTGATCGGCGCCTACGCAGCCCACACTTCCGGCATGGCCCCGGCCGCCTGATCCGTCTCCCCGAAAGGCACACCATGGCTACCACCACACCCGTTCTCGCATCGGGCTCCATCGCCGAGTTCGACCGCACCACCACCCGCTGGGGACAGCTCACCATGGGGTTCGGCCTGCTGCTCTCACTCGCGGCGCCGCTCTACCTGGTATTTTTCACGAACCTCGGGATCAGCCCCGGCATGATCTGGACGGCCTACCTCGCGGTGGCCGCCGCCTTCGCCGTGTTCTGGATCGTCGAGCCCATCACGTACTTCCCGGTGCTCGGCCCCGCCGGCATGTACCAGGCGTTCATGATCGGCAACATCGCGAACAAGCTGCTGCCCTCCGCTCTCGTGGCCCAGGCGGCGATCGGTGCGAAGGCGGGTACGAAGCGCGGCGAGTTCTCGGCGCTCATGGCCATCTGCGGCGCTGCCATGGTGCACGTGTTCTCGATGCTCCTCTTCGTGGGCATCCTCGGCACGTGGCTGGTGAGCGTGATCCCGACGCCGGTCACCGACGTCGCCCGCCTGTACATCTTCCCGGCGATCATCGGCGGGGTGCTGGTGCAGCTCATCGTCACCATGAAGCAGCCGCGCGTCACGGTGATCGCCGTCGTCGTCGCGCTCCTCGTGCTCTTCGTGCTCGTGCCGATGTTCCCCATCCTCACGAAGGGCGCCACCGGTATCACCGTGTTGCTCACCGCAGTGCTCGCGTGGTTCCTCCGTTCTCGCGCGGAGAGCGCGTCACCTGATGTACTCGTGAACTAGACCACCCCCAGCCGCTCCTCCGGAAGGACACCATGGCCATCGACACCGCAGTCTTCGAGCTCACCGACACCCACACCACGGCGATGCACGAGCTGTACCGGCACCTCCACGCCCACCCGGAACTCTCCATGCAGGAGACGCACACCGCCGCGTTCATCCTCGAGAAGCTGACGCACCTGGGGCTGGACACCTTCATGTGCGGCGGGACCGGAGTGGTCTGCGTCCTCCGGAACGGCGACGGACCGGTGATCGGCTACCGCGCCGACACGGACGGCCTACCCATGCTGGAGGACACGGGCCTGGACTACGCGAGCACGACGACGGGCGCACTCGCCGACGGGACCGCGGTCCCGGTGATGCACGGCTGCGGGCACGACACCCACATCACGGTCGGCCTGACCGCCGCCCAGCTGCTGACCGAGAACCTCGACGCCTGGTCCGGCACCGTCGTCTTCATCTTCCAGCCCGGTGAGGAGATCGGCGAAGGGGCGGAGGCCATGGTCGAGGACGGGCTGTGGGACACAGCGCCGAAGCCTTCCATCATCTACGGGCAGCACGTGTGGCCCGGACTCACAGGAACCGTCAACATCAGCAAGGGCACGGCCATGGCGATGGCCGACTCCTGGCGCGTCACCGTGCAGGGCAAGCAGGCGCACGGCTCGCAGCCCGAGCAGTCGATCGACCCGATAGTCCTCGGCGCCCACATGGTGGTCCGGCTGCAGACCGTCGTCTCGCGGGAGGTGCACCCGATGAAGTCGGCCGTGGTCACCATCGGCACGTTCCATGCGGGGCTGAAGGAGAACATCATCCCTGCGACGGCTGAGTTCACCCTCAACGTCCGGACGTTCGACCCCGCCGTACGCGAGCGTGTGCTCGCCTCCCTCCGCCGGATCATCAGCGCGGAAGCAGCGGCGTCGGGTGCGCCGGAGCCGACCATCGAGGAGATCACGAGCTTCCCGCAGTGCTACAACGATCCCGACTCGACGACGGACCTGATGGCGGTGCTCGCTGAGGTGCTGGGCGAGGACGCCGTGATCGAGTCGCCGCCCGTGATGGGCAGCGAGGACTTCGGACTGCTGGCCGAGGCCATCGGCGTGCCGAGCGTCTACTGGTTCTTCGGCGGGCACCCGCAGGCACTGCTCGACGGCGACACCCCGCCGCCCGGTAACCACTCGCCCTTCTTCGCGCCCGCCCTCGAGCCGACCCTGACCACGGGTGTGCGCGCTGCCATGACGGCGCTGCTCTCGCAGGTCGGGACGCCCGCGTGACCGCTGAGCTGCACGAGCTCTCCGCCGTCGAGCTGACCGGCGCCATCCGGCGTGGCGAGGTGTCTGCGCGGGAAGCGCTCGAAGCGCACTTCGCGCGGATCGACGCCGTCAACGGCGCGATCAACGCCGTCGTCACCCAGGACCGCGAGGGAGCGGCGGCGCTCGCGGCCGCCGCGGACCGGCTGACGACGTCGGGCGCCGACCTCCCGCCGCTCCACGGGCTGCCGATGACGCATAAGGACACCCACAACACGCGGGGCATGCGCACCACGCAGGGGTCGGCGATCTTCAAGGACTTCGTTCCCACGTTCGACGACCTCGTCATCGGGCGCCTCCGCGCCGCGGGAGTGGTGACGACCGGCAAGACCAACGTGCCCGAGTTCGCCGCCGGGTCGCACACCTTCAACGAGGTGTTCGGCACCACCGTGAATCCCTACGACATCACCCGGAGTGCGGGTGGCAGCAGCGGGGGAGTGGCGGCGTCCATCGCGGCGCGGATCCAGCCACTGGGCGACGGCAGCGACATGGGCGGATCGCTGCGGATCCCGGCGTCCTTCTGCAACATCGTCGGGTATCGGCCGTCCATCGGCGTTGTGCCCTCCGTGCCCACGCGTAACGCCTGGGCCTGGCTGAGCCGCACCGGGCTGATGGCGCGTAGCGTCGAGGACATCGCGCTCGGCATGACGGCGATCGCGGGTGCCGATGCGGCCGTCCCCTACGCCTACCCGGTGCGGGGGTCCTTCGGCGACCCGCTGGAGCGCGACCTCACGGGCCTGCGCATCGGGTGGTCCGCCGACGCGGGGCTCGGCGTCCCCGTGGACCGCGAGGTGCTGCGCGTGCTCGAGGGGCAGCTGCAGGTGTTCACCGATCTCGGTGCCACCGTCGAGGACGCGGCTCCGGACCTGCGCGACGCCGACCGCGTCTTCACGACCACGCGGGCCTTCGACTTCGTGCTCGGCCTCGGCGAGCTGGTGCGGAAGCACGGCGACGTGATCAAGCAGGAGATCCGGTGGAACGTGGAGCAGGGGCTGGCCCTGACCGCTCAGGACCTCGTGGACGCCGCACTCGCCCGGACCAGGCTCGACACGAGCGTGCGCCGGTGGTTCGGCCGGTACGACGTCCTCGCCACTCCGGCCGCGCAGGTCCTCCCGTTCGATGCGGCCCAGCGCTACCCGACGTCGGTGAACGGCGTGGAGTTCGGGACGTACCTCGACTGGATGCGCTCGGCCACCCTGATTTCCGCGACGGGTCTACCGGCCGTCTCGGTACCGTCGGGCTTCAGCGACGGCGGTCTGCCGGTCGGTCTGCAGCTCGCCATGCCGCACGGCGGCGACGTCGACCTGCTGCGGGTGGTCCACGCCTTCGAGCAGGCGACGGGCTGGGCGAAGCGCACGCCGGACCTGTGAGGCCCGCCGCTCAACGGTTGATGATGTGCCAGAGGATGACGTCGTGGGCGTGCTTGGCCTTCTCGTCTCCCCGGAAGTCCGCTTCGAAGGCTTTGGAGCCGGCCGAG
This sequence comes from Arthrobacter sp. TJ-236, assembly GCF_058269235.1. Lineage (NCBI taxonomy): Bacteria > Bacillati > Actinomycetota > Actinomycetes > Micrococcales > Micrococcaceae > Arthrobacter > Arthrobacter sp. TJ-236. Next base: position 240,848 of record NZ_JBZCNI010000002.1, read on the forward strand.
ACCGCGATCGACGAACTGGACGCGAACTTCCCCAGCATCGACTTGTTGGTCAGCATCGATACCGCCTGGATGTTGCGGTACGGCAGTGACGTGAGCGCCACCTTATTGCCCACGAAGCTCTTGTCCTGGAGGATCACCCGCTGATTGGTCAGGCCGATGAAGCCCGTCCCCACGCCGATGCAGTCGTAGACGGCGATGGGCTGTTCGCCCTGAAGAAGGCCGGCGACGATCATGTGCAGCTGCTCGGGCCGACCGTGCGCTACCTGGTTCATCCGACATCTTTCTGTTGGCGGGTCGAGGCTGCGCGTCGCAGGATCGACGGATCCGCTGTGTCCGGTTCGACCAGCATCCCCGATCCGGCGGCCTGGGCGATGCACCACGCCCTGAGCCCGCCGGGCACGAGTGCCTTCAACCCGATCCCTCCTGTGATGTGCGTGCCGACGAGCGAGCCGAACAGCCCCACGTGGAGGCCGCTCGACCTCAATCGCTCGTCCCTGAGGCTCGCGAGCAGAGCGTTCCTCACGTCTTCAGGTGACGCCGAGGCTGCCGGTACGAGCCGTTCGACGTGAGCCTTGACGATCGGACCAACCATCGCGTGCGGCCCTTTCGATGGCGCCTTCGTCACCACTGCTCGGGTAGCTGTAGAGGGCGGGGAGGCATCACGGCCGGGTGGGACGATTTCCGTCCGGTCGGCACCGGCATTGCTGTCCGTTCCGCCGCCCGCACCGGTGTGGGCGGCAGCGCCGGTGTCGAGGAGGGCAGCCAGTTCGAGGTGCAGGGCTGCCAGTTCGCGGTGGATCGCTGCAACGCGATGTGCCGTCGGCACGGGAGCGGGCGGCGGGGGCGCGATTTTCCGCCGGACTCCGTTCGAGATGGAGCATCGGAACAGCTCCGCCAGTGCCTCTGCCAACTCGATGCGGCACGCAGAGCCCTCGACGACGAGCGCAGCGGGGCCGGTGATCCGTTCGATCGTCACGGCAAGGTCGTCGAGCGTGGTGTGCACGCGGCCAAAGCGCAATCGTTCGAGCTGCGTTGCACCGGTCACCTGCGGTGAGTACACCGCCTGGTACGGATTGACGGCCAATTCCTCGACAGCAGGAAAATGCTGATCCCGGATGCCACGCAAGGCTTTCCGGACTGCCTTGGCCTGTTTGCTCACCTGCTCCACAGGGTTCGAGACGGTGGTCCCATCGGCGAGGACCCACGGCTTTCCCTCGTCCGTGGCCTCCAGGACGGGCGACGGGAAATGCTTCCACTCGCTGACGAGGAATGTGCCCTTGACGGCGTTGTAGAACAGCCAGTCGACCTCGGCCACCGGCTGCCCCGGCACGTCCACGCGGCAGTTGCTGAAGGCCCAGACGTGATCGTCGAGGAGCCGGTGAAGGCGGGCTACGTTGGCTGCGCGCGCAGTGTCCGCTGCAGTGCTGGTCGAGGGGAAATGAAGCATCGTGATCCTTGCGGCGTGGGGTGGTCAGAGCGGCGGGAAGATGCCCGCCGCCGACACGAGGAACGCTGCCGGTGCGGCCAGCAGCCAGCAGATACGCCGTCGTCGTGCCTGCTTCACGGCGCGCACCAGCGCGTCGAAGTGCCCGACGACGTCGGCCGGGTTCCGGAGGGTCGGTGCGGTGCGTGTCCACGTACCAGGCTGGGCTGCGGCCGCGGACAGGAGTGCCACCTGATCGGGCGAGAACACCTCGGGGCGGCATCCGAGCCATGCGCGGACCTCATGGGGCGTGAGGACGGAGACCGACTCGTGCTTCTCGCGCCGGGTGAGCTGACGGCTACCGACGACGACGATCAGGGCTTCGGCGGTCACGTCGTCACGAACCGCCGCGGAGAGCAACTTCGCGGCGCGGGCGCCTTCGTGTGCCGAGTTCCGGAGGTAGGGCACCCGGGTGCCGTTCACCATGAACGTTCCCTTGGCCGTCCAGATCCTGGCCCCCTCGTGGTGCTTCGTGTTGATCGTGAAGACGCCGGCCGGTCCGATCACCACGTGGTCGATGTCCGCGGACCGGGTGCCGACCGGGACGGCGTGCAGCACCGTCCATTCGGGACCGAGGGTGGCGAGGACACGGCCCACCAGGCGCTCGCCGAGCGCCCCTGTGTACCAGGACCGCGCGGACGCAGGCAGCAGCGGTACGCCGAACATTCTGCCTAGGAAGCCGCGGGGCGGGGCCGCTGCCTGCAGCGTCAGTACCTGTTCCATGACGGCCTGCCCGGCAGCGCGCCGGCGGAGCGGGCCGATGGTCGCGGGTGGAGCCGGAACCCCGCCCTTCGGACCGGCGTCCGGCGCAAGGCCTGCAGTCGATTCTGCTCTCAGGTCAGCAGTCATCGGGCGGTCCTCGACGTCATGGGTGTGCCCCGTGGGGTTCGCGTGACCGGACGGGATGCCCGGTCCCTTCGAACCTATGCCCGCTACCTCGTATGGCCGCGCCTGCTCGGCTCTGTTTGTCGGCAGGTTTGCATCAGGATGAACGCACCCGGACCGCGTCCGTCGCAGGCCTCAGCGGGCTTTCAGCAGCGCGATCGCCTGGCGCAGCCCTTCCTCCATGCTGACGCTCCTGTCATACAGCCATTGCAGCTGAAGACCGTCGAACGTACCGAGGAGCAGGCGTGCGGCCCATTCGGCGTCGATGTCCGCCCGGTACTCTCCCGAGCGCTGCCGCTCACGGACGTCCTGGGCGACGTTGTGTACCAGGCCCACGTAGCGGTCGTGGAAGTACCGGTGCGAGGCGTGAGAGGGCTGATGCGCTGTCGCCGAGGCCACCGCGTGCAGGGCGGTGAGTCCTGGCTGGTCCTCGTTGTGCGCGGCGATCGTGGGGAGGTCGTCGATGGTGATGCCCTTCTCCCCGGCGAGTTCCCGGGCGCGTTCGTCCCGCTCGGCGAGCACGGCCTGCTGCAGTTCCTGCTTGCTGCTGAAGTAGTGGAAGAGGGTGGCCTCCTGCACGCCCACGAGTTCGGCGACACGCTTGAGCGCCGCCCCCTCGAACCCTGCGGTCGCGAAGACGTCCGTCGCCGTCTCGACGATCATGCGCCGCCTCTGCTCGCCCTTCGCGTACGGCCCGCGCACTACTCTCCCTGTCATGGCCCCAGTGTAGGAGTGACCAGCAGCCCGGTGCGTCTCGGCTCCGGGTGACCCTTCTCGATGACGGACACCTCAGGGAAGCAGCGGCGCCGGACGTCTCAGCTCAGGATGTCCTTGGTGCTGAAGCGCCCGTACGCCAGCGCTCCGAAGACCGCGATGTACCCGGCCTGAAGGAGGGCGTTGTCGAGGAACGAGGTCCATACGATGGGCTGCCGCAGGAAGTCGGCGAACCCGAGCCAGTAGTTGGTGAACAACCACGGGTGCAGCCACTCGAGCTGCGGCAGGGCGCCGAGGATCTGCGCGACGGCGGCGAGCGCGGCCGTTGCGGCCATGGCTCCGACAGGAATGGTGGTGAGGGTCGAGATGAACAGGCCGATCGCGCTGAGACCCAGCAGGGACACCGTCACGTACAACGCGAGGAGGAGCAGCCGCCCGAAGTAGCCGCCGATTCCGACCGTGTCGCCGGAGAGCAGCGTGACCGGTCCGATGGGGAAGAGGATTGCGCCGATGATCGCACCGGTGATGACGACCGTGAGCGTGGCGACGAAGCAGAAGACGGCAGCGCCGGCGTACTTGACCAGGAGCAGCCGGATGCGCCCGGCCGGTGCGACCAGCAGATAGCGCAGGGTCCCCAGGTTCGCCTCACCCGCAATGGTGTCACCGGCCACGACGCCGATGGTCAGGGGCAGGAACAGCGGGATGGCGACGGTGAGCGCGGTCAGGGAGACGAACAATCCGTTCTCCGTGATGCTGTTGAGGAAGGCGGGACCGCGCCCGCTGGCGGAGCCGTCCGAGGACACCCGGACGACGACGGCGATGAGGATGGGGATCAGCGCCAGGGCACCGATCATCGCCCAGGTCCGGAGTCGCCGGAACAGCACCGTGATCTCCGACAGGACGAGCGTGAGCCCGAGCGAGCCCTTCGGCCTGGCCTCGACTGCGGTTCCGTCAGCCTGCGACATCGAATCCCTCTCCTGTGAGTGCGACGAACCGGTCCTCGAGCGAGGCGCCGCTGGCTTCGAATCCGCGCACCCTGACGTCGGCGTGCACTAGCGCCGCGTTGACCGTCTCCGGCTGCAGGCCGTCGACGGACAGCTCCGCGGTGATGACGTCGTCGCGCCCGTGCAGTTGGGGCGTGAGGCCGAGGCCGGTGAGCACGCGATGGGCGTCCGCGTAGTCCGGCGTCTCGATCCGGACCCGTGCGGTACCGACGGCCCGGAGCTCATCGAGCGTGCCCTGCGCCACGAGCCGACCGGCGCTCATCACCGCGATCATGGAGCACATCTGCTCCACCTCCGCGAGCAGGTGGCTCGAGACGAAGATCGTGGTGCCGTCGTCGGACAGGGATTTGATGAGGTTGCGGACCTCCCGCGTGCCCTGCGGGTCGAGGCCGTTGGTGGGCTCGTCGAGGATGAGCAGATCCCGGGGAGCGAGCAGGGCATTGGCGATGCCGAGGCGCTGCTTCATCCCCAGCGAATAGGCGTGGGCCCGTTTCTTGGCAGCATGGCCGAGGCCGACGCGCTCGAGGGCGGCATCGACGCGAGCGTTGCGAGTGGACGGGGACGTGTGGCGATCTGCTGCGTCGAACCGCTGCAGATTGGCACGGCCGGAGAGGAACGGGTAGATGGCCGGCCCCTCGACGAGGGCTCCCACCCTGGGTAGGACGCCCCGCGCGTCGCGCGGCATCACGCCGTCGAGCAGTCGGATCTCGCCGCTCGAGGCGGCGCTCAACCCCAGCAGCATCCGGATGGTGGTGGTCTTGCCGGACCCGTTGGGCCCGAGGAAGCCGAAGACGGTGCCGCGCGGGACGGCGAGGTCCACGCCGTCGACGGCCTTCTGCTGGCCGAAGGTCTTACTGAGGCCATGCGTCTCGATGGCGAAGCGCGCGCCCGTCACCGCGCAGTCCGAACCGTGGGTCCGGACTGCGCGGGTGCTGCTGCGGTCACTGTTGGGCGGCAGCGACGAGCTGGTCGACGCCTACAGCGCCTGCGAGGATACGGCCGTCATCGGTGATGAGAACGGAGACGAGCGAGGTCTGCAGGGCGCGCCCGCCGTCGACCTGCATGAGAGCCTGCTCGAGCAGGGCCTGCGCTCCGGCGACCTCCTCGGGGTCCATGCCCGGCTTGATCTCCATGATGTCGCCCATGCCGGCGCTCTCGCCCGTGCCGGGGTTCAGCCCGAGCTTGGCCGCGCTGCCGGCAGGCAGCTCGACGATGGTGCTCCAGTCCTCGCCGATGATCGTGGGCCGCTCGGGGTCCACGGCCTCGGGATCGAGCGAGCCGCGCTTGGCTTCGAGCTCGGCGCGAGCCTCCTCGGCTGTTGGCAGTTCGGTGACGGTGGCGCCGGCCGGGGCGGCGAACTGGAAGATGCTCGCAACCGGTGCGGTGAAGTCGACCGAGCTGAAGCCGGCCTGGAAAGCGGCTTCCTCCTGGCCCTTGGCCTGAACGGTGACGCTGAGCGGAACGCCGGTCTCGGAATCGACGGCCACCGAGATGGAGCCGATCAGGGTCGCGGGATCCTCGGGTGTCAGGAGGAGCTCGTAGGCGCTCCGGCCGGCGACGCGGCTGGTGCCGTCCACGGTCACCTCGGTGCTGGGATCCACCTCGGCGAGGAAGACCTGAGCGAGTTCGGCCGGCGTGCGGGGGAGGTTCTGCACCTCGGGGTATTCGGCTGCCTTCTGCTGCAGGGTGGCCTCGAGCTCGGCCTTGACCTGCTCCTTGTCCGGCAGGACGGCGTGGACGGCCTCGTTGGTCTGGGAGTTGTAGCTCCAGACCTCGTCCTCGTTCACGATGACGTCACGCTGCGCGAGCTGGTCCAAGACCTGCACACGGGCCTTCTCCGGGCCGTCGACGTACACCTGGGCGGTGTGCTCACCGGTCAGCAGTTCGAGCGCGGTGGAGGTGGGGTCGGAACTCGAGGTGGCGCCCGGCGGGGTGGCCATGGCGAGGTCCGGCAGTCCGAGGTCCGACGACTGCTCGACGGTGCCCGAGTAGGCGTCGTCGGAGCTGGTGGCCACGAACTCGAGCAACTCCTGAGCGGTCTTCGCGGGCAGCTGTGGTTGTGCCTCGGCCACTGCGGAGCCGCTCACGGCGGCACCTACGATGACGACCGGGACGATGCCGGCGGGGAGCCAGCGCCAGTTCTTGTTCATGAGAGAGCCTTCCGAACGATTACGTACCCCACTTGAGCCACACGCTACACCTCGGGGCCGACATGTTCTACAACGTGTAGTAGTGGAACGAATGGGAGGTGGAGTGCGTGCCGTGATTCCGTCGTCGAGCGGGAACGGGCGCGCCTACCGACCTCCCCCGGGTGGCCCCGCAGGGCTAGCGGCCCACGCGCCGGCGGCCGGCGACGCTCTCCGCGACGCCGATCAGGAGCACTGCCGCGATCACCGACACGATGAAGCCGAGGACGTTCAACTCGAAGACGTTGCCGGTGTGGAGCAGGCTCGCGATCGAGCCGCCGATCACCGACCCGACGAGGCCCAGCAGGAGGGTGGCGATGAAGCCCAGGTTCTGCCTGCCGGGCTTGATGAGGCGTGCGAGCGCACCGATGATGAGCCCCGCAACGATGAATCCGATCATGATCTGCTCCTTGTCGATGAGCGCGAGAGGGAACCAGGCCTGCAACCCGTCGGCTGAAGGGTGCGACGCCTTGCCGCGGGTGGCCTGACCATCAACGATAGAGGAATGCAAAGCATGCTGAGGAATTTTCGATGACCGGGAGGACGACCGGGAAGAGGGAGTGTGGCGAATCGCACGGCGCAGTCTCCGCCGGCCGGTCCAGACCCCACGGAGTGAGCAGGATCGTGGGGCTCGCGGTCGGGTGGGTGCTCGTGCTGGTCGGCGTGGCCGCCCTGGTGCTGCCGGGACCGGGGTTGCTCGCCTTGGTTGCCGGGCTGGCCGTCCTGGCGCAGCAGTACGACTGGGCGCGGCGGGCGCTGCAGCCCGTCAAGAGCAGGGCCTTCGCGGCGGCAGCGCAGGGAGTGCGGACCACCGGCGCCATCGTGCTGAGCTTCACCGGCGCACTCCTGCTGATCATCGTTGGCGTGGTCTGGGGTCTGCAGCCGCCGATGCCGGGCTGGTGGCCGCTCGAGGAGCGGTGGTGGTTGCCCGGCGGCTGGAACGTGGGATCGGGGCTGATCATCTCCGGCGTGCTGGCGGCCGTCTTCATCGTCTACAGCATCAGGAGGTTCCGGCCGCGGAGGCCGGGCGCGTCACGGTGACGGCGTGGAACGCGTCAGTCCCACGAGCCCTGCATCAGGCGCCGAGTGCGCGCACCTGCTCCAGAAGCTCGAAGGCCTTCTCATCGGCGCCTGCCTCCGAGTACAGGCGTGCCGCCGCGGAGAGGTGGTGCTCGGCCTGCTTCCGTGAACCCCGCGCCAGGTAGTACTGGCCGAGGCAGTACTCGAGATCGGTGTCGGCCTCGAAGTCGAGGAGATCCCGACCCTGGGTGAGCTGCTTCAAGAGGGACTCCGCCTCGGCGAGGTCCTCAGTCACCAGAGCAACCCTCACCCGCGTGAGTGTCAGTTCGAGCACCTGACCCTCGGTGCCGACCAGTGACAACCCCACCTCGGCTTTCCTGATCGACTCGCGAACCGAGTCGTCGAGGAGACCGGCCTGCATCTTCATGCGGGCGCTGGCACTGTGGAAGTCCGACCAGACCTCGAGATCGGCCTGGGGTGCGAGCAATCGCCCGGCGAGATCGTGCTGGAGCCGACCCTCGGCGACGTCGCCCCGCCGGAAGGCGACATTGCCGATGGCCCAGGCACCCAGCGCGATCTGGATGGAGGGCACGGACGGCCCTGCGTCGGTCATGTCGAGCCCCAGCGCCACGTCCCACGCCTCATCGAGATCGCCCTTGACCGCGAGGGCTGCGATCAGGATGAAGGCGGTCTGCAGGCGGGCAGGTGAGGAACGGCTCAGGACCTCCGCGACCGCCGTGGCCTCCCGCGCGAGCTCGAGCGCCTCGGTCAGGCGCCCGGTGCTCCGCGCGATGACCGACAGGCGACCGAGGACGATCGCGCAGAGTTCGGGCGTGGACGGTAGCAGCGTCGAAGACTTCATGTGCAAGAGCACGGCCTCCGCCTCGGGAAGGCGGCGCAGCGTGATCAGGGATTGCGCGTGAAGCATGGACATGAGCCACCATGCCGATCCGTCCCGTTGCTCGAGGGCGATGTTGGCGGCATGTTCCGCCTCCGCGGCCGCGAGCTCGTTGTCGCGCATGTCCCGTGCGTAGTTCGCCGCGAAGACGGCGAGGGTGAGCGCTGATTCGTCGCCGGCCGTCGGCGTCTCGACCCACCAGGTGAGGGTGCGCGCGTCCATGCCCAGACGCTCCGCGAAGTGCTGCACCATGCCGGGTGTCGGCTGGCGCTGGTCATGCTCGAGTAGCGAGATGAACCGGCTGGAGTACGCGCCGTCGCCCAGTTCCGCCTGCGTCATGCCTTTGGCGGTGCGCGCCTGGCGCAGCATCTCGCCGAACCTCATGGAATCACCGTTGCCATAGAACCTGTCGAACCCCCCTCGAGCACGGCCACGAGGCCCGGACCACGCCGGCATCGATTCGTGACTCCCCATGTGTAGCAGACCCCGCGGACATTCACTACAACGTCGTAAACGCCGTCCCTGGGTACCGAGGCCCCATGGCCCGGTCAGCGCGTGATCGGGGTGCCGAGTTCGCGCAGGTAGGAGGAGAACCCCCCGGGCACGCGGCCCACCGTGCGCGAGGACGTGGTGACCTGCAGCGCGGCGGTCGCCGTCCATCGTGCGCCGGAGGCCTTCGCCCGGGCCGCGAGGTCGACGTCCTCGTCATGTGTCAGTGGCCGGAAACCGCCGACCCCCTCGTAGGTACTGCCCCTGATCCCCAGGTTTGCGCCGTGCACGTGACCATGCCCTTCGACCGCGGAGTACGAGTCCGCCCAGAGCTGCAGCCGCTCGGTGTTGTCGGCGGTCAGGACGGGCCGGACGGTGCCCAGCACGAGGTCGTGGTCCGCCGCGAGCCGGTGGAAACGAACGAGCCAGTCGCGCGGCACCGTCGTGTCCGCGTCGGTGGCGGCAATCCACGTGGAACTCGGCAGGCTGCGCGATTGCGCCAGCGCGAAGCGGGCGCCGGCGTGCCGGGCCGCTCCCACCGAGCCGAACGAACCGGCGATGACCGAGACGCCCGGGGTCCTGCGGGCTATGCGTTCCGATCCGTCCGTGCACCGGTCGAGGACCACCGTCACCGAGACGAGGACCCGCGGGATGGTGCGCAGCAACTGCCGGCGCGCGGTGTCGAGCGACGCCAGACACGCGGGCAGCGAGTCCTCCTCGTTGCGGGCGGGGACCACGACGGCCACCTGCCCGGGCATCACAGCAGGCCCTCTCGCCGAGCCACCGACACGGCAGGAGCGGCGACGAGAACCTCCAGCAGGAAGTCCTCCTCGGTGTGGAGGGCCAGGGTCGACAGACCGGAGAGGCGTCGAACACGCTCGTGCACGGCGTCGCCGTCGAGTTCCCAGCCCTCGATCGGGTAGCGCCAGTGGCAGAGGACGAGGACGCCGTCGTCCGTGAGTGAGGTGCGGATGAGGCGTATGACGTCGTCGAGCTGGTCCGAGGAGAGGAAGTAGCCGGTCTCGGAGAGCACGATCAGGTCGAAGGGACCATCATCCTCCGGCCAGTCGCGGGGAACGGTGGCGAGCCGGGCCGTCGCGGCCTCGTCGAGGATGAGCGCCTCGTTCGCCCGGCGGACCGCGGTCTCGCTGGTGTCGAGCGCCAGGAGCATGTCGGAACGCGCGGCCAGCTCCTGGGTCAGGGCGCCGACCGAGCAACCGATCTCGAGGGTCTGTTCGAAGCGCTGCCGTGGCAGGCTCCCCATGGTCAGGGCCCGTTTGCGCTGCTCGTAGAAGCGGTCCGTCACGTCCCACGGATCGGCCTTGTCCTGGTGCAGCCGTTCGAAGGTCGAGGAGCCACCACTGACGAAGAAGGCTTCGACGTCGCGCTCGAAGTGCTCGATCACGGCGGGAGTGAGCAGGACCTCGTCACCGGGCGCGTCGGAGAGGGGCGCCGTCTGCGATACGTGGAGAGCGAGGGCCGAGCGCTTCCGCTCGTGGTCGTCGGGGTCGAGCCTGTGCAGGGTGAGGTCAGCGAGGTCCTGCGCCTGGTCCGTCGCCGTACCCCAGTGCCACAGCCAGATGGGGTATTCGAGCAGCGCGATGTCCCGCGCGGAACACACCTCGGCGGCAGCGTGTCCGACGACGTCGTGGTCTGTGTGTCCGTCGCGTCGCCAAGGCGCTGCGACGAGCGTGCGCGGATCGTCGCCGTCGCCCAGATGGCGGAGGAGGGCGGCTTCGACCGCGGGGCGGGTGAGGCCGCCGTCGGGCAGGCCCTCGAAGGTGAGCTGCGCGGACGGCGCCAGCACCTGCAGGGCGCCGGTCACCTCCGCGCGCCGCACCTCGGCGAGTTGCCCGGGGGCGTGCGTGGGGGAGGAGGGGTGGGAGCCCTCACCGTCGGTCAGGACGACGACGTCGCAGCGGACACCCTCACGCGCGAGACGGGCGAGCAGGCCGCCGGCGCCGAGGGTCTCGTCATCGGGATGTGCGGCGAGGAGGACGAAGCGCGCGGGGAGCCGACCGTCGAACAATTCGTCCACCCGCAGCTCGTCGGTGGCCTCCCGGTCCTGCTGCCAGGTGCGCCAGTGACTCTCCGGTGTTCCTTCGGCGTCGTGCGTGAAGGTCACCACGGTGATACGCCCCCGTGCGCGAGATCCAGGACGCGCTGCCCCAGCGAGGCGTCGTCGCGTTCCGCATGGTGCTGGCGGAGGTAGAGGTTCAGGTCGGCGACCCGTGCGGCATGCTGCTCGTCGAAGGCCAGCGGCTGCGGACCCAGTGCGTGGGACGCCGCTTCGAGGACCAGCTCGGCGGACCGGAAGGCGGAGGCGCGGACCCGCGCCGCGATCAAGGCACCGTCCTGGCCCGCCGCGCGTCCGGTGTCGACGGCGTCCGCCGCGTCGGCGAGAAGGGTCCGGGTCTCGTGGAGGGCGGTGTCGACCCGGCCGAGGTGCATGAGCATCACCTGGTCCGGGGAGCGCCGCCCTGCGGCGCCCAGGAGCGTTCTGGCAACGCCGAGCGCACCGCCGTACCAGCAGGCCGCCACACCCATACCGCCCCAGGCGAAGCCGTCGCGCCGGAGATACCAGTCGGTGGCCCCCAGCGGTATCGCGGCGACCGCATCGAAGGTCACGGAGCAGCTGGTCACGAGCGGTAGGCCGTGGCTCACCCAGGTGTCCGCCGGCTCGAACGTCACGCCGTCACGTCGGAGGTCGACGGCGAAGGCGCGGCGCCCGCCGTCGACCCGCGCCGTCACGACGGCATGATCGAGGTGCTCGGCGAGGGAGCACCAGGGCTTCGTGCCCGTGAGCGTCCAGGCCCCGTCCGGTTCCTCCGAGGCCTGGAGCGCGAGCCCGGGGCTCTCGGCGGCGAAGACTCCCCAGACGCCTGATGGGGGGAGCGCCGTCGGCGCTCCTCGGTTCGCCTGATCGATGATGGCCAGCGCATCGAGGTGTGGTTCGACGACGCGGGCGATCGACAGGTCGATGGCGGCGAGGGTGGTGAGGGCGTCCCAGGTCTCGGCGGTCCGCCCCGACCCGGGAAGGGGAACGCCGTCGCCGAGCGCGTGGGCGAGGGCGAGCGATCTCACGAGCGACCCTCGTGCCGCGTTCGCCTGGAGTGTCAGTGAATCCAGGGGTGACGCGACCCCGGTGGTCGTCACGCGCGGCCGACTCTCGAACGGTGGATCCGGGGGCGGGTCATCTTCGCAGTGTACTGACCAGTCGGCAATCGACATCCGGTCTTGACTTCCGAGCGCGCGGCGGCAATGTGCCCCTGCTCAGGCCTCCGGGGGGAGCGCCTCGTGGTGTTCGAGGCCCTTGGTGCGGCGGTCCTCTTTCATCTCGGCCTCGAACAGGTGCCGCTTGCCCTCGACGAGGGAGTCGCGGGCCTCCTTCTCGAAGGCCTTGAACTCGGCGTAGTAGTGGTCGTCGTAGTCCTCCATGATCTGGAAGGTCCAGCGACCCTTGATCACGTTGCGCCCGATGATCTCCGTGGCCAGTTTGTCCGCGATCTCCGTGTGGCCGGCCTTGCGGAACAGCTCCTCGGCGTCGGACAGGTTGAGATCGGCCTTGCCCGTCAGGCGGTGGAAGCCGTAGAGGTAGCCGCGTGCGTGCTCCACGACCTCGAGTGCCTCGGAGAGTTTGCCGAGGGCCTCGACGGTGATGTCGGAGACGCCCTCAGGGCGCTGATGGGTTGCGTCGGGACCGGGGGTGTCGATGGTTGCCATGCTCGTACCGTACCCACTTCCGCCGACGGTCAGACAGTGCAGACGCGCCCCTCTCCCGCGGTGGCCGGGGCGACCGGGCCACGCGGAGGTGCGGAAGCCCGGATCGTGCGCCGGGGGCGGGTGACTAGCGGAGCTCCGGCTTCGCGATGACCGCGATGTCGTCGTCGCCCCGGCCGGCCCGCTGCGCTTCCGTGAGGGACTGCAGCAGCGCTGTGACGGCGGGCAGCGGATCGGGTGTGGAGCGGAGGATCAGCCTCGCGTCCTTCGCCAGCAGGTCGGCGGAGAACTGGGTGTCGCCGAATGTGCCGCCGGTGATCACGGGCCCCTTCATCCCGGCGATCACGCCGAGGCCCGTGCCTGTGAGGAGGTCCATGACCGCAGCGGCGTCGAGGCCGTTGGCGGCGCCGAGGCGCAGTGCCTCCACGAGTCCCTGCAGCGAGACGCCCAGCGCGAGATTGGCCAGGAGCTTGCCGGTCGCGGCGTCCGACGCCGTGGCGACGCGGCGCAGGCGCTCCGGATCGGCCCACAGCGCCGCGAGGGGTTCGACGACGTCGACGTCCGCTTCCGCACCTCCGAGGAGCACGCCCAACTGCCCGGCACGCGCGGGCGCGAGGCTGCCGATCACGGGCCCGTGCACGTAGCGGACGCCTGCGGCCGACGCGTACTCGGCGAACTCCCGGGCGTCCTCGGGGGAGACCGTCGTGACGTCGAGCCACACGGCGTCAGCAGGCACCTCGAGACCGGACAGCACCACCTCCCGGACGGTGTCCGGGCCGAAGAGGACGGTCACGACGACGTCGGCGCCGCGCACGGCGTCCTCCGCCGTCCCGGCCACCGTTGCCCCGGCGTCGCGCAGACGGTCCACGGCGCCCGCCGTGCGGTTCCAGGCGGTGACGTGGTGACCCGCGGCGACGAGGTGCACGCCGAGTTCGTGGCCCATGCGGCCGACGCCGAGCAGTGCGATCTTCATGCTGTCCTCCAGGAGTTGCCGAATGGTCGGGTGACTAATCTTCGCTGACCTGGCGGCGGAAGGTGTCCCGCTTCACGTGCAGGTCCCAGAGATGACCGGCGAGGACGTCGGGATCCTTCTCCGGATCGCCCTCGACGATCGCGCCGCCGATGACGAGCTGCGACACCTGGATGCCCTCCTCCCCGAGCACCTCGTGCAGGAGCTGAGCGTAGGCAGCCTGGCCTGCGAAGGCCACCGAGGTACCGGTGAAGGACCGCCCGGGCTTCACGGCGGAACCGCCGTTGACGAAGAGGATGGTGCCGCGGTTCTCACCGAGGAACCGCATGCCGGGAACCACCTGGTGCACGGCGGCGACGGGCCCGTAGATGGAGAACTCGACCGGCCCCCGGAGGTCCTCCGGAGTGGTCTCGAGGACGGGACGCATGAAGTCCTTCTGCGGCAGCGGGCTGTACTGGAGCACCTCGATGGGACCGAGGGTCTCCGTCGCAGCCTCGAGCGCGGCGGCGATGGACGCGGGGTCGCGGACGTCGGCGACGAACCCGCGGGCGTGCACGCCCACCTTCCCGAGGTCCTCCGCCAGAGCGTCGAGCTTGCCCTGGTTGCGGGAGATGAGAGCCACGGAGAATCCCTCGGCGCCGAAACGCCGAGCTACGGCGGCCCCGAGGCCGCGTCCTGCACCGATGATCGCGAGAGTAGTCATGACAGGTGTAAGCCGGGAGGCCCCGTGATCATTCCGTCATCATTTCGTGATCGTCCCGTTGTCATGACTCACGCAGGGAGGGGCATGCGGCAGACGCTCAGTCCGGAGCCCGGCCGGACAGCCGCTCGACACCGACCAGCAGGGCAGAATGGTCGAGTGCGCCGTCGCCGGTCGCGACGAGCGAGGCCATGAGCTGACCCAGCAGTCCGCTCATCGGCAGCACCACGGAGGCCTCGCGAGCCGTCGCGAGTGCTATTCCGAGATCCTTGTGATGAAGCTCCGCGCGGAAACCGGGAGTGAACGCGTGCTCCAGCATCCCCGCGGCCTTCCGCTGCAGCACCGTGCTCCCCGCGAGCCCCCCTCCGAGCACCTCGACAGCCGCCGCCAGGTCCACGCCCTGGGCATCGAGCAGTGTCAGGGCCTCGGCGAGGATCTGGATGTTGCCGGCAACGATCAACTGGTTCGCGGCCTTCACCGTCTGCCCGGAACCCGCGGGTCCCACGTGGACGATCGTGCTGCCCAGCACCTCGAGGACCGGCCGCGCACTGTCGAGGTCCGACGACGAACCACCCACCATGACGGACAGCGTTCCGTCGATCGCAGCCTGCTCCCCGCCGCTCACCGGTGCATCGAGAACGCGGATGCCGCGCGCGGCACCCTCGTCGGCGATCCGTCGGGAGGTCCCCGGGGCGATCGAACTCATGTCGATCAGCAGCGTCCCGGGTGCCGCGGCTCCGAGTACGCCGCCGTCGCCGAGCACCACGGCCTCGACGTCCGGCGAGTCGGGGAGCATGGTCACCACGATGTCGGCACCGGCCACCGCGTCGGCGATGCTGGCCGCTGCCCTCCCGCCGTGTTCCTCGAGGGCTGCCGCTCGGGCCGGTGAGCGATTGAACCCCGCGACCGTGTGGCCTGCGTCGACGAGATTGCGGGCCATGGGCAGGCCCATGATGCCGAGGCCGAGGAAGGCAACGGTGGCCGCGCTGGTCGTGGTGGTCGATGGGGTCATGAGACGGTCTCCTCCTGGTGCATGGCCGGCAGGTTCCAGCGGTTGTCGATCAAGCCGATGGCGCGGCGCGCGCGTGCGGCGAGGGCATCGAGGTCGCCGTCGTCGTCGAAGGCGTCCCGCACGAGGTCGCGGCTGAGCCCGATCAGCGCGGCACCGGCCGTGAGGTAGCCGGGTGCCTCGTCGATCAGCACACCGCCGGTCGGGAACAGCGGGATCTCCGGGAGCGGCCCGGCGAGTTCCTCGATGTAGGCGATCCCCCCCACCGGACCCACGGGAGACACCTTGACGGCCTCGACGCCGTAGCCCCACGCCGTCACGATCTCCGTGGGGGTCAGCGCCCCCGGGATGAAGGACACCCCGCGCGAACGTGCCGCGGCGATGACCCGCGGGTCGGCGATCTGACTCACCAGGAACTGCGCGCCGGCGTCGATCGCGGCCAGCGCCTGCTCCTCGGTGCGGACGGTTCCCGCACCCACGACGACGTGGGACGGGAGCTCGCGCCGGGCGGCGGCGATGGCTTCGAGCGCGCCCGCCGTGGTCAGGGTGATCTCGACGGCAGGGATCCCGTTGTCGGCCAGGACGCGGCAGACGTCGTGGAAACGCTCGGCGTGCTGTGCGCGGAGCACGGCGACCACCGGGCGTTCGGCGAGCCGTGCGGTGAGTGCGGTCATGAGGCTGGCTCCTGAGCTGGTTCTCGTGCTGGTTCTCGTGCTGGGTCAGGTGACGGGTGAGGTGGCGGGGCAGGTGACTCGCGCACCTCCGTCCGCAGGTCGGCGAGTGCCTCGGCTGCACAGTCGAGTCGGGCAGCGGAGGCGAGGCCGCCGTGATAGATGTGCAGCTCGTCGGCTCCGGCTGCGACCAGCGAGCGCCAGTGGGAGCGCAGGGACTGCGGGTCGGCCGGCGACGGCGGTAGGACGGTCGTGTACGCGCCCGTCCGCAGCCCCCGGTGCCGCGCCGTCACCTCCTTCGTCCGTCGCACCCGCTCGCGGCTCGCGGCCCCGTGCTCCCAGGCGTCGACGACGACGGCATCCGGTCCCTGACGGTCGCTGCGGTCACCCTCCTTCCGTGGGGTGACAAGGGCCTCGAGAGAGGTGTTCGGACCTGTTGCCCACGGGTCGGGCGCCGCGAAGAACGCGAGGTCCCTGACACCACCGGCTCTCGCGGCCTCGCAGGAGGCGTCACGGACCGCCGCCGTGGCCCTGCGGCGGACCGCGAGGACAGCGTCGGCGGCGTCGTCGAGCACATCCGCGACGCCGGGCGCCCCCGTCCCGATCCCGTGGCGCACGAGGATCCGTAGGCGCTGCACGTCCACCCCCGCGTCCCCGTACGCCACGGTGCAGGGCGGGCAGAAGCACAGGGAGAGGAGGCCCTCGTCGGTGGTGCTCCAGTCCGCGCCCGCGGACTTCTCGTGGGTCGACTGGTGCGCGACTCCCAGCGGTCCGCACGCCTCGATGATCATCGCGTCAGCGGCGGTACTGCGCGCCGCCTCCGCGACCAGCGTGCCCGCGTACCGGACGACGTCGGGTTGGGACGGGCACAGCGCGTAGGCGTAGGTCTCGTCGAAGGCGTTCATGACGCACAGGTCCGGCGTGTCTGCGCCCGCCCCGTCGGCGTGCGTGATCACCACCCAGGCGCGGGTGCGGATGCCGGAACCCGCGAGGAGATCGCGCGCGCCGGTGAACGACTGCGAGCCCGTGTGCTCCGCCGCGTTCCGCGGGCGCAGCCGGGACTCGCCCCAGATGTGCTCGCGGACCGGGAAGTACACACCCGACGGCGCGTCGACGACCCGGCGGTCCGGCCGCCTCGGTGTCGCCGCGCGCACCGCATGGTAGGCGGCGGCGAGGGTGACGTCGTCGAATCCCAGACCCGCGAGTTCGGCGGCGGACGCTCGGGTGGGCACGTCCCAGGGGTAGGCGTAGAGCGTTGCCGCGAGGGGTTCCATCAGAAGCGGGGGAGCGTCGGCGAGTAGGCGGGCTGGATGCCCTGCATGTACCCGGTGTCGTCCCGCGTCGTCCGTCCCGATGCGACATACACGGCATGGAGGCGGGCGAGCTCGTCGAGGTCCAGCTCGACTCCGAGGCCGGGCGTCGTCGGGACCGCCACCGTGCCGTCGTGGATCTCGAGCACGCCCGGCTTCACCACCTCGTCCGCGCTGTTCCACGGGTAGTGGGTGTCGCACGCGTAGGCGAGCTGCGGGGTGGCGGCGGCGACGTGCGTCATGGCTGCGAGGGAGATGCCGAGATGTGAGTTGGAGTGCATCGACATCCCGATGCCGAGGGCGTCGCACAGGGCGCCGAGTTCTCGGGTGTGCCGGAGCCCGCCCCAGTAGTGATGGTCCGACAGGATGATCTGCACCGAGTCCTTGAGCACGGCTTCCCTCACCTGCTCGGGCGTGACGACACACATGTTCGTCGCCAGCGGGATCCCGGCCTCGCGGGCCACGGCGGACATCGCGTCCAGTCCGAGCACGGGGTCCTCGAAGTACTCGAGCGTCCCACGGAGTTCGCGGGCCACCATCAGCGCCGTCTCCACCGTCCAGGCGCCGTTCGGATCGATCCGCAGGGGGTGGCCCGGGAAGGCCGCGGCGAGCGCGCGGATGGCGGCGATCTCCTCCTCTGGCGGGAAGACCCCTGCCTTGAGCTTGATCGACCCGAACCCGAACGCATCGATCAGGACGCGTGCCTGCCTGACGATCCCCTCGGGGTCGAGGGCGGGCCCCCAGGCGTCCTCGGTGACCTCCCCGTGCGTCCCGCCGGTGTCGCTGCCGGCGGTCGGCGGATGCTCGCCCCACTTGTAGAAGAGGTACGCACTGTAGGGGACGTGCGTGCGGACGGCGCCGCCGAGCAGCTCCGACACCGGCAGGCCGGTCAGGTGCCCCTGGGCGTCGTGGCACGCGACGTCGATGATCGAGTACACGACGCGTCGCTGCAGCCGCGACAGCGGCCCGGCGTCGCCCCCGAGCACCTCGTTCACCGTCCGCTCGATCCCGTTGAGATCGAAGACGCCGGCACCGACGAGGGCCGGGCGTACCTGCTCGAGGCGGTCGAGCACCTCGCGTTCGCCGGAACCTTCGCCCAGTCCGATGACCTGGCGACCCGCGCCGTCCTCGACCACGAGCTGCAGGATGGTGCGGAGCGCGAGGGGTTCGTGGACGCCGTTGGAGTTCAGCAGCGGGGGGTCGCGGAAGGCGATGGGGGTGATGATGAGGTCCTTGATCTGCACGATCAGCCTTTCGTGGCGCCGGAGGTTATGCCGCGGATCAGCGACTTCTGCATGAGCAGGTAGATGACGAGGCTCGGAAGCAGCGCCAGGAGGGCGCCGGCGAGCAGCACGCCGGGGCCCACCTGGGCGTCGTTGCGGAGCACGGACAGGGCCACGGTGAGCGTGTAGTCCGAGGGATCATCGGCGGCGATCAGCGGGAGCAGGTACTGGTCCCAGATCATCATGAAACCGAAGATCGTCGCGACACCGAGCACGGGCTTGCAGAGCGGGAGGATGATGAGCCACAGCATCTTCAGCTCACCCACGCCGTCGAGCCGTGCGGCTTCCTCGATCTCGTCCGGGATGTCCTTCATGAACTCGGTCATGACAAGGATCGAGAACCCCCAGACCGCGACGGGCAGGATCACTCCGAAGGGGGTGCCCCGCAGGCTGACACCGATCAGGGGCAGATCGCCGATGACCTGCGAGAGGGGGATGGCGATCACCTCCTCCGGCAGCATCATCGTCAGCAGGAACAGGAGCAGCACGAGGCCCGCGCCCCGGAAGCGGTGACGGGCCAGCGCGTAGGCCGTGAGGATCGAGACGGCGATCTGCAGGGCCAGCCCGCCGCCCACGATCACGAGTGAGTTCGCGAAGTAGCCGAACACGCCCTTGTCCGCGGCGACCTCGAAGGGCCTGAGCGAGGGATCGTTCGGGAAGAGGCTCACGCGCGTGGAGTCGGTACTCGCGTCGAAGGCGCCGGACACGATCACCACGAACGGTGCGGCGAAGATGCAGAGGATGACGACGGCGAGGACCACTCGGAGCACGTTGGGTGCGGTGACTCCGGGGCGCCAGCCGAGCGCGGTGTCGAACTGCTGGTTCGGACGGCGGGTGGGAGTGCTCATCTGTCCTGCCTCCGTGAGGTGATCAGCCTGACGCCGATGGTCAGCGCAAGGGTGACGAGGAGCAGCAGGACCGACGCCGCCGACGCCACGCCGATGTCGTTCTGCTGGAAGCCCAGCGAGTAGATGCGTGTCATCCACACCTCCGTGGATCCTGCGGGTCCGCCGCCGGTCAGGACGTACACCTCCGTGAAGGTCCTGAGGCTGCGGATGGCGGCGAGTGTCAGGACCACCGAGATGGAGGCTCGCAGCCCGGGGAGCACGATGTAGCGCAGCCGCTGCCCGAGGGACACACCGTCCACGGCGGCGGCCTCGTAGTAGGTGCGATCGATACCCGCGAGGCCGGCGAGGATGATGACCATGGTGTAGGGCGCGCTCGTCCAGATGCCGACGAGCATGACGTACCACAGGGCCGTGGCCGGATCGGAGAGGAACTGCTGCGGGGGGATGCCGAGGGCTCCGAGGATGCTGTTGAGGAACCCGGTCTCCGTGGGGAAGAAGAGGATGCGCCAGATCTCACCGATCACGGCGATCGCGGTGACGACCGGCAGGAACACGGCCGTCCGGACGACGAAGAGTGTCCGTGACTGTCCCTCGAGCAGCAGGGCCAGCACGAGGCCGATGACGAGAGCGCCCACGGTCTGCCCGATGCCGAGGACCACCGTGTTGCCCAGGGCGTCCTGGAACCGTGGGTCCCCGATGACCTGCGCATAGTTGTCGAACCCCACGAAGATGTCGCCGAGGAAGGGTTGCACCTTGAAGGCGCTGAGCCGGAAGCCCTCGAGCATGGGGATGAACTTGAAGACCAGCGCGAACAGCAGCCCGGGGAGCAGGAAGAGCCACGGGACGAGCGCGCGCCGGAGGGGCTTGCGGCGGGCGCCGCTGCCCGCGGGCAAGGCATCGGTGGTTCCCGCGCCCCGACCCGCCCCGGCGCGGACCTCCGCGGCGGGGCGGGTTGCGGGAAGCGTCATCGGGCCAGGTCCTGTGCTTCGAGCTCCGCGGTGAAGCCCTCGTCGATCGCCTGAAGGCCCGCGCCGATGTCGCTCGAGCAGTCGGCCATCATGGCGTTCATGCCGTCGGCGAGGATCTGGCGGAAGGGTAGGAAGTCGATGGCCCAGGGAAAGGCCTTGGAGTCCTCGGCGTAGTCGTCCGCGATGATCTGCCAGCGCTCGTCGCCGTACACCTCGGAGATGTCGACGGTCGAGTTGACCGGCAGTCGGACCACCGGCTGGCTGACCACGCCGTCGTCCTGCAGGGCGCTGTCCATGCCCAGCTCCTGGGCTTCCGGCGAGATGAGGAACTCGGCGAGGGCTTTCTGCTCCTCGACCATGTCGGAACTTGCGCCGTAGTAGATGTTCTCGCCCTCCGCGAAGGTCGTGGAGCCCGCGGGACCACTCGGCATGGGGATGACTTCGACGTTCTCCTTGCCGACGGCGGCGTCGAACACGCTGAGGTTGTACGGCCCCGTGAGGTAGATGCCCGCCGTGCCCTCCGCGAAGAACGGCGTCTCCGCGGTGGTGAGGTTGAGCGACCCGGGTACCACGTTCCCGGGCGTGCAGAACTGGGTGCGCATGAACTCCATGGCTTCGGCCGTCCCGGGGGAGTCGACCACGGAGGTGTAGGTCCCGTCGCCGTTGTCCTCGAGGAGATCGCCGCCGGCCTGCCAGATGTAGGAGTTGCCCCATCGGGCGATGTACCCGCTCTTCGCGCTGCCGGGGACCACCATGCCGTAGGTGTCGTCCTGGCCGTTGCCGTCCGGGTCCTGGGTCGCGAACGCCGTCGCAAGGGCCTGCAGCTCGTCCCAGGTGGTGGGGACCTCGAGCCCGAGCTTCTCACGCCAATCCTTGCGGATCATCGTGGCGTTGGCCTGGCGCGACCAGGGGACGCCGTAGTAGGTGCCGTCGGTGCCCTTGTTCTGCTCCCAGGTCGCCTCGGCGATGTCCGCCTGACCTGCGAGCGATTCCCGGTCGATCGGCAGGAGCAGGCCCTGGCTCACGTAGTTCCCGAGTGAACTGGCGTCATTGATCATGACGTCGGGGAGGTCCCGCTGTGAGGCGCGTGCCTGCAGCTGGGTGTCGAATTCGAGGACCGCCTGGAAGTCCACCTCCACGCCGGTCTTCTCGGTGAAGGCGTCGAAGATCCTCTGGTAGGTGGCCGCGGGTTCCGGGCCGCTGCGGGTCCAGACCTCGATGGTGCCGCCGAGCTCCCCGTCTCCTTCGGGGGCGGCGGTGGAGGATCCGCTCGAGCAGGCGCTGATGGACCCCACCATCAGTGCTGCGGTGACTAACGCCGTCGTTCTTCGTGCCGCAGGGTGATTCTTCACAATGTGCTCCATTTACATATGCGAATGCGTTCCATCATTGTGAACGCATGCGCTACGCTAACGTTGACGATCAGGAGTGTCAAGGGAATCGGCGGGCAGGAGCCCGCAGGGGAGGCAGACCATGAGCGAACGGATACTGATCACAGGGGGCAGTGGCAAGGTCGCCGCGCTGCTCCGTCCCGCCCTCGTCGCACCCGGGCGGACCGTGACGCTGCTCGATCTCGCCGCCCCGCCGGAACTGCTCGACGGGGAGCAGGCCGTGGTGGCGTCCATCACGGATGGAGCGGCCGTCCGGACAGCCTGCACGGACACCGACCTCCTCGTCCACCTTGCCGGTCATCCCGGCGAGCGCCCGTGGCGCGAGATCCTGGAGACCAACATCCACGGCACCTACACGGTGCTCGAGGCAGCCCGTTCAGCAGGTGTGCGCCGGGTCCTGCTCGCGAGTTCGATCCACGCGGTCGGTTATGCGACGGCGGAGGAAGCCCTCGTGTCGGATGAAGTGCACCCGCGGCCCGACACCTTCTACGGCGTGAGCAAGGTGGCCGTCGAAGCCCTCGGGCAGCTGTACGCGGACCGGTTCGGCATGACCATCGTCTCCGCCCGCATCGGCACCGCGGAGGAGCGACCGTCGAGCGCGCGGTCGCTGTCCACCTGGGCCTCGCCCGATGACCTCGCGCGCCTTGTCGAGGCAGTCCTGCGCAATGACGACGGCGGCGCCCACGTGGTGTGGGCGGTCTCCGCCAACACGCGTCGCTGGGTGAACCACGAGGCCGGTGCCCGCGTCGGGTTCCGGCCCGAGGACGACGCCGAGCAGTACGCCGCCGCACTCGGCCACCCCGACGAGCTCCCACTGACCACGCTCCTCGGTGACTCCTTCACGAGCGGCCCCCTGGGGACGACGTGGTGAAGCAGGTGGCCACGAACGACATCGAGCCCTCCGTGCCCGCGCAGCGGACCGTCAAATCGGCGGAACGGGCGCTGGAGATCCTGCAGGTCCTCGGCGAGGCGCGGGATCCCATGTCCGTCACCGCGCTGCACCGGGCAACGGGATACCCGCGGTCGAGCCTGCACCAGCTCCTCCACACCATGGCGGCCATGCGCTGGATCGAGTTCACCGGGGACGGCTCCATGGTGGGCGTCGGATCGCGGGCGCTGATCGTCGGTACGTCCTACCTCGACCGCGACGGCGCCCTGCTCTTCGCGACCCGGCGGCTCGAGGAGATCCGTGACGAGGCGGGCTACACGACGCACTACGCCCGACTCGAGCAGTCGAACGTCATCTACCTCGCCACGCGCGAGACGAGCGAGAGCCACCGGGCCGTCTCGCGGGTGGGCCGGCAGCTCCCGGCCCACGCCACCGCCCTCGGCAAGGCCCTCCTGGCCGAACTCAGTCCCGCCGAGGTGTCCGCCGTCCTGCCCGAGGGCCGGTTGAGCCGGTTGACCCCGAACACCATCACCGACGTCGACGCCCTCGACGCAGCCCTCCTCGGTATCCGCGCCGCGGGATTCGCCTCCGAGCGCGAGGAGAACACGACGGGTGTGTCCTGCGTCGCCGCCGTCGTTCCCTACCGCATCCCGGCCACGGATGCGATCAGTTGCTCCATACCGCTGCACCAGGCGACGGAGGCCGAGGTGCGGCGGGTGTCCACCATCATCCGCCGACACGCCTCGGCGCTCGCGGTGACCCTTCGCGCGGAGGGCATCAGGTGATCCCGGCGCCGCTGGTCGCGGACGCGACGGACGAAGGGCTCCCACTACGGCATCACTGGAACGTCGTCGTCGGAGCAGGTCGCGCCGCCGAGGGGCTACGGGCCGACTGGCAGGACCATCTGGCCCTGGCCCAGCGTGAGATCGGCTACGGGTACGTCAGGTTCCACGGACTGTTCCACGACGACATGTTCGTGTACGTGGAACGCGACGGGCGGGTCCAGCCCACCTTCCGGTACGTCGACGAGCTGTTCGACCGCCTGCTCGAGACCGGGATCCGTCCCTTCGTCGAGTTCGGCTTCAGCCCGGGCGAGTTGGCACGTGAGAAGGCGACCGTCTTCTGGTGGGGGGCACACGGCTCGCCTCCCACGGACAACGCCAGATGGTCGGAGCTCGTGCGGCTGACGGTCGAGCACTGGCGTGACCGCTACGGGCTCGAGGAGATCCGGCGGTGGTACTTCGAGGTCTGGAACGAGCCCAACCTCAGCCCGTTCTTCCGCGGGACGCGCTCCGAGTACTTCGAGCTGTACCGCGTCACGGCGGCCGCGGTGAAAGGCGTGGATGCGTCGCTGCGCGTGGGTGGTCCGTCCACGAGCAATTTCGTGCCGGATGCCCGCTTCGACGGCGAGACGGAGAACCTGGCGGAACATGCGGTGGTGGTCGGGGCCGCGGATCTCGATGCCCTCGACTGGCAGCCCGTGTGGCTGCGGGCCTTCCTCGCGTACTGCGCGGAGCACGGACTCCCGGTCGACTTCGTCTCGTGTCACCCCTACCCGACCGATTGGGCGTTGGACGAACACGATCAAGGTCTCAAACTCACGCGCGGAGTGGACGCGACGCCCACCGACCTCCGCACGCTCAGGCAGATCGTCGACACGAGCCCCTACCCGGATGCCGAGATCCATCTGACGGAGTGGAACTCCAGCTCGAGCCCCCGCGACCACACCCACGACCACCTCCAGGCCGCGACGTTCGTCGTCCGCTCGAACCTCCGCACCCTCGGGCTCGTCGACTCGCTCGCCTACTGGGTCTTCACGGACATCTTCGAGGAGAACGGCGCCGGCCTCGAGCCGTTCCACGGCGGCTTCGGGATGCTCACCCACCACGGCATCCGGAAGCCCACCTGGCACGCGTACCGCATGCTGTCGCGGCTCGGCGACCGCCTTCTCGCAGAGGGTCCGTCCGGAGTGCTCTCGACCTCGTCCGTCACGGGCCGCATGAGCGGGCTGCTGCACCATTACCCGGACGAGGTCGGCCTGAGCGTCCCGGCGTCCTTCGACACCCGCGACGTCGCGGACGCGACGGCGGCGACGGGAACGGTCAGGACGCAGACGGTGCGGATCACGGGGCTCGCCCCGCGGGCCCGCGTCCGGCTCGAGTCGCTCGACGCGGCCCACGGGAACGTGATTGCGGCGTGGCACGCGCTCGGGGACCCGCTCAACCTCACGCGGGACCACGAAGCCGCCCTCCACGCGGCGTCCACAGCGCTCCACATCAGCGAGGTGCGAGCGGGTGATGACGGCGTGCTGCAGGTCGAGCTGCGGCTGGAGCCCTGGGCCGTCGTGCTGCTCGAGGAGCAACCCGACGCGTGAGGACGTTCCCCGCGTGCTGGAGGGAAGGCGATTGCGTTCGCGTCGGACGGCCCCGTCGTGGCACCGTAGTAGGTCGTGCACGTCACTGCGCAGTACGAGTAGGCGCACGGCACGCACTACGGCATCCAGCACTCAGGTCTCCACGCGGGACCACCACCGAAAGGCAACCCGCCCCGTGACAGCACCCGTCAGCTCCACCGTCGACCCCGCAGTGGATTCCGCCGTCGACGCGACCGCCGACCTCTCCGCCGAGGCACTCGCCGAGCGCATGCAGGACCCGAACTGGTGGCGCCAGGCGTCCGTCTACCAGATCTACCCCCGCAGCTTCGCCGATTCGAACGGTGACGGCATCGGGGACCTGAAGGGCATCACGTCCCGCATCCCCTACCTCGCCTCGCTGGGGATCGACGCCGTCTGGCTGAGCCCCTTCTACCCCTCGGCGCTCGCCGACGGCGGGTACGACGTCGACGACTACCGCGACGTGGACCCCAAGCTCGGCACGCTCGCGGACTTCGACGAGATGATCTCCGCGCTGCACGCCGCCGGTATCAAGCTCATCGCGGACATCGTGCCCAACCACACCTCCAACCGGCACGTCTGGTTCCAGGAGGCCCTGGCCTCGCCCAAGGGTTCGCCCGCGCGGGACCGGTACATCTTCCGCGAGGGCTCGGGCCAGGACGGATCGGTGCCGCCCTCGGACTGGGACTCCGTGTTCGGCGGCCCGGCGTGGGAGCGCACGGCCGACGGCCAGTGGTACATGCACATCTTCGCCAAGGAGCAGCCGGACCTGAACTGGGACAACCGGGAGGTCCGCGACGACTTCCTGACAACCCTGCGCTTCTGGTCCGATCGCGGCGTGGACGGCTTCCGGGTGGACGTGGCGCACGCCCTGACGAAGGACATGTCCGAACCGCTGCCCATGAAAGCCGCACTCGGTTCCGAGAACGAGAACAACAACGGCCTCCACCCGTTCTGGGACCGCGACGAGGTGCACGAGGTCTTCGCCGAATGGCGCCAGGTGTTCAACGAGTACACGCCGCCGCGCACCGCCGTGGCGGAGGCCTGGGTCCACGCCGAGCGTCGCTCGCGGTATGCGAGCCCCGAAGGCCTCGGACAGGCCTTCAACTTCGACCTGCTGCAGGCAGGCTGGGACCCCCGCGAGTTCCGCGACATCATCACGAAGAACCTCACGGAGGCGACGGCCTCGGGCGCATCCTCCACCTGGGTGTTCTCCAACCACGACGTCGTCCGGCACGCCACCCGCTACGGGCTGGCCCCGTCGCCGTCCGAGGGCGGGGCGATGAGCACGCACGGCCGGGACTGGCTGCTCGCCGGCGGTGCGGAGTCCGAGCTGGACCGCGAGCTCGGTGAGCGCCGGGCTCGCGCGGTCACGCAGCTCATGCTCGCGCTGCCCGGTTCGGCCTACCTGTACCAGGGGGAGGAGCTCGGCCTGCACGAGGTGGCGGACATCGCCGACGCGGACCGTCAGGACCCCACGTTCTTCCGCAACACGGGCGTGGACGTGGGCCGGGACGGCTGCCGCGTGCCGCTGCCCTGGACGCGTGACGGCGAGTCCTTCGGCTTCGGGTTCGGCCCCGCCCACCTCCCGCAGCCGGCGTGGTTCGGCGAGTACGCCGTGCAGGTGCAGGAAGCCGACTCCTCCTCGCACCTCAGCTTCTACCGCCGGGCGCTCGCGCTGCGACGCGAACTGCAGGGCGAGGAGCAGTTCGAATGGGTGGACGGCGGCTCCGACGAGGTGCTCCACTTCACGCGGCCGAGCGGCTGGCATTCGGTCACGAACTTCGGCTCGACGCCGGTGGACCTGCCCGCGGGCAGGCTGCTGCTGAGCAGCGCGCCGCTCGAGGACGGCCGTCTGCCCGGCGACACGACGGCCTGGCTGGTCTGATCCGGCCCGGTAGGCCGCTCGAAGATTAACGGCGGGTCGCCCTCACGGGGTGGCCCGCCGTCGTCGTCCCGGGGTGTCCGGGCCGGGTGACGAACGTCGCGCAGTGAAGGCTGCTGAGGCCCCGGGGCGCCGTGTCGAGGGGCCGCTGCGGGTTGCACTCCGCCGCAGGCCCTCGAAATACTGGAGGGGACGCGGAGGAGGGCAGTGGCATCGGCGGGTCGAACGAGCACGAGGAGCGGTTGCGCAAGGCCTCCCAGTACCGTGCCGCGCGGGGCGCCGGGGACGCGAGCGATGCGCTCGCCGAACTCGAACGGCAGAACGACGACGGCGGCGACGAGGCGACCGGCGAGATGGCCCCGCTACGCCAGGGCGAGGACGAGGTCAAGCGGGCCCGGCTGATCGTGGACCGCGCGATCGCCCGCGGCGAGTTCGACAACCTGGCGCTGGCCGGCAAGCCGATCCCGGGGCTCGGCGAGGCACACGACCCCGACTGGTGGGTCAAGGGCCTGATCCAGCGGGAGAACATCACCGGCCTCGGGCCGCGCGCCATCCTGCTGCGCACCGAGGACGCCGAGCTCGACGACCGCCTGGACCGCCAGTACACCGAGAAGCAGGTGCGGGACATCCTCGAGGACTTCAACTACCGCGTGATCGACGCACGGCGGCAGCTGCAGGGCGGGCCGCCGGTCATCACGAAGCTCCGCGACGTGGATGCGGAGGTGGAGCGGTGGCGCGAGCGCCGGGCCGCCGCGAGGCGCGCAGCCGAGGAGGCCGCGCCGCCCGCGCCGGAGAAGCGGTCCCTCTGGCGTCGGATCTGGCGGGGCGCCGACTAGTTCGGGATCACGGAGTAGAGGAACTTCCTCTTCACCATGACCCAGATGATCATCGTCACCACCGCGTGGATCACGAGGCCCTGCCACCAGCTGGTGCGGTCGAGGCCCGGCAGGTTTCCCACGGCGAGCACGAAGAACACGTGGACGATGAACACGTACAGGCTGGACTGTCCGAGCGGGATGTACAGCCAGCCGAAAGCCCTGTTGAGCGGCTTCCAGAAGCAGGTGAGGACGATGTGCGCGGCGACGACGAAGAACGCGAGGTCGATCAGGCGCCCGGGCTGCATGAACACCCGGACGTACCCGGCGTCGTACAGGCTCTCGTAGAAGCCCTCGGGGACGAACGGCAGCTCCAGGCGGAACGTCGAGTTCAGCCACAGGACGCCGAGGCCGAGTGCGTAGACACCGAGCAGGGCGCCGAAGAGGAGCTTCCCGGCGTTGCGGCTGAGCGCGTCGATGATCTGCCGGCGGTAGTAGCCCACCACGATCCCGTGCACGAAGATGACCTGCCACGTCAGCAGCGGGAACACGTCCTGGAACTGCGAGTCGACCACGCGTACGTGGTAGATGCTGTCGATGGCGTAGAGGGACCAGCTCACCAGCAGGAGCAGCCACCACAGCTTCTTCCGCAGCAGTTCCACGAGCAGCGGCACGCTGAGGGTCAGCACCACGAACAGACCCATGATGTTGAACGTCCACGGCCCCATGTTCAGGAGCAGCAGGTCGCGGATGGCGTACCCGGGCGGTGGGTAGTCGAACAGCCTGGCGGCATTGGGGTAGAGGTCGTAGACACGCCCCGCCGCACCTCCGCCGTCGTCGCCCGTGCCGCGGTCGGTGAACGTGGTGATCACATCGGCGTCGATGAAGGGCACGAGAGCGAGCAGGTACACCGCGAGGATCACGCCGAGGGACGTCAGGTAGAGGCGTAGCGCGCGCTTGAGGGTGCCCTTCAGCGCGGCCTTCGAGCCGAGCCGGCGGATCGCCACCGGGTAGACCATGCCCATCACCACGCCGGAGAGCATGACGAACAGTTCAGCACCCGTGATGGCCCCGACGATGTTCAGGGCCAGGAAGGACCACGGACCTGCCACCTCGATGTGGGTGACGACGACGGCGGTGATGATCCAGCCGCGCAGCAGATCCAGGCGCATGTCGCGCGGGTTCCGCTCGTCCGGGTAGCGCCACTGCGGCACGAACCTCCGGGCGAGCCCCGCGAGGAGCACCAGGACGAACAGTCCGACGACGGAGCCGACTAGCCAGCTCATCGCCGTGTTGGTGGGCGAGCCTGATTCCCATACCTGGGACGTCGCCTCGTTGGCGTCCTCCTGGGCGATCACCTCGGTGATGGGCCCGAGCCGGAGGCCCGGGTCCGTTGCGAGCGTGTCGGCGAGCGCCGCCGTCGCGCCGTCGTCTGTCAGGAGCCCCCAGTCCACCGTGTGGCCTTCGGCCTCGGGCTCCGGCCGCGAGGATTCGAGCCAGGTGACGGCCCCGATCTCGGGATACTCCTCCGCGATGCCGGGTGCCAGCACCTGCTCCAGCCAGGCCCGTTTGATCTCGGTCTCCGGCGCGCTGTCTGCGTCCTCGGGATCGAACAGGGCGGCGGTCTGCACGATCATCCGCTGGTCCCTGCCGGAGGCGTACTCCTTCGCGAAGTCGATCTGCGGGGCGCCGGGAGCCGCGCCGTACACGCCGGCGAGCTGGTCTGCGAACTTGTCCGGCTCCGGCAGCACGGACGTCCGGATGGCACCCGAGTAGGTGCGGGCGCCGTCGGTGACGGCGACCTGCCCGCTCTCGTAACTCCCGAAGTGGTAGAGGGAGAGCCCCACCCAGTCCACGGCGTCGTCGCCCGGGTAGTAGGGCGCGTAGGGGTCGTCACCGCCGTCGATCAGGCCGTTCCCGTTGCTGTCGAGTGCCGGGACGCTGCCCGATTCCAGCCCCTCGACGGCGCCGTACGCCTCCGTGAACGGGTACCCGGCCGCGTACGACGGCGCCCACACCATCGCCGCGGACGGCACCTCGGCGTGCACGACGTCCGCGACGGCGCGGAAGGCGGCCACGTACGCGTCCGGCTGCTGGCCCCAGCCGAACCAGGTGCCGTTCATCTCGGGTGCGAAGCGGAGGAAGAACGCGGTGCGCACTCCCTCGCTGATCCGCCCCAGGGTCTCCGCCAGGTGGGCGGCGTCCTCTGCCGTGAGCTCCTCGAGCGGAACGGTCGGTTCGAGCGAGACGACGGCCAGCGCGCCGAGCGGTGCGTTCTGCCGAGCGAGGTCCGCGAGGTCGCGTTCGGCATCGGCGTCGAGCGGGTAGGCGACGGGACGGCTGTAGAACGACGGCGTCACGCCGGACCGGTCCGCGTAGGCGCGGGCGCCGGAGGCGGACCAGTCGAGTTCCGGGCCGAAGTAGCGCCCCTCGGTGAGCGACGTCGGGTCCTCGATGGGCTGCTGGTCCTGCGTCGTCATGGTCACCGCTGGGGCGGCGATGGCGCCGGGAACCGCGGTGAGGGCGGGTGTGCCGAGCGCGATGAGCGCTGTCAACCACACTGCCATCAGAATCCGGACGGGTCCCCTCCGCCGATTCCGCCCCCGGGTGAGACCGGTCATTCCCTGGCGTCCTGCCTTTCCTTCGCACGAGCGATGTCCGCCTGATAGTGCTCGTAGCCGCGGTAGCGGACTGCTTCGATGATGACGCTGAAGATCACGAGGTCGAAGATGACCCAGACGATGTTTACGGTGGTGCCGAGGACGTCCGCCTGGCCCACAGCGAGGCGGATGATCCCGATGATCGCGGCCCCCACCAGCAGGCCCATGGCCCAGAGCTGCGGCTTCACGAGGTCCCAGCGGAGCTGCGCATCCTGCTGCAGTGTCTTCGGGGTGACGGCGAAGTCCAGGCTGCGTCCCAGGTACACGTTGCCGAACGCCGAGGTGACCGAGCGGATCCACACGGGGAACAGGGCCAGCGAGTACTGCTGGCCACGCCAGGTCTTGGTGCCCTTGCCCACGATCGCGAAGAGCAGCTGGTTCACCACGAGGAAGGGGATGAGCCGCGAGAAGAACTCGATGCTGATGGAGTTGACCGGGAGGATGCCGAAGATCAGGTAGATGATGGGCGCCGCGATGTAGATCAGGGCCGTGAAGCCGGAGAAGTAGCTCCACATGGTGGCCCCGTACATCAGCTTCTGGGCGATCGTCAGGCCCTTCTGGGCGAAGGGGTTCTCGCGGAACATGACCTGGATGGTGCCCTGCGCCCACCGGAGGCGCTGGGTCAGCATGGAGTTGAGGTCCTCGGGCGCGAGGCCGTCGGCGAGCTTCTCGTGGTGGTAGGCGGACTCCCACCCGAGGGAGTGCAACCGCATGCAGGTCGCCATGTCCTCGGTGACGGAGATGGTGGCCATCGGCATCACGGCCTGCGCCTCCCCGCTGCGGTCCGCGTTGACGGAATCGATGAGGACGCGGACGGCGTCGATCGCTGCGAGTGGCGACCAGGCGCGCTGGGCGAGCTGGTCGAGGGCGGCGTCGTCGACCACGGCGAGAGCGGGGGTCGACGCCGAGGCGTCCTGCAGACCGGCGTCGAGCCCGGCGATGTCGAGGTCCTCGAGCGACGCGAGATCCGCGTGGAACGCAGCGATGTCCGCGCTGACGAGCAGGCGCGTGATGGAGACCATCCGCTGCTGGAACTCGTAGGTGACCTCCGAGATGCCGTGCCCCTTCTGCAGGCGGCGGCGCACCCTCCTCAGGTCCTTCGCCACGAGGTCCAGGGCGTCGACCATGCGGTCGTTGCCCGGATCCAGCCCCTTCTTCGCCTTCGCTATGACCTTGTCCGAGGTCTTCAGGGCCTTGTGCAGGGCCAGTTCGATCTCCGTGACGTAGCGCGTGACGCCGAGCTGCATCAGGGCCTCGCGGCGGATGATGGCGTTGGAACCGCAGAAGAAGGCCGCGTTCCAGCCGTCCTTGCCCTGCTGGATGGGACCGTAGAACAGCGGCGCCTGGCTGCCGAGCGGGTCCGAGTCCGGAACGTTCACGAAGACCTGCGGGGTCTGCACGAGGGCCATCTTGTCGTTCGTGAAGTACCCGAGCGTCCTGTGGAGGATCTCCGGATCGGGAATCTGGTCGGCATCGAGGATCACGAGGAACTCGCCGTCCGTGGACGTCAGGGCGTTGTTCAGGTTGCCCGCCTTCGCGTGCCGCGGCATGTCCTTCCAGTCCGCCGAGCGCGTGATCCAGCCGATCCCCTCGGCGTCCGCCGCCTCTCGGACCTCCGCCCGGTTGCCGTCGTCGAGGATCCATGTGCGGTGCGGGTAGCGGATGGCCTTCGCCGCACGCGCCGTGGTCAGGACGAGATCCAGGGGCTCGTTGTACGTGGTGATGAAAACGTCCACCGTGAGGCCCTCCGGCGCCTCGGGCGGCGTGCGCTTCTTCAGCTTCCAGACCGTGAAGCCGAACAGCAGCGAGTCGATGAGCGAGTAGGTCTCCGCGAGGACCAGGGGTATGGCGATCCACCATGCATCCCAGTTGATCGAGTAGAGCCAGCGCCACACGATGTAGTTCAGCCCGAGGACGGTGGTCACGAGCACCACGGCGCGGATCAGCAGCCGGCGTCCGCCGGAGTCCTCCTGGTGCGGGTTCATCTCTGCGGCCGTGGACCCCGATGGTTCGGTACTCATGATGCGGGACTCCCGTTCCTACCTGTGCGCCTGGCACTGCTTCGGTGCCGGCCGGACGCCGGACCGGTAGCGCTGGGCCGCCCATCCGGTGTCAGGGGCCGCGAATACTGGAACAAAGGTACCTGAGTGTCCGGACGGGTCCCATACGGGATAGGCCGGGTTGACCCACTGCGTCAATCCTGAGGCATTGCTGAGCGAATCCGCCGGGTGGGGGCGGCGGATCGGCGGGAGGATGGAAGGGCCGGAGGCCCTGTGGTCGAGGACCGACGGCGGCGCTCGGGCAACCGCTCAGCGACAAGGGCAAAGCCGGTGCGAACCGGTGACGCAAAGCCACGGAACCCTCGAGGTCCGCCGGGCTACCGAACGAGAAGGTCTCCGCCATGCTTCCTTTTCCCGTACGTCGTCGTGCCCGCCAGGCAGTCACCGTCGAGACCCGCCCACAGCACCGGCGTCGGAACGCGGCGTCCTTCATCGGGGCCGTGACCGCAGCGCTGATGCTGGCGGTCGCCGTCCCGGCACCCGCGACCGCCGCCGACACCACCCCGATGGCGGCCAACCCCGGCCCGGTGGGCGACTTCGCCTGGAAGGGCTTCAACTGGGAGAAGCGGTGGTGGAGTGGCGCACCGAACTACAACAAGCTCTTCGACCCGGCCAACGTCAGCAGCCCCGACGCGAACGGCCATGTGACCATGACCCTCTCCAACCCCACGGGCAAGGCGGCGATCGGGGCGGAGTTCAACACCACGCGGCACGGCTTCGGGTACGGCACCTACAGCACCACCATCGAGAAGGACCTCACCACGCTGCAGAAGGAAGTGGTGTGGGGGTGCCTCTTCACCTACGACCCCGCCGTGGCCCCCGGCTACAACGAGATGGACCTCTGCGAGGCCAGTTCCTGGGGCGGAGGGAGCAACTACAACCAGGTGTGGCCGGTGACGCAGGGCCACGGCTTCTGGTTCGACGCCACCAAGCCCCCCGGAGTGGGCAACAACACCGCGATCTTCGGTGTCACCAACCACCCAATCCTCACCCACCGCCTGGTGTGGGAGCCGAACAAGCTCACCTTCGAGACCTTCGCGGGGGAGGGCTACGCCGGGCCGCTGCTCAAGCGCACGGTGTTGGAGGGCGAGAACGTCCCCGAGCCCGCTCGCGAGACCATCCACTTCAACCTGTGGGTGACCGACGGCGGCGGAGGCACCCCTGCGGCGGTCAAGCCGGAGAAGGTGGTGGTGAGGGACTTCTCCTTCACGCCGGCTCCTGCTCCGGCGCCTGCCCCTGCTCCGGTTCCGGCGGCGCCAGCCCCTGCTCCGATTCCGGCGCCAGCCCCTGCTCCGGCACCTGCCCCTGCTCCGATTCCGGCACCTGCTCCGGCACCTGCCCCGGCTCCGGCACCTGCCCCTGCTCCGGCACCGGCACCGGCACCGGCGCCAGCCCCTGCCCCTGCTCCGGTGCCCTCCATCAAGCTCGCCGTGGCGAGCGCCAAGGTGCGCGGCGGGATCATCACGGCGCTGGCATGGTCGGGGACGAAGGCGACGACGGTGACCCTCGTGACGAACGGCGTCAGGACCACCATCCCCAATACGGGCCGCTACTCGACGACGACGACGAGGGCGTCCGTCAGGTACCAGATCTGCGAGGGGACACGCTGCTCGCCGATCGTCCTCGGCGGGAAGTAGCCCCCGCGGCAGGATGCCCGTCCGACGGGGGACTCAGCCCTGCGGCTACTCCTCGCAGCCGCAGGGCTGAACACATATCCGGTCGCGGTTCGGCGGGTTGTCGCAGGGCTAGCTTGGATCCATGACCCACCTTCTCGCCTTCACCCACCGCTGGGGCGCGCCGACCGCCGCCGTCGTCTTCTTCGTCCTCTGGTGCGTGGCGGAAGCTGGACGGATGGGCGGGAGTTACGTCACATGGGACGGGGCGATCCCGCTCGCCATGATCACCGTGATGATCGGTGTTGCGGCATGGCAGCCAGCGGTGTCCCTCGTCCTCATGGGAGTGCTGCTCGTGGGTCAGCTGGTGACCCTCGTGCCGCCGATGAACGAGAACACGTGGCCCATGAACTTCGGTCTGGCGTTCGCCTTGTTCTTCGTGATCGCCAATTCGACGCGCAAGCTCCGCATGATCGGGTTCGCGGCCATCCCGGTCGTGGCCGCGACGGTGTGTTTCCTCCTTCTCTCGCGCCAGTACAGCGGTCAGCTGACGAACCTGGGCGGTCCCGTCTTCGCGTCGCGGTACGAGATGGTCGTGGCGTGGACGATCCTCAGCTCCTTCGCTGTCCTCGCTCTCGGCGTCGCCTGGCTCGCGGGCTTCCTCCTGCGGAACTCCGAGGAGCGGCGGGCGCTCGACCGCGAGCGCGAAGCCTTCGCCGAGAGCCTCCGCAGCACGGAGGTGGATCTTCTGATCGAGCAGGAACGGACGCGGATAGCCCGGGACCTCCACGATGTCCTGGCTCACTCCCTGGCCGTGATCGTGGCGCAGGCGGACGGCTCGCGCTACCTCAGCAGGGATCAGTCGCCCACGGTGCTGCGGGCACTCGAGAACATCAGCGATTCCGCGCGGAAGGCCCTCACCGATGCGCAGCGGGTGATCGAGGGCGTGCGGGCCGACGGCGTGGACTCGCCGCAGCCGGGCCTCGACGACCTCGACGCGCTGACCGCGACCATGGAGGAGGGCCACCTCCTGATCAGCAGGACGCACTCGGGAGAGCCGGTCGACCTGCCCGCGGGTCAGGAGCTCGCGATCTACCGGATCGTCCAGGAGAGCCTGACGAACGCTCTCAAACACGGCGGTGCCGGGACCGAGGTCAGGGTGCACCTCGACTGGAGCGGTCCGGGCCTCGCCCTGCAGGTGGCCTCCGATCCGAAGGTGCCGCTCGAGGACCGCGTGGTATCGCCGTCGACCGGGCGGGGTATCTCGGGCATGCGTGAACGTGCCCACCTCGCCGGCGGGTGGCTCGCGGCAGGGCCCGACGGCGACCACTTCCGGGTGACGGCGTTCCTTCCCTTCGGTCCGCGGCAGGTCGATGCCTTGGGTATGCCGGACCAGGGAGCGCTCACCCGTGGGTGAGGCCGCTCCTGGCACCGTCATCCGGGTGGCCCTCGTGGACGACCAGGTGCTGTTCCGCGCCGGCATCCAGATGCTCGTCGAGTCGCAGCCGGACCTCGCTTTCGCAGGCGGCGGCGGCACCGGCGAGGAAGCGGTGGCGCTCGTCGAGCGAGGGGAGATCGACGTCGTCCTCATGGACGTGCGGATGCCCGTGCTGGACGGCGTGACGGCGACGCGCCGCATCATGGAGCTCTTCGCCGGACGGGTCGACGACCCGCCCAGGATCATCGTCCTCACCACGTTCACGCGCGACGAGGCCGTGGTGGAGGCCGTGCATGCCGGGGCGAGTGGCTACCTGCTCAAGAGTGCCGAGCCGGAGTTCCTGCTCGCAAGCATCAGGGCCGTGCACGCCGGTCACGCCGTACTCGCACCCGGAGCCGCGCACGACCTGTTCGGGCACCGCGCACGCCCTCCGTTGCCGGACCTCCGTGCGATCGACGCCCTGTCCAGCCGGGAGCGTGACGTGTTCCTGCTCGTGGCGAAGGGATTGAGCAACGGGGAGATCGGCGGCAGCATGTTCCTCTCGGAGGCCACGGTGAAGTCCCACGTGCGCAGCATCCTCAGCAAGCTCGAGGTCCGCACGCGCATCCAGCTCGTCGCCTTCGCGTACGAGCACCGACTGCTCGGCTGACTGGAACGATGCCGGCCGGTACGGGCGGTACCGACTGGGATCGGGCCGACCGGGCCGACGCCGGTGTGAGCCGCACGGATCCGGCCGATGCACTGGCTGCCTACATGTCCGCGTAGCGGGCAGCCCGCCCGAGCGCCTCGCGCAGGCCGTCGGCGTCGAGCTGCGGCCCGTAGGCGGGGGTGTCGCGCTGGAAGCGCCACCCCTCCGCGAGGGCACCGGCGTCGACGGTGTCGAAGCCGAACTCGTCGAGGAGCTCGGTCACGGCCTGCTTGGCGTCCGAGTCGTCACCGGCGATGGGCAGGGCGCGGCGGCCCGGCGTCCCCGTGGGTGTGCCGTCCGTGGTCAGCTGCGCGAAGTGGATGCCGTTGAACACCTTCACCACGGAGGACCCGGGGAGGTGGCGCTGCAGCAATTCGCTCGTGGTGGTCGTCTCGTCGTCGAGTTCGGCGATGTGCCCGTCGCGCTCCGGGTAGTAGTTGCACGTGTCGATGACGAGCTTGCCCGCCAGCGGCTCGGCGGGGACGGCATCGATGCTCCTGAGCGGGATGGTGACCACGACGACGTCGCCCCCGGTGGCCGCCTCCTCCACCGTGCCGGCGCGTGCACTGTCACCGAGTTCGGCCACGAGCTCCTGCAGCGACTCCGGGCGGCGGGAGTTGCTCATGATCACTCGGTAGCCGCGGGCGACGGCGAGGCGCGCGAGCTGCCCGCCGATGTTGCCCGAGCCGATGAACCCGATGGTGCTGCGGACGCCACGTGGCTGCACGGACGTGTCCGCCGCCGTCCGCGTGTGCCCTGTCGGTGTGGGCGTCGTGTCCGGGGCTGTGTTCGGGGCTGTGTTCTCGGTCATGCAGGGACAACGGCGTGTGCGCAGTGTTATTCCTCAGGAGTCAGGTCTCAGCGGGCGCCCGCGTCCGTCCACACGTAGAACTTCTCCGGCCGCCCCGCGGACCCGTACTGCGGGACGATCCGCGCCTGGCCCCGCGCCACGAGGAACTCCAGGTACCGGCGGGCACTGACGCGCGCCATACCGAGGCGCTCGGCCACTTCGGAGGCGGACGTCCCGCCGCCGTGCGCACGGACGTCCAGCATCACGGCGTCGAGCGTGGGGGCGGAGAGGCCCTTGGGCGGCAGGAGCGTGGCGGTGCCCGTCGCAGTCCCCGACGCGCTCCCCGGGCCGGCGCCCGGGGTCGCGCCCGTGCGGAGCAGCTGGTCGATCCGCCCCTGGTCGAGGGCGGAGCCTCCGGCGGCCGCGTGGTCGTCGAGTTCGCGGCGGTAGGCGACGTAGTGGTCCAGCCGTTCGTTGAGCACGGCCGCGTTGAACGGCTTCACGAGGTAGTGCAGCACGCCGCCGGCCACGGCGGCACGGACGGTGTCGAGCTCGCGGGCGGCCGTGATCGCGATGACGTCGAGAGGGTCGCCGGGGCGGTTGCGGAGGGCCCGCAGCACGTCGATGCCCGTCATGTCCGGCAGGTGGATGTCCAGCAGCACCAGCCGGGGCCTCAGGGTCTCGGCCAGCTCGAGCGCGCGGGTGCCGGTGTGCGCGGCCCCGACGACGTCGAACGCGCCGTGCGCGAGCAGGAAGCCGGTGTGGATCCCCGCAACCTCGTGGTCGTCGTCGACCACGAGGGTGGGGATCTGGGGAACGGTGGCGGGGAGGGTCATGGCACCTGCAGCCCGGCGCGCGCCTCGACGTGGGACGGTGAGAGCCAGACGGTGAACTCGGCCCCGCCGAGGTCGGCGTCGTCCACCACCACGTGCCCCGAGCGGCGCCGGGCGATGCGGTCCACCAGCGCCAGGCCGAAGCCGCGCGTCCCGGTCCGGCCGCCGTCCTTCGTGGAGTACCCGGAGGAGAAGATGCCGTCGAGGTCCGCCGGGGCCACGCCGGGGCCGTTGTCGGCAACGGTGATGCGGACGGAGCCAGGCTCGGTGGCCACGTGCACCGAGACCTGGCCGTCGCCGCGCCCGCTCGCCGTCACGGCTTCCAGCGCGTTGTCGATCAGGATGCCGAGGACGGTCACGACGTCGGTGGTGCCGTCCGGTGCGAGGGTCGAGGAGTCGTCGATGATGAGGTCGATGCCCTTCTCGGCCGCGATGGTGCTCTTCGTCATGAGCAGGCTCGCGGCGTCCGGGTCCTGGATGCCGGGGGCGATGCTCCCGGAGACGAGTGACCCGCCGTGGCCGGAGCGCGAGATGAAGTCGACCGCCTGCTCGGTCCTGCCGAGCTCGAGGAGCCCGGAGATGGTGTGCATGCGGTTCGCGAACTCGTGCGCCTGGGCGCGGAGCGCCTGGGTGACGTCGCGTTCGCCGTCGAGATCGGTGAGCAGCTGGTAGAGCTCGGTGCGGTCACGGAGGATCATCACGCGGCCCACCCGCGTGCCGTCCACCAGGGCGTCCGAGGTGCGTGCGAGGAGCACGCGCTCGCCGGAGAGCACGGTCTCGTCGGTGTCCGCCGGATCGGTGAGCAGCCGCGCGAGGGAGGGCTCCATGACGTCCTCGGCCGGGCGGCCGGTGGCGGCGTCGTCGAGGCCCAGCAGCCGCTTCGCCTCGTCGTTGAGCAGTGCTATCCGGTGGTGCGCATCGACGGCCACCACCCCTTCGCTGATGCCGTGGATCATGGCATCGCGTGTCTCGAGGAGGGTGGCGATCTGCTCGGGTTCGAGGCGGTAGATCCGCAGCCAGACCAGGCGCGAGATCCAGCTGGCACCCGCCGAGCCCACCAGCGCGGCGACGATCAGCCAGATGAGCAGGCGGGGGAGGTCCTCGTAGAGGTCGGC
The DNA here is from genome assembly GCF_058269235.1 of Arthrobacter sp. TJ-236. Lineage (NCBI taxonomy): Bacteria > Bacillati > Actinomycetota > Actinomycetes > Micrococcales > Micrococcaceae > Arthrobacter > Arthrobacter sp. TJ-236. The sequence goes on from NZ_JBZCNI010000002.1 coordinate 279,575, forward strand.
GGCGAGTTCGGATTCGAGGACACCCACGGACGCCGTGCCGATGACGCCGCCGTCGCTGTTGCGGATGGGGACCTTCGCGCGCCACGACTTGCCCAGCGTCCCGGTCTGGGTGCCCACGAAGGTGTCACCGGAGAGCGGCACGGACGGATCCGTGGACACGAGCTCCCCGATCAGGTCCGGGTTCGGGTGCGAGTAGCGGATGCCCTCGTCATCCGTGACGACGACGTAGGTCACGCCGGTGGACTGCCGGATGAGGTCCGCGATGGGCTGGATGGTGGCGCTCGGGTCGGTCTCGTCGAAGGCCTCGACCACCGAGGGCAGCTGGGCGACGGACTGCGCGACGCCCAGCATCCGGTCCTGGTACTGCTCGCGGATCTGCAGGCGCTGCATGGTGACGGCGGTGCCGCCTGCCACCGCGACGATGACGAGGACGATGGCGAGCTGCAGGAAGAACAGCTGCGATCGAAGCGACATCGTCCTGATCATCCATCCAGTGTGACATGGGGCACTGCCGGGGCGGGGCGGTGACCACAAAGACCACTACGAGCACTACGACCGCATGCTTTACCCCCGCTCAGCCACCTTCCTACCCTGAGCACAGCAGTGGTGATCCGCATCACACACGTTCCCGCTCCCACCGAGCGCCCAATCTCAAGGAAGAGATCCCATGACCACCTCCCGCATCACGACGCGCCGTTCGGCGATCACGTCCCTCGCCCTCGTCTCCGCCCTCGCGCTCTCGGCCTGCAGCTCCATGACCCAGAGCACCACCGCCGGCGGCGACGACGGCGCCATCGAGCGCCTCAACATCGTGGTCCCCGCCGATCCCGGCGGAGGGTGGGACCAGACCGGCCGTGCCATGGAGACGGACCTCACCGAGAACGACCTCGTGGGCAACGCACAGGTGGTCAATGTCGGTGGTGCCGGGGGTACCAACGGCCTCGCGCAGCTCGCCACGGAGACGGACCCCAACACGCTCATGGTCATGGGTTACGTCATGGTGGGTGCGGTCGAGACCAACAACGCCGCCAACCGCATCGAGGACACCACGCCGATCGCCCGCCTCACCGAGGAGCCCCTCGTGATCGTGGTGCCGGCCGAGTCGCCCTACCAGACGCTGCAGGACCTCCTCGACGACGTCGAGGCCAAGGGCCAGGGCGTCTCCATCACGGGCGGATCGGCAGGAGGCGCGGACCACATCCTCGCGGGGTCCGTGCTCAAGGAAGCCGGCATCTCCTCCGACAAGCTGAACTACATCCCCTACTCCGGCGGCGGCGAGTCCCTCGCGGCACTGCTCGGCAACAAGGTCAACGCGGGCATCTCCGGTGTCGGCGAGTACGCCGAGCAGGTCGAGGCAGGCACGCTGCGCGCGCTCGCGGTGTCCGGTGAGGAAGCCGCACCGCAGCTGCCCGAGACCCCCACCCTCACCGAGGAGGGCGTGGATCTCGTGCTCACCAACTGGCGCGGTGTGGTGGCTCCCGGGAACATCGACGACGCCCAGGCGGAGAAGCTCACGCAGCTCGTCACGGACCTGCACGGCACCGACACCTGGAAGGCCACGCTCGAGGAGAACAATTGGAGCGACGCCTTCCTGACCGGCGAGGAGTTCGAGACCTTCCTCAACGAGGACATCACCGAGGTCAAGGCCACGCTCACCGACATCGGTCTGCTCTAGCCCATGAGCACCTCCGTGCAGAACGCGCCCGGGAGCAGCACGGCTGCTGCTCCCGGCCCTGCGGTGGGTGAGCTCGTCTTCGCGCTCATCATCGTGAGCATCGGCGTCGTCGGGTTCGTCGCCGGCGCCGGGATCCAGACCCCGCCCTCCGCGAGCGACATCGGCCCTCGTGCCTGGCCGTTCGCCGTCTCGGCACTGCTCGTCGTCGTCGGCGCCGGGCTGGTCCTCCAGGTGCTGCGCGGCAAGCGCGGCGCCCCCGACGAGGGGGAGGACGTGGACCTCGAGGCCGGCACCGACTGGCTCACGGTCGGCAAGCTCGCCGGCTTCGTGCTGCTCCACGCCTTCCTGATCGTGCCGCTCGGCTGGCCCGTCGCGGCAGCGATCCTGTTCTTCGGCGCCGCGTGGTCGCTCGGGGCTCGCCCCTGGTGGCGGAACCTCGTGACCGCCGTCGTGCTCGCGCTCGTGCTGCAGTTCGTGTTCGCCGGGCTGCTCGGCGTCTCCCTGCCCGCCGGCCTGCTCTCCGGGATCGAGGTGTTCGGTGGATAACTTCATGCTCCTCATGGACGGCTTCGCCACGGCGATGCAGCCCATGTACCTGCTTTTCGCGCTCGGCGGCGTGCTCGTCGGCACCGCCGTGGGCGTGCTGCCCGGCATCGGCCCCGCCATGACCGTGGCCCTGCTCATGCCCATCACCTACAGCCTCGAGCCGACGGCGGCGATCATCGTCTTCGCGGGCATCTACTACGGCGGTATGTACGGAGGGTCCACGACGTCGATCCTCCTCAACACCCCCGGGGAGTCCTCCTCGATCGTCACGGCGCTCGAGGGCAACAAGATGGCGAAGGCCGGCAGGGGAGCGGCGGCGCTGGCGACGGCGGCGGTCGGGTCCTTCGTGGCCGGCACCATCGCCACCGTGCTGCTGAGCTTCGTGGCCCCGTACGTCGCGGCCTTCGCGGTGCAGATCGGCCCGGTCGAGTACGTGGCCCTGATGGTGGTGGCCTTCCTGACGGTCGGCGCGCTACTCGGCTCGTCGGTGCTCCGGGGCCTCGCCTCGCTGGGCCTCGGCCTGTTCATCGCGCTCGTCGGCTTCGACGCCCTGACCGCGCAGCAGCGCTACACCTTCGGCAGTCCGTTCCTGGCGGACGGGATCGACGTCGTCCTCGTGGCGGTGGCGCTCTTCGCCGTCGGCGAGGCCCTGTACGTGGCGTCCCGCCTGCGGCACGGCCCGATCAAGATCATCCCGGTGACGGGCGGCTGGACCAGTTGGCTCCGGAAGGACGACCTCCGCCGCTCGTGGCGGCCCTGGCTGCGCGGGACCATGATCGGCTTCCCGGTCGGGACCATCCCCGCGGGCGGCGCCGACGTCGCGACGTTCCTCTCCTACGCCTCCGAGCGCAAGCTCGCCAAGGGCGAGAACAAGAAGGAGTTCGGCAAGGGCGCCATCGAGGGTGTGGCCGGTCCGGAGGCCGCGAACAACGCGGCCGCCGCGGGCGTGCTCGTGCCGCTGCTGACGCTCGGCATCCCGACGACGGCGACCGCCGCCATGATGCTCGTCGCGTTCCAGCGCTACCAGATCCCCGTGGGGCCGCAGCTGTTCGAGTCCAACAGCACCCTCGTGTGGGCGCTCATCGCGAGCCTCTACGTGGGCAACCTGATGCTGCTGGTGCTCAACCTGCCGCTGGTGGGCATCTGGGTCAAGATCCTGCAGATCCCGAGGCCCTATCTCTACTCGGGCATCCTGGTGTTCGCCGTCCTCGGCGCGTTCTCGGTGAACTTCACGCCGATCGACGTGATCATCCTCCTGATCGTGGGGATCCTCGGCTTCTTCATGCGGCGCTACGGATACCCGATCGCCCCCATGGTGGTGGGCCTGATCCTCGGGCCGATCTTCGAGAGCCAGCTGCGGCGCTCGCTCGCCATCTCGCAGGGTGACCCGGTGGCGCTCATCCAGTCGCCGGTGGCTGCGGTCATCTACGTGGCGCTGATCGTCATCTTCGCGCTCTCGTTCCTCCTCAAGCGGCGCCAGCGCCAGTTCGAGGCGATGGTGGCGGCGAACACCGATGCCGCCGACGTCGTCCGCGGAACGGACGTGCCCGCTGTGGCGACCGACACCACCGCCACCGACACCACCTGGAAGGACACCGATCGATGAGCACCATCGTGGTGGGATTCGTCCCCAATCCGCTCGGCGAGGCGACCGTCGCGGCGGCCATCGAGGAGGCTCGCCTCCGGCAGGCCGATCTCGTGGTCATCAACACCGCCCGTGCCGACCGGCTGGTCAACCCGGCCTACGCCGACGACGCCGATGTGGCTCGCCTCGACGCCATGCTGGGCGGTGCAGGCGTGCCCTACGCCATCCGCCACAGCCTCTCGGAGGCGACGGCGGCGGAGGAGCTGGTCGACGTCGCCGCCGAGGTGGGGGCCGAGCTGATCGTGATCGGCCTGCGGCACCGCACGCCCGTGGGGAAGCTGATCATGGGCTCGACGGCGCAGACAATCCTGCTGACCGCCCGCTGCAACGTCCTGGCGGTCAAGCTGCCCTGACGCTCGTCCGCCGTCGGACCCTGCAGAACCAGACCACCGAGCCGCACGTGTGCCACGCATCACAAGAGACAGTGCGTGCGGTTCGGTGGCCGGGCAACGACCTACAGATGGCAGGACGGGTTCCATCCGCCCCCTCGGAGCCCGTCCTGCCGCCTGCACGCCCTTCGACGCCTCTGGGTGTGACAGCTCAGAGCACCGGCGCCTCACGACGCTTCGCATCCACGGAGGACGACACCGCGGCGCCGAGCAGCAGCAGCCGCATGGTGCGCTCCGTCGCCTCGATCAGCAGCTGCTCGCCGTTCGCCACCGCGTCCTCGAGGTTCATCGGGATGGTCATGATCGAGGCGATCGCGTCGATCCCGATGTCATGCACGTCCGGGGCACCCTTGCCGAGCGATCCCGCGAGCGCCAGCACCGGTACCCCGGCCAGCTGCGCCCGGTGCGCGACGACGGCGGGCACCTTGCCGTTCGGCGTCTGGAAGTCGATGGCTCCCTCGGCGGTGATCACGAGATCGGCCTTCTGCATGAGGGCGTCGAGGTCCAGCCCCGCGAGTCCGCTGTCGATCAGCGCCTCGAACCGGGGGACGAGGCTCGCGCCGACGGCGGCGAGACCCGCGCCGAGACCGCCGGAGGCGCCGGTCCCCGGCCCGGTCCGGTAGTCGACGCCGGCGCCCACGCCGTCGTGCTCCAGCACCCGCGCCCACTGGCGCATGGCCTTCGCGAGTTCCTCGACCTGCTTCGGTGAGGCGCCCTTCTGGGGCCCGAAGACGCGCGCCACCCCCTTCTTCCCGCAGAGCACGTTGTGCTGGTTGCACGCGAGCACGATCGTCGCCTCCCGCACGCCGGGGTGGAGGCCGGAGAGGTCCAGCTGTTCGGCCCGGATGAGTGCGGACCCACCGAAGGGCAGCTCGCGTCCCTTGCCGTCGAGCACCTTCGCGCCGAGCGCCTGGAGCGCGCCCGCACCGCCGTCGCTCGTGCCCGAATCGCCGCATCCCACCACGATGGTGCGGATGCCCTCGTCGAGTACCGCCCGGATGAGTTCGCCCACGCCGTAGGTGGTGGTGGCGCCCGGGTCGCGGAGCGTGCGCGGTACGAGCCGGAGGCCCGCGGCGGCGGACATCTCCACGACCGCGGTACCGGTCGCGGCACCGCCGAGGCGCGCGAAGTGGGACTCGACGGGGGTACCCACCGGCCCGGTCACGTTGACGGGGACGAGCACGCCTCCCGTCGCGGCAGCGAGCGTGGCGGCGGTGCCCTCACCGCCGTCGGCGATCGGGACGGCCGTGATCTGCACCCCCGGCAGCACGCGGCGGACCCCCGCGGCGATGGATCGGGCCACGGTCTCCGCGTCGAGGGACTCCTTGAAACCGCTGGGTGCGATCAGGATGCGCTGGGGGACTGCCATGGTGGTTCTCCTCGGTCGGTGTCGGTCGGTGTTCGGCGATGTTGATGGGGGTCGGGTGGTCGTCAGGACGGCGGTCAGGGGAAGAGCGGGAGGCCGAGCAGCGGCCACACCAGGAAGCTGAAGGCGAGCACGAGGATCAGGTTGACGGGCGCGAGGACGGTCGAGAGCCGCAGCAGGTCCTTCGGCGAGTACGTCTCCACACCGTCCACGGCGGCGAACATCGCGACCGGCTTGGCCGAGCTGGGCAACGTATGGCAGAAGCCGGCGGCGGCGGTCGAGGCGAACGCCGCGGCCATGGGGTCCACACCCACGGCGGGGGCGAGGGCGATCACGAGGGGGATGAGCACCGCGGACCTCGCCGACCTGCTCTGGATGACGAGGTGGGCGAGGGTGGACAGCACCACCACGAGCACCACGAACAGCGGCGCGGCAGCGGCACCGAGCGCCCGGATGGGTTCGAGAACCCCGCCTGCGAGCCACGTGGCGGCGCCGGTGGAGACGAGGGCGTTGCCGAGGGCCAGCGTGGCCGCCATGAACAGCAGCAGCGACCACGGGACCGACTTCAGCCCCTTCGCGAGATCGACGGAGCCGTAGGCCGGTGATGCGGCGATGAGCGCCCCGATCAGCGCCACGAGCGCGGGGTGCAGCCCGTGGAGGGGTTCGGTGCACCACAGCACGACGACGGCCCCGAGCAGGAGCGCGGCCCGCGACTCGGCGACGGTGAGCGGCCCCGTGACGGGTGTGGCGGAGTGCTCCTCGAGATCGGCCGTGCTGATGCTCAGGCGCTCGCGGCGTTCCGCGCCCGTCGTGAACAGGTGCAGCACCAGTTCGGCGCAGCTGTGCGACGCCACGAGGGCGAGGGGCAGGCCGAGGAGCAGCCAGGTGGCGAAGTCGAAGCCGCTGCCGGTGGCCGTCTCGAGGATCTGGCTCGTGATGAGGTGCGCCCCCGCGCCGAGGAACGAGCCGACGGCCGAGAGGAGAATCACCGACGGGAAGAGGATGGCCAGCGCCCGCACCAGGGCGGTGCGGCCGGGCAGTGCCTGCCGAATAGCGAGGAACACCGGCAGGGCGAGGGCGGCGCGGCCCGACGTCGAGGGCACCGCGAATGCGGTGACCACGAGCGCCAGGGTGGTGAGGTGCGCGAGCTGCCGCGGGGTGGAGGCGCCCGTGATGATGAACGCGGCACCACGGGTGGCGAGTCCGGACGCTCGCACTCCTGCGGCGATCACGAAGGCCGCCAGCAGGAGCCAGACCGTCTCCTCGCCGAGCGTGGAGAACAGCGCACCGGTGTCCATGGTCCCGGTGAGCACCAGGACCGTGGCCGCGCCGAGGGCCACGTAGGTGTCGTCGATCGATGTGAAGATCCACAGCCAGACGGCCAGGACGAAGACCATCAGGGTGACGGCACCCTGCGGCGTCAGTCCGGAGCCGGGCTGCTGCGCGGCGAGGATGATGCCCACCGCGAGGGCGAGCCCGACCGCGGCCCCAGCGACTCGCACGACAGCCGGTCGGCCCGCGCCCGGCAGCTTCGCCTCCGGGCGGCGGTCCGGCCTGCCGCCGGTGCGCTGCGGGGGAGTGGTGGAGTGCTCGACGACGCTCATGGCAGCCGCACCAGGGCCAGCAGGTCCGTGAGGAGGAACGGCGTGGTGAGGTGCCGGGTGGAGCCGGCTCCGTGCTCGTTTCCGCCGGCGGTTTCACCACGCGTCAGCACGATCGCTGGAGTGGTCACGCCTTCGCTGCGGATCTGAGCGAGGACCTCGGGGCCGGCGAGGAGCGGCAGATCGGCTCCGAGGATGAGGCGGTCGAACCCGGCGGCGCGGGCCAGGAAGAGCGCCGTCTCGCCGTCGTCGGCCTGCTCGGTCCTGTACCCGGCATCCTCGAGGGCCGCGGAGAGCCGGGAGGCGAGGGCGGCGTTCCCCTCGGCGATCAGGACGCGGCTCATGGTGTCTCCTTCAGGGTGTCCCGCAGGGGCTGGTCGGACGGGAGGCGGTCGGGGCGGGGCTGCTGGATCGGGAGCTGGGCCGTCACCGGGCGGCCGCCCGACGCGGCGTTCGTACCGGTCCGCGCGGCGACGAGCAGCGGTGGATGCGCGGGTGGCGCCGGCGGTGCGGCCGGACCGCCAGGAGCGGGTGGAGCCGACGACGGCGACGGCGCACCGGTCGCGTCCCCGGAGCGATGCGTCACCGTCTGCGGTGCCGGCAGCAGGAGGCCGAAGGTGGAGCCGTGTCCGGTCTCGCTGCGGACCCAGGCCGAACCGCCGTGGGCGTCGGCGATGGCGCGCACGATCGAGAGTCCGAGGCCCGCGCCGCCGCGCTGACCGCCCTGGGCCAACCGGTCGGCAGGCAGCGCGCCCGCGGTGCCGAGCTGGAATCGTTCGAAGATCACGCCCGCTTCCTCCTCGGTGACGCCGGGGCCCGTGTCCTCGATCCACAGCCGCAGCTGACGTGCCGCACCGCGGCCCTCGAAGGCCGAACCGAGCCGCACCGCCGAACCCTGGGGTGAGTACTGCACCGCGTTCGCGCCGAGCTGCAGCATCGCCTGGGTGACCCGCTGCCGGTCGAGGGGCGCAACGCCCTCGGCAACCTCCATCAGTAGCCACCGGCGGTCCCCGAGCGCCTGCATCTTCGCGTCGAGATCGAGCATGAGGTGCGCCACGTCCACGGGTTCCTGCCGCACGAAGTCGGCGCGCTCCGCCTTCACGAGCAGCAGGAGGTCCGAGACGATCCGGGCCATCCGCGACAGTTCGTCGTCCACGAGGGCGAGGGTCGCCCTCCGGCTCGCGGGCTCGTCGTCGATGAGTTCGAGGTGCCCGCGGATGACCGTGATGGGCGTCCGCAGCTCGTGGCTGGCGTCGTCGATGAACCGTCGCTGGGTCACGTAGGCCTGCTCGAGGCGGTCGAGCATGTCGTTGAAGGTGGTGGCGAGCGCTGCGACGTCGTCGCGCCCCTGGACGGGGACGCGCAGCGTGAGGTCGGACTCGGTGATCTCGGCCGCGACCCGCCGGACGTCCCGGATGGGGCGGAGGATCTGCCCGGCGACCAGCCAGGCGATGCCGGCCGTGAAGAGCAGGCCGCCGAGGGCCACGAAGAAGATCACGGTGACGGTCTCCTGCACCTCGGCGTAGCCCACCCGGGTGAAGTTGGCGATGACGAGCGACCCGTCCTCCGAGCCGGCCTGCACATCCACCTTCCCCCAGCGCATCATGCCCGCCGGGGTCTCGAGGACGCCGGACGCCGCCGGGTCCTGCCGCAGCTCCTGCAGGATGGCGGCATCGTCCGTGAGCCGGTAGCCGCCGTCGTCCACCGTTCCCGCGTAGGAGCCGAGGTAGAGCACCTCGTCACCGGTGAGTCCGAGGATCACTTCCGAGGACGAGGAGTTCTGGCGCGACAGATAGCGCTCCAGCAGGGCGCCCACCGACGTGTACTCCTGGGCGGTCTGCGGATCCACGGCCTCGGAGGCGAAGGTCGTGAACTCCTGGACCTCCTGCACCACGTCGTCGTTGGCCTCGCGGTCCACGCCCGCGATCAGCAGCGAACGCACCGTCACCACGAGAGCGAGCAGGGCGAGGGCGGTGGTCAGGATGATCCAGCCGACGATCCGCCAGCGTGCCGAGACGGCGGAGCCGCCGAGCGGCTTCCTGGGGAGGGGCGACGCCGGCATTCCCGTGCCCGGAGCCCGGAGTGCGTCACGTGCATCGGCGGCCATCAGTCGTCACCGTCCGAGCCGTCGTCATCCCCGGTATCGTCCCCGGCGTCATCCTCCAGTCCGTCGTCGAGCACCTCACGCTCCACGAGCCCGGGGGCCGGGCCGGGAGCGGGTGCGGGGGCAGGAGCGGGAGCTGGTGCCGGAGCTGGTGCCGGAGCAGGTGCGGGTGCGGGTGCCGGTTCGGCGTCCGTCGGCGCTGGGCTCGGAGTGCTAGGAGCGGGCGACGCTGCGGGCGGCGTGCCCGGTCCGGTTTCCTCCGCGGCGCCGTTCCCCGTGCCGTTCCCCGTGCCGTCCCCTCCGGTGTCGTCGCCTGCGGCGCCGTTCCCGGTGCTGCGGTCGGCGGTGCCGCCGTCGTCCGCGGCGCCGGCGGGCGCGAGGTCGACGACGACCGTCTGCGGTTCCACCGGCGGGACGTCGGCCGGCGTCGCCAGGGACTGGCTCGCCACCGCGAGGAGTGCGGGGACAGCGAGCAGACCGGTGGCTGCGAGGATGCGGGGCATGAGGGCCATGACGGACTCCTGGGGCATGAAGGAGGAAGCGGTGGGGGTGTGGCGGGGACGCGCGAGCACGCGCGCCGTGGTGCAGCGAGCACGTGGATCGCGGCGCGCAGTGAGCTGGTGCGGGGGAGGAGCGGGCGGACCGGGATCAGCCGCGGGTCACCGTGTTCGAGCCGTCGCCGTCGTCCTGGATCCGCGGCTCACCCTCGGCGTAGGTCACGGTGTTGGTGGATCCGTCGATGTCCACCTCGTCGGTGGACCGCACGGTGACGGTGGTGGCATCCCCATCGAGGTCCACCGCGCGGACGGCCGCACCGGTGAGGGTGTTGGAATCGCCGTCCACGGAGAACTCGTCGGCGTCGCCGGCCGTGACGGTGTTCGCGTCGCCGTCCACCTCGATGTCCTCGCAGGGGCCGGTGACCGTCAGGGTCACGTTGTCGGCGTCGATGCTCACGTCACCACCGCCGTCACAGGTGAGGGTCACGGAGGAGCCCGACGCGTCGATCGAGTAGTCGTCACCGGCGCCGATGACGACGGCGCCGCCTGCGTTCCCGGCGGCCTGTCCGGGCGCGCCGGGGGTGGAGCCGGGCGTCGCGGATGATGCGGCGGTCGGAGCGGCCGACGACGGCGCGGCGGAGGGTGAAGCCGGGGCCGGCGAGGAGGACGGCGTGGCTCCCGAGGTCTGGAGGTCGACATCCTGCGCGGGCGCACTACAGCCCACCACGAGTCCGAGCGTAGCGACGGAGGCGGTCAGGGTGACGAGGGAGCGGGCGGGCAGGCGCATGGGTGCAAGTCCTTCACGATTGATCCAGCAGGGTGTGGATCAACAGTGACGGGCCCATGTGAGCCGAACATGAGGTGCCGATGAAGGCTCTCTCATAATCGGCCGCGGTGGTCAGCCGTTCGGGGCGAAGAGTTCCAGCGCGATGTTGTCGGGATCCCGGAATTCGAGGATGTGGCCGGCGCCGATGTCCTTGACTCCGGCGTGGGTGATCCCGCGGCTCTCGAGCAGGCTCGCTGCGTCGTCGAGCACGGACCTGCTCGCGACCGTGAAGGCGACGTGGTCGAGACCCACGCGGTCCTCGTCGAAGCTGTCCGACGCCACCGGTCGCAGGCCCAGGAGGGTGCCGCCGAGCTGATAGATGACACCGCCGTAGAGGAAACCCAGCTGCTCACGCGTCTGCTCGTCAGCGCCCTCGGGTACCTCGAAAGCCACGGGCAGGCCGAAGAGGGCGTCGTAGAACGCCCGTGAGACGTCGATGTCGGTGACCGTCAAGCGGACGTGGGCGTAGGCCTCGATGGGGATCGTCATGTTCGCAGTGTGACACGCCCCACGGACGTCCTGCGCGCGGAGGGGAAGTGCTCCGCCCTCAGCGAGGATCCTGACGGAGGTCGGTTCCGGAGCCCCGCAGGTTCCCGGCGTCCGCCTCCATGCCCTGACGCAGCCGCGAGAGCGCCGTGCCGACGCGCAGCCGGAACGTGGCCTGATCGACGCCGAGTTCACGCGCCGATTCCGCGTGCGTGCGGCCGCCGAGGTAGCTCAGTTCCAGCGCTTCCGCCTGCTCGGGGGTGAGAAGGGAGATGGCATGCATCGCGGACGCACCGGCGAGCGAGGGGAGCAGCGAGGCCTCGGGCGCCACCGCGGGAGCCGGCCCGGCCGTGCGGATCCTCTCGACCGCGCACCGGTGCGTCAGGTTCAGGAGCCAGTGCTCGGCACTGTGCCGCGTGCGCTCGTAGGCGTGGGCGCCGGCCCACACGCGGACGTAGACCTCCTCCGTCACGGCCGCGCTCGCGGCCTCGTCGGGGAGCAGCCTGCGCACCAGGGCGTAGACGCTGGCCGCCGTACGGCGGTACAGCTTCTCGAACGCGGCGCGGTCACCGGCCGCCACGCGCTCCAGGAGCCGTGCGAGCGTCGCGGCCTTGCCCATGGCCGCCTTGCCCTTGTTCGAGGACATCTTCGAGGACGCCTTCGAGGTGCCCTTCGAAGGGCTCTTCGTGGCACTCTTCGTCGCACTCTCCGTCGAGCCGTTCACCGCACTCTTCGCCGAGCTCGTGGAGGTGCCCTTCGACGTGCCCTTCTGCTTGCCCGTCGGTGTGCCGTCGGTCGCGCTCGTGTTCTCGGCCGATCCCGTGGTGCCGGCAGTCATCCGAACCAGCCTTCCGGCGCAGCGGGTGCGGCGAGGGAATCCCGCGCCTGCTCACGCAGAAGGTGTAATTCGTCGTCGCATCTGCGGATCTGCCCGACCACCTGCGCGAGCTCGAGGGCGGCGACGTCGCGCTCGGACGCGGTGCGCCGCGGGTCGGAGAAGACATCCGCGCAGTCGCAGCGCAGCACCAGCATGGTGTCCAGCAGCCGGAGCCGCGCCGCCTCGAGGGCATACAGCCGGTCGTCATGGGGCGCAGGCGTGTTCTTCTCGACGTACATGTGAGACCTCACCGGCCCCAGGAGGCCGGCCCTTCCAGCACAGGACGTGCATCGATGCGTGAGCGGCACGCCGATCAGGGCGCTTCGCCTCAGCGTAGGCATGCACCGCCCCGAAAAGTAGCCCGCCACCCCATCAACCCGCCGTGACCACACGAAAGTTACGTACTCGACACCTCGGCGGCGAACTTTCTCATGCACGCGAGGGAAAAACCAGACCGGCGAGATTGCTGTTGCCGATGTCGGAGGCGGGTCCTACTCTCACGATGGGATCAGGTTCCACCGGTGTCGCGCCGCCGGCGGACCCACCCGGTCCCACCCACGTTCGGCCCTTGTCCGGGTACCACCCGCGATCCGTCGCGCCCCCGTTCGAACCATCCCCAGAGGAGCCCTCCCCGTGCCATCTTTCCGCCTCACCCGCGCGGCTGCCGTCTCGGCCGCCGTCACCTCGCTCCTGCTCGGCACCGCGCTCAGCGGTTCCGCAGCTCCCGTCTCTGCACCGTCCGCCGTCGCGCCGGCCACGATGGTGGTGGCGAACGTCAACGAGCGTGGGCCCGCGCCCACCCGTGCCAGCATCGAAGCCACCCGCGGCAGCTTCGCCACCGCCACCACCACGGTGTCCTCCTTCGCCGCCCGCACCTTCGGCGGCGGCACCATCTACTACCCCACGACGACGACGGCGGGGAAGTTCGGCGCCGTGGCGATCGCCCCCGGGTACACGGCGTCCCAGTCGAGCATCTCGTGGCTCGGCCCGCGCCTCGCGTCGCAGGGCTTCGTGGTGTTCACCATCGACACCCGCTCACGCTACGACCAGCCCTCCGAGCGCGGGGACCAGCTCAACGCGGCGCTGACCTACCTGACGCAGTCCAGCACCGTCCGCGACCGGATCGACCCCACCCGCCTGGCCGTCATGGGCCACTCCATGGGCGGCGGCGGCACGCTCGAAGCGGCGAAGGACAACCCGGCGCTGCAGGCCACCATCGGTATGACGCCGTACAACGTGGACAAGAGCTGGCCCGAGGTGACCACCCCGAGCCTGATCATCGGCGCGCAGAACGACAACGTCGCATCCACCAGTCGCCACGCGATCCCGCTCTACAACGGGCTGACGAACCTGTCGCAGAAGGCGTACCTGGAGCTCCGCGGTGCTTCGCACTACGCGCCGACCTCGAGCAACACCACCATCGCGTCCTACAGCATCTCGTGGCTGAAGCGCTTCGTGGACGACGACCTGCGGTACTCCCAGTTCCTCTGCCCCGCCCCCGCCACCAGCACCGCGATCTCGGCGTACCAGAGCCCCTGCGGGTTCTGAGCCCCGCCCGGCCGGATCGGACGCCGATGTGGGAGCCTCCGCTCCCGGCCGGACGGGCGCCGGCCCGGCCATCGAGGACGGCGCCCGGCAACCTGTTCCATTCCGAACGCCCCGCAGCCACCGGTCGCGGGGCGTTCGGCCTCTCACCCGGTGAGCTGGTCGAGATCGTCGGACGCCGCGTCCTCCTCGTCCTGGGCCTCCGCCAGTTCGGCGTCCGCCTCGTCCGCCCGCTGAGTGAGGTCGGGCGAGGAGCTCTCGAGATCCGAGAGCGACTTCCGGAGGGCGTCCAGCTGCCGTTCGAGATCCTCGATGGAGGCCTTCACCTCCGTGCGCCGTGCGGCCGCCCGCTCGACCTCCTGGTGCGCTTCGGCCGCCGCGGATTCGGCGGCTTCCCGTGATGCGCGGGCCGCCGCGAGAGCCGCCTCGGCCTGCTTCCGGCGCCGCGCGGCCCTCGCCGCGGACCGGGCGTCGGGCGCGCCGTCGTCCTGTGGGCCGCGGGCCCCGGAGTCGGCCCCGTTACCGGCACCGTCGGCGCCGCCGCTGCTCCCGTCCGCGCTGCTGTCCCCGTCCGAGTCGTCCGACTCGTCCGAGCCGTTCCCCTCGTCCCCCTCGGCTCCGGGCGGAGTGAAGGGACCCCCGACTGCTCCGTCGAGGTCGACGGCGTCCCAGCCACTGGCCTCCAGCGTCCGCACCAGCCGTCCGGTGAGCACCGCCGCAGCGGCACCGGGGTCCGCGAGAGCCGCGCGGAGGGTCTGCTCCACGCCGGGAAGCGCGGCCGGCCCCACCTCGTGCCCGGCTTCCGACGCCGCCGCGAGGGACTCCTGCGCCACGGCGGCGAGGAGCCTCTGACGCTGCTGGCCGAGGGCGTTGAGCTGCGCGCGGTCGAGCCCCTCCTGCGCCTCCCGGAGCGACGCCCCGAGCTCGAGCACCTGTTCCACCTCCGCGCGACGCCGGTCCACGAGCACGTTGACGAGCCACGCCGCGGACGCCGGCTTGGGCAGTCCGCGGAGCGCCGCGGCCAGATCCTTGTCCCCGGAGCGCTTCGCGTCCGCGGCGGCCGCGTTCCGGCCACTGATGAACTGATCGAGGGCCAGCGCGTACAGATCCCTCGCCCTCGCGGTGAGATCGGCGTCGAACGTGGTGTCGTCGGGGCCGCTCACGGCGCGAGGTCCTCGAAGGCGCCCGACGGGAGGGCGATCCAGCCCTCGCGGCGCGCCTGCTCGAGGTGCTCGTCAGGCACCCCGTGCGTCCGGCCGAGAGCGTGCGCGCGGGCGGCGAGGGCTGCGATGACGGCGTCGAAGGCGTCGTCCGAGGCGATCATGAGCTGCTCGTCCGCCTTGGTGAGGACCAACCAGGGCGCGCGGGCGAGGAGGTGGGACAGCAGTGCACGCCGCACCCCGGCGTCGTTCTTGTAGCCGCGCGTGTCGAAATCCCAGCCGCGCAGCGCTGCCGACGGGTACACCTCGACGGCGGTGCCCCCGCCCGAGCGGTCCACCGGCGCCCCGAGGGCGTCGCCCACGAGGTCGAGCAGCACCGCGCAGTGCATCGCGGTCAGGCCCAGCCGGTCCGTGGCGACGCTGAGCGGCCACCTGCCGGTGATCTCGCGGGTGGCGCGATCGGTGACGCGGTAGGAGAGGCGGCGGCGCCAGTCCATCCCCGCATCCTCGGCGGGAGCAACGCGGTCACCCGCGGCGTGGCGGACGAGGAAGGCCACGAAGTCGTCGGGCCACCCGAAGGCGCAGTCGATGCCGAGGCTGCGCACCGACGGCGCAGTCGCGGCGATGCGGGCGTCGGAGGCACCGAGTTCGAGCTCCACCGTGACGGTCGGCTGCGACCAGTCGAGCACCGCGAGGGCCGTGCCCTTCGTCTCGGCTGCGAGGTCCACTCCGGCTGTGAGCACCCCCAATTATAGGCATCGGAGTGTGGCGGGGACAGGGCGGAAAAGGGGTGCCGCGCAGGTGGGCAGCGGGTAGGGATGGAGGCTGCAGCTCGGCGGGCGGCTCAGCGTGCTCGTGCGGCAGAAGCGGGACCACGAGAAGCTCGACGCCCTCGTGCAGCGCCTCCGCGGAAGCTCCCGTGAGGAGCAGGCGGCCACGCTGCTCGCGATCTACCGCCTCGTGTTCCCGCACGCCTTCGCTGAGGAGTCCGTTCTCTGGCCCGTGATGCGCCGCGTCCTCAGCGACGGCGGTGAGCTGACCCTCGCCGTGGAACGCGAACACCAGGAGATCAACGAACTGGTGACGACCCTCGAAGGGCTCGACGACGGCTCGCCGGAACGGGCACAGCTGCTGGGACGGCTCACGGAGGTGCTCGACGACGACGTCCGTGACGAGGAGTACGCCCTGTTCCCCCGCCTGCAGGAGCAGCTGTCACGGTTCGAGCTGCAGGTCCTCAGCGTGCTCTGGGAGCTCGTGCGCCGCATCGCACCCACGCGCGTCCACCCCTTGGTGGCGCGCAGGCCGCCCGGGAACGTCGTCACCGCCCTCCCGCTGTCCGTCCTCGACCGCGCCCGCGACGTCGTCGACACCCTGGTGCTGCGAGCACTGGCGTCGCTCACGCCCTCGCTCCACCGCGGCAGCTCGGCACTGGCCCGTGCAGCGCACGCCGTCGAGCTCCTGCCGATCATGCGCTCCGGCGACGATTCCTCCACACGATCCCTGGCGGGGAAGCCCTCGCTTCCCTGGGGTGCCCTCCTTGTGGGGGCCGCTGCCCTGGGGGTGGCGGCCGTCGCGGTGCTCGGACGGCGGCGCACCGCATGAGACGGGGTGCCCGGCTCCCAAGCCGCGCCGCTGGTGCCGGAGCGGCGTCCGGTGTGTACTGAACAGGTGGGGAGGCAGGAGACCGGAGGCGGCTCCGCCCCGAGAGGACAGGACGTACGCATGGAAGCCCGATGCCCCAGTTGCGGTTCGGCCCTGATCGAGCTGAGTGAGGACCAGTGGCCCGCGGAGGGCCCGGTGCCCCCCGGAACCATCGCCGTCTTCCAGTGCGACCTGAACCACCGCATCGTCGTGGGGGAGACCCAGGTCCAGGCCTAGCGCCGGCCGTGCTCCTCGTGTTCTGCGAGGTCGCCGAGGATCCGCGTGAGTTCGTCCCTCAGCGCCGTGGCCTCCCGGACGGTGAGCTCCAGGCGCTCGCCCTGCTCCACCTAGCCGATGCTCACGTGCGAGGCGCCGTCGCCCCCGGCGGGCGCCGAGACCCCGACGGCGAGTGCCCGGCCACCGCTGTGGGTGACGTCCCCGACGATCATCTCCCCACCGTCGTCCTCTGCGATGGCCATGGTTCCTCCTCCGGTCGGCGGTGTGCGTGCTGCCATGCCAGGCGGTCAGCCCGCCTCCGCGGGGCGAACCGCGAGATTGGGATGCAGGAGCTCGAAGCCCTCGTCGACGAGCGCGTTGCGGTCGATTTCGTCCGGCAGCAGCACCGCCGTGACGCGGCTGTCCCGGATGGTGGCGCCGGTGGCTCCGGCCTCCAGCGCGGCGCACTCCAGGCCCACGCCGATGCCCTCCTCCACGAGCAGGCAGACACCCTCGCTCTCGCCGGCGTCCGCCTCCGTGACCGCGGTGCCCGTGGGGCGCGCCGCGAAGTACTCCACGCCGTCGCGCTCGGCCAGCAGTCGTGTGCTGCCGAGATCGATGCCGTCGAGGTCCGACTGGACGGTGAGGACGTCGCTCTCGGTCTGCTCCTCGTCGAGCAGGCCCATCACGGATCCGCCCGAGCACCCCGCCAGGCCCAGCACTGCGGCGGCAAGGAGCGCCGCTGATCGGATGGGCAGGCGGTGCATGCGACTCCTCGGCTCGTCGTGGACGTTGCTCCCACCCTACCGAGCAGCACCGACCTAGGCTGGGAGCCATGTACCCACACCAGGCCCTCACGGGGCGCACCTTCGTGGTCACCGGCGTGAGCCGCCGCAAGGGCATCGGCTACGGAGTCGCCTCGCGCCTGGCCCGCATGGGCGCCTCGCTCGTCCTCCACCACTTCGCACCGCACGACGCCGAGCAGCCCTGGGGGGCCGAGAGCCTCGAGGACGTGCTCGGCGGCATCAGGGAACAGCTCGGCGACGGAGCGCAGCTCGCGGACCTGAGCCTCGACCTGTCACGGCACGACGGCGGGGAGCAGCTCATCTCCGGTGCACGGGACGCGCTGGGACACCTGGACGGACTGATCTGCAACCACGCGAGGAGCGGCGGTGACGGGCCGCTCGACGAGATCGACTGGGAGCACCTCGACGCCCACTGGCAGGTCAACACCCGCTCCACGATCCTCGCCACCAAGCACTTCGCCGAGCAGCACGACGGCCGGGAGGGCGGCCGCGTGATCTGGATGACGTCCGGTCAGCACTCGGGGCCGATGCCCCACGAGATCGCCTACGCGGCGTCGAAGGCCGCGCTCGCGGGCCTCACGGCGTCCGTGGCCGACCACCTGGTGGATCGGCGCATCCTCCTGAACACGGTGAATCCCGGGCCCGTCAACACCGGGTACCTCGACGAGGACACGCGCGACCGCCCGTCCGAGGTGGTGAAGGCCGTGCTCGAGCACTTCCCGGGCGGGCGCTTCGGCGAGCCGGACGATCCCGCGCGCCTGATCGCCTGGTTGGTGAGCGACGAGGGCCGTTGGATGGTGGGGCAGGTGCTCAGCACGGAGGGCGGCTTCCGCCGGTGGTGACCGGCTCCTGGGCGCTTCGGCTCAGCGGATACCGCTGCGCGCGAGCCCCTGCACGAAGTACTTCTGGAACGCCAGGAACATGATGACGATCGGCGTGATCGAGATGAGCGCCAGGGCCATGATGGCGCCGTAGTCCGCGCCGTACTGGCCCTGCAGGTACAGCAGCCCGATAGGCAGCGTGAAGAGCTGGGCGTCCTTGAGCGCGATCAGGGGCCAGGCGAAGTCGTTCCACTGGTACATGACGGTGAGCAGAACCAGCACGGCGATGAGCGGCTTGCAGAGCGGCAGGACGATCTGCAGGAAGATGCGGAGGGTGCCGGCGCCGTCCATCTTCGCCGCCTCCATCAGCTCGTTCGGGATGGCGATGATGAACTGGCGGGCCAGGAAGATCCCGAACGCCGAGGCCGCCGAGGGGAAGATCACCGCCCAGAACGTCCCGTAGATGCCGAGCTCGGTCACGAGCCGGAACTGCGCCACCATGAGCACCTGCACGGGCACCATCATGGTGCTGAGTACCAGCAGGAAGACGAAGCCCTTGCCCCGGAAGTCGAGCTTGGCGAAGGCGTAGCCCGCCAGCAGGTTCACCGTCACGGTGAGGGCCGTGACGATCGCCGTGATGACCACGGAGTTCCCGAACCAGGTCAGGGTGGGGAAGGTGCCTAAAATGGTGCGGAAGTTGTCGAGCGTCCACTGCGACGGCCAGATGCGCAGCTCCCGACTCACCACGTCGGAGCTCGGCGAGAACGCGATGGTGATCATCCAGTAGAGCGGGAACATCATGACCAGCCCCACGACGACGGCGATCACCACGCGGAGGATCGACGAGGTGCGCTGGGCGGGGGAGACCTTCTTCACGCGCGGCACGAAAGTTGTCATCTAACCCACCTCGTCCCTTGAGCGATTGCCCTTCCACTGAACGGCCGTGAAGACCAGCGTGATCAGGAAGATCACGATGCCGATGGCTGCCGCGTAGCTCTGGTCGCGCGTCACGAAGCCGTTCTCGTAGGCGTAGGTGACAAGCACGGATGTGGACCTTCCGGGACCGCCGCCGGTCATCACGAAGATGGTGTCGAACACCTGGAACGAGTAGATGACGTCCATGATCAGCAGGAAGAAGGTGGACGGTCCCACGAGCGGCACCGTGAGATACCGGAACTGCTGCCATGAACTCGCTCCCTCCAACCGTGCGGCCTCGTACAGCTCGGGCGAGATGCTCTGGAGCCCGGCCAGGTAGATGACCATGTTGAAGCCCACGCGGATCCAGAGGGTCACGAGGATGATCGACGCGAAGGCCGCCGAGCCCTGTGACTGCCAGGGGATGGTGGCGAGGCCGCCCTCCCTCAGGAGCTTGTTGATGATGCCCGTCGCCTCGTCGAAGAGCAACACGCCCATGAGGGCGGTCGCGATGCCGGAGATGACCATGGGCAGGTAGATCAGCGTCCGGAACAGCCGGCGGCCGGGCAGCACCGAGTTCATCAGCACGGCGAGCCCGAGCCCGAGGGCCAGGCTCAGCGGCACCGTGATGAGGGTGAAGACGGCCGTGTTGAGGGCGGACTGCCAGAACGTGGGGTCCGTGAGCAGGCGCTGGTAGTTCTCCAGGCCCACCCAGCCGCTGGCGCCGAAGCCGTTGGACTCCTGGAAACTGATGAGGAACGCCCACCCCAGCGGCAGGAAGAGGAAGATCCCGAGCAGGATCAGGTTGGGACCGAGGAAGCCCGCGGCAGCGCCGGTGGAGCGGTGCTGCCGCGTGGGGCGGCCGGTCGCCGCCAGGTAGGTGGTCGCCGGGACGGCCGGCGGTAGCGTGCCGGTCGCCGTGCCACCGGCGCCGCCGTCGGTCGACTCCTCGCGGGCCGAGGTGTCGGCGGACATCAGCCGGCTGCCTCGTTGACGGCCGCGGCGATGTTGGCGAGCGTCTGCTCGACCGGCTGGCCCTGCGTGAAGGCGAGCTCGAGCTCGTCACGCAGGGTCGGGTTGATGGTGGCCATGGCCGGCGAGGTGAGCTGCTGCACGTCGCTCGGCTCCAGCGTGGTGGCCTGCTCCACGAAGATGCCCGCGATGTCCGGGCGCGTCTGGTAGTCCAGCTCGGTGCCCACAAGGCTGTTCAGCGTGGGCAGCTCCATGGCCCGGGCACAGAAGTCGGACATCTGCTCCGGCTGTGTCATGAACTTCAGGAATTGCGCCGCCAGCTCCGGGTTCCGGGCGTTCTTGGTGGCCACGAGCGCGTTGCCGCCGAGGTCGCAGGCGCCGCGCTCGTCCCGGGGGAGGTAGGTGGCGCCCCACTCGAAGTCGGTGATGTTCTCGTCGAGCGCGGGGAGTACGAAGTTCCCTACGAAGGCCATCGCCGTGGTGCCGGCCGAGAAGGCGTCGTCCGCGTAGGTCGAGGACTTCACCGAACTGCTCGGGGGCACGAGGTTGTCGGTGAAGAACCCCTGTGTGAACTCGAGGGCCTTGATCCCGGCGTCGGACTCGATGGCCGAGCCGGTGAGGGCGTCGTCGAACAGGCGGCCACCGGCCTGGAACAGCCAGCTCAGCCAGCGCGTGGAGCCGCCGAGCTGCCAGTTGTAGACGAAGGGGAAGAGGTCGTCGGGGAGCTCTCCGCGGAGCTGCTCGGCGACCTGGCGGAACTCGTCCCAGGTCCACGCGGAGTCGAGGCTCGTCGGGACACTCGTGATGCCGGCCTGCTCGAAGAGATCGGTGCGGTAGACGAGGGCGGAGGTGTCGGTCTGGTGGGGGACACCGAAGGGCTTGCCGTCGAACTGCACGGCCTGCCACATGGCCGGGAGGAAGGCCTCCGCCTCCGCGGTGTCGAAGTAGCTGGTGAGGTCGAGCAGCTGGTCCTGGCTGCTGTAGGCGCCGATGGTGCCGTAGTCCACGCGGAACAGGTCCGGGGCCGTGCCCGCCTGCAGCTGGGCGTCGATGTTCGTGAAGATCTGCTCGTACGGCACGAGATTCAGCTCCACGGTGACGCCGGAGTTGGCGGCCTGGAAGGCCTCGATGCCGCGGCGGAAGCCCTCTTCCTCGGCAGGACTGCCCCAGGTGGTGAACGTGAGGGTGTTCTCCCCGCCCTCCTCGCCGCCGCCGCTGGTCCCTCCGCCACCGGAGAAACCTGCGCAGCCGTTGAGCGCCGCTGCTGCCGCGAGGAAACCTGCTCCGCCGAGGATCTGCCGTCTGGAAATGGTCATCGTCGTACCTTCCGGGTCAGTTTTCTACACAACGTACAACACGAGTCCCACAATGTGGGAGGCTACCGTTCGTGCACCACGGTGCCCCCGACGACGGTCAGATCGGCGCCCATCGAGTGGAGTCCGGCCGGTGCCACGTCGTACGGATCGGCCGAGAGAACCGTGAGGTCCGCCGTCGCCCCCTCCCGCACCGCCCCGCCACGCGTGCGCGTGACGCGCGCCGAACCGGAGGTGGCGGCAGCGAGTGCCGCCGTGAGCGTCAGCGCCTCCGAGGCCACGAGCGGGGGCACCCCCGCGTGGTCCGGGTGCATCCGGTGGACGGCGACGTGGATGGCCTGCCACGGGTCGGCGTCGGAGACCGGCCAGTCCGACCCGAGGGCGAGAGGTGCTCCGCCGGCGACCATCGACGCGAAGGGGTACTGCCACCGCGCCCGCTCGGGACCGATGAGCGGCAGGGTGAGGGAGCGCATCTGCTCGTCGCTGCAGGCCCAGAGCGCCTGCGCGTTGACGGTCACGCCGAGCTCGCCGAACCGCGGGACGTCCGCCGGATGGACCAGTTGCACGTGCGCCATGGTGTGGCGGTGCTGCCAGCCGCGAGCCCCAGCGCTTCGGGTGGAGGCCCCGGCGCCTTGGGGGGAGGACCCGGCCCGGACGGCGCCTGCCACGGCGTCGAGACCCGTCCGCACGGCGCGGTCACCGATGGCGTGGAGGTGGAGGTCGAACCGGGCGGCGTGCAGCGCGGCCACGACGGCGTGGAGCACCTCGGTCGGCAGGTAGGTGGGCCCGCGGTCGGCGGACGCCGAGGGTGTGCCGGGCACGCACCCGCATCCGGCGGGCTCGTAAGGGTCCAGCATCGCGGCCGTACGGTTCTCGGGGACGCCGTCGATCATGATCTTGGCGCTCGAGGTCGGGAAGCCCGCCTCCGCGTTCAGCCGGCGGTGCTCGTGGAAGTCCTCGAGCAGCGCCGGGATGCCCTCCAGGGTCAGGTCGCGCGGCACCCAGAGCGCCCCTGTGGCCCTGCCCGTCAGCAGGCCGGACCGCGCGAGGGCCCGGTAGGCCGGCGCGGCATCCGGGTAGCCCGCGTAGTCGCCGATGATGGCCTCCTGCCAGCCCGTGATCCCGAGCGCGTGCAGGTGCCGCTGGCCGTGCAGGATCCCCGCTTCCACGGCCTCCCGGGTGATCGGTGGCAGCAGCCGGGTCACGAGTGACATCGCGCCCTCGTGCAGGATCCCGCTCGCCGAGCCGTCGGCGCGGCGTCCCACGCTGCCGTCGTGCGGGTCCGGCGTCGTGCCGTCGATGCCCGCGCGCGCGAGGGCGGCACTGTTGACCCACGCGCTGTGGTGGTCTCGGTTGATGAGGTACACCGGGCGGTCCGGCACCGCGGCGTCGAGCAGCGCGGCGTCCGGGAAGCCGCCGTCGTAGTGGCCCTTGTACCAGCCCGCTCCCGTGATCCACTCGGGGGCGGGGTGCGCGCGGGCGTACCGGGCAACGGCGTCCTGCACCTCGGCCGGGGTGTCACAGGACATGACGTCGCACGCGAGGGCCTCGAGCCCGCCCATGAACGTGTGGGCGTGTGCGTCGATGAACCCCGGCGTCACCATGCGGCCGTCGAGGTCCACCACGCGCGTGGCGGGGCCCGTGTGTCGCAGGGCGTCGGCATCGGACCCGACCCGAGCGATGACGCCGCCCTCGACAACGACCGCCGTCGCGGTGGGGTGCACGTCCCGGCCGTCGAACACGCGGCCGCCGCGCAGCACGAGGTCAGCCGGCATGCGGTTCCGGTCCACGGTGCGGCTCGTGCGCGGGCAGGGGCGTCACGGTGCCCCGGGACCAGTCGTCGCGCAGCAGTGCGTAGCCGACGGACGCGACGGACCCGCTGCCGTCCGCGGACCAGCCCTGCCGGTAGTAGGACTCCTGGACGTACCCCCGCTCACGAAGGTGCGCCGCATCGCCACGTTGTCCTCCCGGGTCTGCCCCTCGAGGCGGCGCGGGGGCAGCGTGCCGAACACGAGGTCCGCGAGGGCGCGCAGCGTCGCAGTACCGAGGCCCCGGCCGCGCGAGGCCTCGGCCAGCCGGAGGTCCATCATGGCGGTCTCGTCCTCGGGGTCCTCGAGGACCACCACGCCGTGCCGCCCGGCGTCGTCGTCGATCCAGAAGCCTCGGGAGTCCTCCCGGTGGAACCGGCCGCTCGCCACGAAGGTGCGCGCGGTCTCGCGCGTGTGCTGCGTGACCACGTGGAACGGGAAGGCGTTGGAGGCGAGGAAGTCGACGAGCTGCGCGGCGTCGTCGGGCACCACGGGTGTGAGGCCGAGGGTCACCGCGGTCTCAGAACCCGACGAGCGGGTGCGGCACGTAGTGCTCCTCGAGGGCCTGCACCTCGTCGGCGGTGAGCTCGAGGTCCAGCGACGCGAGGGCGTCCTCGAGGTGGTGCGGCTTCCCGACCCCGACGATCGGCGCGGACACCACCGAGTTCCGCGACACCCAGGCGAGGGCCACCTGCGCGCGCGTCACACCGCGATTCTCGGCCACGCGCCCCACGGCGTCCGCCACCAGGCGGTCGGACTCGAGCGTGCCGTAGAGGGTCTTCCCGAACTGGTCCGACTCCGAGCGCGACGTCGTCTCGTCCCACGCGCGGGCGAGCTTGCCGCGTGCGAGGGGGCTCCACGGCAGCACGCCGATGCCCTGGTCCGCGCAGAGTCCGTACATCTCGCGCTCCTCCTCGCGGTTGATGAGGTTGTAGTGGTCCTGCATCGTCACGAAGCGGGCCCACCCGTGCTGCTGCTGGAGGTACAGGGCCTTGGAGAACTGCCACGCGTACATCGAGGACGCCCCGAGGTAGCGCACCTTCCCGGCCTTCACGACATCGTGCAGCGCCTCGAGGGTCTCCTCCAATGGGGTCAGCGGGTCGAAGCGGTGGATCTGGTAGAGGTCCACGTAGTCGGTGCCGAGGCGGCGGAGGCTGGCGTCGAGCTCCGTTATGATCGCCTTCCGGGAGAGCCCCGCGCCGTTGGGCCCCTCGTGCATGCGGCCGTGCACCTTGGTGGCGATCACGATCTCCTCGCGGCGCGTGGACTCGGCGAGCACCCGGCCCACGATCTCCTCGCTCGAGCCGTCCGAGTAGACGTTGGCGGTGTCGAAGAAGGTGATGCCGGCGTCGATCGCCGCCCTGATCAGCGGCCGGCTCTCCTCCTCGGGGAGGGTCCACGCGTGGTTGCCGCGGTCCGGCGTGCCGTAGCTCATGCAGCCGAGGGCGATGGGCGAGATGTCGAGGCCTGTGGAGCCGAGTTTCACGTAGCGCATGAGGTCACCTTTGCTGATGTCGGGACGGTGCTCCAACCCTAGTCCCGGCGGCTTCCCCGACTAGGGCAGGATGAACTCGTGACAGCTGACGAGACCGGTGCGCCCGAGCACGAACACCCTCCCGAACCCGCGCGGAAGCGCCGGCGCCTGCGCCCGAGGCCCGTTCCCGTCCCGGCGTCGCACGGTTCCTCGGTGGCGCGGCGCTTCCGGCCCGGAGCCTTCGCGGACGGACTGAGGGTCAGCGCAGCCTGGACCGGCCGCGGCATCATCGTCATCGCGGGGCTCGTGATCCTCTGGTACGTGACGAGAACGCTCTGGTCCATCGTGCTGCCCACCCTGTTCGCGCTCCTGCTCGCCTCGGTGCTGTGGCCGCTCAACCGGATCCTCCGGCGCGTCCTGCCGAAGGTCCTCGCGGCCCTCGTGACCCTGATCGGCTTCATCAGCGTGGTGGTGGGGATCGGTGCGCTGACCATCCCCGCGATCGCGAGCGGCATCACGGAGCTCTCCGGTCTGGCCCGGGACAACATCGCCGACCTCGCCGACTTCGCGGCCGGCCCGCCGCTGAACCTCCAGCTCTCGGACCTCGACACCGTGGTGGACACCGCGCTCACGCAGCTCCAGGCCAACGCCGGCAACGTGGTCACGGGCATCACCACCGGGCTGGGGGAGCTCACCTCGGGCACCGTGGTGGTGCTCCTCGCGCTCGTGTTCACGTTCTTCTGCCTGAAGGACGGCGACCGCTTCATGCCGTGGGCCTCCCGCTGGACCAACTCGACGGCGTTCGCGCACGCCTCGACGATCGCGGGCGGCACGTGGAAGGCGCTCTCCTCCTACATCCTGGCGCAGGCCACGGTGGCGCTCGTGGACGCCGTGTTCATCGGGCTGGGCCTGGTGCTGCTGGACATCCCGCTGGCCATCCCGCTGGCGGTCCTCGTGTTCTTCGCCGCGTTCATCCCGGTGGTCGGGGCGATCGTCTCCGGTCTCGTCGCAACGCTCGTGGCCTTCCTCGCCTACGGCTGGGTGAGCGCCCTGACCGTCCTCGGCCTGGTGGTGCTGGTGCAGCAGCTCGAGAGCAACCTGATCCAGCCGCTGCTCGTGGGGCGCACGCTGGAGATCCACCCGGCCGTGGTGCTCGCCTCGGTGACGGCCGGCGGCACGCTGTTCGGGATCATCGGCGCCTTCCTCGCCGTGCCCACCACGGCCGTGGGCATCGTGGTGCTCCGCTACCTGCGGGACCAGTCGATCGAGAACCGGCCCGAGACCGGCGTCGCCTCGGGGGACCCGAACGCGGTCCCGCCCGATCCCGGGCCCGACGCCGGCGAGCGCCAGGACCTCACGGACTCCGGACCGGTGGGGCACCGCGCGGAGCCGCAGGGTGCCTGAGCGGCCGGTCGTCGCCGTCCTGCAGGGGGCGCGCCCCGTGCGCGGCCTCGAGCGCGTCGCCGAGCGGGCGGAGGTCAGGGTCACGACGGCGGACGGCCTCGCCGCGGCCCTCGACGGTGCCGACGTCCTCTACCTCTGGGACTACTTCTCCGGAGCGCTGCCCGCAGCCTGGCATGCCGCGGGGTCGCTCCGGTGGCTGCACGTGGCCGCCGCGGGCGTGGACAAGCTCCTCTTCCCCGAGCTCGTGGAGTCCGACGTCGTGGTCACCAACGCGCACGGCGTGTTCGACCAGCCCATGGCCGAGTACGTGCTCGGCGCCATGCTGCACGCCGCGAAGGGCTTCGGTCCGCTGCGCGACGCCCAGCGCGAAGCACGCTGGGCCTGGCAGGAGGGCCGCACCCTTGCAGGGACCACGGCGCTGGTGGTGGGCACCGGGAGCATCGGGCGCCGCACCGCGCAGCTGCTCCGCGCCGTCGGCGTCCACGTGGAGGGTGTGGGCCGCACGGCGAGGGAGCACGACGACGACTTCGGCCGGATCCACGCGTCCGCGGACCTGCGGCACGTGGCGCGCGGGGCCGACTGGCTCGTGCTCCTCGCACCCCTGACCCCGGCGACGGAGAACCTCGTGGACGCCGCGGTGCTCGCCGCGCTCAAGCCCTCGTGCGTGGTGGTCAACGCCGGCCGGGGGAAGCTCCTGGACGAGGACGCCCTCGTGGAACGGCTGCGCTCCGGCGCGCTCGCCGGGGCGGTCCTGGACACGTTCGCCGTCGAACCCCTGCCCCCGGCGCACCCGCTGTGGTCCCTGCCCACCGTCCTGGTGACACCACACCTGGCCAGCAACGCCGGGTCCTGGCTGGACCAGCTCGCCGCGCAGTTCGAACGCAACCTGCTGCTCTGGCTCGACGGCAAGCCCCTGACCGGCGTGGTCGACAAGCGCCTGGGCTTCGTCCCGTCTTCGCGCTGAGCGTCCGGCACCGACGGGCTGACCGCCTCAACCGCCTGGCCGTCTGAACGGCCCGTTCAGCGGCTCGCGTGCGACGACGTAGCGCGCTCCTCCTGCCACCACCGCACGGTCCTCGTGGCGGCCTCGTCGATCGCTGTCGGGGCCAGAGCGAGCGTCCGCTCCGACGCGGTGGAGTCCATCACGAACGGGCGGTCGAACTGGTACACCATCTCCGCGAGCTCCCGCATGGAGGGCATGACGGTCCCGAGGACGTGTACCAGCCACGCGGGCACGGCGGAGACCTTCGGCGGGTTGATCTCCGCTGCCCGGGCGAAGGCCGCGGACATCGACCGTTGCGACAGCGCGGGGAGGGTCGGTGCGTGCAGCACGCGGTCCCGTTCACGCGGAAGGGATGCCGCGGCGATCATCGCGGCGGCGAGATCGGGGACGTAGGTGAACGAGTGGGGGGCGTCCTGGTCACCGATGACCTGGATGCGCTTGCCATCGAGGAGGGGCAGGATCATGCGTTCCCCGGCGTGCGCCGTGCGGACCCGCGGACCGAAGAAGTCCGCGGCGACCACCGAGACGGTGTCCGTCGTGGATGCGGCGCGCGCCGCGAGCAGGGCCGTCCTGACCCCGCGCTTGCCGCCGGTCGCGGCTCGCTCGGACGTCTCGGTCATGACCTGATCGGGGCGGCTGTAGGAGTAGAGACCCTCCGGGAAGACGACCACGGCGCCCTGCCGCCCTGCCGCCTCGAGCACCGCGGCCTCCGCGGCCGGCAGCTCCCGTTCCCACGCCGCCGCCGAGTAGGCGCTGCCATGGATGCAGTGGAACACGGCAGTGGCCCCGGCGACGACGGCTCCGAGGGCCACGGGATCCGAAGCGTCCACGCGCAGTTTCTCGATGAGCGGGTGGTCCGGCCCGGTCCCGGATCGGGTGAGGATCCGGACCGTGTGTCCGCGCTCCGCCAGCTGCTCGGCGACGGTCCAGCCGACGGGTCCTGCTCCGGTGACGACGTACTGGGTCATGGCATGTCCTTCTGTAGGGCGAAGCTGAGGGAAAAGCGAGAGCGGTGCTCTCATAACCAAGAGTGAGCGCCTCCTCACCCGAAGTCAAGAGCACTGCTCTCATTTGTTGACACTGCTCTGATGCCGCTGCCACAGTGGGGTCATGCCAGGAACACCACGCGAACGCGCCCGGGAGCGGACGCTCGAGGACATCACCAGGATCGGCCGTCAGCAGCTGGCGGAGGTCGGTGCCGCCGCGCTGTCCCTGCGCGCCGTGGCCCGCGAACTCGGGGTGGTCTCCTCCGCGGTGTACCGGTACGTCGCCAACCGCGACGAACTCCTCACGGTGCTCGTCGTCGACGCCTACACGGAGCTCGGCGACGAGGTGGACGCCGCCGTCGCGGCGGCAGGTGGAGCCGGCGTCGACCGCTTCAGCGCGCTCGCGCACGCCGTGCGCACCTGGGCGCTGCGCGAGCCCTCCCGCTGGGCGCTGCTGTTCGGCAGCCCGGTCCCCGGGTACCGAGCGCCGGAGCGCACCGTGGAACAGGGGACCCGCGTGATCACGCTGCTCGCCCGGACCATGGACGAGGCCTGGACGGCGGGGGAGGTCCTGCCGATCGACGGCGTCGCGCCCCCCACCCTCGCCGGGGACTTCCAGGCCATCCGCGACCAGCTGTCCCTCGGCGCACCCGATTCCGCCATCGCCGCGACGGTCCAGGCGTGGTCCGCGCTCTTCGGCGCGGTGTCCTTCGAGGTGTTCGGGCAGTACGGGGCGGACACCTTCGCAGACCGTGACGCGCTGTACGCCTACACGGTGGACCGGCTCGCCGCCCAGCTCGGGCTGCGCGCGCCGTAGCAGCCGGGATTCGCACGGCCGGCGCGCCGGGTGAGACACTTGCCGCTGCCGCCGCCCGCCGACCAGGAGCCATCAGTGCGCATCCGACTGCCCCGACCGGAGACCCGCAACAGCGCCCGCACGGTCTGGCTCTTCTTCGCGATCATCCACGTCGGGTTCCTCGCCCGCCTCATCCCCTTCGTCGTCAGCGGGGGAGTGCTGAGCGACGTCCGGTTCTACCGGCAGTGGGCCTTCGCCGCGCTGGGCGACGGCGTCTGGGAGGGCGTCGACACCGCGTGGGTCTACCCGGTCGGGGCACTCGTCCCCATGGTGCTCGCCGCCGTGTTCGGGCCCTACCTCTACCAGCTCACCTGGTTCCTGCTCTTCGCCGGGCTCAACGCCGTCGGTACCTCGGCCCTCCTGCGGCGCGGCACGCCGTCGTCGTACACCGCCGCCTACTGGTGGCTCACCGCCACGGCGCTGCTCGGGCCCGTGGCCGTGGGCCGCATCGACGGCCTCACCGCCCCGCTCGTGATCCTGGGGCTGCTGATCGTCGCCGCGCGCCCGTTCGCCGCGTCCCTCCTGCTCAGCGCGGCCACCTGGATCAAGGTGTGGCCGGCCGCCGTCGTGCTGGCCGCCCTCGTGGTGGTGCGGCGCGGACGGCTGCGGATCCTCGCGGCGGGCGTCGCGCTCACCGCGGGGATCGCGGTGGTCGTCGCGATCTTCGGGGACGTCCGCAACCTCACCGGATTCCTCACCGCGCAGGGCGCGCGCGGCATGCAGCTCGAGGCCCCGCTCAGCACCCCGGGGGTGTGGCAGGCGATCACGGCGAGTTCGGGTGCCTACTTCTTCGAGGACGAGGTCATCAACACCATGGAGGTGCGCGGCGCGCTGAGCGGTCTCGTCGGGGATCTGATGACGCCGCTGCTCGCCCTCACGGTGGTGCTTGTCGCCGCGTTCCTCGCCGTCGCCCTGCACCGCGGAGCGCCGGCCGGAGCCCTGCTGGCCACCGGGTCACTGGCGCTCGTGAGCACCCTCGTGGTCTTCAACAAGGTGGGTTCCCCCCAGTTCATGCTGTGGATCACCGCGGTGATCGCCGCGGGACTGGTGCTCGACCGGGCAGCCGAGTGGCGGTACCCGGCCCTCGCCATGCTCGCGACGGCCGGCCTGACCACCCTGGTGTACCCCGTGTTCTACGACGCCCTGCGGTACGAGCTGAACCCCGCCGTCGCGGTGCTGCTCACGCTCCGCAACGTGCTCGTGGTGACCATCTTCGTGTGGTCGCTCGTGCGGCTCGGGCGCCTCACCGCGCAGGCACGGAAGCCCGCTGCGGCCGTCACGGGTGCCTGACGCCCTCGCCCGCGAGCACCGCCCGGTACCCCTCGCGGTACGTCGGGTAGGTGAAGGAGAAACCGGTGGCGCGCAGCAGGCTGCTGTCCACGCGGCGGGCGCCACCCCGGGTGGACGACGCCTCGCCCGGCGCTGGTGCGGGCAGGCCGAGTTCGGCGGCGAGGAAGCGGAGCACCTCGCCGAGGTCCACGGGTAGCTCGTCGCTGCCGAGGTAGATCGGGGCCGGTGCGGGTACGCCCATGACGAGGTGCACGATCGCGGCGGCGGCGTCGTCCCGGTGGATCCGGTTGGTCCACTGCGGCTCCAGGGGCAGGCGGGCCGAGCCGCCGGTCACCTGGTCGATCAGGCGGGTGCGCCCGGGGCCGTAGATCCCCGAGAGCCGGAGCACCGTCCCGGCGTCGCTCCGCGCGAGGAGCACCTGCTCGGCCTCGCGGACGAGCCGGGCCGTCGGCGCCGTGCTCTCGGCGGGCGATTCCTCGGTGACCCAGCCGCCGTCGAAATCCCCGTAGACCGCCGTCGAACTCACGAAGAGCACGCGCCGCGGCTGTACGCCGTCGCGCTCCAGGGCGTCGAGCACGTTACCGGTCGCGTCCACGTAGGCGCTGCGGTAGGCCTCCTCGGTGCGCCCGCCCGCCGCGGTGGCGATGACCACCACGCCCGTGTCCCCGGGGATGCGCGGCAGGGTTCCCGTGAGGTCCACACTCGCGCCCTCGATCGCCTGCGGCAGCACGTGGGCGGAGCGCCGCCAGCCGACCACGCGTTCGCCCTGCGCGGCCAACCGCAGGCCGACCTCCGTGCCGAGGTCCCCGCACCCCGCGATCAGTACCGTCATCGGATGCGTCCCGTCCCTCGTCCTCGTGCTCGTGGTCCCCGTTTGTCCGGGCTCAGTCTAGGTGGCGGGCTGGACGCCGGACCCGCCACCCGTTCAGGCAGCTGCCGTCCGGACCGCTAGTCGCGGATCCGGACGGCGGTCTCGCGCAGGTACAGGTCCACGCGCGTGTAGGCATCCCGCGTCAGGGCTTTCCACAGTTCGACGGCGAGGCGCGGGTCCTCGCGTTCGAGCGTCCTGATGGCCTGCGCCGTGAGCACCTTCACCCGGACGTCCTCGAGGGCCTTGACCGTGGTCTCCTGGCGGTCGTCGCTGCCGAGGGCCAGCTCGCCGAAGGTCATGCCGGCACTGAGGGTGGTCAGCTTCAGGCGCTCGCCGCTCGGCCCGGGTACGGACGTGACGATCTTCCCCGAGAGGATGAAGAACACACCACCGAAGGACTGCCCCACGCGGCGCACCACGTGGCCTTTCTCGTAGCTGCGGTCCTCCATCCGGGCGGCGAGCGCACGGACGTCGTCCTCCTCGAGCGGGCTGAGCGCGGGGCACTGGGCCACCTCCACCTCGGCCGGCAGGATCAGATCGCTGCCGTACCGGCGGATCAGCTCGTTCTCGCACCACTCCACCGCGGCGGTCCGGGTGTCGAACGTGGGTACGGGGCGGTCCACGTGCTTGAAGGTCTCCGCCAGCGTGCCCTCGCCGTCGATCAGCACGAGGTCGCAGTCCACCTTGGCGAGGTTCTCGCGGACCTCGCCGAGCAGCCTGAGCGAGACGTCCGCCACCTCGTCCACCCGGCGGAGGTCCAGCACCACGAAGTCCACGTCGTCGTCGAGCCCGCTGAGCTCACGCACCATCGATTCCGTGCCCGCGAAGAGGAGGTCGCCGTTGAGTTCGATCACCATGGCGCGGTGGCCCTCGTCGCGCAGGAGGTCCATGGCGTCGTCGTTCCGGCGGATGCCCGAGGGAGCCGCCGTGATGTCGTAGGTGGCGCGGATGGCGGATTTCCCGGCCCGTGCCGCGCGCACGAAGTGCAGTTCCATGTCACGTGAGAGCCGCTGGCTCGTGGCCATGCCGCGCACGCTGCTGCCGTGCTCGTCCAGCGGCGGGGAGTAGACGGCGAGCCCCACCTGGCCGGGTAGGACGGCGATGGTGCCGCCGCCCACACCGCTCTTCGCCGGCATGCCGACGGTGCTGATCCAGGAGCCGGCGTCGTCGTACATGCCGCACGTGGTCATGACGGAGAGCACGCGTTCGACGGCGAGGAGGTCCATCGCCTCGACGCCGGTGATCGGGTTCCGCCCCGAGTTGGCGAGCGTCGCGGCCATCACCGAGAGGTCCATGCAGTTGACCATCACCGAGCATTGGCGGAAGTAGTCGGCGATGACCGGCTCGGGATCGGCCTCGATGATGCCGAAGGAGCGCAGCAGGTAGCCGAGCGCCCGGTTCCGGTGGCCGTGCTCCAGCTCGGAGTTGAACACCTCCTCGTTGACGCCGAGCTGGCGGCCCGCGAAGTCCGAGTAGGTCCGCAGGATGCGCTTGAAGCGGCGGTTCCCGCCACGCGACTGCACCAGCGAGGTTGCGGTCAGCGCTCCCGCGTTGATCATGGCGTTCGACGGGCGGCCCGTGCCGGGTGCGAGCGAGATCTCGTTGAACGAGTCGCCCGAGGGCTCCACGTCCACCTTCTCGTCCACCGCGTCCATGCCGAGATCGGCCAGGGCGAGGCCGTACGTGAAGGGCTTGGAGATGGACTGGATGGTGAACTCCTCGCGCGTGTCACCCACCTCGTACATGTAGCCGTCCACCGTGGTCAGGCAGATGCCGAAGTTGTCCGGATCCACGTTCGCCATCGCCGGGATGGTGCTGTAGGGCTTGCCGTCCTTGAGATCCGAGATCTCCCGGTGGATGGTCCGCAGGTAGGTCTCGATCGGGGATTCCATGCCCTCCACCCTACGGCCGAGCGGTTCCGGAGCAGCGCTGTCGTCGCTTCCGGCGGCGGCGGACCGACCAATCCGCGGCGAATTTCCTGTCCATGCCCTCTGAAAAAACCACCGAGCGCCGACACACTTCGCGCGTGTTTCATTGGCGTTGTCGGAGGAAGTGCCGAGCTGGTGGCTTACGCCGGATCGGAGCATTCATCTCGAACGTCCGATGACACTCGAATTGCGGTGCGATGCTCGTCCGTATCAGGCCAAGCTCGTGCCGCTGACCACCGCAGAGGAGAGGGAATTCAGTGCGCACCCGGTACGGTGGGCGGCGCCGGTGCGGGCGCCGTTGCCGGTGGACTCGGAGGCGCGGCCGTGGGTACGGTGCCCCTGCCAATCGTCGGTACGGTCGGTGCAGGCGCCGTCGGCCTGATCGGCGGCGGCATTTTCGGTGGGATGACCGGAGCGGCTGCGTCGTGCTTCGGCTGACTCGAGCGAGCACTTGCGAGGAGATGTGACATCGAACGAACCGGGTTCAGGAAGTTCTCGAACGCGCCTCTGGCCGGTGCCGTGTGGGCGGTGCTGCTCCTGGCGGTCCTGCTGTTCCTGGCTCTCGGCTGGTCGATGCTCCAGATGGGCATCATCGTCGTGCCGCTGCTTGCCGTCGCGATCGCAGTGACCGTGGCTGCGCAGCGCAACCACGGGTAGAGGCGGCGCCGACGGGCACCCGGAGCCTTCGCCGCCCCGGGCGCCGTCAGCGAGAACGGAGGGTGTGCCGGATGGACAGCACGAACAGTTGCGCGACCGCGGTGCCGGCGCCGAGGAGGATCAGTGGCAGTGACGCGAGTTGGGTATGTTGCCACCACGGCGGCATGTATGTGCTCGTGCCCGCCTGCGACATCATCTGCTCCGCGTAGGCTTCCGCGGCGAAGATGGGTGCCGTCAGGAACACGACGCCGACTGCTGTCAGCGCAGCCGCCACTACCCACACCCAGACGTCGAACGGGTTCCGGAGCCGCGACTCGGTCACGGCGGATGCGGCACCCACCTCACGGATCATCGACGGCGAGGAGGCGGTGCCGTCCCGACGTCCGAGCGGGGCAGGCGAGGAGTACGACGACGGCGCGACGGGCGGGGCCTCCCGCGCCGCCTCCCGCGGGGCCGCGGGCAGGTCCTCGTCCGCCGGGGGAGTCGACGACCACGCTGCAGTCCGTGCAGGCTGTGGTGCGGATGGCGCGTGGTCCGGCTGCGGCGTTGCCCCCGTCGACGAGGTGCCGCCGCGCTGGTAGATGCCGTCGTAGCGCGGATCGTACGAAGCCGGTTGCTGGTCCGTGCTCATCGATCGTCCTCCCCCGAAGCTGATTGCCCCCAGTAAAGCACGGTGGTCTCGGCGGGACGAGGGGTCACGGGCGGTCGGCGAGCCGGGCGAGCAGCCGCTCCTCGGCGTCGTGCCCCGGTACGATCCCGCGGGGGATCCGGAGCAGGAACACGATGCCGAGCACCCACCACAGGCCGAAAAGGATCCACGGCGGGGGCGTCAGTGCCGCGGGCATCCCGGGCAGGTACAGGCTGAGCAGGGCCACGCAGAGGACGACGGCGATCCAGCCGATCACCGTGCCGCCGTTCCCGGCGCCACCGATGCGCAGAGGGCGGTCCATGCCGGGCTCGCGACGCCGCAGGATCACGAAGACGAGCGACACGAGGATGTAGGCGAGCACGATGCTCGGGGCGCCCGAGTCCACGAGCCAGCCGAGCATCTGCGTACCGAAGAAGGGCGCCAGGAAAGACAGCGCGCCGATGAAGATCAGCGCGTTGACCGGCGTGCGGTAGGTCGGGTGGAGCACGCCGAACCAGCGGGGGAGCATGCCGGAGCGCGACATCGAGTACATGAGGCGCGACGCCCCGAGCAGGAGGGAGTTCCAGGACGTCAGGATGCCCGCGATACCCCCGGCGATCAGGATGTTCGCCGCGATCCCCGAGCCGAACATGGTGCCCATCGCATCCGCCGTCGCGATGTCAGCGGTCGCGAGCTCGCTCGCGGGCATGGCCGACGACGTCGTCAGGATGGTCATCACGTACCAGATGGTGGCCAGCACCACCGCGACGACGACGAGGCGGCCGATCTGCCGTGCGGGGATGTTCACCTCCTCCGCGGACTGCGGGATGACGTCGAAGCCGACGAAGAGGAACGGCACCACCACGAGGACGGCGAAGAACCCGGCGGAACCGCCCGTGAAGAAGGGCTGCATGGTCGCCGTCGAGCCGCCCGTGAAACTCCCGACCACGAGGACGAGCCCGATGACGAGGAGGAAGACGACGACGAACGTCTGCGCGGCACCGGCGATCTTCACGCCGCGGATGTTGATCAGGGTGATCACCACGGCGGCGACGGCACCCACGAGCGCCCACGTGAGGTGCACCTCGTCACCGGCGACCGTCCACAGCGGGATCCGGCTCAGGCCGGGGAAGATGTACTCGGCCGTCCGGGGGAGAGCCACGGCCTCGAACGCCACGATCGTGACGTACCCGCCCGTGATGGCCCACGAGCCCATGAAGGACCATCGTGGCCCCATCCCGCGCAGCAGGAAGTTGTGTTCACCGCCGGCCTTCGGCATCGCGGCCGTCAGTTCCGCGTAGGTCAGGCCGACGACGCCCATGATGATCCCGCCCGTCACCATCGCCAGGACCGCGCCGCCCGTACCGGCCGAGGCGATCCAGCCGCCGGTCAGGACCACCCAACCGAAGCCGATCATCGCGCCGAAACCCAGGGCGAGCGCGTCCCAATTGCCGAGGACCTTCAGGAGCGAGGCGTCCTGCCCGTCCGTGGCGCTCGGTGTGCTGTTCGTCCGTGACATGAGCGGCTCCGTTCTCGGTGGCGGTCCACCGCGTGGGCGGATTCGGGGTGCGACCACTGTAGGGCGTCACCGGCCCCTGCGGGGAGTGTTTCGACCGTGGCAGGTGCTTGGATGGAGCTCGCCCGCAGAACCGCTCCACGTCCGATCGGAGATCCCCATGCCACCGCGATCCGCGCGCGGCGCCACCGCCCCACCGCGCCTGTCACTGCGCGAGCCGCGCAACCTGACGGCGGTCGACGCACCCCGGCTGCTCGACGGCGACCGTCGTGAGGGGGAGTCCTACGACCGCCTGGCGCTCGACGGCGAGGACCTCGCGGGCATCACGTTCCAGGAGTGCCTGTTCCGCGGACTGTCCCTCGACGACACCGAGCTCCGGGGCGCGAGATTCGTCGAGTGCTCCATCGAGGACCTCTTCGCGCCCGTGTTCCGTGCTGCGCGCAGCAGCTGGCGTGAGACGTCCCTCCGAGGGACGCGCTGGGGTTCGGCGGAGTTGTACGACGGCCGGCTGGACGCGGTTCACCTCGACGGCGGGAAGCTCGACTACGTGAATCTGAGGGCCGCCACGCTCACGGACGTGCTCCTGAGCGGGTGCATCATCGGCGAGCTCGATCTCACCGGCGCGCGGGCAACGCGGCTCGCCCTGCAGGACTGCACGATCGGCACGCTGACGCTCGACGGCGCCACCCTCAAGGACGCCGATCTCCGCACGAGCAGCTTCCGCAGCATCAACGGCCTCGACGGCCTGCGTGGTGCCACGATCGACGAGTACCAGCTGCAGATCCTCGCACCCTTCCTGGCCGAGAGCATGGGCCTCCGGGTCGAGGGCTGAGGATCCGCGCGACCGCCCGGCGTCAGGCCACGGCGCTGATCTCGGGTGCCGGCCGCAGCTGCACAGCCGGGAGGGCCTCGAACTCGGGCCGGGCGAACAGGTAGCCCTGGTAGAGGCGGATGTCCTGGGACTTCAGGAACAGGAACTCCTCTTCCGTCTCGACGCCCTCGGCGAGCACCGTGATCCCCAACTGCCGGGCGATGCCCACGATCCCCGCCACGACGGCCTGACGCGGGCGGCTGGCGTCGATGCCACGCACGAGCTTCATGTCGATCTTGATGACGTCCGGCTGGAATTCGACCAGGAGGCCGAGGCCTGCGTGACCCGCCCCGAAGTCGTCGATCGCGGTCGTGAAGCCCTGCTTGCGGTACTCGGTGATGATGTTGATGAGGTGGTCGGTGTCCGTGACCTCCTCGTCCTCCGTGAACTCGAACATGATCGACGTCGTCGGGAAGTTGCACCGCGTGGCCGCCAGCAGGGTGGCGCGCAGGCAGGCCGCCGGCTCGTACACCGCGTTCGGCATGAAGTTGATGGAGAGCTTCAGGTCCTGATCGGCGGGGAACAGGCGCGACGCCAGTTCGATCGCCTTGACCCGGCAGTCCTGGTCGAAACGGTACTTCTGCTCGGGGAGCACCCGCGAGAGCACGTCGAAAGCCCCTTCGCCCTGAAGCCCCCGCACTAGCGCCTCGTAGCCCCAGACGCGGTCGTCGATCACGTCGTAGATGGGCTGGAACGCCATACTGAAGTCGAAGTCCATTTTGCTGGACGTCGAGCAACCCTCACATGCCATGCACTGTGCCCCTCGCTGATTCCTGACCGGTTCCTTTTGACCCTAGAACATCTGCCGGAGCGGCGGTGCGCAGGTTTTCCGCAGGTTCGCTCCACACGGCGCCTCACTGGCCCAGGGTCACGTCCTGCCCTGTCAGGGTGGCGCGGAAGCCGTCTTCCTGCACCGTGACGTCCTGCAGCTCGAGTCCCTCCGGCAGGCCCTCGATGCGGTGCTCGATGGTCACGAACCTGCGGACGACGGCGGCGATCCCGTCCGAGAGGAACCCCGGCCCGCCGACGTCGATCGACGTGGGTTCCACGACGAGCGTGCCGTCCTGCGCCTCGACGGTGCCGGTGGCGGTGACAGGCAGGTCCCGCCCGAGTGCCTCGACGCTGCGCTCCACCGTCGCCTGCCCGTCCTCCGCGGCGCGGATCCGGGCGCCGCCGCCGAGCTCGTCCGCGACGACGTCGAACGGCACCGTGGCGTCGACCGTCAGCTGCTGCGCGACGAGCCCGCGGGGACCGGAGACGACGTCACGGCCTACCGCCCGGACATCGCGGAGGTCGGAGCCGGCGGCGACGGCCGACGCCGAGTCGAGGACGAGGTCACCGAACCACACCTCGTCCTCCGAAAGATCAGCGGGGGCTCCAGCCGCAGGGCCGTCGGGCGAATCGGTCGGAACGGTCCGCTCGCCGGCCTCGCTCCCGGTCGGCGTGCTCACCATGAACCAGAGCACGGCGACCCCGATCAGGAGCAGGAGCAGCATTCCGAGCGCACCGATCGCCCAGTCCCACGCCCGCGCGCGCCCCGTCACCTCCATGGTCAGGACGCCGGCCCGTTCCCGTCGCCGTGCTCATCCCGCTGGTTGGTCGTCTGCGCGTCGTCGTCCGTGCCGCGGGCGCCGGAGGGGCTCGCCGCGCCTGACGTGGCGCCCGCGGCAGGGAATCCGGGGCCCGCGGGGAAGGGTGTGCCTGCGGGGTGGCCGGGGCCGGGAGGGAAGACCGGGCCGGAGGGGTGCCTCCGGTCGCCGAAACCGCTCCCGGTCTCCACCTGGGCGGGCGCCCCGGACTCGACCGTGCCATCGGGCCGCGCGAACGGTGAACGGGCAGGGGACGCGGACGCATCGCGCGCCGCATGGGAACTCGAGCCGGACGCCGCTTCGCGCATCACGTCGGGCGCTGGGCGAAGCAGGTCGCGGGGCATGGCGTGTGAGCCGGCATGCGTGTTCGTGCCGCCGGCGTCGTTCCGCACCTGCTCCTGCCGGGCAGGAGCCTCCCGAACCGACCCGTAGCGCGCGGGGTCGTACTGGGAGGGGTCGTACTGCGAGGCGTCGTACTGGACGCGGTCGGGTTGGGAGGGGTCGTACCGCGGGCTACCTGCGTCGGCCCCCGGAACCGGCTGCGGGCCCCCGCCCTGGTGGAGCTGGGGAGCGCTCTGGTGCCAGACGCCGTCGCCCGCGGGGAAGGGGCTCATGCCCGGTGCACCGCCGAACGGCTGCTGGACCGGCGGAGGGGTCACGGTCCGCGTCCGCTCGATGCCGCGCCGGTTCGCGAGGCGCACGATCACGAAGGCCGTGATACCCATCGTCAGGACGGACACCACAAGGCCGCCGATCGACCCTTCCGAGGCATTGACGTCCACGAGGCCCAGGGCCCCGAGGGCGAAGATGGTCATGTTGTTGATGGCGTGGACGGCGATGGCCGCCTCGAGGCCGCCCGTCCGCCAGGTGATCCAGCCGGCGA
This sequence comes from Arthrobacter sp. TJ-236, assembly GCF_058269235.1. Taxonomy (NCBI): domain Bacteria; kingdom Bacillati; phylum Actinomycetota; class Actinomycetes; order Micrococcales; family Micrococcaceae; genus Arthrobacter; species Arthrobacter sp. TJ-236. The sequence continues at coordinate 318,740 of NZ_JBZCNI010000002.1, forward strand.
AGATCGCGAAGATGGCGATGTCCACCTGCCCGAGCGGGTCGTAGAGGTGACCGAGCACGAAGAGGGGTACCGGGAGCAGGATCGCGAAGACGGGGTGCTTCAGCCAGCTGCCCACGAGCTGCATGAGGTAGCCGCGGAACACGTACTCCTCGGCCGCCGCCTGGAACGGGACCGCCAGGAGCGTGAGCGCGAGGAGGATCACCATGGTCGAGGTGTCGGGCTGCGGGATCGGCGCGGCCTCCGTGGGGAACAGGGCTCCGATGGCGGTCGAGACGAGAAGGCTGACCGCGTAGATCCCGAGTGCCACCAGCGTGCACAGCCCGAGCCAGCGCCAGCGGAGGCGCCCGGTCACGGAGGAGAGCAGGCCGATGGGCTTCGGGCCGATGATCAGGGTGGCAAGGACGAGCGCCGGGATCATGAGGATCAGCGACGCCAGGGTGAACGCGAAGATCACGGGGTCGCTGAGATCGATCGCCGCCGCCGCATCGAGGTACTGCTCGGCGTCGGCGGAGGTGGCGAGCGCCAGCACCGCGGAGACCAGGATGAGGATCACGGTGAAGGCCACGTAGATCGCAATGCCGAGCAGGCCCGTCACCAGCGGTTTCCACCAGCGGTAGGCGGGCCACGAGCGGGCCAGGCGGTGGAATGCGAACTGCTGGTCTACCTGTTCCATGGTTCTACCGTAATGCGGTTTCCTCGACGTTCCCTGCCCCTTCGGCCTGCTGGTCACGGCGGTCGCGCCGGTGCCGGAGGTGGCCCAGGAGGGTGACGACGGCGGAGACGACGGCGGAGACCGCCACGCCCAGCCAGAGGTCCACCCTCAGCGTCAGGGCCCCGACGACGGCGCCCACGAGGATCAGCGCGATGGCGAGGAACCGCCGGGCCCAGAACGGGCTCTTCCCGCCCGCGAGGCGGGAATCGGAGGCCAGGCCCGTGATGGTGGAGGTGACCACCACGGTGGTGATCTCCGCGACCTTGAGGCGCTTGGCCGTCGCGGCCTGGACGCCCATCATGGCGGCCAGCACCGAGGTGGTGATGCTGCCCAGGACCTCCTCGGCGTGCACGTCGACGAGCGCCACGTAGACGGCGAGGGCGGTGAGGCCCACGGTGACCGACAGCAGGGCGAGCGAGGTACGGCCGCTCCAGCCTTCCGGGGCCTTGCGCAGCAGGCGGCCCGCGAGGGCCGCGCCGACCATGAAGAACACGAGGGCCAGGGCCGGTCGCAGGATGGGCAGGTCTGCACCTCCGCCGAACGCCATGCCGAGCAGCACCACGTTGCCGGTCATGTTGCCCGTGAAGACGCGGTCGAGCCCCAGGTAGCCGACGGCATCGATCACGCCGGTCGAGAACGTCAGGCCCAGCATGAGCCAGAGATGAAGGCGATCCGTCGCCACCCGGTTCTTCTTCACGTATCCCCTCGGAAATAGTCTTGAAACGAATGTATACGAAGCTTATCGTCGTACGAGTGATTGTATTCAATGTGGAATCGGTCACGGTGCAGAAGCAGTTCCATCCCGCCCGTCCGTGAGGAACCCCATGCAGCACAGCAGACAGCACGCACAGCGCGTCCGCCGTCGAGGCACCCCGGCCGGCGGTGTGGCGCGCCTCGTGGCCGCCGCCACCGTCGCCCTGACCACCCTGACCGCGTGCCAGCCCATCCAGCCGCTGCCGGCCGCGCCGGTGCGCGACGACGTCACGAGCGTCCCCCTCGGGGACGCCACCATCCGCGAGGGCGGGGACCTCGTGATGGCGCTCTCGGCGGAGCCAGACAGGCTGGACCCGACGACGTCGTCCTCCCTCTACACGCGCTACGTCATGCAGACCATGTGCCAGAAGCTCTACGACATCGACGCCGAGGGTGAGATCGTCCCGCAGCTCGCCACCGCGCTGCCGGAGGTCTCCGCCGACGGCCTGACGGTCACCATCCCGGTGCGGACCGACGCCGTCTTCGCCGACGGTGTGCCCTTCGACGCCGAGGCCGTCCGCGCGACGATCGAGCGCCACCTGACGCTCGAGGGGTCCACCCGGAGGAGCGAGCTGGGGCCCATCTCGGACATCCGCGCCGTGGCGCCGGACCGGGTGCAGATCACTTACGAGACGCCGTTCGCCCCGTTGACCGCGGCGCTCGCGGACCGCGCCGGCATGATGCTCTCGCCGCAGGCCATCGAGGCGCAGGGCGCCGATTTCGGGCTCAGCCCGGTGTGCGTCGGCCCCTTCAAGTTCGTGGACCGCGTGCCGCAGACCTCCATCACCGTGGAGCGCGACCCTCTCTACTACGACGCCGAGAACGTGCACCTCGACACCATCACCTACCGGATCATCACCGACGCCAACATCAGGGCGGCGAATCTCAGGTCCGGGGACGTCCAGGTGGCGGACACCATCTCGCCGCAGGACGTCGACGCGCTCCTGCGGGAGGACGGCGTGGGGGTGCTGCAGGTCGGATCCCTGGGGTACCAGGCGCTCACGTTCAACGTCGGCAACACGGAGGGTACGGGGGAGCCGCCGGGAATCATCGAGACGCCCCTCGCGCAGGAGAGCGCCATCCGGATGGCGCTCTCGATGTCGATCGACCGCGAAGCCCTCGTCAACACGGTGTTCAACAGCTGGTTCGAGCCCGCATGCTCGCCGATCTCACCGGACAGCCCGTACGCCTCGGACCTCAGCGAGGCCTGCCCGCCGTACGATCCCGAGGGGGCGAAGCAACTCCTCGAGGACGCCGGCGTCGAGACCCCGTACCCGATCGAGATGCAGGTCACGAACACCCCGGACACGCTCCGCTACGGCCAGGCCCTGCAGGCGGCGGTGGCCGACGGCGGCTTCGATCTCACCGTGGTGCCCGTCGAGTACTCCACGCTCCTCGACGTGCAGTCCCGCGGCGATTTCGAAGCGCTGCAGCTCGGCTGGTCCGGGCGGATCGATCCCCACGGCAACATGTTCAACTTCCTGTCCACCGGAGGTGGAAACAACTACTCCGGCTACAGCAACCCGGCGGTGGATGACCTCCTGACCAGTGCCGCGCAGGTGAATGACGTCGACGAACGTGCGGAGATCTACGGGCAGGCGGTCGAGCTGGTGCAGCAGGACAACCCGATCCTCTACCTGTACCGGCAGCGGAACCTCACCGCCTACAGCACCGACATTGCCGGCGTCGAGACCTTCGCCGACGGCGTGGTGCACCTGAGCGGTGCCGCCTTCATCGAGCCGACCACCGAGAGCGAGAACTGACATGGGCCGCTACCTCCTCACCCGGCTGTGGCAGTCGGTGGTCACGCTCGTCCTGGCCGCGATCGTCGTCTTCATCGGCGTGCGCCAGCTCCCCGGGGACCCGGCGCTCGCCATGGCGGGGGAGGAGGCGACGCCGGAGCAGCTCGCCGCCGTCCGTGCGGACATGGGTCTGGACCAGCCGCTGATCACCCAGTTCCTCACCTTCGTGGGCAACATGTTCCGGGGCGACTTCGGCGAGTCGACCCGCACGGGCACGCCCGTCACCGAGCTGATCGCCACGACACTGCCCGTCACACTGTGGCTCTCGGCCTACGCGATCGTGGTGGCCGTGGTCATCGGCATCGTCTTCGGCGTCATCGCCGAGCGGTTCCGCGGCCGGTGGCCCGAGTGGGTGGCGAACGCCTTCGCGCTGGTGGGCCTGTCCGTCCCGAACTTCTGGCTCGGTATCCTCGCCATCCTGTACCTCGCGGTGATCCTCGGCTGGTTCCCGGCCTCGGGGTACGTGGACGTGATGTCCGAACCCCTGCGCGGGCTCTACTACCTCACGCTGCCGGCGCTGATCCTCGGCACCGGTCTCGCCGCCGTCATCATGCGCCAGACCCGGGCCTCGATGATCGAGACCATGACCACCGACTACGTGCGGACGGCCCGCGCGAAAGGGCTCGGCCGCGGCCGCGTGCTCGTGCGGTACGGGCTCCGCAACTCGCTGATCGTGGTCGTCACCATCGTGGGTCTCCAGCTCGGCGGGCTCATCTCGGGCGCCGTGGTCACGGAGCGCATCTTCGCGCTCCCGGGCTTCGGGAAGCTCACGCTCGACGCCGTCTTCACCCGCGACTACCCCGTGATCCAGGCCGTGGTGCTCATCATCACCGTCAGCTACATCCTCATCAACCTCGCCGTGGACATCCTGTACTCGGTGGTCAACCCCAAGATCCGCGTCGGAGGAGCCAACTGATGGCCGTAGAGACACTGCCCCCGGGCACAGCAGCGGGCGCCGGCGGAGGTCAGGGCCTCGGCTCGGGTCGCGGCCGCATCCTGACCTCGCTCCGCCACAACCCGCTCGGCATCACGGGCGGCATCATGCTCGTCGCGGTGGTGCTCGCCGCCGTCCTCGCGCCGGTGCTCGCGCCCTACTCGCCCACGCAGGTGCACTTCGACACCCCGTTCCAGCAGCCCCTCACCGTCGGCTACCCGCTCGGCACGGACGATCTCGGGCGCGACGTCCTCTCGCGGCTCCTCTTCGGCATCCAGACCTCCCTGCAGGTCGGCGTGCTGTCCGTGCTGCTCGCCGTCGTCGTCGGGACGCCCCTCGGGCTCCTCGCCGGCTACTCGCGCGGGTTCGACGCCGTCATCTCGCGCCTGACCGACGTGACCCTCGCGTTCCCGTTCCTCATCATCGCCGTCGGGCTCGCCGCCATCAGCGGACCGAGCCTCACGAATGCCGCGATCGCGCTCGGGATCGCGCAGATCCCCACGATGATCCGCGTGGTCCGCGGCGAGACGCTGCGCATCAAGGAGAGCGACTTCGTGCTCGGCGCCCGCACCATGGACGCCTCGCCCACGTGGATCATGCTGCGGCACGTCCTGCCCAACGCCACCTCGGCGATCATCGTCCAGGCCACGGTCATCATGCCCGTCGCGGTGATCGGGGAGGCGCTGCTCTCCTTCCTCGGCCTCGGCATCCAGCCGCCCACGCCGAGCCTCGGCATCATGCTCTCCGACGCCCAGCAGTACATCTTCCGCGCCCCGAGCGCGGCGATCTTCCCGGGCATCGCGATCGCCGTGATCTGCTTGGCCTTCAACCTGTTCGGCGACGCGCTGCGCGATGCCTTCGATCCCACGAACACCACACGGAAGTGACTTCCCCATGACAGCGACGACGTACACGCCCCCACCGTCCTTCACCACCCGGCCCACCCTGCAGGGGACCTTCGGCATGAGCGCGTCCACGCACTGGCTGGCCACCGCCTCCGCGCAGGCCGTCCTGGAGCGCGGCGGCAACGCGTTCGACGCCGCCGTGGCCGGTGCCTTCGTGCTCCACGTGGTGGAACCTCACCTCAACGGCCCCGGTGGCGACATGACCGGAGTCTTCGCCACGGCCGAGGAGCCGGGGCGGCCGGTGGTCCTGATGGGGCAGGGCCCGGCTCCTGCCGCGGCAACGCGTGAGCACTACGTCGCGGAGGGTCTCGAACTGGTGCCGGGCGCAGGCGCCCTGGCCGCGGCGGTCCCCGCCGCCGTCGACGCCTGGCTCCTGCTCCTGCGCGACCACGGCACGTGGGAGCTCGAGGACGTCCTCGCGTTCGCCGTCGGGTACGCCCGCGACGGCCACCCGGTCGTGGGCCGCGTGGGCGCCACCATCGCCGCCGTCGCCGACCTCTTCACGGAGCACTGGCCCACCTCGGCCGCGCTCTGGATGCCCGAGGGCAGGGCGCCGCGGGAGGGCGAGATGATCCGCAACGAGGCGTACGCCCGCGTGCTCAACTCGCTCGTGGGCGCGGGGGCCGACGGCGGTACGCGCGAGGAACGCATCGATGCCGCCCGGCTGGAGTGGCGCACCGGACTCGTGGCGCAGGCCTCCGCCGAGTTCGTGAGGACACCCCACCGGCACTCCTCGGGACTCGACCACGCGGGGGTCATCACCGTCGAGGACTTCGCGGGTTTCGAGGCGGGCTACGAGGAGGCGACCACGCTGGAGTTCCGTGGCCACACCATCGCGAAGACGGGACCATGGGGCCAGGGCCCGGCCCTGCTGCAGACCCTCGCGATCCTCGACGGGCTCGACGACGACCGCCTCGACCCGTCCACGGCACTCGGCGCGCACACCATCCTCGAGGCGCAGAAGCTCGCCATCGCTGACCGCGAGGCCTACTACGGCGACGCCGACGTGCCCCTGGAGTACCTGCTCTCGGCCGAGTACGCGGCAGAGCGGCGCGCGCTCATCACCGAGGAGGCGTCGCTCGAGTTCCGTCCGGGCACCGTACCCGGCCGGACCCCCTTCACCCCGCCGCTGCGGACCGAGTACACGCCGCCCGCCCTCGTCGGCGGCGCGGGTTTCGCCGGGGTCGGCGAGCCGACGGTCTCGCGCAGCGGTGAGACGCGCGGCGACACCTGCCATATCGACGTCGTCGACTCCCACGGCAACATGGTCTCCGCGACGCCCAGCGGCGGGTGGCTGCAGTCCTCGCCCACCATCCCCGAGCTCGGGTTCTGCCTCGGCTCGCGCCTGCAGATGACCTGGCTCGAGGAGGGCGCCCCGTCCACGCTCGAGGCCGGCAAGCGCCCGCGCACCACGCTCACCCCCACCCTGATCCTGAAGGACGGCCGGCCCGTCGTCGCCCTCGGGTCCCCGGGAGGTGACCAGCAGGACCAGTGGCAGCTGCTCTACATCCTCCGCACGATCGTCGGCGGGTACACGCCCCAGCAGGCCATCGACGCGCCGTCGCTCCACACGACGTCGATCCCCGGCTCCTTCTGGCCCCGGACGTGGGAGCCGGGTGGCGCCGTCGTCGAGGACCGCCTCGGCGAGGACGTCATCAGCGACCTCGAACGCCGCGGTCACGTCATCACGCGAGCGGGGGACTGGTCGCTCGGGCGGCTCTCCTCCGTGTCCAGGGACCATGCCACCGGTGTGTTGTCCGCCGCCGCCAACCCGCGAGGAGTCCAGGGCTATGCTGCAGGACGCTGAGAACATTCTCGAGGTCACGGACCTCGAGGTCGCCTTCAACGGCGCGCCCGTGCTCCACCGCATCGGCTTCTCCGTGCGGCGGGGTGAGCGGGTGGCGATCGTGGGCCAGTCGGGCTCCGGCAAGTCGACCGCCATCGGTGCGATCCTGCGGCTCCTGCCCGGCAGCGGGCGCATCACCCATGGGTCCATCGTGCTCGGAGCCGGCCGCACCAGGGGCGACGTCGAGGACCTCGCCACCGCCTCCGAGCCGGTGCTGCGGACCATCCGCGGCCAGCGCGTGGGCCTCGTCCCGCAGGATCCGATGTCCAACCTGAACCCCGCCATGAAGATCGGGCCGCAGGTGGCCGACGCCCTCGTCGCCTCGCGGCGTGACCTCGGGGGCGAGGGCAGACTGGACCGCGCGGAGGTGAAGCGACGCTCCGTGGCGCTGCTCACCGAGGCCGGGATCCCGGACGCCGAACGGCGGTACGGCCAGTACCCGCACGAGTTCTCGGGCGGCATGCGGCAGCGCGTGCTGATCGCCATCGCCCTCGCGGGGGAGCCGGAGCTGCTCATCGCCGACGAACCGACGTCCGCCCTCGACGTCACGGTGCAGCGGCAGATCCTCAACCACCTGCAGTCCCTCGTGGACGCCCGCGGCACCTCGCTGCTGTTCATCACCCACGACCTCGGGCTGGCGGCGGACCGCACCGACCGCATCATCGTGATGTCCGAGGGGCGGATCGTCGAGGTCGGGACACCCCGCCAGATCCTGCTGGACCCGCAGGAGGACTACACGAAGCAGCTCGTCGCAGCAGCACCGTCCGTCGCGGCGGCCCTGGACGCCGAGCCCCTCGCGGACGCCCCGGCCGAGGCGTCGGAGCCCATCCTCGTGGTGCGGAACCTCGTCAAGGAGTTCGCGCTCCGCGGGCAGCGCGGCACCACGGTCCGCGCCGTGAACGACGTCTCGTTCGACGTCGAGCGCGGAACCACCACGGCGGTGGTCGGGGAATCGGGATCGGGCAAGACCACGGTGGCGCGCATCATCCTCGGTCTGGAGACGGCGTCCTCGGGTGAGGCACTGATCGACGGCGCATCACTGACCACCACGCGCGGCGGGGAGCGCCGGGCCCTGCGCCGCAAGGTGCAGCCCGTCTTCCAGGACCCCTACGGCTCGCTCGATCCCACCTACAGCATCGAGCGCCTCATCGACGAGCCCCTGCGGATCTTCGGGGTGGGGGACAGGGCGAGCCGGCAGCAGCGGGTCGGCGAGCTCCTGGACCAGGTTGCCCTGCCGCGCTCCGTCGCGCAGCGGCGCCCCAACGAGCTCTCCGGCGGGCAGCGGCAGCGCGTGGCCATCGCCCGCGCGCTGGCGCTGGAGCCGGAACTGCTCATCTGCGACGAAGCCGTGTCGGCGCTCGACGTCCTGGTCCAGGACCAGATCCTCACGCTGCTCGCCGACCTGCAGGAGAGGCTGGGGCTCACGTACCTCTTCATCACCCACGACCTCTCCGTGGTGCGGCAGATCGCGCACCGCGTCGTCGTCATGCGATCGGGGGACGTGGTGGAGGCCGGCACGGTGGAGGACGTCTTCTCACGGCCGCAGCAGGAGTACACGCGCGAACTCCTCGGCGCCATCCCGGGAGCGGCATTTGCGGCCTGACCAGGAGGCGGCACCGCAGCGTGTCCTCGAGGCCATCCGGCGGGACATCATCTTCGGTGCCCTGCTCCCGGGGGTGCGCGTCACCGAGGCGGCGCTCGCCGCGAAGTACGGGGTCTCGCGCGTGCCCGTCCGGGAGGCGCTGCGCGCCCTCGAGGCGGAGGGATTCGTCGACTCACGGCCCTACGCGGGCTCCACCGTCGCGGAGGTGCCGCTCGACGACGCCGAGGACCTCTTCGCCGTCCGCGGGATCATCGAGGCGACCATCGCACGCCGGGCGGCCCGCCGTGCCGCCGCGCAGTTCGCGCCCGGTGCGCGGAGCGGCCCGGACGCCGAGTGGTGGACGGCCCGGCGGATCATCTCGGAGGTGCTCGACGACGGCGACCGCGCCGTGCAGGCGGGCGCCCTCCGCGACCTGCCGGAACTCAACAACCGCTTCCACCTCGGCGTCGCCGAACTGAGCGGCAGCACGTCACTCGCGGCGCTCCTGCGGCAGATCTCGGGGAAGATCGAGTGGCTCTACGCGGCGGACGTGGACAACCGCGGCAAGCAGTCGTGGGGCGAGCACCGCCTGATCATGGCCGCGGTCGATTCCGGGAACGCCACCGAGGCCGAGCGGCTCATGGCGGGGCACGTCTCGTCCTCGCACGAGGGCTACATGCAGCGCTTCTCGGCGTCGCGCCCCGATCCGGGCGAGGCCGGCTGACCGACCCGCGCGGCGGCTGGAGGTGCCTAGAGGAACGGGCGCAGCGGCGCGAGGATGAGTTCGCTGGCGCGCGCGACGATGTGCCGGCTCTCCCACTCCTCCCGCGTCAGGATGCGGCTGTTCGAGGAATCGACGTCGAAGATCCGTTCCATCGTGGCCGCGAGGTCCCGGTCAAAGATCTCGAGGTTGATCTCGTAGTTGCCGGTGAGGCTGAGGCGGTCGATGTTCGCGGTGCCCACCGTGCTCCACTCGCCGTCCACGGTGGCCGTCTTCGCGTGGATCATCGAGTTCTGGTACAGCAGGATCTGCACACCGGCGCCGATCAGCGAGGAGTAGAAGCCACGGGACAACCAGTCGGAGACAACGTGGTTGGAGTCCTCGGGCAGGATCACCCGGACGTCCACGCCCCGCCGGCTCGCCCGCAGCAGCGCATCGAGGATCTGCCGGTCCGGGATGAAGTAGGCCGTGGTGATGAAGATGTGCCGCTGGGCCCGGTTGATCGCGTCGAGGTACACGCCGCGGATCGGGAAGACGAGGTAGGCCGGGATGTTGTTGACGGCGCGGATGCGCGGTTCCCAGAAGGAGGCGCTCATGTCCGGCAGCGGCTCGCGCCGGGGGAAGCCGCGCAGGTTCCAGAGGCTGACGAACGCCTCGCGGAGCTCCCAGACGGATGGGCCGCGGACCTCCAGGTGGGTGTCGCGCCACTTGGTCGCGTAGAGCGAGCCGATGTTGTAGCCGCCCACGAACCCCACGCTGTCGTCCACCACGAGCACCTTGCGGTGGTCGAAGCCCGTCCCGCGGATGTTCGTGAAGACGATCGACGGGCGGAGGACGGGGAAGCGGTAGGCGTTGACGCCCGGGTGGAAGCGGTAGAAGAGCGGGTTCACCACCAGGTTCGCGAAGCCGTCGTAGATCACGAAGACCTTCACGCCACGCTCGGCGGCACGGTTCACGGCGTCGCGGAAGCGCGCGCCGACGGCGTCACCCTTCCAGATGTAGGTCTCGAGCAGCACCTGGTGCTCGGCGGCGTCGATGGCCGCGATCATCGCGTCGAACAGGTCCTCACCGTACGTGTAGACGGTGGTGTCGGTATCCGCGATCCTCGTGTGGAATGTGCCCGGCTGGGGGAAACCCTCGCGCCTGGTGCGCCGCCGTTTCTGGAAGGCATCGATCCCCACGAGCCCGGCGATCACCACGCCCTGCGCGGTCGCCAGGCCCAGGACCGCTCGCTTCACCGTGACGCGCGCGAATCCCATGACCGTTGTGCGCTTGAACCAGCCCATGCGCCCAGCGTATCGTCCCGGCTCGGTCCCCCGGATGCGACGGCGGCCGCGCGGCGCGTGTGCGGTGGACGGGGGAGGGCTCAGTGGCCGCCCACCTCGCGTGCCTGCGCGACAGCGGAGCCGACACCGGCGCGCCAGGGGAAGCCGTGCCCCGGCAGCACCGTCCGCGCTCCCGTCGATTCGAGGGCGGCGAGGGAGCGGAGGGCGGTCGCGGTGTCGGCGGTCGCAGCGCGCGCCACCACCTGCGGCCCCGGCGCGCCGGTGTACGGGTCGAGGGTGACCAGCGCGTCACCGCTGACGACGGCGTCGCGGTCGGGGAAGTGCAGCCCGCAGTGACCCTTGGTGTGGCCCGGCGTGGGCACGAGCAGTGGCGACCCGGGGAGCGCGGCTGCGGACTCCGGGGTCAGCGGCAGGGTGTCGTGGATGCCCTTGACCTCGAGCGCGCCAGCCGCCGTCATCGCGAGGAGCCCGGGGACGGCTCGCGGGTGCAGGAACGGGTACACGAAGGGCGTGCGTTCGCGCTCGTACCGGTAGGGATGCGCGGCGATCGCGGTGTCATCGGGGTGGCAGTACACGGGGATGCCGTGCACTGTCTGCAGATGCCGTGCCGTCCCGACGTGGTCGAAGTGACCGTGCGTCAGGACGACGGCACGGACGTCCTCGATGCCGCGCCCGATCCTCGAGAGCGCCTCCAGGATCACCGTGCGTGAGCGCGGCAGACCCGTGTCGACCAGCAGCACGCCGTCGTCGTCCTCGACGAGGTACACGTTGGTCCGCGCGTGCTCCACGTAGTGCACACCCGGCGCGATGTCCGTCCTGATCATGCGTCTCCTCGGATCCGTCCCGTTGCGTCCAGGTCACGAATCTAGGGCGGCAGCGCCCGGAGCGACAAGCAGGGATCAGCGGGAGGCCGGCCTTCCCAGGAGCGGCCCGGACGGCTACGCGCGCGGATCGGCGGCCGGGGGAACGTCGGGGAAGCCCGGCGAGCCCCGGAAGGTGTCGTCGGTAGGACCAGGAAGGTGTCAGAGCAGGGTCTGCTGCTCGGCGTCGGCGGTCGGGTCCTCGGGCAACGGCTCGATCAGGTCCGGGCCGTTGTTCCGCACCGATCCGACCCGCGGGCCCACGAGTCGGGGGACGAGGTGCGGATCGGGGAGGGCGTCGAGCAGTTCCTGTACGGCAGGCCGGGAGTCGTGCCGCGGGTCCAGCCAGTCGGCCCGCAGTTCGGGCGGCACGATCACGGGCGTGCGGTCGTGGATCTGCCCGAGCGCGTCGCTCGCGGGGCGCGTGATGATGGTGCAGCTCACCACCCAGCGGCCCTTCGGCTCGTCCTCGGACACTGTCGCAGGGTTGCGCCAGAACTCGTACAGGCCCGCGAAGCCGAGGTGCGCGCCCTCCGGCCCGTGCAGGTACACGGGGGTCTTCGAGCCGTCGTCGTTCTTCCGCCACTCGTAGTAGCCGTCCGCGGGCACCAGTCCGCGCCGCTTGAGTGCGGCGGCGCGGAAGGACGGCTTCTCGAGCACCGTCTCGCTGCGTGCGTTGATCATGCGTGACCCGACGGACGCGCTCTTGGACCACGAGGGGATGAGGCCCCACGTGGCCGTCTCGAGCCTGCGGGTCAGCTCACCGGTCTCCGGGTCGAGGCGGTCGACGACGAGCTGGACGGTGTCGGTCGGGGCGACGTTCCAGGAGGGCTCGATCTCGTCCTCGACCGACTCGTCCACCTCGAAGGCGTCGATGAGGTCGGCCTTGTTCCCCGCGATGACGAAGCGTCCGCACATCAGCAGGCCCCGGGTCCCTTCCCGCCGTCCGGGCTACTTCTTCGAGCGGTCGAGGACCAGCGCGAGGGCGATCCCGACCATCCAGATGTCCTTCGCGACCGACGTCCCGTCCTGGGTAGGACGGACGCCGTCCTCCTGCGTGAGCTCAGGCGTGCGGAAGTACATGGTCATCATGCCTGCGGAGAATGCGAGCAGGCCCAGGCCGGCGAGCTTGCTGGAGACGAACGGGGCGAGGAGGGCGGATCCCACGGCGATCTCGGAGGCCGCGAGGACCTTCCCGAACTGCTGCGGCTCGAGCTGGCTGAACTGGGGGAACGCCTTGGACGCCATGGACTGCAGGTAGCCCGCGGTGCCCTCGTCCAGGCTGGTCTTGCCCAGGCCGGAGTTGAGGATGAAGGCGCCGGTGGTGAGGCGGAGGGGGATGTGGCTCGGGCGGAAACCCATGGTGGTGCCTTTCGCTGAAGTGGGTGGTGCGCTTGAAGAAGCCTACGGGGCGCGGGCGGCGCGGTGCTAGGTGTCCTGGAGGGCGTCGACGACGCGCGGCAGATCGGTCCCGGCGACGATCGCGCAGAGCTGCACCCGCACTTCCGCGCCCGTGGACTGAGGACCGAGAGCGTTCCGTACGGAGGCCGCGACGCTGCGGACCAGCGCCGGCGCCGCGTGCGTCGCCAGTCCTGCGAAGCGGATGTGGACCACGAGGACACCACCCTCCTCGCGCAGTCCCACCTGTCCCTCGCCGTCGGTGGAGACCGCACGGGCACGGCCCGCGGTGAGGATGGTCTTCAGGGCGGAATGGGGTGGGTAGAGGCCCGCGACGCCGTCGGTCGCGAGGACCGTCTGCTCGATCCGGTCGGCGAGCCTCTCCAGCTCCGTGCTCATGGCTGGTCCTTCCGGGCGTCGTCCGTGCCATCCGTGTCGGTGACGTCGTCGTCCTCGGGGCCCTCCTCGAGTTCGAGGAGGTCGGAGACGGTGATGTCCACCGCGGTGAGCACGAGTTCGGTATGCACCGCGAACGCCTCGGTCACGGCATCCCTGAGCGTCTCGACGAGGGTGGGCAGGCGATAGCCGTGCAGAGCCGTGACGCTCAGTTCCACGCGGGTCTCAGCGCCGGGTTCGGTGATCTCCCCGTGCAGCCTGCACTTGCCGATCGTGACGCCGTCGATCGCGTCACCCGTGCTCCTGATGAGTGCCACCACGGCGCCCTCGGTCGCCGAGAGTCCGTCGTCGGGGTCCTCGGACGCGACGGGGATCGAGCGCCCGGCGCGGGTCTCGAGGCGCAGGTTGGCGAGGATGTCCTGGAGCCAGCCGTCCGACTCCGAGGCCTGGCGGGTGTCCTCCTCGGCGAGCCGTCGCGTCAGCTCGCTCAGGGAGCGGAGACTCGCGAGGCCGGCCTGGCACTGCGGGCACTGGCGGTAGTGCCCCTCGTACGGTGAGGCGCCGCTGGCGAGGAAATCGTCGAGCTCGTCGAGGGAGTGGCCACAGTCGTCCGCGACGGAGGGATCGTCCTCGCGGCGCGCGTCGTCCGCAGGTGCTTCGCTCATCGCCAGCCCTCCATGTCCTTCATCAGCGTAGCGCGGGCCCGTGCGAGGCGTCCCCGGACGCTCTCACTGCTGAGGCCGAGCTGAGCCGCGATCTCGTCGTAGGACAGACCCCCGATCTCCTTCAGCACCCAGCACTGGCGCTGCTCGGGAGGGAGCGCTGCGAGTGCCGCGGCCAGGGAGTCCAGCCCCGAGCCGGCGATGGTGGCGCTCTCGGGACTCGGCGCGTGGTCCGGCACCTCGGCGAGGGTCTCGGAGTCCGCGTGGTCCCGCCGCCGACGCACGATGTCGATGCTCCTCCGCCCGCAGATGCGCATGAGCCAGGACTTCACCACGCTGCCGTCACGCAGTTCGTCGAGGTGGTCCCAGGCGTGGATGAGGGTCTCCTGCACGGCGTCGTCGGCGTCCGCCGTCGAGCCCGTGAGCCGCAGCGCGTAACCGCGCATCATGGGGCCGTAGCGGCGGGCGAGGACCTCGAATGCCGCGGTGTCGCCGTCGGTGGCGCGTTCACAGAGCACGGCGTCGGGCAGTGCGCCCAGTTGGATGTTTCGTTGAGGAGGTGTCACCCTCGGCATCTCCCTTGACCTGATCACTGAGCCCCTTAGGCCTCAGTGAACAGCACGGGCGCCGAAGCTCCAACCCCGATGGCCCACCGGCTCGAAGTTTCCGCAATGTTTCTCGACCTGCCGCAGAAAGTTCACGGGGCACCGATCGTGGTCTGTTTTGATGGGAACAAGCGAAGCTCGCCCCAGCCATCGGAAAAGGTCTCATGGTCCCCCGGACAGCGGAACATCCCCGGCCCCAGCACTTCCTCCTGCACATGAGCGACACCCACCTGCTCGGCGGGGACGATCCCCTCTACGGCGCGGTGGACAGCGAGCAGCGGCTCCGCGAGGTGTTCGACGACCTCGAGGCATCCGGCGTCCGGCCCCACGCGATCGTGTTCACCGGTGATCTCGCGGACAAGGGGGAGCCCGGCGCCTACGCGAAACTGCGGGCCATCGTGGAGCCCGCCGCCGCCCGGCTCGGCGCCCAGGTCATCTGGGCCATGGGTAATCACGACGACCGCGCCGCCTTCCGAGCGGGCCTGCTCCACGGACCGGCCGCCCACGGCACCGACGCCCCGGTGGATCAGGTGCAGTTCATCGACGGCTTGCGGATCATCACCATGGATTCCACCGTGCCGGGTCATCACCACGGTGAGTTCACGGGCGCGCAGCTCCGGTGGCTCGCGGACCAGCTCGAGGTCCCGGCACCCCACGGCACCATCCTCGCCCTCCACCACCCGCCCGTTCCCAGCGTGCAGGATCTCGCCGTGCTGGTGGAGCTCCGGGGCCAGCGCTCGCTCGCGGACGTGGTGCGCGGCTCGGACGTCCGCAGCATCCTCGCCGGGCACCTGCACTACTCGACGACGGCGATGTTCGCCGGCGTGCCCGTCTCGGTGGCCAGCGCCACCTGCTACACGCAGGACCTCCTGTTCGACGGCGGTGGCACCCGCGGCCGTGACGGCGCCCAGTCCTACAACCTCGTGCACGTGTACGAGGAGACGATCGTGCACTCGGTGGTGCCCGCCGGCCGTCACTCGTCCGTCGGTGAGGTGGTTCCGCGGGAGGAGACGCGCCGACGGCTCGAGGCGCACGGTGTCACCTTCCCGGAGGGCGCGCGCCAGCTCACCTCCGCCTGAGGCGGTCCGCGCCGAGCGTTCCGCCGCTTCGTCAGCGTGCTCCGATCAGCCGACGAAGATGCAGAATGGGTGTCCGGCCCCCGGGACGAGGCCGGGGCCTTCTCAGACGGTGACGCCGGCAGGCAGCCCGACGCTGAACAGCGTCCGCGGGTCCTGCAGCAGGGCGGGCGGATCGAAGTCGGAGCGCCGCAGCCATCCGTGCAGGTGCGCCGGACGCAGAAGACCGTCCTCGTGCATCAGGACGTCCCCCACGTGCCCCGTCCGGAAGTGCTCGCCGTCAGGATCGGCGATGGCGACGGCGTCGCCGGCGGCCACCGCCTCCTCGAAGGTGTGCAGTTGCCGCTCCCACTTCGGAGCAGCCCGGCCGCCGGGTGGTTCGGGCGGCATGAGGAGTGTGGCGTCGCCCTCGGGAGGGTGCTGGGCCGCACGCCACACCCAGAGCCGGTTCGCGGTCGGCTCGGCGGGAATGAGTTCCTGCTCGGGCGCCGGCCAGCTGTAGGGCAGGTCCTCCGGGACGCCGGGGAAGCGGCTGCGGTAGAACTCGGGTGCTTTCTGCACGAGGTTCGACTGGTGGCTGACATGCACCGCCGGGTCGCCGAGCCAGGGCGGCATCGGTACGTCGGGGTCGTCGAGCACGTGGGGGGCGAACTCGAGGATCAGCCGATGGGTGGAATCCGCGTGACCGCGGGACACCCACTCGGACACCATCGCCAGCCCGTAGACCGTCAGGGCGGGGACGTACCCCATCCACATCCGGATGGCCGGGTGCTGGCGCCAGCCGTAGTCGGGGATCACGAGCGCGCGCAGCGCCTGCAGGGTCTCGACGCGCTGCTTGCCGAGCCGGGCCTGGTCCAGCACACGGGCGCTGGCCTCGAAGTCGGGGTAGGGCAGGAAGGTCTGCATGGCGGCAGTCTGACACGCGACCCAGACCCTCCGACGGGTGCCGGCGCGTGTTCCGGAGGTCTGGTGTTTCGAGGCCGGACGTGGCAATGCGGCGTCGTCCGCTGGTTCCCGCGCCGCCCTGCACCCGGTCGCCGGCGAGGCGGGACAACGACGATCCGAGCCGGTACCATCTTGTGTCCATAAAGACCCGACGGCTCGCGACGCTCGTTCCGCTGCTGATCGCCCTCGTCTGCGCCGTGGTCTCGGCCGCCCTCTACCTGACGCTGATCGCCACCAACTGCGACAGCGCCGGGATCGGCGGTCTCGTCGACGACGTCAAGGCCTTCCACAGCGACCCCGGCTGCTGACCGAGCCCCTCACACGGGTCGGTCAGACCTCCCAGGGAGCCTTGACCGGGAAGTACTTCTCGAGGAAGTCCGTGACGAGATGGGCCCGCTCCTCCGCTGCGACCTCGGGGAAGCTGCCGTCGTTCAGGCAGAAGAAGTCGTGGTTCCGCTTGTCGAGCATCTTGTTGAGGCTCTTCAGCCCGGAGCGGAGCGTGGTGTCCACGTACTGCACCCGCGCCATCTCCTGCGTGACCGCGCGCCCGGTCAGGAGCGCGTAGTAGTGGTACAGCGAGTTGGTGACCGAGATGTTGTCCTTGGCGCGGAAGCGGGAAGCTGCCGTCGCCGTGAACTCGTCCGCGAACTCGCGCTCCATCTCGAGCAGCACGCTCTTCCGCAGAGGGGCGGCCGTGTGCTCGAGGTGCCGCGTGGTGATGCGGCCGAAGCGCTCGTGGAGCAGACGCCGGTTCACGCGGGCCGCGTTCTCGAAGCCGCTGCGCTCGGCGTCGTTCTCACCGAGGCCTATGCGGGTGGCGGCCTCGATGAACTTCGTGACACCGCCGGGGGAGAAGAACATGTCGGGGGCCACGGGCCGGCCGAAGAACATGTCGTCGTTGGAGTAGAGGAAGTACTCGGACAGTCCCGGGATGTGCTGGAGCTGGGCCTCGACGGCCTGGGAGTTGTGGGTCGGGAGCACCGAGGGGTCCGTGAAGTGCTCCTCCGAGCGCACCAGGGTCACCGACGGGTGATCGGCGAGCCATACGGGCCGGTCCGAGTCCGTGGCGATGAAGATGCGGCGCACCCAGGGCGCGAACATGTACACCGAGCGCAGGGCGTACTTCAGTTCGTCGATCTGCCGGAAGCGCGCCTCGTGGTCGTCGCCCTCGCCGACCATCACGCCCTTCTGGCGCGCGGCGCGGGCGGCCTGGTACTCGGGGCTGCTGCCGTCCACCCAGGAGAAGACGATGTCGATGTCGAAATCGATGTCCGTGGCGTGGTCGGCGAACATGTTGTCGATGGTGGGCCAGGTGAGCCCGTGACGCACCACCTCACCGCGCACCACCTCGGCGGCCGGCAGGGTGCGTCGCGTGAGCGAGTTCTCCATCGGCAGTTCGATCGAGGTGGCGCCGAGCGTCCACAGTTCGATCTGCACGCCGGCCGACGGGCCGTACGCGAGGCCGCCCAGCGGCTCGATCCGCGGCCGGAAGAGCCGGAAGATCCGGGCCTTGCTGCTCGAGGAGAGCTGGCCGTCGCCCACCAGGAGCGTGGTGCGGCGCTTGGTGTCCACGGAGCGGGAGTAGAAGGGCTCGTCACGGCAGGCCTCGACCAGGGCGGCACGGAGCCGTTCGCGGTCGTCGAGGTTGACGGCGATGACGGGACGCTGGTCGTTGCCGCGCACCAGCAGGAAGCCGATGCCCGCGGCATCGAGCGCTGCCCGGATGAACAGGAGGTCCTCCACCATGGCCTGGTGGGGGGTGCGGTCGCGGTTCACCAGGGTGAACCGTCGCTTGACCGTCGTGATGTCCGAGCGGCCCTCGAGGCGCGCCACCGCCGCGCGCGACGCCGATTCAAGGATCTCGGCTTCGTTCTCCGGCTCGGGTGCGCCGAAGTAGATGTCGTGTTGGGCAGCGGTATCGGTAATCGGAACCTCCAGGGATGGGCGTGTGACTTCCCCATGATAGGTCCTGCTACCCGTCCGCTCTGTCGGCGGGCACCTTACCCCCACAGTGGGTGCAGGGTCCAGAGGAGGGGAACCGGAGGTGCGTGTTGCTACGGAGCGCGCCGAACCCTGTCCGCCACTTCGGCGCGGCGCGCCTGCACAGCGATGGCCTTCTCGTAGAAACCGACGAGCTGTTCGCAGAGGACCGGCCAGGTGCGTCCCTGCACGGAGGCGTGCGCTGCCCGGCCGAAGGCCCGGCGCTTGGCGTCATCACCCGTCAGGTCCGCGACGGCGTCCCGCAGGCCGGGGAGATCCCCCGGCCGGTAGAGCCACCCGGTCCGGGAGGGGTCCACGAGGTCCAGTGGCCCGCCGCGGCCGACGGCCACCACCGGCACCCCCGACGCCATGGCCTCCTGGATGGTCTGGCAGAAGGTCTCCGACTCGCCGGGATGCACGAAGAGGTCGAGGGACGCGACCATCCTGGCGAGGTCGAGTCCGCTCTGGAACCCGGCGAAGTACGCGCGGGGGAGCTTCGCCCGGAGGCTCTCCTTCAGGGGCCCGGAACCGATGATCACCAGGCGCGTGCCCGGCATGGCGTCGAGCACCGCGAGGTCCTCCACCTGCTTCTCCGCCGCGAGCCTGCCCACGTACCCGATGAGGCGCTCCTCCGGGCCGGCCACGGAGGCCCGCCACTCGGCGTCGTACCGGGTGGGGCTGAAGCGCTCCGTGTCCACGCCGCGCCGCCACAGGTTCAGGCGCTGTACGCCGTGGGAGCGCAGCTGGTCGAGCGCGAAGGAGGAAGGCACGAGGGTGAGGGTGGAGGCGTCGTGGATGTTCTCGACGCGCTGCCAGAGGAAGGACTCCAGCCAGGGGAAGCCGTAGCGCGCCGCGTAGGCGGGCACCTCGGTCTGGTAGATGGACACGGAGGGGATGCCGAGCTGCTCGCTGGCCTGGACGGCACGCCAGCCGAGCACGAAGGGCGAGGCGATGTGGACGACGTCGGGCCCGAACTCGGCGAGGATGCGGCGCACCCGCGCCACCGTCCCGGCGGCGAGCCGTACGTTGGCGTACCCGGACAGGGGCACGGACGGCAGGGTGTTCACCGGGTACCCCTCGACCGTGGCGGGCGCCTCGTCGTCGAGCCAGGACGACGACGGCGCGATGACCAGGACGTCGTCACCGCGGCTCCTCAGGTGCGCGAGCACCTTGAGCAGCGAATGGGTGACCCCGTTCATGTGGGGCAGGAATGATTCAGCGACGACAGCGATCCTCACCCTTCAAGCGTCCCGCTCCCCGACGCTCGGGGGGCCACCACCGGGTGGAGGTCGGGTGAACAGTCGGCAAAATGGGGCGCGGACGCGCCCTGTCAGGTCGCGCTGCGATCCGGGCTGTTCCCCGTGCGTTGCTCCGGGTGGTCGCGGCCCGCGTGGTCGTTGGCAGCGTGGTCGGTACCCGCGTGTTCGCGGCCGGCGTGGGCGCCGTGCGCCAGCTGCCGCGTCAGGGTGTCGAGCTGCAGGCTCACGCTGTCGAGCCGCTGCTGGACGCGCTGGTCGGACCCCGGGTCCTGGGCCTCGGCGGCGCGCGCCGACGCCACGTTCTCCACGAGCCACGAGGCGAACGCCGCCGTGACCGCACTGAGGACGCCGATCCCGCCGATCATGAGCCCGGCCGCGACGAAGCGTCCGGCTCCCGTCACCGGATAGTAGTCGCCGTAGCCCACGGAGGTCACGGTGGTCAGCGCCCACCACAGGGCGTCGGGCAGGGTGGTGATCGTCGCTCCGGGCGCCTCCTGCTCCACGTCGAGCACGGCCAGTGCCCCGGCGTAGCCGAGCACCACCATCGCGGAGACGACGTACAGGACGATGTGCCCGCGCAGCACGTCCCCGCCCGAGCGGTTGAGCACCCGCAGCAGCGGCACCAGACGGAGCAGTCGCAGTGGCCGGAGGACGGGCAGGAGCAGGATGACCAACTCGTGCAGGTGCCGCACGAACCACCGGCCGCGCTCGGGAGCCTGGAGCAGCGTGGCCACGTAGTGGAGCAGGAAGAGGGCCCATACGCCCCAGATCACCGCTTCGAGCACGACGGCGAGGGCGGGCTCCGGATCCAGGGTCACCTGCACCGAGTACGCCGCGAGATACGCGAGCGCGGCGAGGATCAGGGGGATCTCGGTGCGCCGCCGCCACGCGGACTGCCGGGAGAGCGCCTGTTCCGCCGCCTGATCCGCTGCCGGGTCCGTCGGTGGGTCCATCGCCTGGTTGATCGCCTTGTTCACCGGATGCTTCACCGACGGTCGCTCCTCGGACGTCCTGAGGCGGAACGATTCCGCCGGAAGTGATCAGCCTACGTACTGTTCCGGCGCGGTGGTGCGGCGGATCCGCCGTCAGTACTCGCGGTACAGCTCCCCGACCGGGACGTCGTCGCGCAGCCTGTTGTCGGGCCCGGGGAGCGGGCAGGCCCACGCCTCGTCGTAGGCGCAGGACGGGTTGTACGCGAAGTTGAGGTCCACCACGAGGCTGCCGGCGGCCCTGCCCTCGCCGAGGTGCGCCCCCTTGATGGTGTCGAGGACGTACCGGCCGCCGCCGTAGGTGCCGCCCGGTGTACCCGCGGTGCCGTCGCGCAGCGGCAGGAACAGGCCTCCGCCGTAGGACGCGAGCTTCCAGAGGGCGAGCTTCCCGAGACCGGCCAGGGTGAGCGACCCGAGGCGGCGGAACGGCACCACGCCGTCGGTGCCCGTCTCGACGTCCATCACCTGGCCTGCGCCGTCGTCCTCCAGTACCGCTTCGAAGCGGAACGCTGGGTCGTAGGGCGCCACCGCCAGCCCGGCGAAGGAGGCCTTCGCGTCCGCGGAGAGGGCCGACGCCGTGTGGGAACGGAACAGCTCGTTGCGCCCCAGCACCCAGAGGCCGTGGGCCGCCTCCGGCGACTCGGTCGCCGCGCACACGCGGACCTCCTCGTACAGTCCGAAGACGCGGCGGCGCCAGTCGGCGGTGGCCAGGGCCGTGGTGAGGGCGGTCATGGCATCAGGCTACCGCCGGTCACGTCACAGAGGAGGGGTGGTGCGGTGCGGTCGGGAGTGGTTCGTTGCCCCGGCGTACTGTAGCTCGGG
The DNA here is from genome assembly GCF_058269235.1 of Arthrobacter sp. TJ-236. Lineage (NCBI taxonomy): Bacteria > Bacillati > Actinomycetota > Actinomycetes > Micrococcales > Micrococcaceae > Arthrobacter > Arthrobacter sp. TJ-236. Next base: position 340,273 of record NZ_JBZCNI010000002.1, read on the forward strand.
TGACCTTCGGCATCTTCTGCATCGTGCTGGTTTCCATCCTCGTGGGGGCCGTCGCCCAGCGCATCGCGGGCCTCGGGTTCGCCCTGCTCATCGCCCCCTTCCTCGTGATCATCCTCGGACCCCACGCGGGCGTGCTGCTGGTGAACATTTGCGGTGTGGTGTCCTCGGCGATCATCCTCGGGCGCGTGTGGCGGGACATCGACTGGAGCATGTTCCGGTGGCTCGTGGTCCCGTCCCTCTTCGGCTCCATCCCGGGTTCCATCCTCGCCGTCGCGGTCCCCTCGGCGCCCCTGTCCGTCACCGTGGGCGCCGTGGTCCTCGTGGCTCTCACCATCTCCCTCGTGCTCCAGCGGTCCGACGTCGTGGTCCGCGGCAACCCGCCGAAGGTCGTCGCCGGATTCACCGCCGGCGTGACCAACTCGATGGCGGGGGTCGGCGGCCCCGCCGTCAGTGCCTACGCCGTGCTCTCACGCTGGCCGCAGCGGTCCTTCGCGGCGACGCTCCAGCCGTTCTTCATGACCATCGGGCTGGTGACGCTGGTGACCAAGCTGCTGATCGACCCCACTCAGGCGCCCGTCCTCGCGGTGTGGATGTGGATCGCCATCCTCGTGGCCATCATCACGGGGATCTTCGTGGGCGAGAAGCTGGCGCGGTTCGTGCGCGACGACCAGGCGCGCCTGTTCGTCGTCGTGATCGCGTTCGTCGGAGCAGGCCTCGCCGTGGTCAAGGGACTCGTCGACATCGCGGGCTGACCACACCTGCACGTCCTCACCCGCACACCGCGAGGAGCCGCGTCGGTCGGCGCTCATGAGGACGCCCGGTGGCACCATGGAGGGGATGAAACTCCCCGTGAAACCCCGTGCCCTTCCCATGCCCCTGTGGCTGCAGGGAGTGTTCGAGCTCGGCCAGGCAGCCGTGATCTCCGCGCTGCTCGTGGTGATCCCCGTGGCTGCCGTGTGGCTCACGGGCGGCTTCGCCGACGCTTCGGCCGAGACCGCCGCGCGCCTCGCCGGCCAGGCGTGGCTCGTGATGCACGGTGTGCCGCTCGTCCTGCAGGGCTCGCCGGAGGCCGGGGTCCTGCACGTGATCCCCTTCGGGCTCGTGCTGATCCCGCTCGCCCTCGCCTGGCGCGCGGGCCGACGGCTCGCCCGTGCCTCCTACACGGACCAGCTGTGGCAGGCGCTGCTCGGCGCCCTCGTGACCTACGCCGGCGTGGGAGCCCTCGTGGCCTCCTTCTCGAGCACGTCCGCGGCAACGGCGCCGGTCGTCGCAGGGGCCCTGGTGCCGCCGGTCTCCGCCGCCGTCGGCCTGCTCTGCGGTGCCTACCGCGAGGCGGGCGCGTGGAGCCGACTCGTGGGGGTCGACGCCGCGGCCTGGGTGTCGCGCACCAGTCAGCACTCCCGCTGGGCGGGCTCCTACGCGTGGTCCGTGATCCGCGCCGGTCTCCTCGCGGTCCTCGTGACGCTGGCGCTCGCGTCCGTGCTGCTGGCCGTCGCCGTCGGCTGGAACTGGGCGGAGATCGCGGCCGTGTACGAGCGCATCGACGGCGGGATCGCCGGGGCCTCGGTGGTCACCCTCGTGCAGCTCGGCCTGCTGCCCAACTTTGCCGCGTGGACCATGGCGTGGTCCACGGGTGCCGGTTTCGCTCTCGGCAGCGGCAGCGCCATCACGCCGCTGGCGAGCAGCGTGGGTCCGCTGCCGGCGCTGCCCGTGCTCGGGGCCCTGCCCGCCGGGGTGCTGGAGTACGGCTACGCGGCCCTCGCCATCCCCGTCCTCGCCGGGCTGCTGGCCGGCTGGTGGTTCTTCCGCGAGGGGGAGAACCACTTCGACGAATGGCTCGTCCTCCACAGCGACCTCCGCTGGCTGACGTCCACCGCCTCGACGCTCGCGCTCGCGCTCCTCATCGGTGTCACCGCGGGCCTGGCGGGCGCCGGCGTCGCGCTGCTCTCGCGGGCATCGCTCGGACTCGGCCGGTTGACGGACCTCGGGCCGGATCCCCTGTTGGTGGGGCTGTGGCTCGCGCTGGAGGTCTTCGTCGGAGCGGTGCTCGGACACGCCGTCGGGCCGCTCCTCGAACGGGAGCCGCGCCGCCGCTGACGAACCGCTGCTGACCGAACCGCCGCCGGGGAGGACCGGGCCGCTCGCGCTCGCGTGGGCTTCTACGGCTGTCTGGAGGCGTCAGCCGCTCACGCCGTCGAGCCGGCGCAGCCCCTCCTCGCACTCACTCGTGGCCTGGAGGGTGAGGGCACGGGACATGCAGTCCTCGTACCGCTCGGTCACGGGCCAGAGGAGAACCGAGGCGCCCACGCCGGCCGCCAGGAAGAGCGAGGCGGCGAGCCCGAGGCAGGTCGCGATGAGCACCATGCGGTGGAGTTTCGCGCCGAGCACCTTCACGAGGGCGACGACGCCGAGGGCCAGTGCGGTGAGCGCCAGGACGAGCCCGGCCACCTTCCACGGAAGCGCCAGGCTGCTGGTCAGGACGGCGCCGAAGAGGGCCAGGAGGAAGAGCCTCAACCACAGCTGCGCGGAGGCCTTCGCGGGGTCGTCGGGCCGCTCGCGTTCGCTCCCGGTCGTACGTGCGCCCTTCGGCGTGCCCTGCCCCGCCATGATTCCTCCGTGTTCCGACTCCGCCTGCGGATCGTTCCGCGACCGTGGTCCGCCGGTTCAACCCTAGGTGAGGGGAGACCCTATGGTTGGTCCATGCGCATCGTAGTCCTCGTCTCCGGGAGCGGATCCAACCTCCAGGCAGTGATCGACGCCGTCGGCGAGGGCACGCTGCCGGTCACGATCGCCGCCGTCGGAGCGGACCGGACCGGCACCGGGGGAGTGCAGCGCGCCGCTGACGCAGGGATCCCCACCTTCGAGGTCGAGTTCCGTCGGTTCGACGACCGCGCCGCGTGGAACCGGGCACTCACGGAGGCCGTCGCCGCGCACGAACCCGACTACGTGGTGTCCTCCGGCTTCATGCGGATCGTCGACCAGCAGTTCCTCGACCGCTTCCCGGACCGGTACCTGAACACGCACCCCGCCCTCCTCCCGAGCTTCCCCGGTGCCCACGGGGTCCGCGACGCCCTCGCCTACGGCGTGAAGATCACGGGCTGCACGGTGATGATCGCCGACGCCGGCGTGGACACCGGGCCCATCCTCGCGCAGGCGCCGGTGGCCGTGCTGCCCGGGGACACCGAGGCCTCACTGCACGAGCGCATCAAGGTCGAGGAACGCAGGCTGCTCATCGAGACCCTCGCCGCGCTCGCGGCCGGGGCACCCGAGGCGCCGCGCCGATGACCCTCGTGGCCAACGCCGTCTACGTGGACGGACGCAAACGCATCAACCCCGAGACGCTGGACCAGACCTTCGAGTTGATGAGGGACAGCGGCGGCATGGGGTGGATAGGGCTGTACCGGCCCGAGCGCGAGGAGCTGCGCGCCGTCGAGGCGGAGTTCAACCTGCACCCGCTCGCCGTCGAGGACGCCCACAACGGGCATCAGCGCGCCAAGCTGGAGCGCTACGAGGACACGCTGTTCGTGGTGCTCCGCCCGGCCCGCTACCTCGACGCCGAGGAGAAGGTGGAGTTCGGGGAGCTCCACATCTTCGTGGGACACGACTTCGTGGTCACCGTGCGCCATGCCGAGTCACCGGACCTCGCGGTGGTGCGCCGCCGGCTCGAGGCGGACCCGACGCTGCTGTGCCTCGGTCCGCAGGCCGTGCTCTACGCGCTGCTGGACCAGGTGGTGGACGAGTACCAACCCGTGGTCCAGGGCCTCGAGAACGACATCGACGAGATCGAGGACGAACTGTTCGGCGGATCACCGGACGTCTCGCGGCGCATCTACGAACTGCACCGGGAGGTGATCGAGTTCCAGCGGGCAACGCAGCCACTCGAGAACATGATGGAGGCGCTTCTGAGGGGCTCGGAGAAATACCAGCTGGACGCCGAGCTCAGCCGGAACTACCGCGATGTACAGGACCACGTGATCCGCGTCGTCGAGCGCGTGAACACCTTCCGGGCACTGTTGCAGAACGCGCTGACGGTGCACTCGACGCTCGTCGCGCAGCGCCAGAACGAGGAGATGACGCGCCTCAGCGAGACGTCGCTCCACCAGGGCGAGGACGTCAAGCGCATCTCCTCCTGGGCGGCCATCCTCTTCGCTCCCACCCTGATCGCCTCGATCTACGGCATGAACTTCGACGTCATGCCGGAACTGCACTGGACGCTCGGCTACCCGTTCGCCCTCGTCCTCATGCTGGCCATGGGCGGCGGCCTCTACTGGGCCTTCAAGCGCAACAACTGGCTCTGATGCAGGAACCGGCTCCCGGACAGGAGCCCGGCCGTCGGCGGATCGACGGCCGGTCCGGCCGACCTGCGAACTATCGCTGCACCCGCGAACGGACGCGCTGGAGCACGAGGAGGACGGCCGACGCGACCAGCACGACGAGACCGATGTAGAGCAGGAACTTCAGGGTCTCGACTGCAATTCCGAGAACCAGGAGCACGAGGGCGATCAGGGCGAGGGCGATGAGAAGGGATTTCATCGATCCAGTATGGGCACGTCCGACGTTCCGGGCCGAATGTGCGCACCTCGGGCATGCGGTGGCGGTCGGCGTCGGGAAGTTGCCTTGGGCATCGGTAAAGTGGAGAGGGCTTTCGCGCCACTTCCGTTCTCGAACTCCGTTGGGACCACTATGAACTTCGCACGTACGGCGGCCACCGCCGCCATCACCCTCCTGGCACTCACGGCCTGTGCCGGCACCCCCGAGTCCACGCCCGCTACGACGGCGGACACCCGCCCCTCGCCTGCGAGCTCGACGGCGGCCGCAGCCAACATCTCGCGCCCCGCGAGCAACGACCTCGTGGCCGAGGCGACCCCCGCGGGAGCGAAGGCCTTCCTCTACTACTACTTCGACCTCAAGTCCTATGTGCTGCAGACCGGCGACTCCGCTGCGGTCACCGAGGTCCTCGACGGCGCTGCGTCCGAGCAGGAGGACGCCGAGCGCCTGCAGGGCGTGTACGACGACGGCGGCTGGGTGCTGGGCGGTCAGCCGAAGGTCGAGAACGTGCTGCTGACCACGGCGGAGGAGGACGTCACGGAGGGCGCCGACGTCACCGCGCTGATCCCGGTGAACCCCGATGCCTACACGGAGTTCGCCGAGGACGGTTCGGTCACCGAGCAGCGCCCGTACTCGTCCGAGGGAACCATCTACACCGCGACGGTCCGCTACGCGGACGGCGCCTGGGCCCTCGTCTCGCTCGAGGAGACCCCGGACGCGGAGCTGCCGGAGGCGTAGTCGGCCACGGTTCCACCCGCACCACCGCACCACGGCATCACCACGAACGGAAGGAGTGCCACCCTCGCGGGTGGCACTCCTTCCGTGGTCGGGACGCGGGTCGGGGGACCCGCGGTCACCTCAGGGTTTCGGCCTTGGTCTCCGGCGCGTTGAACGCCATGAAGACCACCGCGAGGACAACCAGGCCGCCGATCAGCGCGAAGGTGAGCGGGAGGCCGAGGTAGGGCCACAGCAGGGTGCCGAAGATCAGCGGTACGAGGCCGGCGCCGATGCGCGAGATGGTGGACGCCCATCCGAAGCCGCTGCCGCGCAGCTCCGTGGGGTACAGCTCGGAGACGTAGGTGTAGAGCACCGGGATGGCCACCTGCACCACGAAGCCGAAGCCGAGCAGCCAGGCCGTCGCGACGGCGGGGAGGTCGAGCGTCAGGGCGAAGATCACGAGGAGCAGCGCCGACCCCGGGCCGGTGATGGCGAGGAGCCACTTGCGGCCCACGCGCTCCACGAGCAGCGCGGCGGCCACGACCCCGAGGAACCCGACGCCGGTCATGAAGGTCGTCGTGATGAAGGCCACCGACTGCCCGTAGCCGGACTGGATCAGGATGCGCGGCATCCAGGTCAGGGCGCCGTAGTACACCAGCAGGATGGTGAGGAACAGGCTCCAGGCCGTGAGCGTGATGCGCCAGTTGAAGCGCCAGAGGCCCGTCAGCTGCCCGGACACACTGCCGATCGAGAGCTTCGGGGTCGCCTCGGGCTCGGGCAGGCGCCACGCACGCCGCTTCGCGCCCGTGCGGTCCACGAGGTCGTCGATGACGGCACGGGCCTCCTCGCTCCGGCCGCGCTGCACGAGGTAGAGGGGTGACTCCGGCACTCCGCGCCGGACCCAGAAGACGAGGAGCGCGGGAAGCACCAGGACCAGCATGGCGTGGCGCCAGTCCCCGCCGTTCGCGATGACCGCCGTCGTCACCACGCCACAGAGGAACGCACCGATGGGCCACCAGGCGTCCATCGCGGTGAGGACCCTGCCACGCTGGCGTCGCGGCGTGAACTCGCCCACCAGGGCGTAGTCCACGGGGATGCACCCGCCGAGGCCCACGCCCGCGAAGAAGCGGAAGACGCAGAACCAGACGATGTCGGGGGAGAAGGCGCCGAGCACGGTGAAGATCGAGAACACCAGCAGCGTGAGCGCGAAGGCCTTCTTGCGGCCGATGATGTCCGCGATCGAGCCCCAGGCGAAGGCGCCGATCGCCATGCCGAGCAGATTGGACGTGGCGACCCACGCGGCCTGTCCCGGTTCGATGCCCCAGTCGGCGATGAGCAGCGGGATCAGATAGGCGTTGAGGGTCACGTCCCAGGCGTCGAACATGAAGCCGAGGCCGCCGATGAGGAAGATCTTCCCCTGGACCTTCCAGCGCCAGGGAAGCTCCTGGACCACCTGGTCGCCTGTGGGGAGCTGGGTGTCGATGCTCATGAAGCCTCCGGGGAAGGGGCGGGTGTCTGGGAGAACTGTACCGCCGTGCTGCTGCCCCGCTTCACGGGTGACGGCGTGCGACGTCGGGCTCCTGGACGGGCGTCGGTGCGGCGCGACCGGCCTGCCCGGAGGCGCTCAGGTGGTCTGCCCGCGCGCCTCGACGGGGAGGGATCGGTGCACCGCCCAGGCATCGAGCCCGGCCGAGCGCGGTTCGCCCGGGTGGCCCCGGTGCCACTCACGCATGAAGCGGTTGAGCTCGAACTGCGCACCGATCTCCCTGCCCGGCGTCGATCGGGTGGCGTACCAGTGCTCCACCGCGTCGCCCAGCGTGCGGCCGCCGGAGGTCGCGATGAACTCGCGCATGGCCTCGTCGAAGCGGAAGGCGGGCCCGATCACCTCGGTGCAGTACCGGCGGAGTTGCTGGGAGCAGCGTTGGCCCGCGGGGAGGACCGTCCCGGGAGTCAGGGGCTCCACGAGGGCCGCGGCTGCCGCGGGCCGCCGGGGCTTCACGGGCACTGCCCGCCCTACGGCCGGCGTCGACCCCGCGTCCGGCGTCGACCCGGAGAAGGACGCATCGCGATCGAGGTACGCGACGAGCGTCGCCGTCAGATCCTGTTTGCCGCCCGCAGTGCTGACCCCGACGGACCGGGCGAAGGCCGCGAGTTCGCTCCGTAGCCAGTACCAGCGCAGCAGTTCGTTGCCCGAGAGGTCCTCGGTGAGGGCAGGACGCGCGTCCGTCATGGCTCCCAGCGTGCCATCCACCACCGACATCGTCGAGCACCGGCCCCGGGCCCCGCCGTCCGCCCCGATAGACTCGTGGGCGACCCCGGCGACCCACCACGAACGGACACCTGCGTGAGCCTGACCCACCTCGACCGCGTCCCCCTCCGACGAGCACTCATCTCGGTGTTCGACAAGACCGGTCTGGAGGAGTTGGCCCAGGGACTGCATCGCGCCGGCGTCTCGATCGTCTCCACCGGTTCGACGGCGCAGCGCATCGCGGCTGCAGGCGTCCCCGTGACCGAGGTGTCCGAGGTGACCGGGTTCCAGGAGACCCTCGACGGGCGCGTGAAGACCCTCCACCCCAAGGTGCACGCCGGAATCCTCGCGGACCGCCGTCGCCAGGAGCACGTGGACCAGCTGGCGGAGCTCGACATCGAGGCCTTCGACCTCGTGGTCGTGAACCTCTACCCCTTCGTGGAGACGGTCCGCTCGGGTGCGGACTCCGACGCCGTCGTCGAGCAGATCGACATCGGCGGCCCGGCCATGGTGCGGTCCGCCGCCAAGAACCACCCGTCGGTCGCCGTCGTCGTCGACCCGGCGCGCTATGCCGACGTCGTCACCGCCGCCGCCGAGGGCGGCTTCGATCTGAGGGCGCGACGCCGGCTGGCCGCGCTCGCCTTCGCGCACACCGCCGCGTACGACACCGCCGTCGCCTCCTGGACGGCCGAGCAGTTCGACACGGACGACGACGCCTTCACCTTCCCCGGCTACGCGGGCCTCGCGCTCGAGCGTTCCGAGGTGCTCCGCTACGGCGAGAACCCGCACCAGGAGGCCGCGCTGTACGTGGAGAGGGGCGCGACGCCGGGCATCGCCCAGGCGGACCAGCTCCACGGCAAGGCCATGAGCTACAACAACTTCGTGGACGCCGACGCCGCCCTCCGCGCAGCCTTCGACTTCTACGAGCCCGCCGTCGCGATCATCAAGCACGCCAACCCCTGCGGCGTGGCCGTCGGTTCCGCGGACGCCGCGGACCCGATCGCGGACGCCCACGCGAAGGCGCACGCCTGCGACCCGGTCTCGGCGTTCGGCGGCGTGATCGCCGCGAACCGCGAGGTCACGGCGGGCATGGCGGCGAGTGTGAAGGACATCTTCACGGAGGTGGTCATCGCGCCGTCGTTCTCGGCCGAGGCCGTCGAGATCCTCTCCCAGAAGAAGAACATCCGGCTGCTCACCCTGCCGGAGGGGTACGGCCGGAACCCCCTGGAGATGCGCCAGGTCTCCGGGGGAGTGCTGATGCAGGTCGCGGACAGGCTCGACGCCGACGGCGACGACCCCTCGGGCTGGACCCTCGCCGCCGGTGAGCCTGCCGACGACGCCACGCTGGCCGACCTCGCCTTCGCCTGGAAGGCGTGCCGCGCCGCGAAGTCCAACGCGATCCTCCTCGCCTCCAACGGCGCCTCCGTGGGTGTGGGCATGGGTCAGGTCAACCGCGTGGACTCCTGCCGCCTCGCCGTCGAGCGGGCCAACACCCTCGCCGACACCGAGCGCGCCCGCGGCTCCGTCGCCGCGTCGGACGCCTTCTTCCCCTTCGCCGACGGCCTGCAGATCCTGCTCGGCGCCGGTGTCCGCGCCGTGGTCCAGCCGGGCGGGTCCGTGCGCGACCAGGAGGTCGTCGACGCCGCGAACGCCGCCGGCGTGACGCTCTACCTCACGGGCGCCCGCCACTTCTTCCACTGACGCATGGTCGGCCTGTCGAGGCCGTCGTCGGGCGTTCCCAGTTGTTAGGCGAAGCCCGCGCCACCTCGGTAAGTTAGAGCCGATGCCCGACCCCCACCCGACCGCAGTACGCAGACCACCAGGGAGACGCCACCGCATGGCCAAGATCATCTACACCCACACCGACGAAGCGCCGATGCTGGCCACCTACTCGTTCCTGCCGATCGTCGAGGCGTTCGCGTCCACGGCCGGCGTCGAGGTGGAGATCCGCGACATCTCACTGTCCGGACGCATCATCGGACTCTTCGGTGACCGCCTCACGCCGGAACAGCAGATGCCCGATGCGCTCGCGGAGCTGGGGGCTCTGGCGAAGACGCCGGAGGCCAACATCATCAAGCTGCCGAACATCAGTGCCTCCATCCCGCAGCTCAAGGCGGCCATCGCCGAGCTGCAGTCGCAGGGCTACGCGCTGCCGGACTACCCCGACCACCCGTCCACCGACGAGGAGAAGGACGTCCGGTCGCGGTACGACAAGGTCAAGGGCAGCGCCGTGAACCCGGTGCTGCGGGAGGGCAACTCCGACCGCCGCGCGCCGCTCTCCGTCAAGAACTACGCACGCCAGAACCCGCACAGCATGGGGGCGTGGACGTCGGAGTCGAAGACGAACGTGGCTCACATGACGCGCGACGACTTCCGTTCGAACGAGCAGTCCGTCGTCATCGACGCGGACACCACCATCACCATCCAGCAGGTCGGGGCGAACGGCGCCGTGACCGTGCTCAAGGAAGCCATCCGGGTCCTCGAAGGCGAGGTCGTCGACGGCACGGTCATGCGCGCTGCCGCCCTCAACGAGTTCCTGACCGCCCAGGTGGCCCGCGCGAAGGAGGAGGGCGTGCTCTTCTCCGCCCACCTCAAGGCCACCATGATGAAGGTCTCGGACCCCATCATTTTCGGTCACGTGGTGCGTGCGTTCCTCCCCGAGCTCTTCGCGACCTACGGCGAGCAGCTCACTGCAGCAGGCCTGAGCCCCAACAACGGCCTCGCGTCGATCCTCGGGGGCCTCGACAAGCTGCCCGCGGACGTCCGCGAGGGTGTCGAAGCGGCGATCGCGAAGGGGATGGAGGACGGCCCGGCGATCGCCATGGTCGATTCCGACAACGGCATCACCAACCTGCACGTCCCGAGCGACGTCATCGTGGACGCCTCGATGCCCGCGATGATCCGCACCTCGGGCCACATGTGGGGCCCCGACGGCTCGGAGGCTGACACGCTCGCCGTGCTGCCGGACAGCAGCTACGCAGGGATCTACCAGGTGGTCATCGACGATTGCCGCGCGAACGGCGCGTTCGATCCCACCACCATGGGCACCGTGCCGAACGTCGGCCTGATGGCGCAGGCGGCCGAGGAGTACGGCAGCCACGACAAGACGTTCGAGATCCAGTCCGAGGGCAAGGTGCAGGTGGTCGACGCCGCCGGGACCGTCCTCATCGAGCACGACGTCGCCCCCGGGGACATCTGGCGCGCGTGCCAGACCAAGGATGCCGCCATCACCGACTGGGTGAAGCTGGCCGTGACCCGCGCCCGTGCCTCCGCTACCCCCGCCGTCTTCTGGCTGGATGAGACCAGGGCCCACGACGCCAACGTCATCGGCAAGGTGAAGGCCTACCTCACCGAGCACGGCGTGGAGGACATCCAGCTCGAGATCATGACGCCGGTGGACGCCACGGCCTTCACCCTCGAGCGCATCCGCAAGGGTGAGGACACCATCTCGGTCACCGGCAACGTGCTCCGCGACTACCTGACGGACCTGTTCCCCATCCTCGAGCTCGGTACGAGCGCCAAGATGCTCTCGGTCGTCCCGCTCATGAACGGCGGCGGGCTGTTCGAGACCGGCGCGGGGGGCTCCGCACCCAAGCACGTGCAGCAGCTCGTCAAGGAGAACCACCTCCGCTGGGACAGCCTCGGTGAGTTCCTTGCTCTCGCCGTCAGCTTCGAGCACCTGGCGACGACGACGGACAACCCGCGCGCGCAGGTCCTCGCGGACACGCTCGACCGCGCCACCGGAACGTTCCTGCTCGAGAACAAATCCCCGAGCCGCAGGGCGGGGGAGATCGACAACCGGGGGAGCCACTACTTCCTCGCCCGCTACTGGGCGGAGGAGCTGGCGAAGCAGGACGACGACGCCGAGCTCGCCGAGAGCTTCGCCCGCGTGGCCGAGGCGCTGACGGGCAACGAGGACACCATCGTGGCCGAGCTGCTCGCCGTGCAGGGCTCCCCGGTGGACATCGGCGGGTACTACCACCCGGACGTCACGAAGGTCACGGAGGTCATGCGACCCTCTGCGAAGCTCTCCGAGGTCCTCGAGCACCTCGCCTCGTAGCAGTCCCTCCTCCATCAGCCGGTGGTCCCTTCGGGGCCCACCGGCTGATCTCGTTCCGGCCGGGTGTTTACAGGCGCTCGGCAGTGGGCTTATGGTTGCTCAACGGTCTCAGCCTGGGTGGTGTAAGTGCGATGAAGATGCAAAAGCGTCGGTCTCTCGCTACCACCCTGCGCCTTTCCCTCCTCACCGGAGCCGGCGCCCTCGGCTGGATGGCCCTCGGAGCCGGCGGAGCGTCCGCAGCCGAACTTCCCGCCTCGTCAGGTCTTCTCGGTTCCGTGTCCGACGTCGTCCAGACCGCTGCCGCACCCGTCACGGCCCTCACGGACCCCCTCGCGTCAGCGGCCCGGAGCGCTCAGGCGCCCGCCCCCGTGGCGCCGCAGGTCACTCAGCTCCTCACGGAGCCCGTGGGCTCCGTCCTCCCTCCCGTGACAGCTACCGTCGACAACGTCATCGCTCAGGTACCGATCGTCCGGTCCGTCGTCCCGCAGAACACCGTGACCGAAGTGACGAGCCCCGTCGTGGGGACGGTCGACGCCGTCGTCGGTGGAGTGACGCAGCCCGTGCTAGACGTCGTGGAGCCGGTCGTCCTGGCACCCGTCGCCGAGGTCATCGACCCCGTGGTCGAGCTCCTACCGGTTCCCGCCATCGTGGCCGTTCCGGTCGTGGTTCCCGCTCCCGTCGTCGTTCCCGCTCCCGCCGCCCAGCCGGAGACCGTCCTGCCGGATGCCGCTCCGGCCCCGGCTCCCGTGCTGACCACCGATGCTGCACCCGAGGCGCCCGCGGCGCTTTCTGCGCCCGAGGTCGCCACACCCGTGGCAGCGCAGGGTGCGGCTGTGGACGCACCGGTCCAGCTCACTGCCGCTGCCACCATCGAGGCTCGGACGGCTCTCGCCGAGCTCACCACGGCCGCCGTCCGCGTCGCAGCCACGCCGGGCGCCGCGAGCGTCATGGACATCGCCGTCCTGCCGGTCCTCGCAGCGGCCGGCTCGGTGACGCTGGACTCCTCACCGCTCTCCTTCGCCCCGGCTGGTGCCTTCGGCGGGTCCGCATCCATCACCGGAGCCGGTTCTGCCGCCCCCGTGGCGGCCCTCGGCGGCGCGCTGTTCCTCCTCGTCCTACTCGTCGGCGGGCGTGCCCGTCGCGACGCCACGGCTCATCTCCCTGCCGCTCCGACGTTCGATCCCGGCTCATCTCCTGATTAGTGGTGGCCTTGCCGCGCCCTCGCGCGGCTGACGGCTCTCGGCGTTCCGGCGCCTCCAACCCACTTTCATACCAGGAGAAATACCATGCGCACATGCGTGCAGCGAGGGCTCTACGGAGTCATCCTCGCAGGGGGCTTCGCAGTCCTCGCGGCAGGGTCGGCCACAGCTGCCGACCTGTCGACAACGTCCACCTCCCAGTCCACATCGGGCCTCGGGAGCATCATCTCCACCCCGCTTCAGGGCGGCACCACCAGCTCCTCGATCCTCGACGAGGCCGTCGTGGCGCTCGACGCGTCGCTCGATCTGGGCGTGGACCTCGGCATCGGAGCGGGCACTGCGCCGGCTCCTGCGCCCGCTCCCGCACCTGCTCCTGCACCTGCTCCTGCTCCTGCGGGCGCGGGTCTCATCGAGGGCGGGTTGCTGGACGGCGGTCTGCTCAACGGCAACGTCGTCTCGCCGGTGGTCGTCGCTCCGATCAACGTGTCCGGTAACTCTGTGTCAGTAATAGGGGACTCATCGTCCACCGGGGAGTCCGGTACCACCGGCACGACGACGAGCGACACCGGGGCTGTGCCGGCACCTGCTCCTGCGGGCGACGGTCTGCTCGACGGCGGACTGCTCAACGAGAACGTGGTCTCGCCGGTGGTCGTCGCTCCGATCAACGTGCCCGGTAACTCGGTCTCGGTGATCGGCGACTCCACGTCGGGCGGCACCTCCGGGTCGACGGGTTCCACGGGCGGCACCACGCCCGCCCCGGCTCCTGCCCCCGTTCCTGCTGACGGAGGCCTGCTGGATGGCGGGCTCCTCAACGAGAACGTGCTGACTCCCGTCATCACGGTCCCCGTGAATGTCGGCTGCAACACGGTCACCGTGATCGGGAACAGCGGCTCGGACTGCACCACGGGCTCGACCGGTGGCACTGGTGGCACTGACGGTTCGGCTGGCGGAGGGCTCCTCGATGGCGGCATCCTTGACGGCGGGATCCTCGACGGAAACGTCATCTCGCCCATCGTCACGGTCCCGGTGAATGTCGGCTGCAACACGGTCTCGATCATCGGAGACACCTCCTCGGATTGCACCACGGGTTCGACCGGTGGCAGCACCGGCGGCAGCACCGGTGGCACCGGTGGCGGTACTGATGGTGGCACTGACGGTTCGGCTGGCGGAGGGCTCCTCGATGGCGGCACTGTCAACGGCGGGATCGTCGACGGAAACGTCATCTCGCCCATCGTCACGGTGCCGGTGAACGTCGGCTGCAACACGGTCTCGATCATCGGAGACATCTCCTCGGATTGCACCACGGGTTCGACTGGTGGCAACACCGGTGGCACGGGTGGCAGTACCGGCGGCACTGACGGTTCGACCGGCCGAGGGCTCCTCGACGGCGGCATCCTTGACGGCGGGATCCTCGACGGAAACGTCATCTCGCCCATCGTCACCATCCCGGTGAACGTCGGCTGCAACACGGTCACCGTGATCGGCGACAGCGGCTCGGACTGCACCACGGGCTCGACCGGTGGCGGCACGGTTGGCGGTACTGGTGGCGGCACCGGTGGCGGAATCGTCGGTGGCGGGATCCTCGACGGAAACGTCATCTCGCCCATCGTCACCATCCCGGTGAACGTCGGCTGTAACACGGTCACCGTGATCGGTAACAGCAACCCCGCCTGCAGTGGCGGAGCAACCACGCCCACTGGCCCGATCGTTCCCACGACGCCGACCGATCCCGGTACGGATGGACCGGGCGACGGCGGAACCACGCCGGGTACGGACGGACCGGGCGACGGCGCAACCACGCCGGGTACTGATGGACCCGGTGACGGCGGAACCACGCCGGGTACTGATGGTCCGGGCGACGGCGGAACCACGCCGGGCACGGTCGACGGGACCCCAGGAACGACGCCCGCAGCACCGGTCACGACCGGCATCGCCACTGCTCCCGGAACGGTCTCGGTGGCGAGCGCCGGCGTGACCATGACGAACGCTGCGCCGACAGCCAAGGTCTCGGCCCCCGCTGGGTCGAACTCCTCGAAGACGCTCGCATCCACGGGCTTCGACGCTCAGCAGATCATGCTGTTCGGAACACTCCTCCTGCTGAGCGGCATCGGTGGCCTCGCGGCCGCCCGCCGCTCGAAGGCCGCCCTCTGACCGAGGCGCTCCATGAGGAACGGCTCCCGCGGCCTACGCCGCGGGAGCCGTTCTCGTGCGTTCAGGGCACCTCGAGCACACACTGAGGTGCGCTCCTCGATCTCCGGGGAGAGCGTCAGGCGTCGTCGTTCGCGTAGCGCAGACCGATCTGCGAGCGCACGTCGTCGAGCAGGTGCATGGTCTTCAGCGTGTCTGCCACGGGCATCGTCGGGCTCTCCGTGAGCCCCTGCTGGATGCAGCGGGTCACCTCACGCAGCTCGTAGGTGTAACCCGCTCCGACCTGCTCGAACTGCTCCACCCGTACCTCGCCGTGCCCGGCCTTCACGCTGAGTTCGGTCGGGTTGTGCAGGTTGCCTCCGCCGGTCTTGAGCCAGCCCTGCGAACCGCAGACCGTCGCCTGGCCGGGGCACGAGGCGATGAACGACGACGACAGCTGGGCGTACGCGCCGCTCGAGTACCCGAGGGTGACCGCGGTCTGCAGGTCCACGCCGTCGTCGTTGAGCGTTCCGATGGCGGTGACGGAGTCCGGGAATCCGACCGAACCGAGGGCCCAGGTCAGCGGGTACACGGTCAGGTCCATGAGGGCACCACCGCCCGCTTTCGGGTCCCAGAGCCGGCTGGTCGGATCATCGGGAGCCGCGAAGCCGAGGTCCGCCTGGATCCATCGGACGTCGCCCAGCTCGCCGGAGTGGATGATGTCCCAGGCGCGGTTCACCGTGGGCAGGAAACGCGTCCAGACGGCTTCCATGAGGAACAGACCCCGCTCGGCGGCCAGGCCGGCGAGGTCCTCGGCTTCCGCGGCGTTCATGGTGAAGGGCTTCTCGCACAGCACGTGCTTGCCGCCCGTCAGGGCGGCCTTGGCGACGTCGTAGTGCTGACCGTGCGGGGTCGTGATGTACACGACGTCGACCTCGGGGTCGTCGATGAGGCGCTGGTAACCGGGGGTGTCGCCGTCGTTCCCGTAGCTGACGGCGAAACCGAAACGCTCAGCGAACGCCGCTGCGCTGTCCGCGCTCCGCGAGCTGACGGCGTGGAGCACAGCGTCCTCGAGGAGCGCGATATCCTCGGTGACCTTCGTGGCGATGCCACCCGTCGCGATGACCCCCCACTTCAGGGGCTTTCCTGTGGCGACGATCGGGCTGGGAGCGCCGACCTCGGCGCAGGGGGGAACGGCGATGCGTATCTGTGGGTTCATGACCCTATCCTTGCTGCTGGCCACTCGGGCGTCCATCTGTCAGGAGCGCTCTGGGTGTCAACAGGAGTGGGACGGTGCTGGTCGCGCAGAGCACCGCCGTGCCGATGATGAGCACGCGGTAGTCGACCAGCCCGATCAGGGTGGACGTGACGAGCGCCGTGAGGACCTGCGGCACGTTCATGAGCATGTTGGCAGCGGCGGACGTCCGTCCCTGCATGCCGGGTGGCGTGAGCTGCTGACGCGTGGTGACGAAGGCGACGAGGGCCAACACCACGCCTGCCCCGGTCATCGCGACGGCTCCCAGCGCAACGGGCACCATTGTGGTCGCCTGGCCCGCGACGGCCACGGACAGCATCAGCAGCCCCGCGATCATCGTGCCCCTGATGCCGAGTCTCCGGATCACCGTGCCGACCATCAGCCCCGCGAGGACGGCGAACACCCCCTGCACGGCGATGCCGATGTTGAGGGTCTGCAGCGGGAGTTGGAGGCCCTGTTCGATCGTGGCGAAGATCGTGATGTTGATGACGCCGGTCGCTCCGACGGCGATGATCATCGCGAGGGCTCCCCTCCGGAGGAAGGGGTGGCCTGCGAGGAAGCGCACCCCCGCCGTGGTGCTCTGCCAGAACGACTCCCCGGCCTCGCGGTGCGGACGGGGCTCCGTGAGCTTCAGCGTGGTCAGGACCACGGCGGCGACAACGAAGCTCGACGCCGTCAGCAGCGTGACGGCGTCCATGCCGCCCACCGTGAACAGGGCAGCGCCGACGAGGGGGAGATGATCCGCAGACTCTGGTCGATGCTGCTGAGCAGCCCGTTCGCGGGTGCGAGGAACCGGTCCTCGAGCATGGTCCTGAGGATGCCGGACTGCGCCGCCGCCGTCAGGTAGGAGGCGGTGCCGTAGAGGAACATGACGAGGTAGACCATCCACACGTCGTCGACCGTGTCGACGGTCAGCAGGAGCAGCACGACGGCGGCCGCGGCCAGGTTGTTGACGATCAGGAGCGGCTTCCGGCGGAAGCGGTCGGCGAGCTGCCCCACGATCGGAGCGAGCAGCGCCGGCAGGCCGAGCGCTGCGAAGACGAGCCCTGCGGCGGCGTCGCTGCCCGTCAGGTTCTTCACCCAGATGGCGGCGGTGATGTAGAGGGCGGAGTCGCCGAGGTTCGTGAAGAACCAGGTCAGCGTGAGACGGCGGAAGGCCGGGACGGCGAGGACCTCGCGGTTGGTCGCGACATCGCCCGGTGCGGTGGCGTGCGTCACGAGGTGGCCGTCGTGGGGTGGGCTGAGGGGTCGGTCGGCGACTCGACGTTCAGAACGGCGAAGAAGCGGGCAGGTACCGTGCCCTCCGGCCGCTGATCGGCGTGCTGCCGACGGTCCTCGAAGGGGGCGGTGAGCGCGATCAGCTGTGCCCGGAGCTCCTCGAGTTCGGCCGGGGTGGCGTGGATGAGGCTCGTGGTGATGCAGGAGAGCTGCACCTCGTCGAAGGGGCGTGAGGGCGCACGCTCCAGCCAGGCTGCGATCCTCTCGTACTGCCGCCGGACCTCGGTGCCGGCGAGTGCGGCCACGGCGTGCACCGACCCGGGGACGTCGCGGTCGATCGACTGCGTGCGGCTCGTCGACACGGCACGCCACGGCCGGTCCCGCCCCGAACCCTCGGCCCGTTCGATGAAGCCGTGACGCGCGAGGATCCGGAGATGGTAGGAGCAGCTCGCCACCGATTCCCCGGTTGCCTCGGCGCACTGTGTGGCGGTGGCCGGACCCACGTCGTCGAGGACGTCGAGCAGGGTCAGCCGCAGTGGATGGGCGAGAGCGCGGATACGCACGGGGTCCTTCGTCACCAGGTCGGTCATGGGACGATCCTCGCCGGTAAAGACTTCTTGCGCAAGAGTCCTTTAGCTTCGGGACGAAAAGAACGCCCCGGCTGTCGCCGGGGCGTTCCTGTCGAGAAGAACGGGAAGCTCTACTCGTTCGTGATGGCGGAGAGGGTCGGGTTGTCGGCGTAGGCCTCTGCCGCGTTCTCCCGGGTGACGATCTGCGGCTCGAGCAGGTACGCGGGAACCGTCTTCACGCCGTTGTCGTAGGAGTCGGGATCGTTGATCTCCGGCTCCTCGCCCGCCTGGAGGGCGCCGACCATGGTGATGGCCTGCTCCACGAGGGCACGGGTGTCCTTGTTGATGGTGGAGTACTGCTTGCCCTCCATGATCGAGCGCACCGACTCGACCTCGGAGTCCTGGCCCGTTACGACGGGAACGGGCTTGCCGGCACTCTCGACCGACGTGATGATCGCGCGGCCGAGCGTGTCATTGGGGGACAGGACGCCGTCGAGCTCGGTGGAGCCGTAGTTCCCGGAAAGCAGGGTGTCCATGCGCTCCTGGGCGTTCTCAGCCGTCCAGCCCTGCGTCGTCACAGCACTGAAGTCCGTCTGACCGGACACCACGACGACGTTGCCGTTGTCGATCTCGGGCTGAAGGATGCTCATCGCGCCGTCGAAGAAGACCTGGGCGTTGGCGTCGTCGGGGGATCCGGCGAACAGTTCGATGTTGTAAGGGCCTTCCGGCTTCTTCGCCTTCATGCCGTCCAGCAGGGCCTGACCCTGCAGCTCGCCGACCTGGAAGTTGTCGTAGGCCACGTAGTAGTCCACGTTCTCGGTGTTGGTGAGGAGCCGGTCGTAGGCGATGACCGTGATACCGGCCTCCTTGGCCTGAGCCAGCTGGGTGCCGAGCTGAGCGCCGTCGATCGCGCCGACGACGAGGACCTTCACGCCGTTGGTGATCATGGAGCTGATCTGGTTCTGCTGCTCCGAGACACCGCCGTTGGCGAATTGGACGTTGGGCTCGTAGCCGGCCTCGGTGAGGCCGTCATTGAACAGCTGCTCGGCGAGGACCCAGTTCTCGGAGGTCTTCTGCGGCAGCGCGACGCCGATGGCGGATCCTTCTTCGAATCCGGCGGCGGCGGACTCGCCGCCCTCCGCGGCAGGGGCTGCTTCTTCGCGGCCGCAACCGGTCAGCGCCAGTGCTGAAATTGCAGCGATCGCTGCGAAGGATTGTGCGAACTTACGCATTGCTTTCTCTTTCTGTTGCTCTTGCTCGAGTGGAATGGATGGAGCGGACAGGGAGGTTCCGGGGGAGCGGCTCGCCCTAGACGTCGTGGGAGATGACTTCCTTGGTCCCGACGGGCTGCTGGTTGGGTGCCGGCGTCGCGGGGGTGGCGGAGGCCGCCGTGCCCTTGCCCGACCCGCCTCCGAAGTTGCGAGTGAGCAGGCCGATGATGGACGGCTTGCCCTGGCTCTTGTTGTAGACGTCGAAGGCGACTGCTGCGAGCAGCACGAGGCCCTTGATGATCTGCGTGGTGTCGGTGCCGATGCCCAGCAGCTGCAGGCCGTTGTTGAGGACGGCCATGACGAGTCCGCCGATGATCGACCCCACCACGGTGCCGACGCCGCCGGAGACCGCGGCGCCGCCGATGAACACGGCTGCGATGGCGTCGAGCTCCCACCCGACACCGTCCGACGGTCCGGACGCGGTGGAGCGTCCGACGAAGATCATGCCGGCGAGGGCTGCCAGCACCGACATGTTCATCATGACCGCGAAGTTCACGCGCTTGCTCTGCACACCCGACAGCTCGGCGGCGTGGCGGTTGCCGCCGACGGCGTAGACGTGGCGCCCGAGGATGGTCTTGTTCGAGACGAAGGCGTAGATGATGACGAGGACGCCGAGGATGATCCCGGGCACGGGGAACGAGGTTCCCGGGCGACCCGTGGCGAACATGTAGGTGGCATAGAGGATGACGGCGGAGAGCAGCCCGACCTTCACGACGGGTACCCACACCGGTGGCACGGCGGCCCCGATCGTCTCGAGCTTCCGCCTGGCGCGTATCGCGTTGTAGATGACGAAGGCCACGAGCGCGAATCCGATGAGCAGCGTGAGGTTGTTGTACCCGAGGTCGGGCCCGACCTCCGGCAGATAACCGGCTCCCAGGTACCGGAAGCCCTCGGGCACCGGAACGGTGAGCGAGTTGCCGACCGCCTGGTTCGCGCCCCGGAACAGGAGCATGCCGGCGAGCGTCACGATGAACGCGGGGATGCCGACGTAGGCCACCCAGAAGCCCTGCCAGATCCCGATCAGGGCTCCGAGGGCGAGGCCGAGCAACACTCCGAGGTACCAGGGGATGCCCCAGTCACGCATGGCGATGGCCACCACGATCCCGACGAAGGCGGCGATCGAGCCGACCGAGAGATCGATGTGCCCGGCGATGATGACGAGCACCATACCGATCGCGAGGATCAGGATGTACGAGTTGCCGTTGAACAGGTTCATCAAGTTGCCGGGCGTCAGGACGTTGCCGCCGGTGGCCCACTGGAAATACAGGACGAGCGCGACCAGCGCGAAGATCATCCCGAACTGGCGGACGTTGCCGCCGAAGAGTTGTTTGAGGGAGTTCATGTGGCTTTCCTTGGGGGTCTTCGGTCAGGCAGCGGTTCGGCTGGCGGTCATGAGCTTCATCAGGGATTCCTGGTTGGCGTCCTCACGGGTGAGTTCGCCCGTGATGGCCCCTTCGAAGATCGTGTAGATGCGGTCGGAGAGTCCGAGCAGTTCGGGGAGTTCGGACGAGATCACGATCACGCCCTTGCCCTGGTCCGCGAGCCGCTGAATGATCCCGTAGATCTCGTACTTGGCGCCGACGTCGATGCCGCGTGTGGGTTCGTCGAGGATCAGGAGTTCGGGGTCGGTGAACATCCACTTCGCGAGGACCACCTTCTGCTGGTTCCCCCCGGAGAGCTTGGCGACCCCCTCGTTGACGCTCGGGGTCTTGGTGCGCAGGGACGTCCGGTACTCCTCGGCGACGCGGAACTCCTCGTCGCGGTCCACCACCAGGCCGTGCGTGATCTTCTTGAGGTCGGCGGACACCGTGGTGGTCTTGATGTCGTCGAGCAGGTTGAGTCCGAGCGACTTCCTGTCCTCGGTGACGTAGGCGAGCCCGGCCTTGATGGCCTGCGGCACGGACTTCAGCGTCACCTCCTTGCCGTCGATCAGGATCTGACCCGACTGGAACGTGCCGTAGGACCGACCGAAGACGGAGCGGGCGAGTTCGGTGCGTCCAGCCCCCATGAGCCCCGCGATACCGACGATCTCCCCTCGCCGCACGTGGAAGCTGGAATTCTTGACGACCAGCCGGTCCGGCACCGTGGGGTGCCCCACGGTCCAGTTGCGTACCTCGAAGAAGGTCTCGCCGATCGACGGCGTGTGGTCGGGGAAGCGGGACTCGAGGGAGCGCCCCACCATGCCGCGGATGATGCGGTCCTCGTCCACGCCGTCGTCCTTGACGTGCAGGGTCTCGATGGATCGGCCGTCGCGGATGATCGTGATGGAGTCGGCGATCCGCTCGATCTCGTTCAGCTTGTGGGAGATCATGATGCACGCGATCCCCTTGGACCTCAGACCGGCCATGAGGTCGAGGAGGTGCTGCGAATCCGCTTCGTTGAGCGCGGCCGTGGGCTCGTCGAGGATGAGGAGCTTGACGGACTTGTTCAGCGCCTTCGCGATCTCCACGAGCTGCTGCTTGCCCACCCCGATGTCCTTGATCTTCGTGAGGGGGTCCTCGTCGAGGCCCACTCGGGCCATTAGCTCGAGGGTGGTCCGGTTCACGTAGTCCCAGTCGATCACGCCGAAGCGCGTGGGCTCGTTGCCGAGGAAGATGTTCTCGGCGATGGAGAGTTCGGGGATGAGCGCCAGCTCCTGATGGATGATCACGATCCCGGCGGCTTCGCTCGAGCGGATGTCCTTGAAGCGGACCTCCTCGCCCTGGAAGACGATCTCGCCGCTGTAGTCGCCGTAGGGGTAGAGCCCCGAGAGCACCTTCATGAGCGTGGACTTGCCGGCACCGTTCTCGCCGCAGATGGCGTGGATCTCGCCGGCCCGTACCTCGAGCGACACCTCGGAAAGAGCCCGTACTCCGGGGAACTCCTTCGTGATCGATCGCATCTCGAGGATGGTGTGGTTGTTCAAAGGGCCCTCCCGCGGCGACGGCGTTGTCATGATGCTGGCCGGAGTGCGGCCCACAAGGATTGAACACGTAGCAGCCAGCTGCCGTCAACTAGTGAACGCAAACATCGGGAAAAGTACGCCGAATCTTTATGCGGGGATGGCCAGCGCGGGCTTCCCGCCGAGGTGCGCGAGAACGACGGCGGCCCCGCCCAGTGCCTCCGCGCGATCCCCGAGCGAGGACATGCACACGCTCGTCGTCTCCCCGATGATCGGGACCGCATGGCGCGCGAGTCCGCGACGTACCGGCGCGAGCAGGATCTCGCCGAGCTCCGTCAGCGGCCCACCGATCACGATGGTCTCCGGGTTGATGAGGTTGGCGACGTGCGCCATCGCCCGCCCGATGGCCACGCCGGCGTCGTCGATCACGCGCAGCGCCGCGGTGTCTCCCCGCAGTGCCCAGTCGATGATGCGCTGGGTGTCCACCGCCTCCGTGCTCCCGCGGCCGAGCAGCTCGATCATGGTCGCGGTCGATGCCACGGTCTCGAGGCACCCGCGGTTACCGCACCGGCATACGAGGCCCTGCTCGTTGATGGTGGTGTGGCCGATCTCGCCCGTCACCCCGACATTGCCGTAGAAGAGCGCGCCGTTCAGAACCAGACCGGACCCGATGCCCGTGCCCACTTTCATGAACATCAGGTTCTCCACGGCGCTGTGGGGCCCCCAGGTCACCTGTGCGAGAGCGCCGAGGTTCGCGTCGTTGTCGATGAGGACGGGTAGTTGCAACCGCTCGCCGAAGCTCTGTCGGATGTTGATGCCCACCCATTCGGGGAGGATCGCACCCTGCACCACGGTCCCCGTCCGCCGGTCGATGGGCCCCGGGATGCCGATCCCGGCTCCGAGCACGGCGCGTCGGTCCACGCGGCTGTTCTCGAGGAGGGTCTCCATGAGGTCGGCTGCCGCGGACAGCCCGTCGGCTGCCGAGTGCCCGAGGGGGAGTGCCACCGATGCTTCCTGCAGCACGCGGTAATCCGGGGTGGCGAGGGCCACCCGGAGGTGCCGCCGCCCGATGTCGATACCGACCGCCACCTGGCCGTTGTCGGTGAGCATCACCGAGAGCGCGCGGCGACCGGAGCTCGTGGTCGGAGCCGTGCGCACGATCCCCGAGGTCGCCATCACCTTGACGATGTTCGAGATGGTGGCCGTGGAGAGGCCGGTCTGTCGCGAGAGTTCGGCCTGCGTCTGTGGTCCGCCCGAGCGGAGGGCCCCGATGACGCGCTGCTGGTTCTGCTCGCGCAGGGCGGATTGCGAACCGGGTTTGCGGGCGGCACTCACGGTGTCCTCGCCGTCGAGGGTGTTTCAGCGGGCATGGAACCAAGGGTGCAGGACCGACCCGTTGCCGTCAAGAAGTGAACGCAGTGAAGTACTCCTGCGCGAGCTTCCGGTAACTCGTCGCGTTCTCCTTCACGCCGTCCACCTCGCCGTCGGCGAGCGTCCGCCGCACTTTCGCCGGTACTCCTGCGACCAGCGAGCGCGGAGGCACCACGGTGCCCTCGAGCACCACGGCGCCGGCGGCCACCAGTGAGCCGGTACCGATCACCGCGCCGTTCATGACGGTGGCGCTCATGCCGATGAGGCAGTCGTCCTCGATGGTGCAGCCGTGCACCACGGCAGCGTGGCCCACGCTGACGCGCGCGCCGATCCGCGCGGGGAAGCCGGGGTCGGCGTGCACCACTACGTTGTCCTGCAGGTTGGACCCCGCGCCGATGCTGATCGTCGCGGCGTCGGCGCGGACGGCAGCGCCGAAGAAGACGCTCGCGTGGTCCCCGACGGTGACGTCGCCGATCAGGGTCGCGGTGGGGGCGATGAAGGCGGAGGGGGCGACGACGGGCGTCTTCCCGCGGAAGGTGTGCCGGGACATCCCGTCAGCCTAGGCGACGTGTCGTCGGCGCGCGGCCGCTCCTACCGGGTGCACGCGTCAGTTGAAGACGATGGTCCGGCGCCCGTCGAGCAGCACGCGCTGTTCGGCGTGCCATTGGACCGCCTGGACGAGGGCGCGCCCCTCGAGCTCGCGACCGATCGTGGCGAGCTGCTCCGCGGTGCGCACGTGGTCCACGCGGGTGACTTCCTGCTCGATGATCGGCCCCTCGTCGAGCGCCGCCGTGACGTAGTGCGCCGTCGCCCCGATGAGCTTCACGCCGCGGGCGTGTGCCTGGTGGTAGGGCCGCGCGCCCTTGAAGGAGGGCAGGAACGAGTGGTGGATGTTGATGGCGCGCCCCAGCAGGTCCCGGCAGAGGTCGTCGCTGAGGATCTGCATGTAGCGGGCGAGCACCACCAGCTCGATCTCGTACCGCCGCATGACGGCGCGAAGGGCGTTCTCGGCGTCCTCCTTGGTGTCCGGTGTCACGGGGATGTGGTGGAACTCGACGCCGTAGAATGCCGCGAGGTCGGCGAGGTCGGGGTGGTTCGAGACGATCACGGGGATGTCGATGGGCAGTGTGCCCGAGCGGTGCTGGAAGAGGAGGTCGTTGAGGCAGTGCGCAGCCTTCGACACCATGATCAGCGTGCGGGTGCGGCGTTGCGCCTCCACGAGTGACCACGTCATGCCGAAGGACTCCGCCACCGGCTGCAGCGCCGCGTGGAGGGCCTGCTCGTCGGTGGGCGTGGTGAGTGCCACCCGCATGAAGAAGGTCCCGGTGTCGGGGCTGCCGTACTGCTGGGACTCGGTGATGTTCGCCTCGGCGTCCACGAGTGCCCCCGAGACGCCGTGGACGATTCCCGGGCGGTCCGGACAGGAGAGGGTCAGCGAGTAGGAGGAGGGGGAGCGCGGCGCGGAGGAGGTCACCTAGGCGAGGCTACCGGTCGATGTCCCGAGGGGTGGACGTTCCTTCACCTTCGTGACGGCGGCCACCGCAGCGGCGCGGCCCGCCCGCGTGGCCCCCAACGTGGACGCCGAGGCGCCGTAGCCCACGAGCAGCAGGCGCGGTTCGCGCACCACCCGCACACCGTCCATCAGGATCCCGCCGCCCGGCTCGCGGAGGCGCAGCGGAGCCAGGTGGTCCAGGGATGCACGGAACCCCGTGGCCCACAGGACGACGTCGATCTCCGCCACCGTGCCGTCCGTGAACACCGCGGAGTGCTCGCGCAGCTCTGCCAGTGGCCCGCGGGAGACCAGCACTCCCGCCTCGATACCGCGCTGGTACTCCTGGGTCAGGGCGAGCCCCGTCACGGACACCACGCTGGCGGGAGGGAGCCCGGCCCGCGTCCGCGCATCGACGTCGGACTCCACCTGCCGCCCCCACTCGGGATCGAACGTGCGGCGCGTGAACGACGGCGGCCGCCGCGTCGACCAGACCGGCAGGGCCCCGGCTGCCTGGAGTTGCAGCATGAACTGCACGGCGGACGTCCCGCCGCCCACCACCAGGACCCGCCGCCCCGCGAACGCGGCGGCGGACCGGAAGTCGTGGGTGTGAAGCTGCTGACCGGCGAAGACGTCGCGCCCACGGTAGTAGGGCCAGTACGGGCGGTCCCATGTCCCGGTGGCGCTGATGACGACGTCGGCCACCCACGTGCCGCTGCTCGTCACCACGCGGAGGGGGCCGTCCGCGCCGTCCGCCTCCACCCGGGTCACGCCGACCGGGCGGAGCACCGGCAGGTCGAAGGTCCGCTCGTACTCCCCGTAGTACCGGTTGACCACAGCCGACGCCGGCTCTGCCGGATCCGGCGTTCCGAGCGGCAGGCCGGGGAGGTCGTGGAGTGCGTGGGCGGTCCCGAAGGTGAGGGAGGGCCAGCGGTGCAGCCAGGCGCCGCCGGGGGCGGCGTTCGCATCCAGGACGACGACGTCCTCGTGCCGTGCGAGGCCGCGGCGCAGGAGGTGGTGAGCGCTGCTCAAGCCGGCCTGACCCGCGCCGATCACCACCACACGGACCCGCCGTTCCTCGCCCACGCCGGGGAGTCCTGCTGCCCCTGCCCTCGGTGCCTCGTCCATCACGATCAACCTCTCCTCACCCGACCGGACGATGTGCCGGCTCCGGCATACGCTCCCGAGGGTGCTCTGCCTCCCGGAACCGCACCGGCGTCGCGGCTATTCCAGCCTGCCGTGACCTGCGGCCCGGTGGCGGCTGCATCGACGCTGCGGCTAGCATGGGAGCGTCGCGACTGGCGTAGGGTGGGCAACCACCAGGAAGCGGCATGGAGTTGGTCCCAGCAGCACCGCAGGGACGAGCGCCGGTGCAGACCACGGATCGCACGCCTGGGCCGCGGGTCACGTTTCTCGAGCGGCCGGGGTACCCGTGCCGCCCGCGAGTCAGACTGACCTCCCGCGAGACCCAGAGAAGGATCAACCGATGACCACCTCATCCATGGCTCCGTCCCACTCCGCTCCCACCCCGGTGCACGCGAACTCGGTGACGAACGCGCCGCTCGCCGAAGTTGATCCGGAGATCGCCGCCGTGCTCCGCGACGAGCTCGCCCGGCAGCGCGACACCCTCGAGATGATCGCCTCCGAGAACTTCGCGCCGCGTGCCGTCCTCGAGGCCCAGGGGAGCGTCCTCACCAACAAGTACGCCGAGGGGTATCCCGGACGCCGGTACTACGGCGGCTGCGAGCACGTGGACGTCGCCGAGAACCTCGCGATCGAGCGGGTCAAGGCCCTGTTCGGTGCCGAGTTCGCGAACGTCCAGCCGCACTCGGGTGCGCAGGCGAACGCCGCTGCCCTGGCCGCGATGATCACGCCCGGTGACAAGATCATGGGCCTCTCGCTCGCCCACGGCGGTCACCTCACGCACGGCATGAAGCTCAATTTCTCCGGGAAGCTCTACGAGGTGGCGGCCTACGGGGTCGAGGAGGACACCCACCGCCTCGACATGGACCGCGTGCGCGCGCAGGCGATCGCGGAGAAGCCGCAGGTCCTCATCGCCGGCTGGTCCGCCTACCCGCGGCAGCTCGACTTCGCCGCCTTCCGGTCCATCGCCGACGAGGTCGGAGCGCTCCTCTGGACAGACATGGCGCACTTCGCGGGCCTCGTGGCAGCCGGCGTCCACCCGAGCCCCGTGCCGCACTCCGACGTCGTCACCTCCACGGTGCACAAGACCCTCGCGGGTCCGCGTTCCGGCGTGATCCTCGCGAAGAAGGAGTGGGCCAAGAAGCTCAACTCCGCGGTGTTCCCCGGTCAGCAGGGCGGGCCGCTCATGCACGTGATCGCCGGTAAGGCGACGGCCTTCAAGATCGCCGGGTCCGCGGAGTTCCGCGAGCGGCAGGAGCGCGTCCTCGAAGGTGCGCGCATCATCGCCGAGCGCCTCACGGCATCCGACGTCACCGAGCACGGCGTCTCGGTGCTCACCGGTGGCACCGACGTCCACCTCGTGCTGGTGGACCTGCGGAACTCCGTGCTCGACGGCCAGCAGGCGGAGGACGTGCTCCACTCGGTCGGCATCACCGTCAACCGCAACGCCGTGCCGTTCGACCCCCGCCCGCCCATGGTCACCTCGGGGCTCCGCATCGGTACGCCGGCACTGGCCACCCGGGGCTTCGGCGCGCGGGAGTTCAGTGAGGTGGGCGAGATCATCGCCGCAGCGCTGAAGCCGTCTCCCGACGTCGCCGCCCTGCGCGCGCGCGTCTCCGCGCTCGCCGCGGACTTCCCGCTCTACCCGGGCCAGGAGGAGTGGTAGACCCGCTGCCGCCCGCCGCACTCTCCTCGAGGGCGGCCGCGTCGTCGGACTACGACATCCCCACCAGCGAATGCTGCTTCACCGGGTGCTGCGACCGGGGCAAGGCGTTCCTCCTCGAGCAGCTCGACGAGTACCAGAAGGACGGTTCCCATGACCACGACCGCACGCATCCTTGACGGCAAGGCCACAGCAGCCCGCATCAAGGAGGAACTCGCCGAGCGTGTGAGCGCCCTCCGCGAGCGTGGCATCACCCCCGGTCTCGGCACCGTGCTCGTCGGTGATGATCCGGGCAGCCACTCGTACGTCGCCGGCAAGCACCGCGACTGTGCACAGGTGGGGATCACGTCGGTGCGGCGCGACCTCCCGGCCACGGTCACGCAGGACGAGCTCGAAGCAGTCATCGACGAACTGAACGACGACGATGCGACCACGGGGTACATCGTCCAGCTGCCGTTGCCCGCGCATATCGACACGAACGCGATCCTCGAGCGGATCACACCGGCCAAGGACGCGGACGGCCTGCATCCGACGAACCTCGGCAAGCTGGTGCTCAACGTCAACGCGCCGATGGACTCGCCCCTGCCGTGCACGCCGCACGGCATCGTGGAGCTCCTGCGGCGTCACGACATCGAGCTCAAGGGGCTCGACGTACTCGTGGTCGGGCGGGGCGTCACCGTCGGCCGGCCGCTCGGGCTGCTCCTGACCCGCAAGCAGATCAATGCGACCGTCACACTCGCGCACACCGGCACGGTGGACCTCGCAGGCCACCTCGGCCGTGCGGACGTGGTCGTGGCCGCAGCAGGCATCCCCCACATGATCACGGCGGACCAGCTGAAGCCGGGAGCGATCGTGCTCGACGTCGGCGTCAGCCGGGTCGAGGACGCGCAGACGGGCAAGGCGAAGCTGACGGGCGACGTCGACCCGGCAGCCACGGGTGTGGCCAGCTGGCTCTCCCCGAACCCGGGCGGAGTGGGTCCCATGACCCGCGCGATGCTGCTCACGAACGTGGTCGAGGCAGCGGAGCGCCTGGCCGGCCTCTGAGGGGCACTTGGCTTCTGCCAATCGCTCCACTCGCCTAGGCTGGACGGGTGCCCATCACCCCCGCCGGTCCGCCGGTCATCTCAGCTGTCGACCTCCACAAGCACTACGGCAATTTCAGGGCGGTGGACGGCATCTCGTTCAAGGTGCCCGCGGGGGAGTCGTTCGGGCTGCTCGGACCCAACGGCGCAGGCAAGTCCACGACCATGCGCATGATCGGCGGGGTGTCGCAGCGCACTTCCGGTGACCTCACCATCATGGGCCTGGACCCGGAGGAGCACGGCCCCGAGGTCAGGGCGCACCTCGGCGTAGTGCCGCAGCAGGACAACCTCGACGAGGAACTGAAGGTACGCGACAACCTGCTCGTCTACGGGCGCTACTTCGGGCTCCCCATGAGCTACCTCAAGCCGAAGGCGGACGAGCTCCTCGAATTCGCCCAGCTCACGGACAAGGCCTCCGCAAAGGTGGATGCGCTGTCCGGAGGCATGAAGCGGCGCCTGACCATCGCACGCTCGCTCATCAACGAGCCGAAGATCCTCCTCCTCGACGAGCCGACCACGGGGCTGGACCCCCAGGCCCGCCACATCCTGTGGGACCGCCTGTTCCGGCTCAAGGAATCCGGCGTGACCCTGATCCTCACCACCCACTACATGGATGAGGCCGAACAGCTCTGCGATCGGCTCGTCGTCGTGGACAAGGGCCGGATCATGGCCGAGGGGTCACCCGCGCAGCTCATCCGCGAGCACTCCACCCGGGAGGTCCTCGAGCTGCGCTTCGGTTCCGAACGCAACACCACCGTCGCCGCCGAACTCTTGGACATCGGTGACCGGCTCGAGCCGCTGCCCGACCGCGTGCTCATCTACGCGCACGACGGCGAAGCGGCCCTCGAGCAGGTGATCTCGCGGGGGCTCCGGCCCGTGACCTCGCTCGTCCGGAGATCCTCCCTCGAGGACGTCTTCCTCCGCCTGACGGGACGGAGCCTCGTTGACTGATCCACGCCCCACAGCCGCCGCTCCTGTGACACCCGCGACGCCCGACGCCCCTCCCGGCACGCCGTACCGCCTGCACGCCCACCCTCCGCAGGTCTCGGCCCGCCGCGCCAGGACCTTCGGGTCGCTGTACTACGCGGAGCACGTCCTGCGCGCCATGAACAGCTACAAGTGGACGCTGCTCGCGACGAGCGTCGGCACGCCCGTCATGTACCTCTTCGCGATGGGCGTCGGGCTCGCGACACTCGTCGACCAGACCTCCGGCAGCGTCTTCGGGGGCGTGAGCTACCTCGCCTTCATTGCACCAGCCCTGCTCGCCTCGGCGACGATCATGACCGCGGCCACCGAGTTCACCTACCCGGTGATGGACGGCTTCAAGTGGCGGCGCGTCTACTACGGGCCGCACGCCTCCCCGCTCAGTACCGACCAGATCGTCCACGGCCACGTCCTCGCGATCGCCACGCGGTTGACGGTGACCACGGTGATCTACTTCCTCATCGTGGCAGCCTTCGGCGCCTCACCCGAGGCGACGGGTGTCCTCGCCGTCCCCGTCGCCGTCCTCACGGGCCTTGCCTTCGGTCTGCCGCTCATGGCCTACGCCGCGAGCGTGGAGAACGACAAGGGCCAGTTCGCCCTCGTCATGCGCTTCATCGTGATGCCGCTGTTCCTCTTCTCCGGCACCTTCTACCCGCTGACCACACTTCCCGTCTTCCTCCAGTGGATCGGGTGGATCTCCCCGCTCTGGCACGGCACGGAGCTGGGCCGGGCGCTCACCTACGGCCAGGACCTGCCGGCGTGGCTCGCCGTCGTGCACGTCGCCTTCCTGGTGGTCCTGGCGATCGTGGGCCTGCGGCTCGCGCGTCGCGTCTATGCACGGCGGTTGGGGAAATGACCACGCAGCTGACGGCCGCCGACTACGCGCTCGAGGGGTCGCGCAGACCGCTCGCGGCCCTGTACTCGCGCAACGCGAAGGCGGTGATCGCCCGGGGCCTGCTGGCCACGCGCAGCAACAACTGGTTGGTGATGGTCTCTGGCTTCTTCGAGCCCGTGCTGTACCTGCTGTCGATGGGCGTCGGACTCGGAGCCCTCGTCGGAACCGTCGAGGGACCCGACGGGCAGCCGATCAGCTACGCCGCGTACATCGCCCCGGCACTCCTCGCGGTCTCGGCGATGAACGGTGCCGTGTACGACAGCACCTGGAACGTCTTCTTCCGGATGAATTTCGCGAAGCTCTACCAGGGCATGCTGTCCACTTCGCTCGGTCCGCTCGACGTCGCGATCGGGGAGATCGTCCTGGCCCTGCTCCGCGGTGCCATGTATGCGACGGGCTTCACGGCGGTGATGGCTCTCATGGGTCTGATCACCAGCCCGGTGGCGCTGCTCGTCATCCCTGCGGCCGTGCTCATCGCCTTCGGGTTCGCCTCCTTCGGCATGGGCATCACGAGCTTCATGAAGACCTTCCAGCAGATGGAGTGGATCAACTTCGTCATGCTGCCGATGTTCCTGTTCTCGGCCACCTTCTACCCCCTGAGCGTGTACCCGCAGGGGATCCAGTGGTTCATCCAGGCCCTGCCGCTGTGGCACGGTGTCGAGCTCCTCCGGCAGATCAGCATCGCGTCCTTCACGCCGGCGACGGTCATCCACGTAAGCTACTTCCTCGTGATGATCGCCGTGGGACTGTTCCTGACGACTCTCCGGCTGCGGACGCTCTTCCAGAAGTAGAGTGGCGGAGTGGCTTCCGACGACTGTCGGGACGGCGGGAGTGAGCGACGTCGTCCGCCGTGCGCAGGCGCACAGCCGGCTACTGTCCGGTCTGGTCCTGGTGGACAGGGCGGTACGCGCAACGACGAAGCGACGGTCGGGGCTGGGGCCCGGCCGTCGCTTCGTGTGCTGTGACCCGTCGCGGCGGTGCGGGTCCTACCGGTGCCCGACCATGCCATCGTCAGGATCGAGTGTCGTCAGGACCGCTCGGCCGTGGGACGTGTCGTTCAGATGACGAGTGTCGCGTACACCACGTAGTTGTCGTCGAACTCGCCCGTGTCCGGGTTGTAGCCGTCGCATGTGATGAGCCGCAGTTCCGAGCCCGGGGTGTTGCCGTAGACCGTGAAGGTCGGGAAGTTGTCCTTCTCGTACTGCTCGCCACGCTGGAACTCGAACTCCGCCGTCGAGCCGTCCTGACGGATGACGTTGATGCGGTCTCCCGCCTTCAGGGCGCGGAGATCGGCGAAGACGCCCTTGCCGCCATCGGTAGCGTTCACGTGCCCGAGCATCACTGCCGGCCCGCGATCACCCGGGGTGGGGGACTGGTTGTACCAGCTCGC
The DNA here is from genome assembly GCF_058269235.1 of Arthrobacter sp. TJ-236. Taxonomy (NCBI): domain Bacteria; kingdom Bacillati; phylum Actinomycetota; class Actinomycetes; order Micrococcales; family Micrococcaceae; genus Arthrobacter; species Arthrobacter sp. TJ-236. Next base: position 372,383 of record NZ_JBZCNI010000002.1, read on the forward strand.
CGGTGCGCCCGGTCCGTCCGGCGGTACCTCGAGGCTCCGGTTCTCGCGGAGACCGAGACTGAGGAGGTCCGTCCGCACGCCGATCGTCGGAATCTCCAGGGTGACGGGTTCCGATGCCGGGAGGACCGCCGGCTGGGCGGGTTCCGCAGGGGCGGGAGCCGCAGCGGGCGGGGACGACGGCGCGGCGGGAGCCTGCGTAGGAGCCTGCGACGTCGGCGCCACGGTGGGCGCCGCGCTGACGGAGGTCTCGGTTGTGGTGGCAGGGGCGTCCCCGGAGCCACAGCCGGTCAGGAGAAAAAGGGCGGCCACCGCCGGGGCCGTGAAGCCCCAGCGGTGGCCGATTGCTTTACCGATCACAGTGAAGGATAGGTATTACGCGTTGGCGCGGCGACGAACGGCGTAGGTGCCACCGGCTGCTGCTGCGAGGACGAGCCCGCCACCGAGGGCGATCATGCCTGCGGTGTTGGAGGACTCGGTGGCAACACCGGTGTCGGCTCCGCCGTACGGCATTTCGCCCATCTGGGTCTTCACGAGCGTGCCGCACAGTGCGGGCGAGGTGGCGCCGAGGGGCAGCGCCTCCTGGGGCTCGGGGGTCAGGTCGCTACGGCTGTTGAAGACCTCAGCCGTTGCGGGGGTGGTTGCGGGATCCAGACCGTGGACGACGACGACGGCGGTGCCGGCGGCGAGGGCGTCCTGAGTGGCCTGGTCGAGCTCGATCTTGCGCTCGACCGAGTAGGTTCCACCCTGGCCACCGAGAGCGAGGTTCAGGCCCTCGGCAGGCGTGGTTGCACCGGAGGTGGTGATCGTGGTGAGGATTCCTCCGTAGCCGGCTGCACCCTCGGAAACGCTGACGATGCCGTTGGCATCGGCGTCGTTGGCGGGGGTGGGGCAGACGCCTGCAGCGCCGCCGTGGATGTGCTGGACGTGGGGGTACGGCATGTCCATGAAGGTCTCGGCGAGGCCGGAAACCTGCAGGTTGATGGTGGCGCTGGCGCCCTTCACGTCGACCGTGATGGTTCCGGTGCCCGTGGTGCCGTTCAGCTGGCCCAGCGTGGACGAGTAGGTGCCTGTGGCGTGGTCGGCCATCGCGGGGGCACCTGCCATGGCGACAGCGCCGAGGGCGAGGGCCGGAACGGCGATGAGACGCATCTTCTTGTTCATGGGGTATTCCTCCATAGTGCGAGTGAAGCGCACCGAGAGGGCGCGCGTAACCCTGATTCGGGGTGACACCCATCACGGATGGGGGAAGATGTGAAAAATCTTTGAAGGGGCTGGCAGTTCGCCAGCGGTGGAAGCTCGGCGGCTCGTGGCGCGCATGCGGAACAATGACCGTATGCAGAGCATCGGGAACAACGGACGGCCCGCGGGCCGGGGCGTGAGTATGCGCATGGGTACCGCCGGCATGGCCGTGATGGTGATCGTCTTCCTGGTGGCCGTGGTGTTCGCGGCCAACCAGAACGACGTCATCGGGTGGCTCGTGGCCCTCATCTCGCTCGGCTGGCTGCTCATCTTCAGCTATGTGGTGGTCAGCCTGCGGTCCGCTGCTCGCAAGGCTGCGGCCCGCCTTCAGACGCACGGGGGATTCGATGCGCGCGGGAGTGTGCCACCAGCCGCGATCGACCGCTCGCGGGATCTGAAGCTGGACCACAGCTTCAAGATCGTGCAGGTGCAGGTGGGTGTCGTCAGGGAGTACCTGGGTAAGGACGAGGGGATGGTGGAGCGTGCGCTCGAGACCATCGAGATCACCTCGCACAACGCCCGGTCCATGATGAAGGGCTCGTCGGAGGGCCCTGTCGAAGGCACCGTGGTCGACTGAGTGGAGGCCGTTCCGGCGGACGTGATGCGCGCAAAACTGCGGGGTAAGGTGGATCGAGTGAGTCCGGCATCCACCCCAGAGCTGAAGCCCCTGCGCATCGCCTCCGTGAACGTCAACGGCATCCGCGCCGCCTACAAGCGCGGCATGCAGCAGTGGCTGGACGGGCGCGACGTCGACATCCTGTGTCTGCAGGAGGTCCGTGCGCCCGATGCCGTGGTCCGCTCCCTGCTCGGTGACGGCTGGCACATCCTCCACACCGAGGCCGAGGCGAAGGGCCGCGCGGGGGTAGCCATCGCATCCCGCCAGGAGCCCGTCGCCACGAGGACCAGCATCGGTGACTCCTACTTCGACACCGCCGGACGCTGGGTCGAGGCCGACTTCGAGATCCACGGCACGGCGCTCTCGGTCGTCAGCGCCTACGTGCACTCCGGCGAGGTGGGCACCCAGAAACAGGACGACAAGTACCGGTTCCTCGACGCCATGGCCGCCCGCCTGCCGCACCTGCGGGACCGCGCGGACCACGCCGTCGTGATGGGTGACCTGAACGTGGGGCACACGGAGCTGGACATCCGGAACTGGAAGGGCAACGTGAAGAACGCCGGCTTCCTGCCCGAGGAACGCGCGTACTTCGACAGGTTCTTCTCAAACGAGTGCGGCTTCATCGACGTCGCGCGATCCCTCGCCGGGCCGATCGACGGGCCGTACACCTGGTGGTCCTGGCGTGGAAAGGCCTTCGACAACGACACCGGGTGGCGCATCGACTACCAGCTGGCCACGCAGGCCCTCGCGGAGAGCGCCGTGAGCGCCGACGTCGACCGGGCGCCGAGCTGGGACACGCGGTTCTCGGACCACGCGCCGCTCGTCGTCGACTACCGGATACAACCCGAGGACGCAGACGCACCATGACCATCCCTACCGCAGCTCCCACCACCTCTTCCGCGGCGCCTGCCGCACAGGGTGCCCGCCAGCGCGTCCTGTCCGGCATGCAGCCCTCGGCCGGCTCGCTCCACCTCGGCAACTACCTCGGCGCGCTCGTCAACTGGGTCCGTCTGCAGGAGACCTTCGACGCCGTCTACTTCATCCCCGATCTGCACGCGATCACGGTGCCGCAGGACCCGCAGGAACTGGCGCACCGCTCCCGCCTCACTGCAGCGCAGTACATCGCAGGCGGTGTGGATCCGGACACCGCAACACTGTTCGTGCAGTCGCATGTCCCGGAGCACGCCCAGCTCGCCTGGGTCCTCAACTGCCTCACCGGCTTCGGTGAGGCCTCGCGCATGACGCAGTTCAAGGACAAGGCGTCCAAGCAGGGCACCGACGCGGCGAGCGTGGGGCTCTTCACCTACCCGATCCTGCAGGCCGCGGACATCCTGCTGTACCGGCCCGACGGCGTCCCGGTCGGTGAGGACCAGCGACAGCACGTGGAGCTGAGCCGGGACCTCGCACAGCGTTTCAACGCCCGGTTCGGGGAGACCTTCGTGGTGCCGGAGCCCTTCATCCAGAAGGAGTCGGCGAAGATCTACGACCTCCAGAACCCGACGGCGAAGATGTCCAAGTCCGCACCGTCCGTCGCAGGCCTGATCAACCTGCTCGACGACCCGAAGGTCACGGCCAAGCGCATCAAGTCGGCCGTCACGGACGCGGGTACCGAGATCCGCTTCGATCGGGCCGAGAAGCCCGGCGTCTCGAACCTGCTCAGTATCTTCTCCCTGCTGTCGGGTCGGAGCGTAGCCGAGCTCGAGGCCGAGTACGCCGGCCGCATGTACGGCCATCTGAAGGTCGACCTAGCCGACGTGGTGGTCGAGGCGCTCGCGCCGATCCGCTCGCGGACCGAGGAACTGCTCGCCGATCCGGCGGAGCTCGACCGGCTGCTGGCCCAGGGAGCCGCGAAGGCACGGGCGCTGGCAGCACCCACACTCGCCGACGTGTACGCGCGCGTGGGCTTCCTGCCCGCCGCCGGAGCTCGCTGACCCATGTGTGCCCTCGCCGGTCGTCCGTCCTCTGCAGACGCTGCGGACGCACTGCGGGCGGAGAGCTGCGTGGGGATCACCATCCCGATACCGGAGCCGCTCGCCGGCAGGCTCGTGACCTGGCGCGCCTCCTTCGGTGATCCGATGGCGTCCGTGGTGCCGCCCCACGTCACCCTGATCACCACCACCCAGGCCACGGACTGGACTGCGACGATCGACCACGTGCGGGAGGTCGCGCAAGGTCAACAGTCCTTCGGTGTGACCCTGAGGGGAACCGGTTCCTTCCGTCCGGTGTCACCGGTGGTGTTCCTGAACCTCGTCGAGGGCTACGAGGAGTGCGTGGATCTGCACACGCGGCTCCAGACGGGCCCCCTGGAGCGCGACCTCGAATTCCCGTTCCACCCCCACGTGACCGTGGCCCACGACGTCTCGGACGCCGGGATGGATGCTGCGCTCGAGCAGCTGGGGGACTTCGAGGCGTCCTTCGAGGTGGGAGCCATGGGGCTCTACGAACACCTGCCCTCGGGCCTGTGGAGGTTGCGGGAGGAGCTGCACTTTGGCATCGCTGACCGCTCCCAAACCCCCTGTTCCTGAGCAGCCGTCACCCGCCAGCCTGCCCGAGCTCCACCGCAAGGTGATCGACGCACAGGTGCGGCTCGGTCGGTTGAGACGATCCGGCAGCGGGGGAGCGGAGCTGTTCCTCGCGCGGACCGATCTCGCCCTGTCGCGGTTCAACACCCTCCGTCCGGTCCGGGTGTTCCAGCTCTACCTCGTGCGGAGCGGCCCCCTGATGGCCGCCGGGCTCGCCTACCGGCTCTTCTTCACCATCGCCGCACTCCTGTTCGTGGGCTTCGCGATTTTCGGGCTCGTGCTCGCCGGCAACGAGACGCTCCAGCGCATCGTCATCGGCGCCCTTGACGCGGCCGTGCCCGGGCTGATCGCCGAGGGCGATCAGGAGGGGCTCGTGCGACCGGAGGTCCTGTTCGACGGCGACACCGGGTTCGGTCTGGCCCTCCTCGTGTCGGCCGTGGTGACCCTCGCCACGGCCCTCGGCTGGGTGGCGGGGATCAGGGAGGCCATGCGGCGGATCTTCGACCTGCCGCCGCTCGTGGGGCTCCCTGTGGTGATCAAGCTCAAGGACCTCGGGACGCTCGCCCTGCTCGCGGTGGTGATGCTCGTGACCACGGTGGTCGGTGTACTCGCCAACACCACGCTCGGCGCCGTGCTCACCTTCCTCCACCTGACCGACGCGAGCCGCTGGCTCACCCAGGTGGCGGGGTTCGCCGTCATGGTGGTCCTCGACACGCTCGTCGCCGTCGTCCTGCTGCGCTCGGCGTCCGCCATAGACATGCCGCGGCCCGTGCTCCTGCAGGGAGCTGTGATCGCCGGTATCGGAAGCACCCTCCTGCGGTCCTTCTCGACGCTCCTCCTCGCGGGCCTCGGCCGGAACGTCATCCTGCTGCAGTTCGCCGTGATCCTCGGGCTCTTCATCTGGTTCTTCTTCCTGAACCAGGTGTACCTGCTGGCGACGGCGTGGTGCGCCATCGGGACGGCCGACCGCGAGGTCAGGGAGGATCGACGGCGCGGGGCCAGGACGGGCAGCCTGCAGCAGCGCAGCCGGCGGAAGCAGGATTCCGAAGGATGATCGTTCCGGCCGGTCGCCTGCCCCTGACGTGACGAAGCATCCGACCCGGACATGACGAAGGGCGGCCCGTCGGTGACGGACCGCCCTTCATCGTGCCGGCCGGCGTTACCGGCCGGATCTGACCCTGCGTGCGAATCAGACCCTGCGGGTCAGGATGGCCTGCTTGACCTCGGAGATGGCCTTGGTGACCTGGATACCGCGAGGGCAGGCCTCGGAGCAGTTGAAGGTGGTGCGGCAGCGCCACACGCCTTCCTTGTCATTCAGGATCTCGAGGCGCATGTCACCGGCGTCATCACGTGAATCGAAGATGAAGCGGTGTGCGTTGACGATCGCTGCGGGACCGAAGTACTGACCGTCGGTCCAGAAGACGGGGCAGGACGACGTGCACGCCGCGCAGAGAATGCACTTGGTGGTGTCGTCGTAGCGCTCGCGCTCCTCGGCGGACTGCAGCCGTTCCTTCGTGGGCTCGTGGCCCTTCGTGACGAGGAACGGCATGATCTCGCGGTACGACTGGAAGAACGGCTCCATGTCGACGATGAGGTCCTTCTCCACGGGCAGGCCCTTGATGGGCTCGACGAGGATGGGCTTCGACGTGTCGAGGTCCTTCAGAAGCGTCTTGCACGCCAGGCGGTTGCGGCCGTTGATGCGCATGGCATCGGACCCGCAGACGCCGTGGGCGCAGGACCGTCGGAACGACACCGAACCGTCGTGCTCCCACTTCACCTTGTGCAGGGCGTCCAGCACGCGGTCCGTGCCGTACATGGTCAGCTGCCACTCGTCCCACCGCGCCTCGTCGGAGATCTCGGGGTCGTAGCGGCGGACCTTCAGGGTGATGTCGAACGTGGGGATCTCTCCGCCACCGCCGACACCCGGTGCGAGCTCGACCTTGGAGGCCGGCTCCTTCTCCATCGTTTCGGTGCTCATCAGTACTTTCGCTCCATGGGCTGGTATCGGGTGAAGATCACCGGTTTGGTCTCAAGGCGCACACCGCTCGTCTCGACGGCGCTGGGGTCCTTGTAGGCCATGGAATGGGTCATGAAGTTCTCGTCGTCGCGCTCCGGGTAGTCCTCCCGGAAGTGACCGCCACGGGACTCCTTGCGGTGCAGTGCAGCTGCCGTCATGACCTTCGCCATGTCCAGCAGGAAGCCCAGTTCCACGGCCTCGAGGAGGTCGAGGTTGAACCGCTTGCCCTTGTCCTGCACGGTGATGCGTGTGTAGCGCTCCTCGAGCGAGTCGATCACGCGCAGCGCCTCGAGGAGGGTCTCCTCCGTGCGGAACACCTGCACGTTGGCGTCCATGATGTCCTGGAGTTCCTTGCGGATGAGGGCCACGCGCTCGCCGCCCTCCGAGCTGCGGGCCCGGTTGAGGAGCTCCTCGGTCTCGGTGGTCGGGTTCTCGGGGATCTCCACGAAGTCGGCTGTCAGGGCGTACTCCGCGGCAGCCAGGCCGGCGCGCTTGCCGAACACATTGATGTCCAGCAGTGAGTTGGTGCCGAGTCGGTTCGATCCGTGCACCGAGACGCAGGCGACCTCGCCGGCGGCGTACAGCCCCGGCACCACGGTGTCGTTGTCCGCGAGGACCTCGGCCTTGATGTTGGTGGGGATGCCGCCCATCGCGTAGTGCGCCGTCGGGAAGACGGGGACCGGTTCGGTGTAGGGCTCCACGCCGAGGTACGTCCGGGCGAACTCGGTGATGTCCGGGAGCTTCGCGTCGATGTGGGCGGGCTCGAGGTGGGTGAGGTCGAGGAGGACGTAGTCCTTGTTCGGCCCCGCACCGCGGCCCTCGCGGACCTCGTTCGCCATGGACCGCGCCACGATGTCACGGGGAGCGAGATCCTTGATGGTCGGTGCGTAGCGCTCCATGAAGCGCTCGCCCTCCGAGTTGCGGAGGATGGCACCCTCACCGCGGGCGGCCTCCGAGAGGAGGATGCCGAGACCGGCGAGTCCGGTCGGGTGGAACTGGAAGAACTCCATGTCCTCGAGGGGGATGCCCCGACGGAACGCGATGCCCATGCCGTCACCGGTGAGGGTGTGCGCGTTGGAGGTCGTCTTGTAGACCTTGCCGACGCCGCCCGAGGCGAAGACGATCGACTTCGCCTGGAAGACGTGCAGCTCGCCCGATGCGAGGTCGTAGGAGACGACCCCGGCGACGCGCTTCTGGATCCGCGTCTCGCCGTCGACGACCACTTCCTCGTCGACCATGAGGAGGTCGAGGACGTAGTACTCGTTGTAGAACTCGACGTTGTGCTTGACGCAGTTCTGGTACAGCGTCTGGAGGATCATGTGGCCCGTGCGGTCGGCCGCGTAGCAGGACCTGCGGACGGGAGCCTTGCCGTGGTCACGTGTGTGACCGCCGAAGCGACGCTGGTCGATCCGGCCCTCGGGTGTCCGGTTGAAGGGCAGCCCCATCTTCTCGAGGTCGAGGACGGCCTCGATCGCCTCCCGCGCCATGACCTCTGCGGCGTCCTGGTCGACGAGGTAGTCGCCACCCTTGACGGTGTCGAAGGTGTGCCACTCCCAGTTGTCCTCTTCGACATTGGCGAGGGCGGCGCACATGCCGCCCTGGGCCGCACCCGTGTGCGACCGCGTGGGGTAGAGCTTCGTCAGGACGGCGGTGCGGGCGCGCTGGCCGGACTCGATGGCTGCGCGCATCCCTGCGCCGCCCGCTCCGACGATGACGACGTCGTACTTGTGGACCTGCATGCTGGTCGCTCTTTCTGTTGAAACCGGTGTGAGTGCATGAGGGCGCTCCGTCGGGCCTGTCATGCGGGAACTGCCGACCTGCGGCAGGCGACGATCCTGCTTACGGAGCGGGGCAGTACTCCGCGACGTGTGCCACGCCGTCGATGACCGGGCAGGGATCGAAGGTGAAGATCACGAGGGTGCCGAGCACCACGATGACCACCGTGGAGGTGTACAGGACTCCCTTGAGCCACATGCGCGTGCTGTTCTTCTCGGCGTAGTCGTTGATGATCACGCGGATGCCGTTTGTGCCGTGCAGCATGGCCAGCCACAGCATGGTGAGGTCCCAGATCTGCCACACCGGGTCCGCCCACTTACCCGCGACGAAACCGAAGTCGATCCCACTGATGCCGTCGCCGGCCACCAGGTTCACGTAGAGGTGCACGAAGATCAGGACCACGAGGATGGCGCCGGAGAGCCGCATGAACAGCCAGGCGATCATCTCGAAGTTGCCGCGCGATCCGGTGGAGCGTGAGTAGCCCGGGGTCACTCGACCCGAGCGCGGGCTCTCGATGGTTGGGGTAGCCATGGCGTTCTAACCTCCGAAGACGTGCGAGAGATGGCGGATCGAGAAGGCGATCATGACGACAGCCCAGAGACCGACGACGCTCCACAGCATCTGACGGTGGTACCTGGGCCCCTTTTTCCAGAAGTCGACGAGGATGACGCGGATCCCGTTGAAGGCGTGGAACACGATGGCTGCCACGAGACCGAGTTCACCCAGGCCCATGATGGGGTTCTTGTAGGACGCGATGACGGCGTCGTAGGCCTCGGGGGACACGCGGACCAACGAGGTGTCCAGGACGTGTACGAGGAGGAAGAAGAAAATCACGACCCCGGTGATGCGATGCGCAACCCAGGACCATTGACCTTCGCGGCCGCGGTAGAGGGTGCCCGCTGGAACCAGCGATTTAGTCAGTGTCTTCGGCATTGAAATTACCTCCCTGCATCGCGAGGGCGTTCGCGCGTGATGCGCAGGGGTGACGCCGGTGCGACAGCACTCTTCTAGTAAGAATAATGTAGGGCGGTGACACTCCCCGTTCAATTTAGGGGTCCCTCACCTGTGACCTTGTTAACACGTGCGCGCGGCAGAAGGTTCCGTCGCCGCCCTCGTGCTCGCCGCCTGGGTGCGGGACCGGGAGCGCGGTGATCCTCCGAGGCGGCGGAGGGCGATACCGTGACGTCGTCCGTTACCGTGGAACGGATGAGTACCGAGCGGGCGGCTGCCCACACCCCTGACCCTCTGCCCGACGCACCGGCGGACACCGAGACGGATCCCACGGCGGACGCCACCGCGCACGCCGCGAGCGACCCGGTGATGGCCCGCTTCCACGGCGTGATCCCCGCCGGAGGCACCGGGACACGGCTCTGGCCCCTCTCGCGGGCGGCCGCTCCGAAGTTCCTCCACGACCTCACCGGTTCCGGCAGCACCCTGATCCGGGCGACCTACGACCGGCTCCGCCCCCTGTGCGACGGCCGCACCATGGTGGTCACGGGGATCGTGCACCGTCGGGCGGTCCTCGCGCAGCTGCCCGAGATCGAGGACATGAACCTGGTCCTCGAATCGGAGCCGAAGGATTCCGGCGCCGCGATCGGCCTGGCCGCCGCCATCCTGCACCAGCGGGACCCGAGCATCATCATGGGCTCCTTCGCCGCGGACCAGGTCATCGCACCCGTGGAGGTCTTCCAGGCCGCCGTCCGCGAGGCCATCCACACCGCCGCCCGGGGATACATCGTCACGATCGGCATCAAGCCGACCCACGCCTCCACCGGCTTCGGGTACATCCGCGCCGGCGAGTCCCTCGCGTCCGAGGGTGCGCCCAGCGCCCGCGCCGTCATCGAGTTCGTGGAGAAGCCGTCGCAGGAGGTGGCCGACGGGTACATCGAGAGCGGCAACTACTCCTGGAACGCCGGCATGTTCGTGGCGCCCGTGGATCTCATGCTCAAGCACCTGTCCGCCAACGAGCCCGAGCTCTACGCGGGCCTCATGGAGATCGCCGGCGCCTGGGACACCCCCCGGCGGGTCGAGGTGGCCCGCCGCGTCTGGCCGCACCTCCCGAAGATCGCCATCGACTACGCCGTCGCCGAGCCCGCGGCCGCCGCGGGCGACGTCGCGATGATCCCGGGCGAGTTCAACTGGGACGACGTCGGTGACTTCGCGGCCATCGGCCGCCTGAACCCGGCCGAGGAGAACAGCGAGCTGACGGTCATGGGGGAGGGGGCCCGGGTCTTCTCCGAGAACGCCTCGGGCATCGTCGTCTCGGACACCAAGCGGGTCATCGCGCTCATCGGGATCGAGAACGTCGTCATCGTGGACACGCCGGACGCCCTGCTCGTGACCACGAAGGAGCACGCGCAGGAGGTCAAGACCGCGGTCGAGCGCCTGCGGGCGAGTGGGGACACGGACGTCCTCTGAGGCGGACGGGCAGCGCTGCTGCGATCGGTAGGCTTGAGAAGTGGACACGCCCAGCCAACAGACACCCCTGCCGACACGCGTGGGCGCCGAGCTCGATCCTCTCCTCGACGAGCTGACGGAGGTCCGACGCGACATCCATTGCCATCCGGAGCTGTCCTACAAGGAGCACCGCACCACGGCGCTGATCGTCGAGCGGCTCCGCCGTGCGGGGCTCGAGCCGCAGGTGCTCGAGGGCACGGGTGCCTTCGTGGACATCGGGGACGGGCCCTTGCGCATCGGCCTGCGCGCGGACATCGACGCCCTGCCGATCGTCGAGGAGACGGGTCTGCCGTTCTCCTCCTCGACCGCCGGCGTGACGCACGCCTGCGGTCATGACATCCACGCCACCGTGATGCTCGGCGTGGCACTCGTCATCGCCCGACTCCACGCGGCGGACCCCCTGCCCGGCACCGTGCGCATCATCTTCCAGCCCGCCGAGGAGATGATGCCCGGCGGGGCGATCGACGTCATCGCCCAGGGCGTGCTCGAGGGCGTGCCGCGCATCCTCGCGCTGCACTGCGATCCCCGCATCGACGTCGGTCTGGTTGGCACGCGCATCGGGGCGATCACCTCCGCCTCCGACACCATCCGCGTGGAGCTGACCGGCCGGGGAGGGCACACCTCGCGGCCGCATCTCACCGAGGACCTCGTGTTCGCGCTCGCGTCGATCGCCGTGAACGTCCCGGCCGTCCTCTCCCGCCGTATCGACGTCCGGAGCGCGGTCTCCGTGGTCTGGGGTCAGATCCACGCAGGGTCGGCGCCGAATGCGATCCCCGCTCACGGCTTCATGTCCGGGACGCTGCGCTGCCTCGACGGGGAGGCCTGGGAGTCCGCGGGCGAACTCCTCGACAGCGTGGTCCGGCAGGTCGCGGCGCCGTTCGGCGTCGACGTCAAGCTCGAGCACATCCGCGGTGTGCCTCCGGTGGTCAACCAGGAGGCGGAGACGGGGCTGCTGGAAGCCGCCGCACGCGCCGAGCTCGGCCGCGGCGCCGTCGTCCTGACCCCGCAGTCCATGGGCGGGGAGGACTTCGCCTGGATGACGCAGGAGGTGCCCGGAGCCATGATGCGGCTCGGCACACGGACGCCGGGCGGGGAGACCTTCGATCTCCACCGCGGCGACTACCTGCCGGACGAGCGCGCCATCGGGTGTGGCATCAGGGTCATGGCGGCGGCCGCCCTGCAGGCCGTGTACGACGGCGGCGCCTGAGCAGTGCGCGAGTCGCGGCACCGCTGGGCGGGGCGGCGTGAACGCCCGGATAACGAAACCTGAACGATTCCCCCGGGCCTGCGGAACCTCGTAGTGTCGTCCGTCACGTGAGCCCTTAGGATGTTCGCATACGCGCTGCACCGATGGTGCGGCGGCGCCGCGGTCACTCAGCGAAAACACGGCTTCCCTGTCCCTGTTCTCGGTCGACGGGTGGTCGTCCCCGTGGCGCATCTTTCTCCTGGAGGCATTTTGAAGAACTCACTGCGCAAGATCACGCGCGGCACAGGCCTGTCCGCCGCCGTGCTCGGCGTCTCCGCCCTCGTGCTGTCCGGCTGCGGCGCCCCGCCCCCTGCGGACGCCCCGGCTGCCGACGGCGCTAGTGGCGCCGCAACCACCGACTACCTCGGCTGCATCGTGTCCGACGCCGGAGGCTTCGACGACCGCTCGTTCAACCAGTCGAGCTACGAGGGCCTGCAAGCTGCGCAGACCGACCTCGGCATCGAGATCAACCAGGCCGAGTCCCAGAGCGAGACCGACTTCGGCCCGAACGTCGACAGCATGGTCCAGGGCGGCTGCAACCTCGTGGTCACCGTGGGCTTCCTGCTCGCGGACACCACGAAGGCGGCCGCGGAGGCGAACGCCGAGACGAACTTCGCGATCGTCGACGACAACTCGATCGATCTGCCCAACGTCAAGCCGATCATCTACGACACGGCGCAGGCAGCGTTCCTCGCCGGCTACGCCGCCGCGGCAACGACCGAGACAGGCAAGGTGGCCACGTACGGCGGCATCAACATCCCCACGGTCACCATCTTCATGGACGGTTTCGCCGACGGCGTCGCGTACTACAACGAGGAGACGGGCGAGAACGTCGAACTGCTCGGCTGGGACAAGGAGAGCCAGAACGGTACGTTCATCGGTAACTTCGACGACCAGGCGGCCGGAGCCACCAACACGCAGAACTTCCTCAATGAGGGTGCCGACATCATCATGCCGGTCGCCGGACCCGTGGGACTCGGCACACTCGATGCGATCATCGAGGCCAACGGTGCCGGCGCCAACGCGAAGGCGGTGTGGGTCGACTCGGACGGCTACGAGACGGCTGGGAAGGGCGAGGAGTTCATCCTGACCTCGGTCATGAAGCTCATGGGCGACGCCGTCGAGGACGTCATTACCACGGACGTCGAGGGTGAGTTCGACAACACCCCGTACGTGGGCACTCTGGAGAACGGCGGGGTGGCCCTCGCGCCGTTCCACGACCAGGAGGCCAACGTACCGGCGGACCTGCAGACCACGCTCGACGAACTCACGGAGCAGATCATCGCGGGCGACATCACCGTCGAGTCGGCGGCAAGCCCCCAGTAGTTCCACGCAGTGCACGCCGCTCTCCTCCCGCGGAGCAACGCCGGGGGGAGGGCGGTTTGCGTTTGTACCGGGTGAGCGCATCGCCACGGCAACCGGTATCCTTCACGGGGCCTCCTCGCAGGTTCCCACCGGACGTCCCAGCGGACGTCAACGACACAGAACAGGCTGTTGAGTGAAACTCGAACTGGTCGGCATCACGAAGCGCTTCGGCTCGCTCGTCGCCAACGATCACATCGACCTCGTGGTCGAACCCGGTCAGGTCCACAGCCTGCTCGGCGAGAACGGAGCCGGCAAGTCCACGCTGATGAACGTGCTCTACGGGTTGTACGACCCCACCGAGGGCGAGATCCGCGTGAACGACCGGCCGGTGACCTTCAAGGGGCCCGGCGACGCGATGGCCGCGGGCATCGGGATGGTGCACCAGCACTTCATGCTCGTCCCGGTCTTCACCGTGGCCGAGAACGTGGCGCTCGGCAACGAGGCCACGTCCGCCGGCGGAATGCTCAATCTCCAGGAGACGCGCACACGCATCCGGCAGATCTCCGACCAGTACGGGTTCGACGTCGACCCCGACGCGGTCGTCGAGGACCTCCCCGTGGGCGTGCAGCAGCGCGTGGAGATCATCAAGGCACTCGTCCGCGACGCCGAGGTACTGATCCTCGACGAGCCGACCGCCGTGCTCACGCCGAAGGAGACCGACGAGCTGCTCGGCATCATGGCGCAGCTGAAGGCCGACGGCACCTCGATCGTCTTCATCTCGCACAAGCTGCGCGAGGTGAAGGCCGTCTCGGACGTCATCACCGTGATCCGTCGCGGGAAGGTGGTCGGCACGGCGGACCCGAGCGCGTCGACCACGGAGCTCGCCTCCCTCATGGTCGGCCGGTCGGTGAGCCTCACGCTCGACAAGAAGCCGGCGACCCCCGGCGAGGCCACGTTCAGGGTCCGCGACCTCACGGTGCAGGCCCCGAACGGTCAGCGGGTGGTGGACGGCCTGAGCTTCGACGTCGCCGAGGGCGAGATCCTCGCGATCGCCGGTGTCCAGGGCAACGGCCAGACCGAGCTCACCGAAGCCATCATGGGGCTGCAGGACCATGTCACAGGGTCCATCACCCTGGGTGGCGAGGAGCTCGTGGGGCGCCGGGTGAAGGACATCATCCATGCCGGCGTCGGGTTCGTGCCCGAGGACCGCAGCGTGGAGGGTCTCGTGGGCACGTTCACGGTCGCCGAGAACCTCATCCTCAACCGCTACGACACCGCGCCCTTCGCGCGCGGACTCTCGATGTCGCCGTCGGCCATCGGGAAAAACGCCGATGAGAAGATCGCGGAGTACGACGTACGGACGCAGTCGTCGTCCGCTGCCGCGGGTACGCTCTCGGGCGGCAACCAGCAGAAGGTCGTCATGGCCCGCGAGTTCTCGCGGCCCCTCAAGCTGTTCATCGCGTCCCAGCCCACCCGCGGCGTGGACGTGGGATCCATCGAATTCCTGCACCGCCGCATCGTCGCCGAACGCGACGGCGGCACGCCCGTGATCATCGTGTCCACCGAGCTCGACGAGGTGCTCGAACTCGCCGACCGAATCGCGGTGCTCTACCGCGGACGCCTCATGGGCATCGTGCCCGGGACGGTGTCCCGCGATGTGCTCGGCCTCATGATGGCCGGGATGCACGCCGACGAGGCGTTGCCGCAGGCCCACGACGTTCAAGGAGGAGACCTGTGAGTGCGCAGGACGGAAAGCCGGGCGTTCCCGGGTCGGACGGCGACGCCGGAGCGTCGCTGACGCGACGTGAGGCGAAGGAGGCCGCGCGGCAGGACGAGGTACGCCTCGACATCGCCGTCGAGACCGCCGGGGGAGACGTGCCCCCGCCCGCCGTGCCGGCCACGTCGGCCGCTCTCGGAGCCGGCGCCCCGAGCGCCGCCGGGATCCTCCAGCGCATCATGACGGGGAACGCGCTCGTCGCGTTCCTCTCCGTGGTGCTCGCCCTGATCCTCGGCGGCCTGCTCATCGCGGTGACCGACGAGAACGTGGCGGCGGCGTCGTCGTACTTCTTCAGCCGCCCCCAGGACACCCTCCTGGCGGCGTGGACCGCTGCGTCGAGCGCCTACCTCGCTCTGTTCCAGGGATCGGTGTTCAACGCCGAGGGCGAGACGTTCAGCCGCATGATCTACCCGCTCACGCAGACCCTCACCGTGGCGACCCCGCTCATCTGCGCGGGCCTCGGCGTGGCTCTGGCCTTCCGGGCGGGCCTCTTCAACATCGGCGCCCAGGGTCAGATCCTCATCGGTGCCACCTTCGCCGGCTGGATCGGCTTCACGCTGGACCTCCCCGTGGGCGTCCACCTCCTGCTCGTGATCATCGCCGGCATGGTGGGCGGAGCCGTCTGGGCCGGTCTCGTGGGTCTCCTCAAGGCACGCACCGGCGCCAACGAGGTCATCCTCACGATCATGTTCAACTACATCGCCACGAACCTGGTGCTGTACTTCCTCAGCACCCCCTCGTTCCAGCGCCCCGGTTCGACCAACCCCATCAGCCCCCAGCTCGAGGGGTCCGCGGTCTACCCGCTGCTGCTCGGTCCGGACTTCCGCCTGCACTGGGGCTTCGTGGTCGCCGTGCTCGCGACGGTCTTCGTCTGGTGGCTCCTCAACCGCTCGACGGTCGGCTTCGAACTGCGCGCGGTCGGCGCCAATGCCAGCGCGGCCCGCACGGCGGGCGTGAGCGTCAGCAAGGGCTACATCCTCGCGATGTCCATCGCCGGTGCCCTCGCGGGCCTCGCAGGAGTGGCGCAGGTCGCGGGCACCGAGAAGGTGCTGACCTCCGGCGTCGCGGCGAGCTTCGGATTCGATGCCATCACCGTCGCCCTGCTCGGGCGCTCGTCGCCCTGGGGAACGTTCGCGGCGGGGGTGCTCTTCGGGGCGTTCCGTGCCGGCGGCGTGACCATGCAGGCGCAGACCGGGACGAGCATCGACATCGTCCTCGTGGTGCAGTCGCTGATCGTCCTCTTCATCGCCGCACCGCCGCTGGTGCGCGCGCTGTTCCGCCTGCCGACGCCCGGTGCGCTGAGCTCCGGCAAGGGCAGCACCCCCGCACGCACGCCAGCCTCGACCGGAGCAGCAGCATGAGCACCAGTACAGCAACCGCCCGGACCACGGACGCACCCGAGCCCACGCCCGCGACCGCGACGGTGCGGAACTGGAAGAACCCGGTGATCCTCTCCGTGGTGGCCCTCGTCTCGCTCCTGGTCTTCGCCCTCGGGGCTCCGGACAACGACGTCACCTTCCGGTTGTCGGAGGAAGCCGACCGCTTCGTCCTGCCGTCGATCGTCGTCTCCGCGCCCATCATCGGCTGGGTCATGTCACTCGCCATGGTCGCGCTGGCCGTCGTCGCCGTCCTTCGGACCCGCGCGGCCCGGGTGGTGCCCGTGTGGGTGCCGGCGGTGTTCGCCTTCCTGTTCGTCGTGGCCTTCCTGACCTGGGTGGTCGGGAGCGCGGGCACGCCGAACATCGCCCTCTACGGGTTGCTCGCCGGATCGGTGAGCCTCGCCGTCCCCCTGATCTTCGGGTCACTGTCGGGTGTCCTCTGTGAGCGGTCCGGTGTCGTCAACATCGCGATCGAGGGGCAGCTGCTCTTCGGGGCCTTCGCGGCGGCCGTCGCGGCCTCGCTCTCGGGCAGCGCGTTCGTCGGGCTCCTCGCGGCGGCCCTCGCCGGAACCCTCGTCTCCCTGGTCCTCGCGGTGTTCAGCATCCGCTACGTCGTCAACCAGGTGATCGTCGGCGTCGTGCTCAACGTCCTCGTCTCGGGCCTCACCGGTTTCCTCTTCTCGACGGTGCTCACCGCCGATCCCGAGCGCTGGAACACCCCTCCGCGGTTGCCCGTGGTCGAGATCCCGCTCCTCGCTGACATCCCCGTGATCGGGCCCATCCTCTTCGCGCAGACCATCGTCGGCTACCTCATGTACGTGGCCGTCGCCGTGATCTACGTGGCTCTCTACCACTCGCGGTGGGGCCTGCGCACGCGAGCCGTGGGGGAGCACCCGAAGGCAGCGGACACGCTCGGCGTCAACGTCAACCGGATGCGCTTCACGAACGTCCTGCTCGCCGGAGTGGTCGCAGGCATCGGCGGTTCCTTCTTCACCCTCGTGGCCGTCTCCGGTTTCGGCCGGGACATGACCGCCGGTCAGGGCTACATCGCGTTGGCGGCCCTGATCTTCGGTCGCTGGAACCCCATCGGCGCCTTCTTCGCGGCCCTGCTGTTCGGCTTCGCCACGAACCTGTCCAACGTCCTGAGCGTGGCCGGTACTGCGGTGCCGGACCAGTTCCTGCGCATGCTCCCCTACGTGGTCACCGTGTTCGCCGTCGCCGGCCTCGTCGGCCGCTCGCGCGCGCCCGGAGCCAGCGGCATCCCGTACATCAAGGGCTAGGAGACCCGCATGACCGAGACCGATCTGCCCTGGGACGAGCTCGCCGCCACCGCGCGCGAGGCCATGACCAGGGCGTACGTTCCCTATTCGAAGTACCCGGTCGGGGCCGCGGCACTGCTCGACGACGGCCGCATCATCTCGGGCTGCAACGTCGAGAACGCCTCCTACGGGCTGACGCTGTGCGCCGAGTGCGCCCTGGTCAGCGCCCTCGCGATGAGCGGGGGCGGACGCATCCGCGCTTTCAGCTGTGTGGACGGCGAGGGCAACACACTGATGCCCTGCGGCCGCTGCCGCCAGCTCCTGTACGAGTTCCGGGCGCCCGACATGGTGCTCATGACCGTCAGCGGCATCCGCACCATGGACGAGGTCCTGCCGGACGCCTTCGGGCCCCAGCACCTCGCCTGAAGCGCCCTGCATCGCCCGCGCGTCCGTCCGCAGGACGCGCCGTGCCCCTGAGCGTCTCCGCCGAGCCGCCCTCCACACCACTTCCCGAGGACACACAATGACCGAAGCCTTCGACGCCGTCGACATCATCCGCATCAAGCGCGACCGCGGCACCCTCACGCCCGAGCAGATCGACTGGACGATCGACGCCTACACGCGCGGGGCCATCGCGGACGAGCAGATGGCCGCCCTCAACATGGCGATCCTGCTCAACGGCATGGACCGCGCCGAGATCTCCCGGTGGACGGCCGCCATGATCGCCTCGGGCGAGCGCATGGACTTCTCCTCGCTCGGCCGCCCCACCAGCGACAAGCACTCCACGGGCGGCGTGGGTGACAAAATCACCCTGCCCCTGGCCCCGCTCGTCGCCGTGTTCGGCGTCGCCGTGCCCCAGCTCTCCGGCCGCGGCCTCGGCCACACCGGTGGCACGCTGGACAAGCTCGAGTCCATCCCCGGTTGGCGGGCGCACCTCAGCAACGAGGACATGCTGCGGCAGCTCGCCGAGGTGGGCGCCGTCATCTGTGCGGCCGGCACCGGCCTCGCGCCCGCCGACAAGAAGCTCTACGCCCTGCGTGACGTCACCGGGACCGTCGAGGCCATCCCGCTCATCGCGTCCTCGATCATGAGCAAGAAGATCGCCGAGGGTACCGGCTCGCTGGTGCTCGACGTGAAGGTGGGCAGCGGCGCGTTCATGAAGGACGTCGACCAGGCCCGTGAGCTCGCCGAGACCATGGTGGCCCTGGGGAAGGACGCCGGCGTCACCACCGTCGCGCTCCTCACCGACATGGGTACCCCGCTCGGCCTGACGGCCGGCAACGCCATCGAGGTCGAGGAGTCGGTCGAGGTCCTCGCCGGCGGAGGGCCGTCCGACGTCGTCGAGCTCACCGTCCGCCTCGCGGAGGAGATGCTCGCCTGTGCGGGCGTGCACGACGCCGACCCCGCGGCCGCGCTGAGGGACGGCCGGGCCATGGACGTCTGGAACCGGATGATCGAGGCCCAGGGTGGCGACCCGCGGGCCACCCTCCCCGTCGCGAAGGAGTCCGAGGTGATTCTCGCCCCGGCCGACGGCGTGCTCGTGGGCCTCGACGCGCTCGCCGTCGGCGTTGCCGCGTGGCGGCTCGGTGCGGGCCGTGCGCGCAAGGAGGACCAGGTGCAGGCGGGCGCCGGCGTCCGCCTGCACGCCAAGCCCGGAGCGTACGTGCGGGCCGGGGAGCCGCTGATGACGCTGCTCACCGACACCCCGGACAGGTTCAACCGCGCCCGGGCGGCTCTCGCCGACGCCGTCGTGATCGCCCCGGAGGGTTCACGGCCTGCCCGGCAGCTCATCATCGACCGCATCGCCTGACACCGCGGGGGCGGTCCTGGTCCCACGGCGCGACCCCGCGGTCACCGCCACTGAAGGCTCCGACCATGGGGGATCCCCCTAGGGGTTGGGGCGGCCCGTCTCATTCCCAGGGGTGACACCGGCCGCCTCGGATGTCGGCCGGAAGGGCGACGACGTGGCCGGGGGCCCGCCGGTAGCGTCGAAGGCAGGCGCACGGCAGCGCGGCGCGGCTCGACCCGAGTGGCGCCGCCCGGCGCCGGTTCCCGTCCCCAAGCTCCTGCGGCTCCAGCAGCCGGAGAGCGGTCGGCGGGGCGGACGAGCGGCAGGAGCCCCCGATGGACACCATCACCAGTGCACTCGACGGCATCAGCGCCTTCGTCCTCGCGGCGGCCGAACAGCCCTGGGTGTACCTGCTGGTCCTCATCTGCTGCGTGGTGGACGGATTCTTCCCGCCCTTCCCCAGCGAGTCGGTCGTCGTCGGCCTCGCGTCCCTGATCATCACGCAGGGCGTACCCAACCCCTGGTTGCTGATCGTCGTCGCCGCCCTCGGTGCCTTCCTCGGCGACAACATCGCCTACGTGATCGGCCGGAGCATCGGGACCACGCGCTTCCGGTGGATGCGGCGGCCACGCATGCAGCGGTCGGTCCGCTGGGCGGGCCAGGAGCTCTCGAAGCGCGCCGCCTCGCTGATCCTCGTGGCCCGGTTCGTCCCGATCGGGCGCGTGGCCGTCAATCTGACCGCGGGGGCCACCGGCTACTCACAGCGTCGGTTCGTGGCCCTGACGGCGCTCTCCGGAGTCGTGTGGGCGGCCTACTCGGTGGGGATCGGAGCCCTCGCGGGTACCTGGTTCGAGAACAACCACCTCCTCGGGGTCGTTGTGGCCGTCGTCATCGCCGTCTCCCTCGGGGTCGTGGTGGACCGCGTGATCGCGTGGCTCCGGGGGCCCACGCCGACGCCGGGGGCGGATCACCGCGACGTCGCAAAGGATGACCCAGCCACTGAGCCGGTCCTCGTTCCCGGCTCCTCGCAGTCGGCAGCGACCCGGCTCGGCGCTCCGCAAGTCGCCCCTGCCGACGGTGCATGACCGGCCCGGCCCCACAGGCATCGCGTAGTCTTTCCTGCGTGAACCAGACACCCTCAGACTCAGCGATCGACATCCGGACCCTGCCGAAGATCTCCCTCCACGACCACCTGGACGGCGGGCTGCGGCCGGCCACGATCCTCGAGCTGGCGGCGGAGATCGGCCACTCCCTGCCCGCCACGGACGCCGAGTCCCTCGGTGCCTGGTTCCGGGAGTCCGCCGACTCGGGATCGCTCGAGCGGTACCTTCAGACCTTCGACCAGACGATCGCTGTCATGCAGACGCGCGAGGGCCTCATCAGGGTGGCCCGCGAGTTCGTCGAGGACCTCGCGGCCGACGGCGTCATCTACGCCGAGGTGCGGTGGGCGCCGGAACAGCATCTCCAGAACGGCCTGACACTCGACGAGGCCGTCGAGGCCGTGCAGGAGGGGCTCGAGGCGGGCGCGGCGGCGGCGATCGCGGCCGGGTCCGTCATCCAGGTGGGTCAGCTGATCACCGCGATGCGCCACGCGGACCGTGGCCAGGAGATCGCGGAGCTCGCCGTGCGGCATCGCGAGCGCGGCGCCGTGGGCTTCGACATCGCCGGTGCGGAGAACGGCTTCCTGCCCTCCCGCTTCGCGGATGCGTTCACCTACCTCGCCTCCGAGCAGTTCCCGGTCACGATCCACGCGGGTGAGGCCGCGGGCCTCGACAGCATCGCGGACGCGCTCGTCGCCGGACGCGCACTGCGCCTCGGTCACGGCGTCAGGATCGCCGAGGACATCGAGATCGAGGAGTCCTCCGACGAGGAGCCGGCGGACGGACAGGAGGTCGGGATCGCGAACCTGGGCCGCATCGCCTCGTGGGTGCGCGACCGCGGGATCCCGCTGGAGCTGTGCCCGTCGTCGAACCTGCAGACCGGTGCCATCGCGGCCTTCGGCACCACGATCGACGCGCACCCCTTCGACCTGCTGTACCAGCTGGGGTTCAAGGTCACGGTCAACACCGACAACCGATTGATGAGCGGCGTGACCCTCACGGGTGAGTTCGAGCTGCTCGTCGAGACGTTCGGGTACGATCTCGGCGACCTGCTGGAGCTGACGCTCAACGCGGTGGACGCCTCGTTCCTGCCCCTCGAGGATCGCGAGGCGCTCGCGGAGCACATCGCGCAGAGCTTCGACGCCGCAGCCGCGCACGCCTCGGCCTGACCGACCCGGTGGATCCCGTGAGGACCACCGGTGGTCCCGTCGGCGTCCCCGCCGGACCACCGGTGGACCGCCTCGTCGAGGTGGTCGACCTCCTGAGGCGCCATTGCCCCTGGACCGCGGCACTGGACCACGCCTCCCTGCTCCACTATCTCGTCGAGGAGACGTACGAGCTGTACGAGGCCGTGGACGACGTCTCGCGGTCCGCGGCACCGGATGCGGCACTGCTCGGTGACCTGCGGGACGAGCTCGGCGACCTCCTGTTCCAGGTGGTGCTCCATGCGCAGCTGCAGTCCGAGCAGGGCACCTTCGCGCTCGCCGATGTCGCCGAGGCCCTCACGGCGAAGCTCGTGCGGCGCAACCCGCACGTCTTCTCATCGGACGGCGCACTGCGGCAGGACCTCGCGGCAGGAGGGTCGTCGTCGACCACCGAGGAGATCGTCGCCGCGTGGCGCGCCGTCAAGCAGCGGGAGAAGCCCTCGCGGACGTCCCCCTTCGACGGCATACCGCCGCACCTGCCCGCGCTGGCCTTCGCCGCCAAGACCCTGGACCGTGTAGCCGAGCTGCCGCGCGGTACCTCTCCGGGCGGTAGCCCCGCCGACGGCTCGACGCACGGAGCCGCCGGTGTGGCGGCCGGCGAGCCCCTCGACGAGACGTCGGCCCGGCCTGCCGGCGAGCCCGTCCCCGAGCCGGTCGACGAGGAGGCGCAGGTCGGCGCGGAGCTGCTCTCGCTGACCCGGAGGGCCGTCTCAGCGGGAATCGATCCGGAGCGCGCGCTGCGCAGGGCCGTTCTCGACCTGCAGAGACGCGTCTCCGCAGGCGGGTAGCGCCAGCCCAATGACGGCGTCGGAAGAGTGGTTGGAACAGTGGTCGGAAGCGTGGCGGAAGAGTGGTGGAAGCGCTCCGGCGTCTCGATCCACCGGACGCTCGCCCGCCCCGTGAACTAGGCTGGAACCACCACCTCCGTTGCTCTCGACAAAGACGTCCCAACACGATGTGAACACCCGCACTCCAACGAAGAGGAGCAAATCCATGGCCATCATCGATGCCATCCACGCGAGGGAAATCCTCGATTCCCGCGGCAACCCCACCGTCGAGGTCGAGGTCCTGCTCGACGACGACACCTTCGGCCGGGCGGCCGTTCCCTCCGGCGCGTCCACTGGCGCGTTCGAGGCGAACGAGCGGCGGGACGGCGAGAAGGGACGCTACCTCGGCAAGGGCGTGCTGCAGGCCGTCGAAGCCGTCATCGAGCAGATCCAGCCCGCGCTCCTCGGCTTCGACGCCGCCGACCAGCGCGCCATCGACCAGGCGATGCTCGACCTCGACGGATCCGAGAACAAGTCGAACCTCGGTGCGAACGCCATGCTCGGCGTCTCCCTGGCCATAGCCCGCGCCGCCGCCGAGTCCTCGGCGCTGCCGCTCTACCGCTACCTCGGCGGACCGAACGCGCACGTGCTCCCCGTCCCGCTGATGAACATCCTCAACGGTGGCTCCCACGCCGACTCCGACGTCGACATCCAGGAGTTCATGATCGTGCCGCTCGGCGCGCAGACCTACTCCGAGGGCCTCCGCTGGGGCGTCGAGGTGTACCACGAGCTCAAGTCCGTGCTGAAGGAGAAGGGCCTCGCGACGGGCCTCGGCGACGAGGGCGGCTTCGCCCCGAACCTGCCGTCCAACCGCGACGCACTCGACCTCATCCTCGTCGCCATCGAGCGCGCCGGTTACACGGCGGGCCAGGACATCGCGCTGGCGCTCGACGTCGCCGCCTCCGAGTTCTTCGAGAACGGCACCTACCAGTTCGAGGGCAAGTCCCTCAGCACCGAGGAGATGAGTGCCTACTACGTGGAGCTCGTCCGGGACTACCCTCTCGTCTCGATCGAGGATCCCCTCGACGAGGAGGACTGGGACGGGTGGAAGCAGCTCACCGCGGCGATCGGCGACAAGGTGCAGATCGTCGGTGACGACCTCTTCGTCACCAACCCCACGCGCCTGTCCCGCGGCATCGAGAGCAGCACCGCCAACTCCCTGCTCGTGAAGGTCAACCAGATCGGCACGCTGACGGAGACGCTCGACGCCATCTCGATGGCTCAGCGGGCCGGCTACACGACGATCACCTCGCACCGCTCCGGCGAGACCGAGGACACCACCATCGCGGACATCTGCGTGGCCACCAACGCCGGTCAGATCAAGACCGGAGCGCCCGCGCGCAGCGAGCGCGTGGCGAAGTACAACCAGCTGCTGCGCATCGAGGAGGAGCTCGACGACGCCGCCCGGTACGCCGGTAGGAGCGCGTTCCCGCGTTTCACGGCCTAGTTCACCGGCGGGGGATCGGGTGGGCGGCTACCCTCGATAGGACGGGTCCGCGACCGTTCGACCGCGGACCAGCGCATTCCCCCTCCACCGGGGGTGCGCGACAGTACTGACGAGGAGCTCCATGACTGCCCGCCGCCCGAATGTGCCGCGAGCCGGCCGTCCTGCGCCTCCCGCGGAGGACAGGCCGGCCGTCGGCGCCCGGGCGGGCGCCGACGGCGCGCACGCACCGCGGATCACCGCCTCGAAGAGCGCGCCCTCGACGGGCTCGACGCCGGCTCCTTCCGCGGCGGGCCGGCGCAAGCCGGCCGTACCCCGCGGGGTCGGCCCGTCGGCCACGAAGGATCCGCGCTCCGCAGACACAGGCGCGGGTCCGTCGCCCCGCTCGGCGGCTGGGCGAGCGGCCATCGCGGCGACGACACCGGCGACCACGGCGTCGAAGCGCTCCACGACGAAGCCGTCCGCCGCCGGGTCGACCGCCTCGGTCCGACCGCCCGCCTCACAGGCCCCCATGTCGTCGGCGAAGGCCTCCGGCACGGAGAAAGCACCGACGTCTTCCGTGAAGGCCTCGCGCACGACGTCGGCACCGGCCTCACCGTCGCAGGCGCGTGCTGCCGAGCGATCCCAGCTGGCCGCGAACATCCGTCGTGGGCGGCTCGGCTCGCGGCGGGCGGAATCGCCGATCCAGCCCGCCGAGGAGGCGACGCCGATCCCCGCGAAGTCGTTCTCCGGCAGGCTCCTCGCGCTCGCCGTCGTCCTGGTGGTCGTGATCGTCCTGCTGGCGCCGTCGGTGAGCCGCTACATCCAGCAGCAGGCGGAGCTGGACGCCCTCCGGGCCGACATCGCCTATCAGCAGCAGGTGCAGGAGGACTACCGCGCGGAGCTCGCCCGCTGGGATGATCCGGCCTTCGTGCGCCAGCAGGCCCGTGAGCGGATCTTCCTGGTGATGCCGGGGGAGACGCGCTATCTCGTCAAGGGTGGCAGCGGCCTCGAGGAGGGCACGGGCGAGGGCTCGGCCACGCAACCCGAGGATCTTCCGTGGGCCGATGCCCTGTGGCAGTCCGTGGAGCGTGCAGCCACCGATTGAGGTGGGCGGCCCACACGCGGGTACCATTCACCCCGCGGATCACACGACCGCGGGATCGGAACGGGCGGCACGGGGAACACCCGATCGCCACCTCGGAAGGAACAGCGTGACGCAGCAGGACCGCCAGGACCCGAGGACCCCGAGCGCACGGGATCTCGAGGTTCTCAGCCGACAGCTCGGACGTCCGGTCCGGGACGTGGTGGAGATCGGCGCGCGCTGCGTGTGCGGTAACCCGCTGGTCGCGGTCACGGCCCCGAGGCTGTCCAACGGCATACCGTTCCCCACCACCTTCTACCTCTCCCACCCCGTCGTGACCGCCGCGGTGTCCCGGCTGGAGGCCGAGGGCGTCATGGCCGAGATGACGGTGCGGCTCGTCGAGGACCCTGTGCTCGCGGCGCGGCACGCCGAGGCCCACACCGCTTACCTCGACGCACGGCACGACGTCGGACAGCGGGCCGGCACCGGGGAGGTCCCCGAGATCGACGGCGTCTCCGCGGGAGGCATGCCCACCCGCGTGAAGTGCCTGCACGTGCTCGTCGGTCACGCACTGGCGGCCGGTCCCGGCGTCAATGTGCTGGGCGACGAGGCCATCGAACGGATCAGCCCGTGGTGGTCGCGCGACCGCTGCTCGTGCGAGGGCGCCTGGGACACGCGCGGAGAGGCCCCGGACGCCGACCTCAGCCGCCACACACGGACGCAGGGACTCGGTGCGGCCGAGCTCGAGGCGAAACGCGCCGCGCGTCGCGCCGGGTCCGGTGTTGATCACGGCTCGGCTGCGATTCCCGGCGGCGGATCGGGAGCCGGCTCCGGATCCCGCTCAAGCGCCGATCCAGCGCCCCGCGACGTCACCGCCCCGATCTCCGCCGCTTCCCAGGTTTCACCCACCACTTCCCGAGGAGCCCACATGCGTACGGCAGCCATCGACTGCGGGACCAACTCCATCCGCCTCCTCATCGCCGACGTCGGCCCGGACGGTTCACTCACGGACGTCGAGAGGCTCATGCGGGTGGTGCGGCTCGGTGAGGGCGTCGATGCGACGGGTCGGCTGTCCGACGCCGCGCTCGAGCGGACGTTCGCCGCCGCAGAGGAGTATGCAGCGCTGATCCGCCGGCACGGCAGCCCCGAGGTCCGCTTCGTGGCCACCTCCGCCTCACGGGACGCCGAGAACCGCCAGGTGTTCGTGGACGGCATCCGCGCACGGCTGGGGGTGGAGCCCGAGGTCATCACGGGCGACGAGGAGGCGCGGTTGTCCTTCGCCGGTGCGGTCAGTGTCCTCGGGACCGCGACGGACGAGACGGTGCTGGTGGTGGACCTCGGCGGGGGCAGCACCGAGTTCGTGGCGGGGACGTCCGCCGGCTTGCTGGCCGCCCGGAGTACCGACATGGGGTGCGTGCGCTTCACCGAGCGCTTCCTGCAGGACGACCCGCCCACCGCGGATGAGGTCGCCCGGATGGAGGCGGAGGTGGCCGCGCTCATCGACCAGGCGGCAGCGGAGGTGCCCCTCGCGGATGTCACCCGGATCATTGGAGTGGCCGGCAGCGTCACCACGGTGACCGCCCACGCCCTCGGGCTCCCGGCCTACGAGCCGGAGAGCATCCACGGCGCCGAGCTGCCCGTCGACGCGGTCGTCTCCGCGGCGTCGGATCTGCTGCACATGACCCGCGAGCAGCGCGCCGCGCTGCCGTTCATGCACCCGGGCCGGGTCGACGTCATCGGCGCCGGTGCGCTGATCTGGGCCTGCGTCGTCCGCCGCATCGCGGACGTCACCGGGGGGCGCGTGTCCACGGTGGTCACCAGCGAGCACGACATCCTGGATGGCATCGCGCTCAGCGTGGCCGAGCGCCATGCCTGACCACCCACGTACACGGATGCGGACACGGGTCGGTATACGCCCGACTCTCCCCGCGTTCGCAGCCGTCCTGATCGCGGGGCTGGTCGTCGTGCCCGCCACAGTGCTGCCCGCAGGCCCCGCGGCGGCTGACGAGGTGAGGAGCCGCGAGTACTGGCTCGAGGAGTACGGCATCGCCGAGGCGTGGAAGACCACGCTCGGCGAGGGCGTCACGGTGGCGGTCATCGACAGCGGCGTCGATCCGACCCACCCCGATCTCGTGGGCGCGGTGGTCGGGGGCACGGATGCCTCCGGCGCCGGCGATCCGGCGGGCCAGCGCGGCATCGGTGAGGTCCCGGGCCACGGCACGCTCGTGGCCACGCTCCTGGCCGGACGGGGACACGGGGCGCAACCCGCACCGTCGTCGACCTCGGGGCCCAGCGCGACGGCGACGCCGGGCGCGGAAGCGGGCGAGAAGGAGACGCCGCCGCCGAGTCCTGCGCCGACCGTCCCTCCGCTCGAGCGCTACGGCGCGGGTCCGGACGGGGTGGTGGGTGTCGCTCCCGAGGCGGACCTCCTGGCCGTCTCGGTCTGGATCGACGGGCAGACCAGCGGACCCAATCCGGCGGGGGTGACCGTCGACGAGCAGATCCCCGTCGCCGTGCGCTGGGCCGTGGACAACGGTGCCGACGTGATCAACATGTCGCTCGGCAGCACGAGCACGGCCTGGCCGGAGAGCTGGGACGAGGCATTCCTCTACGCGGAGCAGAACGACGTCGTCGTGGTCGCCGCGGCGGGCAACCGCGCGGGCGGGCTCACCCAGGTGGGCGCACCCGCCACCATTCCCGGTGTCCTCGCCGTCGCGGGCCTCGACAAGTCGGGCGTCGCGAGCGCGGAGGCCTCCTCGGAGGGCATCAGCATCGCAGTGGCGGCACCTTCGGAGGGCCTCGTCGGAGGGCTGCCCGGTGGCCAGTACGCGGAGTGGTCCGGGACCTCGGGCGCGGCCCCGCTCGTCGCGGGAGTCGCCGCCCTGATCCGATCGAAGTATCCCGAGCTGACCGCGGCACAGGTGGTCAACAGGATCGTGGGAACCGCGCGCGACGCCGGAGCGCCGGGTTTCGACACCCTGTACGGCTACGGCATCCTCGACGTCGCAGCCGCCGTCGGAGCGGATGTCCCGGTGCCCGAGGACAACCGGCTGGGGAGCATGGCGGAGTGGATCGGGCTCTACCGCCGCAGTGGGGACGGTCCGGTGGCGCCGACGCCCGCACCGACCAGCGTGGCCCCGGCGCAGGTGGTGCCGGCGAAGCCGGCTCCCGTGGCCGTCGATCCGGGAGCCGCGGAGGATCCGCTTCCCGCCGTCGTCGTGCTCGGGTTCGGAGGGCTGATGCTCGCGATGCTGGTCGGCGGAGCGCTGCACGTGGCGCGGGTCCGACGGCGCCCGGCACCGGCCTCGGAGGACGACACGGGCTTGATCGAACGGGTCCCGGCGGGCCCTCAACGACCGGAGTGACGGCGGCGTTCCCGGACGGCCCGCCTGCTAGTGAACGTTTTCACAAACTCCGGTAGCATCGAGCCCATGGCAACCAAGACTCATTTCTCCGACCGCCCGCGCATCCTCGTCGTCGGCGGCGGATACGTCGGCCTGTACGTCGCTCACAGGCTGCAGAAGAAGGTCAGGGACCACGGCGGGATCGTCACGCTGGTGGATCCGCTGCCCTACATGACCTACCAGCCGTTCCTCCCCGAGGTCGCTGCCGGGAGCATCGAGCCGCGGCACGCCGTCGTCTCCCACCGCAAGCACCTGAAGAAGACCGAGCTGATCACGGGCAAGGTCACCTCGATCGACCACGCGGCCCGTACGGCCACGATCACGCCCACCGGCGGCGGGGACTCCTTCGAGCTCGGCTACACCGACGTCGTCGTCTCGGCCGGTTCGATCACGCGCACGTTCCCGATCGACGGCCTCAAGGACGAGGGCATCGGTCTCAAGACCATCGAGGAGGCTGTCGCGCTCCGCGACCGCATGTTCGAGCGCATCGAGACGGCGTCCGTGCTCCCCGAGGGGCCCGAGCGAGACCGCGCCCTCACCTTCGTGGTGGTGGGCGGCGGGTTCGCCGGTATCGAGACCATCACCGAGATGGAGGACGCCGCGCGCGACGCCGTGAAGGCCAACGCCCGCCTGGACCGCTCCGATCTCCGCTTCGTCCTCGTCGAGGCCATGGGGCGCATCATGCCCGAGGTCACCGCCGAGCAGGCCGAGTGGGTCGTGGGGCACCTCCGCTCGCGCCAGATCGAGGTGCTCCTCAACACCTCGCTCTCCAGTGCGGTGGGAGGCCACCTCAAGCTCATCAACATGCCGGACAAGACGCCGGCGGACGAGTTCGGGACGGACACCCTGATCTGGACCGCCGGCGTCCAGGCCAACCCCGTGGCCCGCTCCACCGACTTCCCGGTGGACGAGCGCGGACGCATCCGCGCGACCCCCGACCTGCGGATCACGGGCGACGACGGCCCGATCGACCACGCGTGGACCGCCGGTGACGTCGCGGCCGTTCCCGACCTCACGGGAGGCGGCGTGGGCGGGTTCTGCGTCCCCAACGCCCAGCACGCCGTGCGCCAGGCCAAGCTCCTCGCAGCCAACGTCCTCGCCGCGAACTACGGGCTGGGTGAGGTCAAGGAGTACCGCCACACGAACCTCGGAGCCGTTGCCGGCTTCGGCCAGTTCAAGGGCGTCGCGAACATCATGGGCTTCGGCATGAAGGGCCTGCCCGCGTGGCTCGCGCACCGTTTCTACCACGGCTTCGCGATGCCGATGTACGAGCGCAAGGCCCGTGTCATCACCAACTGGAGCATGAGCTTCCTGTTCGGGCGTGACCTCGCGCCGCTGCCCGACCTGCAGGAACCCCGCCGCCAGTTCACCGAGGCGGCCACCCCGCCGCCGAAGAAGGACACGGCTCTCCAGAGCCAGCCCCCCACGCTCGCGGGCCAGGCTGCGGCCGCGAAGGCGTCCGCCTGACCCCACCGGTCGGTGGAACGAACCCCGGAACGACGACGGCCCCTTGCGGTCCGTCGTCGTTCCTCGTTGCGAGCGCGATAGGCTGAGGCGGCTCGCGGCCCCAGTAGCCCAATGGCAGAGGCAGCAGACTTAAAATCTGTTCAGTCAGGGTTCGAGTCCCTGCTGGGGCACCTGAACTTTCTCGCGGCGCGCAGAGCGGTACCGCGTCCCCGAGGGACACCTGCCCCTTCGTCGTCCCCTGTCAAGAGTGCGTCGGGCCCGCTGTGACGAGCGTTACAAGGATGTAACCCGATTCCCTTATCTCGGACACAAAATTGCATTAGCTTTTCCCCTAAGCCAGGAACACCTGGCAGCGCATCAAAGGCAGCAAGAGCCTTTCGGTCGAGGAGACTAATCAATGACTGCAACACGCAACTCGGCGTGGTTCGGCATCGGGGACAATGCCCCACGCACGGCCAAGATCGCGGCCCTCAGCCTGGGCATCGCGCTCTTCGCCTCCGGCTGCGGTGGAAGCTCGGGCACCGAGGGTGGCGGCGACGACGCGGCCACCGAGACAACTGATGCCGCTGCTGCCTCGGCACTGACCTGCGCCGAGAGCGAGGGTGGCGCCGGCGAGGAGCAGGGTGAGAAGGGCGATCCCGCTGCAGTCCCGGCGAGTGCCACGACGAGCCCGGTGCCGTTGAAGCTCGGCTCCATCCTGCCGACCACCGGAACGCTCGCGTTCCTCGGCCCCCCGGAGATCGCGGGTGTCGATCTCGCCGTGAACGAGGTCAACGCCGCCGGCGGCGTGCTGGGCCAGGACATCACCATCACGCACCGCGACTCGGGCGACACCACCACGGACATCGCGACGCAGTCCGTCACGGACCTGCTCTCGCAGGACGTCAGCGCCATCATCGGCGCCGCGTCCTCGGGCGTCTCGAAGACCGTCATCAACCAGATCACCGGAGCCGGCGTGGTGCAGTTCTCGCCCGCCAACACATCACCCGAGTTCACCGACTGGGACGACAAGGGCCTCTACTGGCGCACCGCCCCCTCGGACGTTCTCCAGGGCCGCACGCTCGGCAACTACATCATGGACTGCGGCGCCCAGACCGTCGGCATGATCACGCTGAACGACTCCTACGGCACGGGTCTCCAGACCAACATCGAGGAGACCGTCACGGCCGCAGGCGGACAGGTCGTCGCGAACGAGATGTTCAACACCGGTGACTCGCAGTTCTCGAGCCAGGTCGACGCCATCGCTGCGGCGGCTCCGGACGCGATCGTCCTGATCAGCTTCGACGAGGCCAAGAGCATCGTGCCGCTGCTGATCGCCAAGGGCATCGATCCCACCTCGCTGTTCATGGTGGACGGCAACACCTCGGACTACAGCGCGGACCTCGAGCCCGGCACCCTGGAAGGAGCGCAGGGCACCATCCCCGGCCCCTTCACCGGAACCGGATTCCAGGAAGCCCTGGCCACCGTGGATCCTGCGCTGACCAGCTACGCCTACGCGGGTGAGAGCTACGACTCCGTGAACCTCATCGCCCTTGCAGCAGAGGCTGCAGGCAGCGTCGAGGGTGCGGCGATCGCTGGAGAGCTCGAGGGAGTATCGAAGGACGGCACCAAGTGCTTCGACTTCGCCGGGTGCGTCACGCTCCTGCGCGGTGGCGAGGACATCGACTACGACGGCATCTCCGGTCCGGTCTCGTTCGATGCGAACGGTGATCCCACGGAGGCCGCCATCGGCATCTACAAGTACGACGCCGACAACGTGCCGCAGCCGAGCCGCTCCGAGGTGGGCAAGCTCTAGCTCGATGCACCACTGACGGTACGGACGGGAACGTCGGGGCTCAGGCCCTGGCCCCCGGACGGCGAAGCCCCGGCAGCCCTTATCGGGCGGCCGGGGCTTCGTCGTTGCCGAACTCTGTCCTAGCCGAACTCCATCGTCGTTACCGGGCTTCATCGGCAGGAAGAGGTGCAGGTGCCGGTGCCCGTGCCGGACACCGACGGCGTGCAGGTGCTACCGGACCGAGCCGGACCACCCCGCGCTTCCTGTCAGCCCTCTCCCGGCTCGCGGCGTGAGAGGGCGTAGGACGGCTCCCTGACCCTGCGTGCCCACTCGTAGGTCTGGGCACCCGCGAGGGGATGCAGCACGGCGTCGAAGCGCAGGTGCTTCTCCTCTGCTCCGGGGTCGAGTCGGAGAGTGAGGGTGCCGAACCGCTGCCAGCGCCCGCGTGGGTGCGCGAAGAACAGGCCGACCTGCCACGGTGTTACCCCCAGGACCCTCGTGAAGCCCCGTAGCGACGCCGGCAGGCCGGAGGGTGAGAGCGTCCTCGCGCCGATGAGCACGGGCCCCTCCTCGCCCTTGTAGGGCATCATCGTGGTCAGCGGTGCGCGGGAGACACTCAGGCGCGGTACGAGGACGAAGCGGCTCGGGTAGGACCACCCGGTCGAGGAGAGCAGGATGTCCGAGAACGTCGACGGTATGCTCCGTGACTCCTGGTGATGGACTCGCACCGCCAGCCCGACGACGTCCGGCAGGTGGTCCGGCGTACCGGCGGAGCGGGAGACGCGGGCGGTCACGGCGTTCTCGCCCGGCTGGTCCACCCAGGAGATGCCACTGACGAGTCCGTGCGCGTGGACCACGACGGTGCCGTCGAGGCGGAGACCGCGGGAGTGGATGGGCCGGTGGCGCCGTACGTGTTTGATGCCCCGGAAGAGCACCTCGAAACCCGTGCCGATCACACTGCTGACGGTTCCGGCCATGTAGGGGCGTCCTTCCTCCGATGTGCCGCTCGTCCGACTCCTCCAACGTAGCCGGACACACGAAGGGCGGGCTGCACCGTTGCCGGTACCACCCGCCCCTTGCGTTCCGGCGGTCTGCTTGCGTATCGGACCGCCGCGGCGCGGAGTGTCAGGCCGTGTCCGCGAGCGTCCCCAGGTAGAGCTGGATGACCTTCGGGTCCTTCATGAGCTCGCGACCGGTGCCGGTGTAGGCATCCTTGCCCTGGTCGAGCACGTACGCACGGTCGCAGATCTGCAGGCAACGGCGCGCGTTCTGCTCCACCATGATCACCGAGACGCCGGCGCGGTTGATCTCGTGCACCCGCAGGAACGTCTCGTCCTGCTTCACCGGGGAGAGGCCGGCGGAGGGCTCATCCAGCAGCAGCACGGCCGGGTCCATCATCAGCGCCCGGCCCATGGCGACCATCTGCCGCTCGCCGCCGGAGAGCGAGCCGGCGCGCTGCGCCTTCCGCTTGCCGAGCTCGGGGAACAGCCCGGTCACGAACTCGAACCGCTCCTTGAAGTCCTTCGGGCGCTGGTACATGCCCATCTGGAGGTTCTCCTCGATGGTGAGGGTCGCGAAGACGTTGTTGTTCTGCGGGACGAACCCCACGCCGCGGCTCACGAGCCGGTTGGCCTTCAGCCCGGTAAGGTCCTGACCGCGGACCACCACCGTGCCCGAATGCACCTTCACGAGACCGAACATCGCCTTGAGCAGCGTCGACTTCCCGGCCCCGTTCGGGCCGATGATGCCGATCAGCTCACCGCGGCGGGCCTCGATGCTGCAGCCGTTCAGGATGTTGACGCCGGGGAGGTATCCCGCGACGAGATCGGTGACCTTGACGACGGAGTCGCCCTCGAATTCGTCCATCACTTCGTCTCCTCGTTCCTGTGCCCCGATGTGTCGGGGGAGTGCGTCCCGCCGAGTTCGGTGCCGCCGTGGCCGAGGATGCCCTCGTCCGCCGTCCCGACCACGGATCCCTCGTCGTTCGCGAGCTCCTCCTCGAGGCGTTCGATGCCCGTGGAGTCACCGAGGTCGACGTCGTGGTGAGCGCCGAGGTACGCGTCGATGACGGCCTGGTCTTTCATGACGACGTCCGGCGGACCCTCGGCCACCACCTTGCCCTCGGCCATGACCACCACCCAGTCGGCGATGTGGCGGACCATGTGCATGTCGTGCTCCACGAAGAGCACGGTCATGCCCTCGGACTTCAGGTCCTTGATGTGGTCGAGCAGCGACTGCGTGAGCGCGGGGTTCACGCCCGCCATGGGCTCGTCGAGCATCACGAGCCGTGGCCGGACCATGAGGGCCCGCGCCATCTCGAGGAGCTTGCGCTGCCCGCCCGAGAGCGAGCCGGCGTAGTCGTCGCGCTTCGTGTCGAGCTTGAACTTCGCGAGGAGTACCTCGGCCTGCTCGGTGATCTCGCGTTCGCGACCACCCCAGATACCCTTGAACAGCGCACGCGCGAGGCTCTCGCCCGGCTGGTCCGTGGCCCCGAGGCGCATGTTCTCCATGACCGTGAGCTTGCCCATGACCTTGGTGAGCTGGAACGTGCGCACCATGCCCATGCGGGCCACCTTGTGCGAAGCGACCTTCGCGAGCGGCTTGCCGTCGAACTCCCAGTCGCCGCTGTTCGGGGTGTCGAAACCGGTCAACAGGTTGAACAGTGTGGTCTTGCCCGCGCCGTTCGGGCCGATGAGGGCGGTGATCTTGTGGCGGGGGATCTCGAGGTGCTCGACGTCGACGGCGTTGATGCCGCCGAAGCTCCGTGTCACGTTCTTCGCGATCACGATCGGATCGCTCTTCCGGCACCCGGGCCCGGCGATGTCCGAGGCGATCGGGTCGTCGGAGACCGCGGTCGCTGCGTGCGACCCGGACGCACCGGGCGAGGGCGCGACGCCGGCCGGCGCGTCCAGCGGCGCGTCCGCCACGTGGGCACCGGACGCGGAGGAGCCGTCGTCGTGCGCGGGGAAGCCGCCGTGGGCGTGGTTGCTGTCGTTGCTGTTGGTGGTCATGCGAACGCCAACTCCTTCTTGTTACCGAGGACTCCCTGCGGCCTGAAGACCATGAGCAGCATCAGGGCCACACCCACGAGGATGAAGCGCAGCTGGCCGACCTGCGCGTTGGAGAGGAAGGTGATGAGGCCGACCTCGATCGCGCCGTAGAGCAGCCCCTGCGTGAGGGACAGCACCACCCAGAAGATCATGGCGCCGATTACCGGTCCGAGGACCGTGGCCATGCCGCCCAGCAGGAGGCAGGTGTAGAGGAAGAACGTCAGTTCCGTCGCGTAGTTGGCGGGCTGCACGGCGCCGCGGGGCAGCGTGAAGATGATCCCGGCCAGCGAGCCGAGCACGCCGCCGATCACGAGGGCCTGCATCTTGTAGGCGTACACGTTCTTGCCGAGCGAGCGCACGGCGTTCTCGTCCTCGCGGATACCCTTCAGCACGCGGCCCCAGGGGCTGCGCATGAGGAGCCAGACCACGAGGCACGCGACGATGACGACGCTCCAGCCGACGATGCGGATCCAGAGGTCGCGCTCGTTCATGGCCAGCGGACCCACGTTGTACGTTCCCGGCGGGAACGGGTTGAGGCCGAAGAAGCCGCCCTCGAACGCTGCGAGGCCGTTGGCCGAACCGGTGACGTCGGTGAGGCCGTTCGTGGTCACGATGTACCGGATGATCTCGGCGGCCGCGATGGTCACGATCGCCAGGTAGTCGGCCCGGAGGCGCAGTGTGGGGATGCCGAGCACGATCGCGAAGACGACCGACGCCAGCAGCGCCACGAGGACCGCGACGGGCAGGGGGGCGTTGAACGAGAGTGTCGCGATGGCGTAGCCGTAGGCGCCGACCGCCATGAAGCCGGCCTGCCCGAAGTTCAGCAGCCCGGAGTAGCCGAAGTGCACCGCGAGGCCGAGCGCCGCCAGCGCGTAGGCCGCCGTGGTGGGGCTGATCAGTTCGCCGAAGGCGTTGATGAGGATGTTTCCGAAGTCCATGACGAGCCCCTAACCTATGCGCTCTCGGCGGCCGAGGATGCCCTGTGGCCGGAAGAGGAGCACGAGAATCATGATCAGCAGCGCTCCCACGTACTTGAGGTCTGCTTCGAGCCAGATGGTGGAGATCTCCACGAACAGTCCGACGATGATGGAGCCGACGAGCGCCCCGAAGACGGTGCCGAGACCGCCGAGGGTCACGCCGGCGAAGATGAGCAGCAGGATCTGCTGGCCCATGTTGTACGAGACGCCGGGCCGGTAGTAGGCCCAGAGGATGCCGCCGAGAGCCGCGAGCATGCCGCCGATCACCCAGACGATCCGGATCACGCGGTCCACGTCGATGCCCGATGCCGCCGCGAGCGCGGGGTTGTCGGCCACCGCTCGGGTGGCCTTGCCGATCCGGGTGCGGAGCAGCAGGAACGCGACGATCAGGATGATCACCAGGCTCACGATCAGCGAGGTCAGGTTGTTCGTCGAGATGGAGACCGAACCGATGTCGATGATCTCGCTCTGCGAACCGGGCAGCTGCTGCGTGGCGCCGCCGAAGAAGAACTGGATGATGTAACGCAGCGCGAGGGCGAAGCCGATGCTCACGATCATCATGGGGACGAGACCGGTTCCGCGCCGGCGGAGCGGCTTCCAGAGCCCGGCATCCTGCACGTACCCGAGCGCTCCACCGGCCACGACCGCGAGGACGATGGCGACCGCGATCGGCAGCCCGGCGGCGGCGAAGGCGAACGCGAGGACGGCGCCGACCGTCACCATCTCGCCGTGGGCGAAGTTCGTCAGACCCGTTGTACCGAAGATCAGGGACAGGCCGACGGCGCTGAGCGCGAGGAGGAGCCCGAAGCTGAACCCGGCCAGTGCGCGCTCGGCCAGCGTGTCCGCGAAGGAGGCCTGCTGCGAGACGATCCCCTCACCGAACAGGAAGAGCGTGCTGACGCTCGAGGTGTTCGCGAAGGTGACCTGACGGGGGTTCTCCTGGCCCTCGGCCAGTGCGATGCCCTCCGGCAGCGTGTCCTCGTCCAGGGACACCTCGTACGTGCCCTGCTCGGGGACGCCGATGGTCCAGCGACCGTCGGCCCCCGAGATGGCCTCGCCCTCGAAGCCGTTGCCCGTGGCCGTGATGGTCACGCCCTCGATGGGCCCGTCGACGCCGCGGAGCACTCCACCGATGCGGTTCTCGAACTGCTGGGCGGGGACATTGGCGGCGACGTTCGCGATGGCGTGGGCCGGGGTCCGCGCGAGCGTCTCCATCGACACATCGGCCGCAGCGTGGACCGCGGGATGGGCGGCCGGTACGGGGGCTGGGGGAGACGCATGCGCCGCTGGAGCGCCGAGCAGCACCGCGGCCAGCAGGCCGAGCACCAGCAGCAAGGATCTCAGGATCCGCGCAGGCGTCGATAGGGTGATCAAGATGGGAACCTCCACGGTGGGGGCAGGCCCGATGGCGGACCATCGGGATCAACAGGTGTGACGACTGTCACGGACGTGCGCATCATGTTACTAGGGGCATGTTTCGACTCTTCGCAAAAGCCCGCGCGCAAGGTAGCGATTGGGTAACGAAAGTGCTTCGACGGCGGTCCGCCCTTGTGGTAAGGAGTCTTTTCATTCAGCGGTGAGCGAAGGGCGTGGTGTTCTCGGCGTCGGCGGGAACATTCCGGCGGCCGGACCGTTGCACTTGGTAAGGTCGCAAGACCACCCAGCACTTCGATGGAGGAACCACAGACATGGCACTTGGCGGCAATCCGGTCTTCAACGGGAAGAACTTCCGTTCTGCTGCCCGCGGCAACGAGACCGCCGGCTTCGGCACCGCGACATACGGCGGAACAGCGGTGGCGAACCAGCAGCAGCTGGAGCACATGTACAACCAGCCGTCCGCCGGCCCCTCGCAGACCGGGCGCATGACGTTCGACGACGTGATCGTCAAGACGCTGCTCTGCCTCGGAGTCGTCCTCGTCGGCGCGGCAATCCCCGCATTCCTGCTGCCCGGCCTCG
The DNA here is from genome assembly GCF_058269235.1 of Arthrobacter sp. TJ-236. Classification (NCBI taxonomy): domain Bacteria; kingdom Bacillati; phylum Actinomycetota; class Actinomycetes; order Micrococcales; family Micrococcaceae; genus Arthrobacter; species Arthrobacter sp. TJ-236. Next base: position 410,032 of record NZ_JBZCNI010000002.1, read on the forward strand.
CCGTGCCGCTCATGATCGTCGGCGCTCTCGGCGGATTCGTGCTCGGGTTGGTCAACACCTTCAAGCGCGAACCCTCGCCGGCCCTGATCCTCGCCTATGCCGGGCTCGAGGGCCTGTTCGTCGGTGGCATCACGATGTTCCTCGAGAGCATGTTCCCCGGTATCGCGCTTCAGGCCGTCCTCGGGACGCTCGTGGTCTTCGGTGTGACGCTCGCGCTGTTCAAGAGCGGCAAGGTACGCGCCACCCCGAAGGCGATGAAGTTCTTCATGATCGCGATGATCAGCTACGCACTGTTCTCGCTGGTCAACCTCGGCATGATGGTCTTCGGTGCGACCGACAGCATGTTCGGCATGCGTGACTACGAGATCATGGGTATTCCGCTCGGCGTCTTCATCGGGATCCTCGCGATCGGTCTGGCCGCGTTCTCGCTCATCATCGACTTCACCTCGATCAGCGAGGGTGTGCGCCAGGGCGCTCCCCAGAAGTACTCCTGGACGGCGGCCTTCGGCCTCACGGTCACACTCATCTGGCTGTACATCGAGATCCTCCGGCTCCTCGCGATCCTGCGCGGCGACGACTGACCGACGTCGACCGCCGTCCGACGAACGGACAGCGATCGATCCGCACCACCACGAGACCCGCAGCCCCTGGCTGCGGGTCTCGTGCTTTCTCCGCTCGCGCTCACACGCGCAGAGAACCTGCTCCTACATCTGCGGGGAGGGGTGCGGGAGGATGCAGGGAGCTGTCAGAAGGAGCGCGGGAGGACGTGTCGGGAGCCGCCACGCTGGTGCCAGGGCGTCGCCGGTCTTGCTGCGGGCCTCAGGCGATGCGCGCAGCTCCTGCTCCGGGGAGCACGCTGAAGACGCCCGGCGCCCGGAAACCCGCGACCGCGAACGCGTGCTCCACGGCCGCGCGGATGCCGGGGACGTCGCCCACCTTCGCGAGCGCTATGGCGGAGCCACCGAAACCGCCGCCCGTCATGCGCGCACCGATCGCCCCGGCGTCCAGGGCGGCGTCGACGGCGGTGTCGAGCTCCGGGCAGGAGATCTCGAAGTCGTCGCGCATCGAGGCATGACTCGCCACGAGCAGCGAGCCGAGATCGGCCGGACCCTTGGTGCTCAGCACCTTCACGGCGTCCTCGACCCGGGCGTTCTCCGTGACGATGTGCCGCACACGTCGGAAGGTCTCCTCGTCCAGCACGCCCGCGGCCTCCGCGAGGTCCTTGACCGACAGGTCGCGGAGTGCGGGGACCTGCATCAGTTCGGCGCCGAGTTCGCACGAGCGTCGCCGCGCCGCGTACCCGCCGGTGGCGTGGGAGTGGCTGACGCGGGTGTCGATGACCATGAGTTCGAGCCCTGCCCCCTCGAGGTCCAGCGGCACGAGGCGTGACTCCCCGGACCGGCAGTCGAGGAACACGGCGTGACCGGCTTCGCCGAGGAGGGACGCCGACTGGTCCATGATCCCGGTAGGCGCGCCGACCATGCGGTTCTCAGCGACCTGGCCGATGACGGCGAGGTCCCGGCGTGAGACGTCCGCGCCGGAGAGCTCGCTCGCCGCGACCGCGACGGAGCACTCGAGGGCCGCCGACGAGGAGAGCCCGGCGCCGACGGGGACGGTGGAGTCCACGAGGATGTCCAGGCCGGGGCAGCGGTGCCCCGATTCCTCCATGGCCCAGAGGACGCCCAGGGGATACGCGGCCCATCCGTCCACGGACCCCTCCGTGAGCTCGTCGAGGTCCGCCGTCACGGGGGCGTCGTCGGGCGTGACCATCGAGGCCACCCGGACGATCCGGTCCGGGCGGCGCGCGACGGCGACGGTGGTGGAGTGCTGAATGGCGAACGGCAGGACGAAGCCGTCGTTGTAGTCGGTGTGCTCGCCGATCAGGTTGACGCGGCCGGGAGCTGCCCAGAGCCCGTCCGGTTCCCTGTCGAAGCGCTCGGTGAAGGCCGACGCGAGGTCGAGGGGCGTGGTGTTCATGGCTGGTCCTTCCGGGTGGCGGGGGAAGCCGCGCGGAGGGCGTCCGCGACCTTCTCCGGGGTGGTGTCGTTGACGAAGGCGCCCATGGCGGCCTCGGAGCCGGCGAGGAACTTCAGCTTGTCGGCGGCCCGGCGGGGCGACGTGAGCTGGAGGTGCAGGTAGCTGGCGGGACGCAGGACGTCGTCGACGGGCGCCTGCTGCCACGCCGCGATGTACGGGGTGGGGGTGGGGTAGAGCGCGTCGAGCCTGCCGAGCACGTCGAGGTAGACGGTGGTCAGTTCGTCACGCTCCTCGCCGGTGAGGCCCGCGAGGTCCGCCACCTGGCGGTGGGGGACGAGGTGCACCTCGAGCGGCCAGCGAGCGGCGAAGGGGACGAATGCGCTGAAGTGTTCGCCTTCGAGGATCATGCGGTCGCCGGATTCCCGCTCGGCGGCCAAGGCGTCACCCATGAGGGTCCGCGTGCCGTCGGACGCCTGGTGGAACTCGAGGGCGCGTGCCGCGAGCGTCGCGGCGCGCGGCGGGATGAACGGGTAGGCGTAGATCTGCCCGTGGGGGTGGAGCAGGGTGACGCCGATGTCCGCGCCGCGGTTCTCGAAGCAGAACACCTGCTTGATCCCCGGCAGGGCCGAGAGCGCTCCGGTCCGCTGCGCCCAGGCGTCGACGACGGTCCGCGCGCGCTCGGGACTCAATGATCCGAAGGAGCCCTCGTGCGCGGGGTCGAAGGCCACGACCTCGCAGCGGCCGTACGCCGTCGTCGTCGTGCCCCACGGCGGGGTGTCCGGCAGGACGCCGAGATCGGGGCCGAAGGAGGAGAACCTGTTCTCGAACACCACCACCTCGTAGTCCGCGGCAGGTACCTCCGAGAGGTTGCCGGGCGTGGTGGGGCAGAGCGGGCACTGATCGGCCGGCGGGAGGTGCGTGCGGCTCTGCCGGTGGGCCGCGACGGCGATCCACTCACCCGACAGGGCGTCGTAGCGCGCGGTGCCGGCGGGCCCGCGTGGCGGGAGGCCGCGGAGGTCCACGAGGTCCGCGGACGCGTGGCGCGCGGCGTTCTCGGCGGACGCGTCGAAGTAGATCAACTCCCGTCCGTCGGAGAGCCTGGTGGGCGTGATGTGGGTCATGACGGGTCCTCGGGGGTGGGGGCGGGCACGGGTTCACGGATGATGCGGGTGAGGGCGGCGTAGCTGTCCGGCGGTCTGCGGTCGGTGACGAGGGCCGAGCTCGCGGAGAGGTCCTCGACCCGCGCCAGGCTGACGACGCCGAGTTTGCTGGCGTCGGCGAGGACCACCAGCTGCGCGCAGGTCCGCGCGAAGGCGCGGTTCGTCTCGGCCTCGGCGAGGTTCGGCGTCGTGATCCCGGCGTCGGGGTCCACGCCATGGGCGCCCATGAAGCAGAGGTCGGCCCGCAGCGAGGAGATGGTGGCGGTGGCCAGCGGGCCCACCAGGGCCTTCGACGGCGTGAGCTCGCCGCCCGAGACCAGCACGTGCGGGGCACTCCCTGGCCGGGCCTCGGTGCGGAGCCGGTGGAGTTCGTCCGCGAGGGGCAGCGAGTTCGTGATCACGGTGAGGCCGTCGATGCGCGCCAGGAGCGGGGCGAGGGCGTACGTGGTGGTGCCGCCGGTGATGGAGACCGTCATGCCCGGCGCCAGCAGCGAGACCGCGGCCTCGGCGATGAGCCGCTTCGCCTCGTTGCCGCGGTGCCGGTTGACGTCGAACCCCGCCTCGACCGAACTGAGGGAGCCCGGTCTCACGGCACCCCCGTGGACCCGGAGGAGTGCTCCGCGACCCTCGAGGACGTCGATGTCGCGGCGGATGGTCATCTCCGACACCCCGAGGGAGGTCGCGAGGCCGCTGACCCGGACGGCGGGCTCCTGGGCGAGCAGATCGAGGATCGCCGCATGGCGCTGCGCGGCAAGCATGCTTCGGCCTCTCGTCGATTCGAACACTTCCTACCTCAAACGAACAAAAAATACCACAGGCGCGGAGGCGGGTGGCAGCAGTAACATCGGCCCATGACCTCGCCCTCTGCGCTACCGGCAAGCGGACACAACCACACCCTCACGGCGGGCCCGGCCCGCGCCGTCATCGCGAGCCTCGCGGCCGCTCTGCGTTCCTACGAGCACGGGGGAGTGGCCCTCACCGAGACCTGGGGCGACGACGACATCCCCGTGGGCGGCAGCGGGATCCTGCTGGCTCCCTGGGCCAACCGCGTGGCGGGTGGACGCTGGGTGCTCGACGGCGTGGACCAGCAGCTCGACATCACCGAGCCCTCGAAGGGGAACGCCACCCACGGGCTCCTCCGCAACACCGGGTACCACGCGGCGGACGTCGGGACCTCGCGCGTGGTCCTCGAGGCGGAGATCTTCCCCCAGCACGGCTACCCGTTCCACCTCCTGCACCGCGCCACGTACCGGCTCACCGAGGAGCAGCTGACCGTCACGCAGGAGCTCACCAACCTGTCGGCGGCCGCCGCACCGTTCGCCCTCGGAGCCCACCCGTACCTGAAGATCTCCGACGTCCCCACCGAGGACCTCACCCTGACCGTGCAGGCGGCCACGGTGTTCCGGACCGACGAGCGCTCCATCCCCACCGGATCCGAGGCGGTGTCCGGCGATCTCGACCTCCGGGACGGCCGGCGCATCGGTGACATCGAGTTCGACGCCGCCTTCACCGACATCACACCGGCCGACGGGCGGTACCGCCACGTGCTGTCCGCACCGGACGGCCGCAGTGTGACGCTCTGGGCCGAGGAGGCGTTCGCCTTTATCCACGTCTACGTGAGCACCATCTACCCCGGGGTCGAGAAGGCCGTCGCCGTCGAACCGATGACGGCGCCCGCCGACGCCCTGAACTCCGGCCGGGGGCTGAGATGGCTGGAACCCGGCGCGTCCTTCTCGGCGACGTGGGGGATACTGCCAGCTCTGGGGTAGCGGAGCGGGGGCTCCTCTGTGGAAGGATTGCCCCATGCAGCGTCTCCCCGGAGCGAAGTCCCGACGCGCCCTCCAGCGTGTGGTGCGTCGTGGTGCCGACGCACTGGTGGCTCCGCTCCCGGAGCAGCCGCCCGGCATCCGCCAGACGCAGCGACACGACGCCGTGGTCGATGTCCAGGACCCCGACGTCCCGTTCGCCCTGAGGGTCGCGGCGTCCTGGTCCTGGCGCGTCGGTCTCGTGATCGCCGTGGGCGGGGTCCTCATCTACCTCCTCAGCCAGATCTCCCTGCTGGTCATCCCGCTCATGGTCGCGGGCCTCCTGGCCGCCCTCCTCATGCCGATCAGGAACCTGCTGCATCGTCGCCGGATGCCGAACGGTGCCGCCGTCGCCATCACGCTCATCGCGTTCTTCGGCGTCATCGCCGCAGCCCTCACGCTCGTCGGCAGCCAGCTGGCCATGGGCTTCGCCAGCCTGTGGGGCCAGGCGCGGGCCGGCGTGCAGCAGCTCCTCGACTGGCTCTCGCAGGGTCCGCTCCAGCTCACCGGCGCGGAGGTGGACCAGTACCTCCAGGATCTCGGTGACGCCGCGCAGAGCAACAGCGCGTCGATCCTGAACGGGGCGCTCTCCTTCGGCACGACGGCGGGGCACGTGGCCGCGGGCGCCCTCCTCACCGTTTTCGCCCTGATCTTCTTCCTCCTCGACGGCGGCAGGATCTGGCGTTTCGCGGTGGGGCTCGCCCCCGCTCGCGCGCGGGCGGCCGTCGACGGCGCCGGCCGTCGCGGCTGGATGTCGATGGCCAGCTACGTCCGCGTCCAGATGCTCGTGGCGGCCGTCGACGCGATCGGCATCGGTCTCGGTGCCTTCGTGATCGGGGTCCCGCTCGCCCTACCGCTCGGCGTCCTCGTATTCCTCGGCTCCTTCGTCCCGATCGTCGGCGCCCTCGCCACGGGCTCCGTCGCGGTCCTGCTGGCACTCGTCGCGAACGGCTGGGTCAATGCCGTCGTCATGCTCGTGATCGTGCTCCTCGTGCAGCAGCTCGAGGGCCACATCCTCCAGCCGCTCATCATGGGCCCCGCCGTCGCGCTGCACCCCCTCGCAGTCGTGCTCGCGGTGGCCGGCGGGACGTTGCTCGCTGGCGTGCCGGGGGCCCTGTTCTCCGTGCCGCTGCTGGCGGTGCTCAACACGTCGATCCGGTACATCGCGCACCGGGCGTGGGAGTACGACCCGGTGGTGGCCGCGGCAGGCTGGCCCGGTACGGCGTCCGGTTCCGGGATTAGCGGGCCGGCGACGGCGGAGGGTTCCACCTCCCCGTCGTCGGCCGGCCCCCAGGAACCTCACGACACCCTCACCAGAGAGATCACCCAGTGACCGAGCAGACCATCGCCCCGCCCCTCGAGCCCGCAGCGCTCGACCCCTCCGCCACGCGCCCCCCCGAGCTTCCCGTCACGCTCGCCGACGTCGAGGCCGCCCACCGCACGCTCGAGGGTGTCATCGCCCGCACGCCCATCGAGCAGTCACGCGCCCTCGGCCGGCTCACCGGCTCGACCGTCTCCCTGAAGTGCGAGAACCTCCAGCGCGCGGGCTCCTTCAAGGTCCGCGGTGCCTACAACCGGATGGCGAAGCTCGACGCCGCCGAACGCGCGCTCGGTGTGGTCGCCGCCTCCGCCGGCAACCATGCGCAGGGTGTGGCGGTCGCCGCCGCGCGCCTCGGCATCTCCGCGCGCATCTACATGCCGCTCGGCGTCGCGCTCCCGAAGCTCGCCGCGACCCGCGGCCACGGTGCCGAGGTGGTGCTGCACGGGCACACGGTGGACGAGGCGCTCGCCGAGGCGAAGCGCTACGCCGACGAGACCGGCGCCGTGTTCGTGCACCCGTTCGACGACGTCGACGTGGTGGCGGGACAGGGCACCATGGGCCTCGAGATCCTCGAGCAGGTCCCCGACGTCGACACCATCCTCATCGGCGTCGGCGGTGGCGGGCTCCTCGCGGGGGTCGCGGTGGCCGTCAAGGCGCGCGCCCGCGAGCTCGGGCGCACCATCCGCGTCATCGGGGTGCAGGCCGAGAACGCGGCCGCCTACCCGCCGTCCCTCGCGGCCGATGCACTGGTGCCCCTCACGAAGGTCTCGACCATCGCGGACGGCATCGCCGTGGGCAGGCCCGGGCAGCTGCCTTTCTCGATCATCCGTGAACTGGTCGACGACGTCGTCACGGTGAGCGAGGACTCGCTCGCGCGGGCGCTCATCTTCCTCCTCGAGCGCTCCAAGATGGTGGTGGAGCCCGCGGGTGCCGTGGGCGTCGCCGCGCTCCTCGACGGGAAGCTCACCGAGAACGGTGCCGACCCCGGCAACACCGTGGTGGTGCTCTCCGGCGGCAACATCGATCCCATGCTGATGCTCAAGGTCATCCAGCGCGGTCTGGCCGCGGCGGGCCGCTTCCTCGTGGTCCGCATGCTGCTCGACGACCGCCCCGGATCCCTCGCGACCATCTCCAGGATCATCGCGGAATCGGACGCCAACGTCACCGGCGTGGACCACACGCGGGTGGGCGGCTCGATCAGCATGGGAGACGTCGCGATCACCATCAACATGGAGACGAAGGGCGACGCGCACTGCGAGGAGGTCCTCAGTGCCCTCCGCGCGGAGGGCTTCCAGCCGGTCGTCATCCGGGGCTGACCCGTGGCGGAGACGTCGCTGGCGCGCCGGGCCCAGGGCGGCCTGGTCGCCGTCGTGGGACTGGTGGCCCTCATGTGGGGCGTCTTCGTGCTTGACCTCGTGCTCGGCGGACTACTTGTCAGGACGGTCGGAATCGTCCCGCGGAGATCGGACGGGCTCGACGGCGTGCTCTTCGCGCCGCTGCTGCACGGGGGAGTGGAGCACCTGGCGAGCAATTCGCTGCCCCTGCTCGTCCTGGGTTTCCTGGCGTTCCTCGAGGGCGTGAAGCGGTTCGTGCTGGCGCTCGGCATCAGCTGGCTGGCCTCGGGCCTCGGTACCTGGGCGTTCGGCGGAGGGCTGACCATCGGGGCGTCGGGCGTGGTGTTCGGCCTGTTCACCTACCTGATCACACGCGGCTTCTACAACCGGGACTGGCGTCAGATCCTCCTCGCCGTCGTCCTGTTCGCGGCCTACGGATCGATCCTGTGGGGCATCCTGCCCACCGTCGGCTCGAACATCTCGTGGCAGGCGCACCTCTTCGGGGCGCTCGGGGGTGTGCTCGCGGCCTTCCTCCTCAGACGACGACGGCCCGCCCCCGGAGGGACGGGCCGTGCAGCTGCGGACCTCTAGCGGCTTTCAGCCGACGTACGGGGTTGCCGAGATGATCTCGACGGTGATCCGCTTGCCGTTGGGGGCCGTGTAGGTCACCGTGTCGCCCGCTTTCCGGCCCTGGATGGCCGCGCCGAGCGGGGACTTCTCGCTGTAGACGTCCACGGTGGTGTCGCCGGCCACCTCGCGGCTGCCCAGCAGGAAGTTCTCGACGTCGCCGGCGATCTTCGCGGACACCATCATGCCCGGCTCCACCACGCCGTTGTCCGCGGGGGCTTCGCCGACGTGGGCGTTGTTGAGCAGGTGGGTGAGCTGGCGGATCCGGGCCTCGGACTTGCCCTGCTCCTCCTTGGCGGCGTGGTAGCCGCCGTTCTCCTTGAGGTCACCCTCGGAGCGTGCCTGCTCGATCCTCGCGACGATCTCCGTGCGTCCCGGGCCCGAGAGGTGCTCGAGCTCGCTCTTCAGGCGGTCGTAGGATTCCTGCGTGAGCCAGGCGGCGGCGGGTGCGCTGTTCGTGGACACGGCGTTACTCCTTCGGTTCGGCTCCCACCACCGGGGTGGGGGCTCTCGGTCACTCCGCCGGTGGTGCGGGACGCCCCGTCCTCCGGCAAGCAAACACCCCGCCTCATGGGACCGGCGAACCGGTGCTCGCGCGAAGCGGGGCGATACGTATCCCCTCATTCTAGGGGCGCAGTGGCGAGAACCCAAGAAGGGCCGCGGTCAGTCCTCCACGATCCAGCAGGCGTTCACGCCCCCGGAGACGGCGGGGGCGTCGGTGCGCAGGTCCGTCCGGTGTGCGGTGGTGCCTCCGGCGTCCTGGCCGTCCTCGGACGTGCTCGGTCCGATGGTGACGACCTTCCAGCCCACCACCGCGTAGTTCTCGCTGAGCGCCTGCACCGCACACTGGGCGGTCGCCGCCGGGTCCTTCGTCACCTCGAAGTCGACGCTCGCACGGCCGTTCTCCGCGAGGGAGAAGCCGACGTCCTTGGAGGACACGTCGGGGCTCCCGGTGGTGAGCGCCACGGCAGCGACGGCGGCGACGGCGGCAAGCATGACCGCGATGACGAGGAGGCGCACGCGCCCCATCGGCTTCCTCGGCTTGGGGGTGCCGTAGCGAGTGGCTATTCTTGGGGGTGGCGTACCGACGGAACTCACGTCCCCATTTTAGCGCCCTATCCTCGACAGCCCGTCCGGCCGCCGAACCCGCCCGATCTTCTCCCCAGAGCCAGGAGCACGTGTTGCCGAACCAGGATTCCTCCCGCACGTCCCACGAGGGCTTCCGCCTCCTCGCGGTGCATGCCCACCCGGACGACGAGTCGAGCAAGGGTGCCGCCACCATGGCCGGGTACGTCGCCTCCGGCGCCGAGGTCATGGTCGCCACCTGCACGGGTGGCGAGCGCGGTGACATCCTCAACGCCGCCATGAACGACGATCCTCACGGCAAGCGCGATCTCTCGGGACTCCGCCGCATCGAGATGGCACGGGCCGTGCAGGAACTCGGGATCCAGCACCGGTGGCTCGGCTTCACCGATTCGGGTCTGCCGGAGGGCGACCCTCTGCCGGACCTGCCCTTCGGATGCTTCGCGCTGCAGCCCCTCGAACGCGCCGCGGCCCCCCTCGTGAAGCTCGTCCGCGAGTTCCGTCCGCACGTGATCATCAGCTATGACGAGAACGGTGGCTACCCGCACCCGGACCACATCATGGCGCACCGCGTCACGGTGGAGGCGTTCGAGGCGGCGTCCGACCCCGCGCGGTACCCCGGCACGGGAGACGCCTGGAGCGCGTCCAAGCTGTACTACGACCGCGCCTTCAACCCGGAGCGCTTCCAGGCCCTGCACTTCGCGCTCGAGGAATCCGGCCTGCAGTCGCCGTACGCCGAGAGGCTCGCGCAGTGGCTGGAGGCCGACGCCGAGGGGCATCAGCCGCCCGTCCCCACGCACCCCACCACCACGCAGATCGACGCGGGCGAGTTCTTCGGGCACCGCGAGCGCGCCCTGCTCGCCCACCGTACGCAGGTGGATCCCGAGGGCTTCTTCTTCGCCGTCTCCGTGGAGATGCAGCGGAAGGTCTGGCCGTGGGAGGACTACTCGCTCATCACGTCCCGGGTGGAGTCACCCCTCCCCGAGAGCGATTTCTTCACGGGGATCACCCCCTGATCCGCGATACGGCCTGACCAGGGCCCGCACGGGCGCCGGAGGTTTCTCCGTGCGGTTCTTCTATGCCGCGTAGAATTACGACGGAGTGCCGCCCCGTGCGGGCGGCGTTCCTCTTGATCCACACGGGCTGAGCAGTCTGAATGGTCGGACCGACGGTTCCTGGAAAACAACGGTAGAAAGTGGTGCGCGTGTTCGCTTCCCTCAGTCTCGCCGCGGCGGTGACGCCGTCCGGTGATCCGACGCTGAAGCCGGGCCTCGACCCGGCGTCCGTGACTCCCGGCACCCTGGGGTTCCTCGCGACCCTCTTCATCGTTGTGATGGTGATCTTCCTGATCCGCGACATGGTGAAGCGTGTACGTCGCGTGCGTTACGCGGCGGAGGTGGAGCAGGCGAGGGACCTGCGGAACCGGGGCGGTACCGGCGAGGTGCCGGTGTCCTCGGACAGCCCCGCGGAGGATCGCACCGTCCTCCGGACCGACGCAGGCGCGGACGCCGGCCCGCAGACGAACGGCGATCGGCTGGACGTTCCGCGCCCCGGCGGCTCCCACGGACCGGACAACCACTGACCGGACAACCGCTGACCTGACCACCGCTGACCGGACCACCGCTGACCGGACAACTGGGGACCGGATGAGTGCCGACCGGATGCCTGCCGACCGGATCTCATCCGGACCGGTTGCGGAGGTCGGGGTGCCTCAGGTGCCGGCGGGGTGCAGCACGGCGATCATGATCGCGATGAAGTGAGCGGCGAACGCCGCGACGGTGAAGGCGTGGAAGAGCTCGTGGAAGCCGAACACGCGCAGGGAGAAGTTGGGCCGCTTGATGCCGTAGAAGACGGCGCCGGTGATGTAGAGGACGCCGCCCACGCAGATGAGGACGGCTGCGGGGACGTTCGCGGCGAAGAAGTCCGGCATGTAGAACACGGACCCGAGGCCGAGCGCCACGTAGATGGGGACGTAGAGCCACCGCGGCGCCTCGACCCACAGGTTGCGGAAGAGGACTCCCGCCACCGCGCCGCCCCAGATGATCCAGAGCAGGGTCTCCGCCTTGTCGCGGTCGAGCAGGGCCCACGCGAGCGGGGTGTAGGAGCCCGCGATGACGAGCATGATGTTCGTGTGGTCGAGGCGCTTCAGCACCACCCGGACGCCCTCGCTCCACGTACCGCGGTGATAGACGGCGCTCACGCCGAACAGCAGCACCCCCGTCAGCGCGTAGATCGCCGATGCCACCTTCAGGCCCGGCGTGGGTGCGAGGGCGACGAGGACGATCCCGGCCGCGACGGCCAGCGGTGCGGCGACGGCGTGGATCCACCCGCGCCAGAGCGGTTTGGTGGCGAGCGCTTCGGCGAGCGGACCGGCAACCGCGTCCACGGGCCCGCCCAGATCGCTCCGACCCGTCCCGTCGCCGTCGGTCGGACCCGGGACGGCGGCTGGGCGGCGCGAGCTCATGCCCGGAATTCTAATCCACCAGGAGCACGGGAACTGCTTCCGGGCTCCGCTGGTCACAGTGGAGCGGACCGTCTCTTCAGCCCTTCATCACAGGTGCTGCCGGTACGGTATGAGGAGTCAGACGGGACGAACGTCCCGCACCATGGAGTCCCGGGTTCTCGCGGGGCGGAGCAGGGAGGGCGGCCGGGCGTGACGTGGAACTTCCCAGAGGTCGGCTACAGCTTCTACGAGCGCAGGCTGCAGCGAAACCTCGCGCCCGAGCGCATCCCGCACCACATCGGCGTGATGGTGGACGGCAACCGGCGATGGGCCAGGCTCGCGGGAGCACCGACGAGCCACGGACACCAGGCGGGAGCGGACAAGATCCACGAGTTCCTGGGCTGGTGCGAGGAACTCGGGGTGGACGTCGTCACGCTCTACATGCTCTCGACGGACAACATGGGGCGGCCCCAGGAGGAGATCGACCAGCTGCTCGGCATCATCGCCGACACCCTCGACCGCCTCGGCGAGAGCAACCGCGTGAGAGTACAACCCGTGGGTGCCCTGGACCTCCTGCCCGACGACCTCAGCACGAAGCTCGTGGACCTCGCCGCGCACACCGAGAAGATCGACGGCCTCCACGTGAACGTGGCGGTCGGCTACGGGGGTCGCCGCGAGATCGTCGACGCCGTGAAGGAGCTGATGCGCGATTCCGCCTCGAAGGGGATGTCGCTCGAGACCCTCGCCGAGGAGCTCACGGACCAGCACATCTCGTCCTTCCTCTACACCCGCGGGCAGCAGGACCCCGACCTCGTGATCAGGACGTCGGGGGAGCAGCGGCTCTCCGGGTTCCTCATGTGGCAGAGCGCCTACAGCGAGTTCTACTTCTGCGAGGCCCTCTGGCCCGATTTCCGCCGCGTGGACTTCCTCCGGGCGCTCCGTGACTTCGGGCGCCGGCAGCGGCGCTTCGGCTCCTGAGAGTTCATCAGGCCTTAACATCCGACACGCGGAAAACCCCTGCGCCGCCGCGGACGACGGCGTAGGGTCGAGCCATCGACGGCCGTCCAGAGCCGTCGACGGAAGGCCGCTGATGACGCCGACGGTGCTGACAGGCATCTCGTACGAGTCGGGGAGGCCGCGCCCGGCCTCCAGGCCGGAACGTCCCACCCCAACCCTACGAATTCGGGGTGGGTTCACCCCGGAGCGGAGTCCACGTGGCAACACTCAGCAGCACCCGCCAGCAGGCCGCCCGTCCCGCCGCCCTCGGCGCCGATGACCCGTCCGCAGCACCCTCGGGCCGTCGCAGCTACGTCATCGACACCTCCGTCCTGTTGTCGGACCCGCGGGCGATCCTGAGGTTCGCCGAACACGAGGTGATCCTCCCGGTGGTCGTCATCACCGAGCTCGAGGGCAAGCGACACGATCCCGAGCTGGGCTACTTCGCCCGGAAGGCGCTGCGGCTGCTCGACGACCTGCGCGTGGCCAACGACGGCCTCGACAGTGACGTCCCCCTCGGTGACGAGGGCGGGACGCTGCGGGTGGAGCTCAACCACGTCTCCGCCGAGGTGCTGCCGGTGGGCTTCAGGAGCGGGGACAACGACTCCCGGATCCTCGCCGTCGCCAAGAACCTGGCCGTCGAGGGTCACGACGTCACGGTGGTCTCCAAGGACCTCCCGATGCGCGTCAAGGCCTCCGCGATGGGGCTCCGCGCCGACGAGTACCGCAACGAGTTCGTGAAGGATTCGGGCTGGACCGGCGTGGCCGAGATCGACGCCACCGTGGAGGAGGTCGACGCCCTCTACGACCACGAGGCCGTCTTCACCCCGGCGGGCGCCGAGCAGCCCGTGAACACCGGCGTCATCATGCTCTCGCCACGCGGTTCGGCCCTGGGGCGCGTCGGCGCGGACAAGCAGATCCGGTTGGTGCGCGGCGACCGCGACGTGTTCGGGCTGCACGGCAGGTCCGCGGAGCAGCGGCTGGCGATCGATCTCCTCATGGACCCTGAGGTCGGCATCGTGTCCCTCGGTGGCCGTGCCGGCACGGGCAAGTCCGCGCTGGCCCTGTGCGCGGGCCTCGAGGCCGTGCTCGAGCGCCGGGAACACCGCAAGGTGGTGGTCTTCCGGCCGCTCTACGCCGTCGGCGGCCAGGAGCTCGGATACCTGCCCGGCAGCGAGAGCGAGAAGATGAACCCGTGGGCGCAGGCCGTCTTCGACACGCTCGGCGCCCTCGTCTCCCAGGAGGTCGTGGAGGAGGTCATGGATCGCGGCATGCTCGAGGTGCTCCCTCTGACCCACATCCGCGGCCGCAGCCTCCATGATTCCTTCGTGATCGTCGACGAGGCGCAGTCGCTGGAGAAGAACGTGCTGCTGACAGTGATGAGCCGCATCGGGCAGAACTCGAGGATCGTCCTCACGCACGACGTCGCGCAGCGCGACAACCTGCGGGTGGGGCGGCACGACGGCGTGGCCGCCGTCGTCGAGACCCTCAAGGGGCACCCGCTCTTCGGTCACGTGACCCTGACGAGGTCGGAGCGCTCGCCGATCGCGGCTCTCGTCACCGATCTGCTGGAGGGTGCGGAGATCTGACCGGCGGGAGCGCACCCGCGTCGGCCGACCGGGTGCGCGCCGGGCGCCGCCGTCCTCGCGGCGTCGTCGTCATCGTCCACAGGACCATGACGGCGGTGAGTGCTGCCGGACGACCTGGGCTAGCGTGAACTCGTGACCGCCGTCCTCGCCCGCTACCTGCAGGACGCACCCGCGGCGGCGGCGCTGCTGGTCCTCGCGCTCACCGGGTTCCTGCTCGTCGGGGCGCGCTTGGCCGTCATCGATGCCCGTACGCACCGACTGCCGGACCGGATCGTGCTGCCCTCCTATCCGGCGGCCGCCCTGCTCCTCGGAGCAGCAGCCGGCGCCGCGGGGGAGTGGGAACGCCTCGCAATCATGCTCGGCGGGGCAGCGGCGCTCCTCGCGGGTTTCGCCGCCCTGCATCTGGTGAACCGGCGCGGGCTCGGTCGCGGGGACGTCAAGCTCGCGGGGGTCCTCGGCCTCTACCTGGGCTTCGTCGGGTGGCCCGCCGTCTGGTGGGGACCGTTCCTCGCGGTGGTGCTGGGCGGGCTGTGGAGCCTGGCCCTCGTCCTGGCGCGGCGCGCCTCGCTCACCTCGCGCATCGCGTTCGGGCCGTTCCTCCTCCTGGGCACAGCGCTCGCGCTCGCCGTACTACGCTGATCCGCATGCCCACGCCCGACTTCGTCCTCGCGCTCCGCCGGAAGATCGGCCATGACCCGCTCTGGCTTCCCGGTGTCGGCGGTGTGGTGTTCGACGACGACGGCCGGGTGCTCCTCGGTCAGCGTGCCGACAACGGTGCCTGGACCATCATCACCGGGATGGTGGAGCCAGGAGAGGAACCCGCCGTCGCCCTGCGCCGGGAGGTCGAGGAGGAGACCGGTGTCGTCGTCGAGGTGGAGCATCTGCTGGACACCGGCGTCGTCGGCCCGATCACGTTCCCGAACGGGGACGTGTGCACGTTCCTGAATCTCGACTTCCGGTGCCGCGCGATCAGCGGGACGGCGCGCGTCAACGACGACGAATCACTCGACGTGCGCTGGTTCACCCTCGACGACCTGCCGGAGCTCAACCCCCGACACCTGGCGCTCGTGCGCGGCGCCCGGGAGTTCGACGGCAGGACCCGCTTCGTCTCCTGACGACGCGGCCGTCCTCAGGTGCCGGAGCCGCCGCTGTCCGCGGACCCACCGCGCGAGGCCTCCGCTGCTGCGGGCACCTTCGAGGTTTCGGAGGCGGACGTCGTCGTGCCCGCCATGCGCTCGCGCTCGAGACGGAGGGCCTCCTCGCCACCGATGGCCTCGCCCCGGGCCACCATGCCGGAGGTCTCGGACAGGGGGATCTCGCGCAGCAGCAGCGCCAGCACGAGGGCGATCACCAGGAACGGGACGAGGTAGAGGAACACGGGGGCCAGTGACTCCGCGTAGTCGCTCACCACGGCATCCCGCACCTGGTCCGGCAGGGCGTTCAGCGCGGCAGGGTCGAGGGTCGACGTCGCCTCGCCGGCAGCCTCCGGGCTCGCGCCGAAGGTGGAGAACGTCCCGTTGAGGCGCTCCGAGAGGCGGCTCGTGAAAATGGCCCCGAACACGGCGACGCCGAGGGAGGCGCCCACCTCGCGGAAGTAGTTGTTGGTGCTGGTCGCGACGCCCACCATGGTCGGCGCGACCGAGTTCTGCACCACGAGGACGATCACCTGCATGATGAGGCCGAGACCGGCGCCGAAGAAGAACAGCATGGTGCAGATGACCCAGATGGGTGTGCTCGCGGTCAGCGTGGACATCCAGAGCAGCGTGGCGATCGTCAGGGAGACGCCGACGATGGGGTACCTGCGGTACCTGCCGGACCGCGAGATGGCGATGCCGGAGTAGATCGACGTGCCCATGAGCCCCACGATCATCGGGACGAGGAGCAGGCCCGAGACGGCTGCCGACGTGCCGGAGGCCATCTGCAGGAAGGTGGGCATGAAGGCGAGGGCGGCGAACATGCCGAGGCCGAGCGTGAGGCCGATGCCCGTGCTGGTCACGAAGGTGCGGTTCCGGAAGAGCTCCAGCGGGATGATGGGATCCTCCGCGCGGCGCTCCACCATGACGAAGGCCACGACCGCGAGGACCATGCCTGCGCCGAAGGCCCAGGTGAGCGGGGACGTCCAGCCCTCGGCGGCATCACCGCCGAAATCGGTGAAGAAGATGAGGCAGGTCGTGGCGAGGGAGAGCAGGACCACACCGGCGATGTCGATGCGCTTCGTGGCCTTCTTCGAGGGCAGCCGCAGCGTGAACCAGGCGATCGCGAAGGCCGCGATGCCCACGGGGATGTTGATGTAGAACGCCCAGTTCCAGGTGAGGTGGTCCACGAAGTAGCCGCCGAGCAGCGGGCCCGCCACGGCACTGAGGCCGAAGATGCCGCCGAGGGGGCCCATGTACTTGCCGCGCTCGTTGGCCGGCACGATGTCCGCGATGATGGCCTGCGAGAGGATCATCAGCCCGCCGCCACCCAGACCCTGGATGGCGCGGAAGATCACGAAGGCCCAGAAGTCGGTGGCGAAGGCGCAGGCGATCGACGCGACGGTGAAGAGCGCGATGGCGAACAGGAACAGGTTCCGCCGGCCGAGGACGTCGCCGAACTTGCCGTAGATCGGCATGACGATGGTGGTCGCGAGGAGGTACGCCGTCGTGATCCACACCTGGTGCTCCACGCCGCCGAGCTGACCCACGATGGTCGGCATGGCCGTGGACACGATCGTCTGGTCGAGGCTCGAGAGCAGCATCCCGGCGATCAGGGCAGAGAAGATGATCCAGATGCGTCGCTGGGTCAGGAGGAGGGGGCCGTCCGGCGCCGTCGTGGAACTCATGCTGGGTCCTGGTTCTCGTTCTGGGAGGTGGGGAAGAGGTAGCGCAGCGCCTCGATGTTCCGTCGGAACACCTCGGCGTAGGTGAGGGTGTTGCCCTCGGCGAAGAACTCGTCGAAGGACCTGCGCGCGAGTCCGCCGAACACGAAGGTGGCGACTCGGGGCACGGGGTGGTCCGCGGGCAGCGCCTCGCGATCGACGATGGCGTCGATCAGGAGCTGGGATCTCGCCTCGGCTCGGGCGAAGAGCTTCGCGAGCAGCTGCGGTTCGCGCTGCAGGACGGCGGACAGGGTCAGGTACTCCTCGCGGGAGATCGCCATCCGATCGCCGAAGTCGGCGATGAGGGCTGTGAGGACCTCCAGCAGCGGGACGGGCTGCTCGGCCCTGCCGGACTCGACGAAGGCATTGAGGAGTTCCTCGGCCCCGGTGTCGTCGGAGTGGCCGAGGACGGCGTCCTCCTTGGTGGGGAAGTAGTTGAAGAACGTCCGGCGTGAGATGCCCACCTGCTCGCACAGGTGGTCCACGGTGAAGCCGCTCAGGCCGCCCTCGAGCGTGAGCCTCCTGGCCTCGGAGACGACGGACGCGCGCGTGCGAAGACGCTTGCGTTCACGTAGTCCCATGTCCTGGTTCGTTGCACTCGAAGTCACGGAGTACATATTTACACTCTGAGGTCTAGAGTGCAAATTGTTGTTCGGTACAACAGAAAGGGGTGCACCGCGATCGCGGTGCACCCCCTCCGACGACCCTGCTCAGCCCTGCGGGGGCCTTGTCATCGACAGGACGTCGAGGGCGGAGTCGAGCTGCTCCTCGGTGAGTTCGCCGCGCTCCACGAACCCGAGGGCGATCACGGCCTCGCGCACGGTGAGCCCCTCGGCGACGGCCTTCTTCGCGATCTTCGCCGCGTTCTCGTAGCCGATGTACTTGTTCAGGGGCGTCACGATCGAGGGGGAGGCCTCGGCGAGGAAGCGCGCGCGCTCCACGTTCGCCGTGATGCCGTCGATCATCCGGTCCGCGGAGACCCGTGTCGAGGTGCTCAGGAGGCGGATCGACTCGAGGACGTTGCGGGCGATCACCGGGATGCCGACGTTCAGCTCGAACGCACCGTTGGTACCGGACCATGCCACCGTCGCGTCGTTGCCGACCACCTGCGCGCAGACCATGATGACGGCCTCCGCGATGACGGGGTTGACCTTGCCGGGCATGATCGAGGAGCCGGGCTGGAGGTCGGGCAGGGCAATCTCGCCGAGACCGGTGTTGGGGCCGGAGCCCAGCCACCGGAGGTCGTTGTGGATCTTGGTGAGCGAGACGGCGATGGTTCGCAACATGCCGGAGATCTCGACCAGGGAGTCGCGGTTGGCCTGCGCCTCGAAGTGGTCGCGCGCCTCGGTGAGGGGCAGGCCGGTGTCCGTGGCCAGCAGCTCGATCACACGGGCGGAGAAACCGGCGGGCGTGTTGATGCCGGTGCCCACGGCCGTGCCGCCGAGGGGCACCTCGGCCACGCGTGCGAGCGAGGCGTGGATGCGCTCGATCCCGTAGCGGACCTGCGCGGCGTAGCCGCCGAACTCCTGGCCGAGGGTCACCGGTGTGGCGTCCATGAGATGGGTACGGCCCGACTTCACGACGCTGCTGAACTCCGCGGCCTTCCGCTCGAGTGCCTCGGCGAGGTGGGTCAAAGCGGGGACGAGGTCCTTGACGAGCGCGGAGGTCGCCGCCACGTGGACGGAGGTTGGGAAGACGTCGTTCGAGGACTGCGAGGCGTTGACGTGGTCGTTCGGGTGGACCGTCGTCGTGCTGCCCGCCGCTTCGAGCGCGCGGCTGGCGAGGGTCGCGATGACCTCGTTGGCGTTCATGTTGGAGGAGGTGCCGGAGCCGGTCTGGTAGATGTCCACCGGGAAGTCGTCGTCGTACCGGCCGGAGGCGACGTCCTCGGCGGCAGCCTCGATGGCACGTGCACGTTCCTCGTCCAGTACGCCGAGCTCGGCGTTGGCGGTGGCCGCGGCCTTCTTGATGCGTGCGAGGGCCTCGATGTGCGCGCGCTCCAGGCGCGTCCCCGAGATGGGGAAGTTCTCGACGGCGCGCTGGGTCTGGGCGCGGTAGAGCGCGTTGATCGGCACCCTCACCTCACCCATGGTGTCGTGCTCGATGCGGTACTCGCCGGCACCCGCATCCTCACCGCCGGGCGCAGCGCCCGTCGTCGTCGGATCAGGGCTGGCTGCAGGCGATGGAGTCATGCCGCCAATTCTCGCCTTCCGCGCGACACCGCGCCAAATCGGAAGTGCCCTCTCGCACGGGGCCAGTGCCGGACGGACGTGTCAGACGGCGTCGGCGCCCGAGACGAGCACGGCCTTGCCCTCGTCGAGGCTGTAGGAGACACCGATCACCGCGACCGATCCTGACCGCACGGCCTCGGAGATCACCCGCGAACTGTCGGAGAGGCGCTGCGCCGTCTGCCTCGTGTGCTCCACCACGGTGGCATTGACGTCGGTGACGCCTGCGCGCCGGGCCGTGAGGACGGACGGCGTGATGCGCTCCACGAGGTCGCGGATGAAGCCCGCGGGCATCTCACCGGTCTCGACGGCGTTCATGGTGGCGGTGACCGCACCGCAGCTGTCATGACCCAGCACGACGATCAGGGGTACACCGAGCACGCCGACGCTGTACTCGAGCGAGCCGAGCACGGCGTCGTCGATGACCTGCCCTGCCGTCCGGACCACGAAGACGTCACCGAGGCCGAGGTCGAAGATGATCTCGGCGGCGAGACGCGAGTCGGAGCAGCCGAAGACCACCGCGAACGGGTTCTGGTTGCTCACGAGTGAGGCACGGCGCGAGGCGTCCTGGTTGGGGTGCGAGGCGTCCGAGGCGACGAACCGCGCATTGCCGTCCTGCAGGCGCTGCCACGCGGCGGCGGGGGTCAGGCGTTGGGTCACGCGGTCACTGTAGCGTCCCTGGCCGCACGGCCGGTCCTCATGAGCCGTCCGTGTCGGCGGATGACAGGCGCTCGGCCTCCTCGACGGCGTTCTGCCGCACGTCCTCGATGACGGTCTCGCCCATGGTGTCGAACTCCGTGAGCGAGGCCTCGCCGTTGAGGATCACGGTATTGCCGTCCACCTCGGCGGTCAGCACGGTGTCGCCGTTGGGCGCATCGAGCAGCTCCCAGTCGAGCCCGCCGATGGTGCGGGTCCCCGAGACCTGCGCGTCGCCGATCCGCTGCGCCGTCCAGGTGGGGTTGGCGTCGTCGGTCTGGGTCAACTGGATGAACCCGGTGTCCGAGGTCAGGTACCCGACCTCCCAGAAGTCGACGCCGTCGCTGCGGCCCGTGACCCAGCGGGCGTAGTTGGAGGACCAGCCCTCGGGGAGGGCGGGGGCGGCGGGGAGGTACCCGGCGTCGCCGGCCGCCTGGCGCGCGATGGTCTCGACGTCGATGGAGCGCTGGTACGTCTCCGCGGTGTACGTGGGGTTCAGGAAGTAGACGGGCAGCACGACGGCGATGGTGGCGCCGGTGGCGAGCAGCATGCCACGTGCCGTGGAGCTGGCACGCTTCGCCTGGTTCGGCGTCAGCGTGATGGGCGGTGCGTCGTCGTTCAGTTCGGCCTCGAGGCGCGCCGCATCGGCCGCCCGGCGGTCCTCGCCTTGATCAGTCACCCCTCCATTTTCGCCGACGCGGGCCTCTGCGCCTAACCGGCTGCGGAGGTCACCCGACGTCGGCCGGGCATCGGCCGGGCGAAGGGACGCGGAGCGACGCGGCACGACCGCGGCCGGTGTGGAGGACGAAGGTCACAGGGCGCACGCGCGGAGGTCGCGCCTATGATGACATCACGGACTGCCAGGCGCCCGTGCACTGCCCGATGACCTTCGACGATGAGGATAGACGTGCCCAAGAACGCCATGAATGCCCAGTACTCGACGCTCTCACCGGCCCTCGCCGTCGGGGACGACGAGCCGGACCGGAACCTCGCGCTGGAGCTCGTCCGCGTCACGGAGGCCGCGGCGATCGCGGGTGGCCACTGGGTGGGCTTCGGGGACAAGAACCTCGCCGACGGCGCAGCAGTGGACGCCATGCGCTCGCTCCTTCAGACCGTCCACTTCAACGGTGTGGTGGTCATCGGCGAGGGCGAGAAGGACGAGGCGCCCATGCTGTTCAACGGTGAGCGCGTCGGTGACGGCAGCGGCCCGGAGTGCGACGTCGCCGTCGACCCGATCGACGGCACGCGCCTCACCGCACTCGGCATCAACAACGCGCTCGCGGTGCTCGCGGTCGCCGAGCGCGGCTCCATGTTCGATCCCTCCGCCGTGTTCTACATGGAGAAGCTCGTCACCGGTCCCGAGGCCGCGGACATGGTGGACCTGCGCCTGCCGGTCAAGCAGAACCTGCACCTCATCGCCAAGGCCAACGGCAAGAAGGTCAGCCAGCTCAACGTGATGATCCTCGACCGCGACCGCCACAAGCCGCTCATCGAGGAGATCCGCGCAGCCGGTGCGCGCACGAAGTTCATCATGGACGGCGACGTGGCCGGTGCCATCGCCGCCGCCCGGGAGGGCACCGACGTCGACGCCCTCATGGGCATCGGAGGAACGCCCGAGGGGATCGTGGCGGCCTGCGCCATCAAGTCCCTCGGCGGCGTCATCCAGGGCCGTCTGTGGCCCACGAGCGACGACGAGAAGCAGAAGGCGCTCGACGCCGGCCACGACCTCGATCGCGTGCTCTCCACCAACGACCTCGTCACGAGCGACAACTGCTACTTCGCGGCCACCGGCATCACCGACGGCGACCTGCTGCGCGGCGTCCGGTACAGCAAGGACAAGGTGCTCACGCAGTCCATGGTGATGCGCTCGAAGTCCGGCACCATCCGCGTTGTGGACGGCGAGCACCAGGCGCACAAGTGGCAGACGTACGCCCGCGTGCAGGAGTGACCGACGGGCACCGCCCGGGGCGGCTATAGGCTGGTCGGATGAGTCTTTCCGTGTCGCCCTGCTCCGATTCCGCCCTGTGGGACGCCACCGTCGAAGGCTTGGGGGGCCACCCGCAGCAGTTGTGGGGGTGGGGGCAGGCGAAGGCCAAGCACGGCTGGAGCGCCGATCGCGTGCTCGTCGAGGAGGACGGCGTGGTGGTCGGCGCTGCGCAGCTGGTGCTGAAGGCCCTGCCTGCTCCGCTGCGCAGCCTCGCCTACGTGCCGCGCGGGCCGCAGACGCTTGCGGGGCGTGAGGTCGAGGTCCTGCAGGCCGTGGCCGGGTACGTGCGCGCGGCCCACCGGTCCGTGGCGCTGTCCATCGAGCCCGACTGGGACGCGGACAGCGAGGCGGTGCGGGCCCTGCCCGCTGCCGGCTGGAGGCAGAGCGCCAACACCATCCTGATCGGCCGCACCCTCATCCTGGACCTGCGGCGTTCCGAGGACGAGCTCCTGGCCGACATGACCAAGAAGCACCGGCAGTACATCCGGAAGTCGGGGCGGGAGGGGCTCGTCATCCGCCGCGTGCTGCGGAGCGAGCTCGACACGTGCCTGGACGTCTATCGGCAGACGGCCGAGCGGGCTGAGTTCGGGATCCACGAGGCCTCCTACTACCGCGATATCTTCGACCTCCTCGGCGACGCCTCGCCCGTATACGCGGCGTTCGAGGGGGACGACGTCGTCGCGTTCCTCTGGTTGTCGACCACCGGGACCACCTCCTTCGAGCTGTACGGCGGCATGACGGCAGCGGGCGAGCGCCTCCGGGCCAATTACGCGCTCAAGTGGTTCGCCATTCAGGAGATGAAGGCCCGGGGGGTCTCGCGGTACGACTTCAACGGGCTGCTCAACGACGGCGTCTCGAAGTTCAAGATGGGCTGGGCCACGCACGAGGACCAGCTCGCGGGTACCTGGGACCTGCCGCTCTCACGGTTCTACCCCCTGTTCAGCCGCGCCCTGCCGCTCGCCAAGCGCACGCTGCAGGTGGGACGCAGCCAAGCAGGCAAGGCTGTTGCCCGCGTGCGTGGAGGGCGGGCCTGACGCTCCGGTCCGGGGAGGCAGGGGAGCGCAGTCGGGGAGCCTGCGGGTGCCCTAGAGCGAGGGTGCGCCGCCGACCGTGACCGCGAAGGCCAGCACCGGTCCGTCCGTGGCGCCGTGGGTGTCCGCAGCGGGCCTGACCACGAGTGGTGCCTCCCCGGCCCCCACGAACGCGCTGCCCCCACGGGGAACCGTGAGGGTGGCGTTGGGGGTGTCCAGGAGGATCGCGCCACTGACTGCGAGGACGACGACCGGGCCGTTCTGCACCACGGCCACATGGGCCGGGGTGACGCTCTCCCCGGGAGGTAGCGGTTCGTGCGCGTCGCCGGCCCCGCGGCCCTGCTCCGCGGCGGCACGGTCCCGGCCCGCGGCAGGGTCCTGGAGAACGATCCGCTGCAGCTGGAACTCGTCGAACGGCGGCCGGTACAGCTCCTGGTCGAGGAGCGTGTACTCCGGGGCGAGGGACGGCGGCGTCACGGGCTCGAAGACCACGGTGCCGAGCAGCTCGGACGTGTCCACGTGCTTGGGGGTCAGGCCGCCACGCAGCACGTTGTCGGAGGACGCCATGACCTCGATGCCGAGGCCGCGCAGGTAGGCGTGGATGTTCCCGGCGGGCAGGTGGAGGGCCTCGCCGGGACGCAGCGACACCCTGTTGAGGAGTAGTGCGATCAGCACTCCGGGATCGCCCGGGTACTGGTCGTGCAGTTCGGTGATCGTCGCGAGGTCGCGCTGCACGCCGTGCGCGGACGGCGATCCTGCCCCGACGGGCTCCGGGCGGCGCCGGACGGCGGCGGCGACCTCCTCGACCGCTTCCCGTGGCGCCGCGAGGAGTTCCTCGAACGCCGCGCGGAGTGCGTCCTCCCCGCCGACCGTGAGGCGCGCGGCGATGCCGTCCACCAGGGTGTGCGCGGCGGTGCCCGGGGCGACGGCGTCGGTGAGCTCCGCGAACACGGTGGCCGTCTCGGCAGGCGGTCTGAAACCACAGAGCGCGTCGAACGGGGTCAGCGCGTAGATCATCTCGGGCTTGTGGTTGCGGTCGCGGTAGTTGCGGTGCGGGGCGTCCTGCGGCACGCCGGCGGCCTCCTCGGCGTCGTACCCCGCCCCCGCCTGCTCGAGGCTGGGGTGCACCTGCAGTGAGAGCGCCGCGTCGGCGGCGAGCACCTTCAGGAGGTAGGGCAGGCGTCCGTGGTAACGGTGGGCGACTTCCGCTCCGAGGAGCCCCTCGGGGTCCTCGCCGATCACCTCGTCGAGGCGCCTACGTGTCCCGTCGGTGTGCACGACGACGGACGGCGAGTCGGGGTGGGCACCCACCCAGAGTTCGGCCTCCGGCCCGCCCGAGGGTTCACGGCCGAGCAGATCGGCGATGGCACGCTCGGAGCCCCACGCGTAGGGCCGCAGGGTGTTCTCGAGGAGGTACATCGTGGGGTCCTTCGCGGTCGCGGTCGGGTAGTGCGATGTACGTGCGGTGCGGTGTACGGATGGCGGAGCCGGCCTGACGCGGGTCGGCTCAGCCCGGTGAGCACTGTCCGTTGTTCGCGAGCAGGTCGCCGAGTGTCGCGTCGTCGCCGATCGTCGCGAGCTCCTGCAGGTATTCCTCGGTGATGCCGTCGCCGGTGACCTGCGCCGGGGGCTGCACGGTGGACCGGACGGCCGAGGGCGTGGTCACGCCGGCCCGCTCGACCTGCAGGGGAGCGGCCGCCGCAGGTTCGGCGAACATGTCCTGCACACGGGTGTGGATCAGATCGATGTCGGGGTAGGTCACGAAGTTCTCGGCCGGCGTCCCGAAGTCGGGTGGGCCGATCGTGAGCCGCCGCGTCTCCTGCCCCTGCGCCTTGAGCGCGAGGTCCACGAAGCTTGCCAGCTGGTCCTGCGGGATGTCCGTCTCCACGATCTGCGTCCCCGCGGCGGCGATGGACTGGAAGCGGGTGAGCACGGTGGCCGGGTCGAGCTGCGCGATCATGGCCTGCTGCACGCACTGCTGCCGCGCGATGCGCTCGTAGTCGGTCACGAACTCGCGGGACCTGGCGTACCAGAGGGCGTGATACCCGTCGAGCGTCTGGACGCCGGGGGCGATCCAGCCGTCGGGCGGGTAGTGACGGATGGGGTCGGTGCCCGGGATTTCGGCGGCCGTGATGGGAACCCAGCCGCCGGCGTCGATCCTGATACCGCCCATGGCGTCCACGAGCTGCTCGAAGCCGTTCATGTCCACGAGCAGGTACGCCTGCACCTCGATGCCGAGCACGCCGCTCGCCGCGTCCATCATCGCCTCGGCGCCGGGGTCCGAGGCCTCCGGGTAGAGGTCGGGGTAGTTCTGTGCCACGTCCGTGTACAGGCTGTTGATGATGCAGGGGTCACCGCAGTTGTAGCCGTCGGGGTAGACGTCCCACAGCGGCGACCCGTCCGCGAACGGCGCGTTCTGGAAGTTCCGCGGGATGCTGAAGGTGACCGTGGAGCCGGTGGAGGCATCCACGCTGATCACCGAGATGCTGTCCGGCCGGCGGCCCGTGCGGTCCTCGCCGGCGTCGCCGCCCATCAGCAGGAAGTTGTACCGGCCGTCCGCGGGGTCGAAGGCCGGGCCGGACTGGAAGATGGACCCCACCGTGGACCGGCCCACGCCGAGGACGTAGGCACCGTAGGCGAGCGAGCCACTGGACAGGAGCATGAGGAGCGCGAGGAATGCCGCCACGAGAGGACGCGCGCCCCGTTCGAGAAGGGGCATCCGGACCAGCCGGAGCGTGTTGACGAACAGCAGGGCCCACGCGACCGCGAGGCCGAGCAGCGCCACGATCAGCAGCAACGACCACCAGCGGTGCGTCACCACGCCCACCACGAGCGTCCGGTTGGTCAGCGCGAGTACCACGCCGAGCACCACGAGGCCCCAGCAC
The DNA here is from genome assembly GCF_058269235.1 of Arthrobacter sp. TJ-236. NCBI lineage: Bacteria > Bacillati > Actinomycetota > Actinomycetes > Micrococcales > Micrococcaceae > Arthrobacter > Arthrobacter sp. TJ-236. The sequence continues at coordinate 436,051 of NZ_JBZCNI010000002.1, forward strand.
GCGAAGGTGGTCCGCAGTGCGCGTCGGCCCAGCCGGCGATCGCCGGCGACCACCTGCGCCGAGCCCGGGAGGAGAAGTGTCATGGCGATCAGCACGAAGGCCCGTTTCGTCCGCACGGCCGGCGAGGCCGACTGCGGGAAGCGCACGGGATCGGTGAGGCCGGCCGGGCCCGAGCCGTCGGGTCCCGGGCGGCCGGCGCCGCGCACCTTCGTGCCGGTGATCACGACCGGTCCGCCGTCGACGCCGCGATACGGTGCCGCAGTGCGGCGCCCTTGCCCTCCGCGGTGACGCGGAGCGCGTCGGCGAACTCGGCGAGGCGCAGGCGGAGGGTGGCCGCGGCGTCGTCCGTGCCCGACGCGAGGATGCGCACGGCAAGGAGGCCCGCGTTGCGTGCGCCGCCGATCGAGACCGTCGCCACCGGGATGCCCGCCGGCATCTGCACGATCGAGAGCAGGGAGTCCATCCCGTCGAGGTGGGCCAGCGGCACGGGGACGCCGATCACGGGAAGAGGGGTCACGGATGCGAGCATGCCGGGCAGGTGCGCGGCACCACCCGCTCCCGCGATGATGACGCGCAGACCGCGCTCCGACGCGGTCGTGCCGTACTCGAGCATCGCGGCAGGCATCCGGTGGGCGGAGACGACGTCGACCTCGAAGGGGACGGAGAACTCGTCCAGGACGGCCGCCGCGGCCTCCATGACGGGCCAGTCCGAGTCGGAGCCCATCACAAGGCCTACCTGGGCGTGGGTCACAGTGCTCCCTTGAAGTCGTCGGTCAATCCTGCGCTGCCGGGAGCGCGTGGTCACCGTCGCGGAGGAGGGCGGCAACCGTCGTGGCACGGGCGCGGACGTCGGCGAGCGGTTCCCCCGGGCCTGCCAGCACGTTCACGTGGCCGATCTTGCGGCCCGGACGGACGTCCTTGCCATAGACGTGAACTTTAGCCGATGGACCTGAGGACATCGCTGATTGGTAGGCCGCATAGAGGTCCGGGTTCGCTCCTCCCAGCACGTTCTTCATCACGGTGTGCGGGGCGAGGGCGTCGGTGGCGCCGAGCGGGAGATCGAGCACGGCGCGGAGGTGCTGCTCGAACTGGCCCGTCACGGCGCCGTCCATGGTCCAGTGCCCCGAGTTGTGGGGACGCATGGCGAGCTCGTTCACGAGGTACCCGGCGCCGCTGCCCGGTGTCTCGAACAGTTCCACCGCCATCACCCCGGTGACTCCGAGTTCCTCGGCGAGTCGCAGGGCCGCTGCGGTCACCTCCCGGGCGATCCCGGGTGGGAGGTCGGGCGCCGGAGCGATCACCTCGTCGCACACACTGTCCACCTGGATGGACTCGACCACGGGCCAGGCAGCCGCGTCGCCGGAAGGTCTCCGGGCCACGAGGACGGACAGCTCCCGGCTGAAGGGGACGAACTGCTCCACGAGCAGGTCCGCACCCGTGAACCAGGTAGCGGCGTCGTCGAGCTGCTCGGGGCCGCGGAGGACGAGAACGCCCTTGCCGTCGTACCCGCCACGGGGTGTCTTGAGCACCACGGGCCACCCGGTCGTGACGGCGAAGTCGAGGACGTCGGACGCCGAGCGGACCTTCGCCCAGCGCGGATTCGGCAGCCCCAGGCGTTCGACGGCGCTCCGCATCACGAGCTTGTCCTGTGCGTGGATCAGCGCATCCGGTGACGGGTGCACGGCCACGCCGGCGCGCTGCAGGTCGGCGAGGAGCTCGCCGGGCACGTGCTCGTGGTCGAACGTCAGGACGTCCACCCCATCGGCGAAGGCGCGGAGGGTCCCGGCGTCCCGGTAGTCACCCACCTCCGCGTGCGCCACGGCCGCGACGGCGGACACCGCGGGCCCTTCCGCGAGGACGTGCAATCGGATACCGAGTTCGACGGCGGGGCCGGCCATCATGCGTGCGAGCTGGCCGCCGCCGACGACGCCTACTACGGGGAAAGTCACCCTTACAGCCTACTCACGGGGGAGCGGGGGACCGGCCGGGAGCCCCATTCACGGGAACCTGCCAGCCCACGTCCCGAGATTTCCGCGCGGAAGGGGCGGGCGTCGTCGTAAAATAACAGGAACACGCCACGCAATGGGCCGCATGGGTGGCTCGCTCTGCCGGCCCCGATCGCGGTTGGCCCCTGCTGTTCCACGTCCGGCCGGACTCCGAACAGTGCGCTGCGCACGGTGTTCGTCTTCAACAGCGGAGGTAGTCAGTGGCAGCACTCATGGATCGGATCAGGGGCCTCGCCTCGCTGTTCTGGCGCGAGCTCGCGAAGTTCGGCGCCGTCGGCGGTGTGGCTTTCGTCATCGACAACGGTCTGTACTGGTACCTGATCCACGGGCCCATGAGCGGCAGCGAGGTCAAGGCGCGCTTCGTGTCCGCCGGCGTCGCGACGATCTTCGCGTGGGTGGCCAACCGGTACTGGACCTTCCGCCGTCGTCGCCAGCCCAACGCCGTCCGCGAGCTGCTGATGTTCATCTTCATCAACGTGATCGGCATGGGGATCGCCGCCGGCTGCGTGGCGGTCGCCAAGTACGGCTTCGGCGTCGTCGAGCCGAGCACCATCTTCCTCGTCGGCATCTTCGGGACCGTGCTCGCCACGGCCGTCCGCTTCCTGGCCTACCGCTTCTGGGTGTTCAACGTGGAGCTGGACCAGGAGCCCGAGTTCAGCCACGACCAGGAGATCCTGCACCCGCACGCTGCCCAGCCCTCCGGTGGGAAGACCTCCGCAACACCGGCCGATCCCGCCTCGCCGGCCGCGGCGGACGCGCACGCCGAGACCGCCGCGCCCCAGCCCGTCAGGCGGGCCTCAGCATCCCAGTGATCCGCTCGCCGCGGAGCATGCTGTCGGAGACCTCGACGCCCTCCTCGACGAGCACGAGTGTCCCGTCCTGCTCCCAGGTGGCGACGGCTGCTGCGAGCGCGTGCAGGAGTGACGTTCCCGGCTCAGCCAGGAGCGTCGTCGGAGCATCCGGAGCATCCGGTGTGGCCCCGGCTGCTCCGAGGGATGACGGCGGTGCGAGCAGCGCTCCGAGGGCGTCGGCCGTCAGTTGCTCGGCGCCGCCGGATGCCGATGCGTGGATCCTGATGTCGGGTCCGGTTCCACTGTCGGGTCCGAGGTCGCCGTCGCCGAGGAACACGTCGCCCTGCGCGCGGACCTCTTCGGCGTAGTCCACGGCACCGCGTGGCAGGGTTCCGTCCCACTTGAAGGCGAGGGAGCCCAGAGCAACACAGAGGAGGAGTCGCGGGGGATCCACCGGCGGGACCTCCCGGGACGTGACGAGGATGTCAGGCAGGTCCGTGAGGTTCGGCTGCGTCGTCGTCGCTCCGCCGTCTGCTCCGCCGTCCGCTCCGCCGGCTGCACCGGGCAGGACGACGGTGCAGCCCACCTGCCAGCAGGCGAACGCCAGGGCGAGGGACTTCCAGTGCGGTGGCAGGTCGAGCTCGACGGCGGTGCCCGGAACGGCATCGAGCTCCTCGACGAGGAGGTTGGAGGTTTTCGCCACCCAGTTGTCGAACACGCGGCCCGAGAGCTCGATCCGCCCGTCTGCTCCGTGCCAGACCAGACGGGGGGAGGCGGAGTGCACCGACCGCATGCGGGCCAGCAGGTCGGAGGGGGTGCGGGGCATCAGGACTCCTGGGAGGTCGCCGTCGGTGGAGGGCATGTGCGGGGTCTCTCCGCGGGGGACGGCGCACTCAGCGCACCGGCTCCGACGCGCCGAGCAGAACAGGTAGTGCCTCCGGCGTGGCGCCCGGAGTCGCGCGATTCCGACTCTATAAGATTCCGGCCGCGGCTTGACGCTTCGTACTTACACCCGTGTAATTAGTCATCGGATTCGTTCCAGCAGCGGGGCGCGAGGGTCGCCCACGCTGATGTTGGAACGGTAGGACCGGGAAGGCACACCATGGGGCACGCAGAGCGCCACGAAGAACGACCAGAAATTGCAGCGCAGGCCTCTGCTCGCTACGGATCCAGGGGCGTTCCCGCCGACTGGTTCCTCGACCCCGCCGACCCCCTCGCCGGGGAGCGGTACCGCGAGGGCGGACCGTCCTCGCTCGACGACCAGGCCACGGCGTTCCTCACCGCCCACGAAGCACTTGCCGGCCTCCCCGAGGTCACGGAGGCTCCGAGCAGTCTCCTCGTCCTTCCGTTCGCGGACCCCGGCATCACCCTGGTCCCGGATGCCCCGCTCGATCTCCGTCCGCAGTCGGCGCCCGCTGTGCAGCCCTCCTGGATCAGCGAACCCCTCGTCCCGGGCACCATCGACGACGACGGCGAACTCTCCTGGCAGGCCGACGCCCTGTGTGCCCAGACCGACCCCGAGGCCTTCTTCCCCGAGAAGGGCGGGTCCACGCGGGATGCCAAGAAGGTCTGCGGGTCCTGCATGGTGAAATCCGAGTGCCTCGAGTACGCGCTGGAGAACGACGAGCGCTTCGGCATCTGGGGAGGACTGTCCGAACGTGAGCGGCGCAGGTTGCGGAAGCGAGCGGTCTGATTCAGGTCCACCCCCGCGTCACCGCCGTTGTCGTAGCCCACAACGGCGCGGAGTTCCTCCCGGACACCCTGGAGGCGCTTGATCGCCAGATCCGGCCGGCTGATTTCGTCGTCGGCGTCGACACCGGCTCCACCGACGCATCCGCGTCGATCCTGCAGCTCCATCTGCCCACCGGCAGCCCCGTGGTCGGTGCGCCCGCCCGCTCCGGGTTCGGTGCCGCCGTCCGCACGGCCGTCGCCGAGATCCCCGCCCGCCGTGACGGGGCGGACAACCGTGCGCATGAGTGGCTGTGGCTCCTGCACGACGATTCCGCTCCCGAGCCCGAGGCCCTCGCCGAGCTCCTCCTCGCCGTCGAACGCGCCCCCTCGGTGACCATCGCCGGAGCGAAGCAGGTGGCGTGGGACAACCCGCGTGAACTCGTGGATGTGGGGTTGTCCATCAGCCGCTGGGCGGAGCGCCTCACACTCATCGACGTCGACGAGCACGACCAGGGCCAGTACGACGCCCGGAGCGATGTCTTCGCCGTGAACTCCGCCGGCATGCTGGTCCGGCGGGACGCGTGGGACGAGCTCGGCGGGTTCGACCCCGCCTTCCCGGGCGTGGGCGACGACGTCGATCTCTGCTGGCGCAACCGGCTCGCGGGTCACCGCGTGGTGGTGGTGCCCGGAGCAATTCTGCGGCACGCCTCCGCCAGGCCCCATCCCCTCGCCTCCGCCCGCTCCGCACGAACCGCCGAGGTCCGTCTCCGGCTCACGCACGCACCGGCCGTCGCCGTGCCCTTCCTCGCCGTCGGCGCCGTGCTCGGCGGAGTCGCGCGTCTCCTGCTCGGTCTCCTCGCGAAGGATCCGGCCCACGGCACCGGACAACTGCTCGGCAGCCTGGCCGGGGTATTGCGACCCTTCCGGCTGTGGCGGTCCCGCCGGTCCGCGGCGCGCAGCCGCAGGCGGCCGCGATCCATCGTGCGGCCTCTCGTCACCTCACGCCGCGAGGTCTGGGCGCACCGCCGCTCCGTCGTCGACGCCTTCACCTCCCGAGGATCGGTCCGGGACCGGGCCGATCGGACCACCGGGAGCACCGAGGAATACATCCCCGCGGGTGACAGCAACGACGACTTCGCGGCCCTGACCGGGCCTGCGCGTCTCTGGGTCGGGGGCGGCGCGGTGGTCGCCGTCGTGGTGCTCCTCGCTGCCGCCCTGACCGCGCTGCACGGACTCGTCGGCGCCTCCGCGCTGACCGGGGGCGCACTGCTGCCGGTGGCCGAGACCCCTCGGGCCGTCTGGGAGAGCGCGACGGCCTGGTGGACGACCCTCGGTACCGGGTTCGCCGCCCACGGGTCCCCGTTCGCCTTCGTGCTCTGGATCCTCTCCGTCCTCGGGCTCGGCTCGGCGAACACCGCCGTCGTCGCGCTGGTGGTCTGCGCCCTGCCGATCGCCGGACTCAGCGCCTGGTTCGGAGCAGGAGCCCTGACGGACTCACGCGGGCTGCGGCTCTGGGCGGCACTCGCCTGGGGCGCCGCTCCGGTGCTGCAGGTGGCGCTCGGCAGCGGCCGGCTCGGCGCCCTCGTGGCGCACGTCCTCCTGCCGCTCGCCCTCCTGGCGGTGGTGCGCGCCGTGGGCGGAGCCCGCTCTGCCCGACCGCTGCCCGACGGCGTGGCGGCCCCCGGGGTTGCCGGCACGCGCAGCTGGACCGCTGCCGCCGCCGGCGGGCTGGTCCTCGCACTCGTGACGGCGTCGGTGCCCGCACTCCTCTCGTTCGTGGTCGCGGTTCTGGTGGTCGCCGTACTGATCGGCGGGCGCCGGGCGAGGCCGCTGTGGTGGGCTCTCCTGCCCGTCGTCGCCCTGCACCTGCCCTTCGTCCTGTCCGCGCTCGACGCGCCGCGCGGCCTGCTGGGCGAGAACGGACTGCCCGTCGCCTTCGCGACCGCCGCTCCGTGGCAGCAGCTCCTCGGGTTCCCGGTGGCGTTCGATTCCTTCCTGCCTCCCGTAGCACTCGCCTTCCTGGGTGCCGGGCCGTGGTCCCTCGCCGCGGCCCTGCTGATCGGCGGTCCGGTGGTGGTGCTCGCCGCCGCGGCCCTGTTCCGCCGGGGAGCGGCATCGGTGGCGGTCCGCGCCTTCTGGCTGCTGACCGTCGCGGCCCTGGCCCTCGCCGTCGTGGTGCCGCTCGTGCCGGTGTCGGTCGGCTCCACCCAGCTCCTCGGCGTGTTCCCGGGGCCCTTCGTCTCCGTGGCCACCCTCGGGCTCCTCGCTGCCGCGCTGTCGGGTATGCCGGTGGTGCGCGCTCCAGCCACGCGGGTGCGTCGCGGCCTGACCGTGGCCGGCGGCGCCGTCCTGCTGGCCGGTCCCGTGCTCAGCCTCGGGCTGTGGGTCGTTCCGCAGGTCACCGAGTCGACCTCCGTGATCGCGGAGCCCGTGCTGCTGCCCGGCGCGACCGCCACCGATGCACCGCCGACGGCCGCGCCGTCCACCACGGACCTGGGGACGGACGTCGCGCTGCGGCCCGTCGCCGAGCGGCCGCTGCCCGCGACGGCGTCGGACCGCGGGACCGGACCGGAGCAGACGCGGACCCTCGTCATCACGGTCGACGACGAGGACGACGTCGAAGCTTCACTCATGCGCGGTTCCGGCACCACGCTCGACGCCCTGAATCCGCTCTATGCAGCGCGCCAGGTCGACGCCTCGAGCCCGGCGGGTGTCCGCGCGGACGACGAGGCGTCGCGGATCCTGCGGAGCACCGTCGCCGTGATCGTCGGTGCCACCGGAGCGGACCCGCGCACCGAACTGCGCGATCTCGGCGTCGGATTCGTGGTCCTCCGCCAGTCGGAGGCCGCGGGTGAACTCCTCAGTGCGCGCATCGACTCCGTCCCCGGCCTCACCTCGGTGGGCGACACCGATTCCGGCCGCCTCTGGCGCGTGGTCCCTGCCACGCTCGACGACGGCACGGAGGACGCCGGGTCGCGGACGGCGAGGGTCCGCGTGACCGACGCCGACGGCGCCACCGTGTCGGTGATCCCCTCGCAGGACGTCTCGGCCAAGGGGACGGTTCCCGCAGGTGCGGAGGGCCGGATGCTCGTGCTCGCCGAGACGGCGGACGAGGGCTGGCAGGCGACGCTCGACGGCGAGCGGCTCGAGCCGGTGCCCGACGGTTGGCAGCAGGCGTTCGTGCTCCCTCCCGACGCGGGTACCGTGCGCGTGAGCTACCTCAGCCCGTACCAGCCCTGGGTCGAAGCCGTGCAGATCGCCGTCCTCGCGCTGACCGCCCTTCTCGCCATCCCCATCCCTGCGCGTCGACCGGCTGTGCGCCCGCGAACAGCGCGTGCTGGAGCAGCACACGGGGGCGCGCCGGGACCAGCCGGCGCAACCGCGCAGCGTAGGCATCAGCGCGCGCAGCCCGCGCGTCGGTCGGAGCCTGACGTGCCCATCGACGGTGACGCCGCATCGGGGCCTCACCGCGAGCAACCGGTTGGAAGCGGAGGACACCCCTGATGAGGTGGAGACGGAAGAACAGACCGGACGAAGCGCAGGCCACGGCCGAGGTGAAGGAGCCCAGCGAGTCGACCGAGCGCGCAGAGGTGACCGGGTCGACCGAGTCGGCACAGCAGCACGAGCTCACAGAGCCGACCGACCCCGTTGAGCCGACGGCCTCGGAACAGGAGAACGAGCTTCACGAGCCGGCACAGGCCATTGAGCCGGTGCAGGTCTCCGAGTCACCGGAGGCTGCAACCCCTCCCGACGGATCGGCCCATGCCCCGGCGCAGGATGCCGCCGTCGCGGCCCGTGCCGTCGCGCGCGACCGCGCCGGCGGAACGGGGGTCGGGGGCACGTCCCGGCTGCGCACCGTCGTCGGCGCTGCAACCGGTGTCCTGCTCCTCGGTGCCACGGCCGCCGTCGCCTCCGGCGCGGTCACCGATACCTGGTCCACCGCGGCGGACACCGAGGTCGCCGTGCCCGTCGCGGTGGTACCCGCGGGCGACTACACCGCCGTCTGCCCCGGGCCTCCGCGCCTGTTCGAGCCCGCCGTGGAGGGCGAGGACCCGGAGTTCAGCACGGCGTCACCGTCGGCGCGGACTAACGTCTCGGCGATGGTCCTCAGCGATCTCAGCGCGACGGTACCCGGCAGCGGTCTCCTGCCGCTCGGCGGCGGGGCCCCACTCGCACAACTCAGGGAGTTCAGCGAAGAGTCAGGGATCGGGCTGGACGCGCCGGCCAGCAGTACGGACACCGGATTGACCACGAGGATCGGGGCCGTGGCCCGCGCCGTGGCCGTCGATGCCCCCACGGTGTTCCGCGCGCAGCCTCTCGGGGGCCTGACGCCACCGGCTGCCGCCACCAGCACGTACACGGCCGGCGAGGGTGATCTGCGCGGCCTCGCCGCGACGAGCTGCCAGCTCCCGTCCAGCGACCTCTGGCTCGTCGGTGCGTCGACGACCGTCGGCCAGTCCGCCATCCTCACGCTGACCAATCCCACCGGCACACCCGCCACCATGGCCCTCGAGCTCTACGGGCCGGGCGGGCCGATCGACGCGGCCGGCTCCCGCGGACTGCTCGTGGCACCGGGCGGCACACGGCAGCTCGTGCTCGCCGGGCTCACGGGTCCGCAGGAGCTCGTGGCCGTGCGGGTCCGCAGCGACGGCGGTCGGGTCTCGGCCGTGATCCAGCAGAGCGTGCTCCGCGGTCTCACGCCGGGCGGGGTGGACCTGCTCTCGCCGAGCGCTCCCGCAGGCACCACGCAGGTGGTGCCCGGCGTCGTCGTGCAGAGCGCGGCGGACGCGCGTCGCATCCGCGAGCAGGAGGGATATGCGGCCGTGACGCCTCAACTCCAGGTGCTCGTCCCGGGTTCCACGGACGCGGTGCTCGACATCAAGGTGTACGGCCGTGACGGCGAGATGGAGCTGCCGGGCGGGGGAGTGGTGTCCGCCGCCGCCGGTTCGGTCACCGCCGTCGCGCTGGACGCGCTGCCGGAGGGCAGCTACACGGTCGCGGTCACCTCCGACGTGTCCGTCGTCGCGTCGGCGAGGGTGACCCGCGGGATCGACGTCGGCCAGCCCGTGGATCTCGGCGGCGTGCCCTCCGCGAGCAGGCTCGGGAGCGATCACGCGGTGGCCCTGGCGGAGGGGGCGGACGCAGCCCTCGTCCTCGGGGTGCCGACGGGGAGGGCGGAATTGACGCTGACCCCCGTCGCAGCAGACGGGACGCTCGGCGCGCCCGTCGTGATCGGTATCGCCGGAGGCACGAGTGTCTCGGTGCCACGGCAGGCCCTCGGGGCCGAACCCGTGGGTGTCCTGATCGACGCCACGGGCGATCCGGCGTACGGCGCACAGGTCCTCACGCTCCCCGGGAACACGGCGGGGGTCTCTGTCACCACGGTGCCGCCGGCGGTCACGGGTCCCCAGAGCATCCCGATCGACCTCGGCTTCTGACCCCGGACTCTCGCAGGGCCCGAGCGCTCGTGCGCTGACACCCGCAGGCGTCAGGACTGGGCCGCTCTGGATCCCGTCCGCTGCGCAGGATCAGGAGTGGTGAGTCACGCCTGCGAGCGACCGTAGGCGGGATCGACGGCCTCGGGTGCCAGCCCCATGAGTTCCGCGGTCTGCTCCACGACGACGTCGTGCACCAGTTCGTTGACGGGTACCGCGTTGCGCGCTGCCATGAGGACTGGGTGCCGGTACACGGTTATGGTCGCAGGGCGGCCCGGCGTGGCGGGGGAGCAGGAACCCAGGAGCCCGCGCAGCGTGTCCGCCGTCATGTCCTCGAGGCCGTCCGGGATCTCCTGCACCATGATCTGCACGTCCTGGATCCGTTCGCCCCACAGGCGTTCGAGCCGCTGGGCCGATTCCATCACCCAGTCGTCGAACTGCTCGGACCGCGAGCGGGAGCCGGGAAGGTGCTGTGGCAGCAGTTCTCCCCGCATGCCGCGCCCGCGCCGATTACGGCGTCGCTCGTAGAACGACCGCGTGGGGCGTGAGCCGTCCGACGCGGGGTCGTCGAGCTCGATCGAGAAGGTGCTGCCATCCTGCATGCATCGACTCTAAGCCTTGGACCTCTCGAGCCGCACGCCCGATGTCGCCACGATCACCGGTGACTCCTCGTCCGGTCCTGCCTGACGGAGGGTAGGAAGCCGGACCGGTAGGCTTTCTACTCGTGGGATCCCTCCGTCAATGCTCCAGATCTGCCTGCCAGCGGCCGGCGGTGGCGACGCTCACCTATGTGTACGGGGACTCGACCGCCGTCCTCGGCCCGCTCGCCACGTACGCGGAGCCGCACACCTACGACCTCTGCACCATCCACGCGGATCGCCTGACCGTACCGCGGGGGTGGGAGGTCCTCCGCCTCGCCCTTCCCGACGCGCCACCCGAGCACAACTCCGACGATCTCCTCGCCCTCGCCGACGCCGTCCGCGAAGCAGCAGCGGAGCCCGCCGTCGAGCAGCCGGCCCAGGGTCAGCGGGGCGTCCGGGCGCCCATGGAACCACCTGCGGGCGTCACCGGTCCGCGGCGCGGGCATCTGCGCATCCTGCGCGATACCTGACGCCCGCGTTACCTGACCCCCGGGGCCACGGGCCGCGTATCCTCCGCGATAGAATCGACCGCACCAACGCCGCCGCCACCCGACCGGAAGCTGACTCATGGCCCACCTCCCAGCACGTCTGCTCGACGTCCTCCGCTGCCCGGTCACGGGGTCGCCCCTGATCGAGAACGGTGACATTCTCACCTCCCGGGCCGACGGCCCCGACGGCACACCCTTGACCTACACCCTCGACGAGGGCATCCCCGTGCTCCTCCGCACCGAACTCCTCGAGGGTGCCCGTCCGACGTCCTGACCGGACCGGCACCACCCGAGGCACGAGCATCACCTCCCACCCCGACACCAAGGATCAGCTGACCATGACGTTCGACTACAAAGTTGCCGATCTCTCCCTCGCCGAGGCGGGCCGACACCAGATCCGGCTCGCGGAGCACGAGATGCCGGGCCTGATGTCCCTCCGCCGCGAGTACGCCGACGCGCAGCCGCTCGCCGGAGCGCGCATCGCCGGTTCGCTGCACATGACGGTGCAGACCGCCGTGCTCATCGAGACGCTGACGGCCCTCGGAGCCGAGGTGCGGTGGGCGTCCTGCAACATCTTCTCGACCCAGGACGAAGCCGCCGCGGCCGTGGTGGTCGGCACGGGCACGGTCGAGGAGCCCGCGGGCGTCCCCGTGTTCGCGTGGAAGAACGAGACGCTCGAGGACTACTGGTGGACCGCCACGCAGATCCTCACGTGGCCCGGCCAGGCCCAGGGTCTCGGCCCCAACATGATCCTCGACGACGGCGGGGACGCCACGATGCTCGTGCACAAGGGTGCCGAGTTCGAGGCACTCGGGGCGGTTCCGACGAACCCCCAGGAGGGTGACGCGGACTACTCGCACGAGTACACGGTCTTCCTCGACACCGTCCGCGCGACCCTCGAGTCCGAGCCCCAGAAGTGGACCACGATCGCCGCAGGGATCAAGGGCGTCACGGAGGAGACCACCACGGGCGTCCACCGCCTGTACCAGCTCGCGGCGCAGGGCAAGCTGCTCTTCCCCGCCATCAACGTGAACGACTCCGTCACGAAGTCCAAGTTCGACAACAAGTACGGCATCCGGCACTCGCTGCCCGACGGCCTCAACCGCGCCACGGATGTCCTGATCGGCGGCAAGGTCGCCGTCGTCTGCGGCTACGGCGACGTCGGCAAGGGGGCCGCCGAGGCGATGCGCGGGCAGGGCGCCCGCGTGATCGTCACGGAGATCGACCCGATCTGCGCCCTGCAGGCAGCCATGGACGGCTACCAGGTCACGACCCTCGAGAACGTCCTCGCCCAGGGCGACATCTTCATCACGACCACCGGCAACAAGGACGTCATCATGGCGCACCACATGGCCGGCATGAAGCACCAGGCGATCGTCGGGAACATCGGCCACTTCGACAACGAGATCGACATCGCCGGGCTCGCGCGCATCCCCGGCGTCGAGAAGATCGAGATCAAGCCTCAGGTCCACGAGTGGGTCATCCCCGCGAACGAGGCCGAGGGTGTGGAGCAGCACTCGATCATCATGCTGTCCGAGGGGCGCCTGCTGAACCTCGGCAACGCGACCGGCCACCCCTCCTTCGTCATGAGCAACTCGTTCGCGAACCAGACGATCGCGCAGATCGAGCTGTACACCAAGTTCGAGCAGGACGACGCCGAGGGCAACCGCGAGTACGAGAACGAGGTGTACGTGCTGCCGAAGATCCTCGACGAGAAGGTGGCGCGCCTGCACCTCGACGCGCTCGGCGTGGAGCTCACGGAGCTCACCAAGGGCCAGGCCGAGTACCTCGACCTCGACGTCGCCGGGCCGTACAAGCCCGAGCAGTACCGCTACTGATTTAGGTCGGAGAGGGAGCCACCGCGTGACAGCACCGCGCGCGGGGCTCCCGCAGTTCTCGCAGTAGCCCAATCGTTGTGAACACACGGTGACCTGCCGACGCTCCTGCACCCCTTCCTCGCGTAAAGTCGCTGGGGATCAGCTGAACCTAGGGGCGAACATGCGCATGAAGCAGGAGTCGAGCGGAACCGCGGCACGCCGCAAGGGGTGGACTGTCGTGGCCATCGCGGCGGCCGCCGTCGTCGTGATCGGCGGCGGCGTGGGGATCGCGACGGCGTCACCCTGGGATGTCCTCTCGGCCGGGCCCACCTCGACGGAGAGTGCGGGGCCGACCGCGACGACGCCCGGCACGGCCCCCTCCGAGGAGCCGACGCCGGACGCCCCGGAGGCGTCCGCCGAGCCGTTCACCGTGGGTCTCACACCCACCGACGAGGCCTTCGCGGTGAACCCGGCCACCCTGGCCTCGATCGCCGTCACCGGGGGCACCCTCGAGACCGTCGAACTGGCGCCGCGCGCGGGCGGCACGCCCGTGGCCGGCGCGCTCTCGGAGGACGGTGCGAGCTGGACGGCCTCGGAGCGCCTCGCCTTCGACACCGACTACGAACTCACCTACATCGTGCTCGACTCCCGCGGCGAGCGGCAGGAAGCCACCTCGCGCTTCAGCACCGTGGAACCCGCCAATGAGGCGGATGCGGCGATGTTCCCGCTCGACGGCGCCACCGTGGGCACGGGCCAGCCCCTCGAGTTCACCTTCAGCGAGCCCGTGGTCAACCGCGACGCCGTCGAGAAGGCCATCACGGTGACGAGCACCAGTGGCCAGCAGGGCGCCTTCTACTGGTTGTCGGACACGAAGGTCCGCTACCGACCGGAGGCCTTCTGGGCCCCCAACAGCACCATCACGGTCTCCACGGCCCTCTTCGGTGTGGACTTCGGCAACGGAATGATCGGCAACGCCGACCGCACCATGACCGTGAAGACGCACAACACGCGTCTCGCCGTCGTGGACAACACGACGAAGACCATGAACGTGTACCTCGACGGGAAGCTGGACCGGACCTTCCCCGTGACGCTCGGTACCGAGGAGTGGCCCTCCACCGAGGGCTACATGGTGGTCATGGAGAAGTACGAGTCCACGCAGTTCACCGCGGAGTCGATCGGGCTGGAGCCGGGTGACCCCGCGTACTACCCGCCCACGGTGGTCAACCACGCCAGCAGGCTCAGCAACGGCGGGGCCTTCGTCCACGAGGCCCTGCCGGCGGCGCAGGTGGCACTCGGGAGCTTCAACGTCTCGCACGGCTGCATCGGCATGTCCCCGGAGGGCGCCAAGTACTTCTACGACACGTTCGGCGCGGGTGACGTGGTGCAGATCCTCAACACGGACTACGGGCCCATGTACGTGTGGGACGGCTTCGGCGACTGGAACGTGCCCTGGACCGAGTGGGTCAACCAGCCCTGACGCGCAGAGCTCCTCAGCTGAACGGGAGCCGGTGCACTCTCCGGGCCGTCGTCTCCGAGCGTTCCCTCTGCCGCATCATGGCCGCGTAGTCGCGGTCCCTGCGGGATGCGACGACGGCGTGGAGGAACTCCTCGGGGTGCGTGGAACCGGGCGGGGGCGGTGACACGTGGTGACTCGCCTCGGCCGCGAGCTCCAGTGCAAGCGACTGCCGGGCCTGCGGCGTGAGACGCGGGGCCTGCGCCAGGAACTGGGACATCCTCCGGGCGAGAGCGTCCGGGAGCCGCCCGATGTCCGCCGTCTCGGACCACCCCTGCAGCCTCGGCGGCATGGTCGCGAGCGCCCTCGGCCTCGCCACCACGCGCTCGCGCATCGCATAGGTACCCGCGAGGAGGTCGCCGAGGCGCTTCGACCGCTCGTTGAAGAGCGAGACGAGGAACGCCAGTGAGCCGGCGAGCATGTAGATCTCGAGGATGGCGAGCATCCCGCGGATGAACGCATGCCGGAAGCGGATGGCGCCGCCGTCGTCGCGCACGATCCTCAGCCCCATCACCAGGCGCCCCAGGGACTTGCCGCGCGTCACGGTCTCGACGGTCACCGGGATCACGAGGATCAGCATCACCACGACGACGAGCGACAGCGCTCCGGTCAGGGCAGTGTCCAGCACCCCGCCGAAGACGTTGCCGATGAGCAGCACGAGCAGGATGGCCACGATGACCTGCGCGATCAGATCGATGAGGATACTGAGCCCGCGCGCGGCGAACCCCGCAGGCTTCAGTTCGAGGACGACGGCCTCGCCGGTGACGACCGTGCTCATGTTCTCCCCCTGATGCTGACCGGACGGTGTACGGATGGTTGGCGGTCGGGACGGGCCGAAGCGCCGTCGTCGTGCCGCTCCCGCCCAGCCTAGCGCCGCGCCCGGCCCGGCCGGCGGTACGCGGAACGGGCCGGACTATAAGGTGGGCGCATGGACGTGGACGCATTCATCGCGGTGCACCGCAGCGACTGGCAGCGGCTCGACGAACTCGTGGGCCGCCGCCGGCTCGACGGCGCCGAATCGGACGAACTGCTGGTCCTCTACCAGCGCGTCTCGACACACCTGTCCATCATCCGCTCGGTCGATCCCGAGAGCGCGCTGTCCGGCGCCCTCTCGACGCGCCTCTCCCGCGCCAGGACGCGCTTCACGGGGGCGCGGTCCAACGTCATGGAGGACATCGCCCTGTTCTTCGTGCACTCGCTCCCGGCGGCGTTCTACCGGATCCGGTGGCTGACGGTCATGGTGGGAGTGCTCTTCCTCACCGTGACGGCGCTCTACGCCGTGTGGGTGGTCAACACTCCCGGCGTGATCTCCGCGCTGGGGACGGACGAGGACCTCCGACGCTACGTGGAGGAGGACTTCATCAACTACTACTCCGAGAACCCGGCGGCGTCCTTCGCGGGGCTGGTGTGGACCAACAACGCCTGGATCTCGCTGCAGGCCGTGGCGTTCGGGGTCACGGGCATCTGGCCGGTCTACATCCTCTACTCGAACGCGCAGGGCATCGGCATCGCAGCGGGGACCATGGCCTCCTACGACAGCCTCGACGTCTTCTTCGTCTACATCCTCCCGCACGGATTCATGGAGCTGACGGCGATCTTCATCGCCGCGGCGGCCGGTCTGAGGATCTTCTGGGCGTGGGTCTCGCCGGGGCGGCGGCCGCGGGTCGTGGCGCTCGCGGAGGAGGGGCGTGCGCTCATCACCGTGGCCCTCGGCCTCGTGCTGGTGCTCCTCGTCTCCGGGCTGGTGGAGGGGTTCGTGACACCGAGCGGCCTGCCCGCGTGGCTCCGGCTGACCATCGGGTTCCTCGTGTTCGCGGCCTACTGGGTCTACACGCTCGTGCTCGGGCGGCGGGCCGCCGCAGCCGGGCACCGCGGCGACCTCGGCGTCGTTGATCGGGGAGACGCCGTCATCACGGCCTGAGGTCACCGGCCCGGGGCGTCTTCACGCCTCACCCGTGCATGCCCAGTAGGGTCGTGACCAGGTGGGTAGAACGCCCGTGGCAAGGACTGAGGAGAACCCGACGTGGTAGACAGCGACAATCCCCGAGGGAGCACCTCGGGTTCGCGACAGCTCGACGCCGATGCGTCCGCCGAGCGCCCGGTACCCGAGGCGTCGACCGCGGCCCCGGATATCCCCCAGCGCCATCACCTGCCCATGCGGAAGGCCGGAACCCTGCCGGACGTCTCGCGCTACGACGACGGCGACGCTGACGATTCCGTGAAGGACGCGCAGACCGCGCAGAGAGCGGGGAGTCACCCCGTGTCGGAGACCGCCGCTTCGGAGGCCGGCGTGGGCGAGACCCTCGCTGCGGGCGGGTCCGACGACGACGCCACCGCCGACGGCCGCGTGCGTGAGCGCGCTGCTTCCGCCGACCACTCCTCGGACGACATGACGTCGGGGACACCGGGCAGTGAGTCACCACTGGTCCCCACCACCACTGACTCCGACGCCGACACGTCCGACAAGCCCTCGGGCGGGGCAGCCGGAGCGACGACCGCCGCAGCCGGAGTTGCCGCCGGCGCAACAACAGCCGCCGGCGCTTCTCACGCAGCCGGCGGGTCCGCCGATGACCGGCCCGACTCGTCGACGTCAGGGGTAGAGCGCGGGAGGGCTGAGCCGTCCACCGACACCGCGGCTCTGTCCGTGCGTCCTCCGGACCACGAGGCAGCGCGGCGGGCCGCCGCGCGTGATCACGCCGCAACCGCCAAACCCGCCCTCGCCCGGTTCCTGCAGGTCGTGGTGGCCCTGTTCTTCCCCGTGATCGTGGTGGCGGCCGCCGTCCGCGCCGTCGCGACGGCGTCGTTCCTGTGGTTCGAGTACCACCGGCCGGGCTTCCCCGCGGACAGGTTCGGGTTCACCCTCGACGACCGCATGACGTACGGGTCCTACGCCCTGGACTACGTGGTCAACTTCGCCCCGGCACGCTATCTCGGTGATCTGCGCACGCCGGAGGGGGAGCCGCTGTTCCTCGCATCCGAGGTGGGGCACATGGAGGATGTGAAGGGCGTCCTCGGGCTGTCCTTCTTCATCGCCCTGGTTCTCTTCGTCCTCGCCGTCCTCGCCTGCGTGTACCTCGCGCGGCGCTACAAGGGAGGCATCCGGCGGGCCCTGTTCGCCGGGGCGGTGCTGACGCTCGCGGGCATCATCACGCTGACGGTCCTCGCCGTGATCGCCTGGGAGACGTTCTTCACGCAGGTTCATGCGCTGTTCTTCGCGGACGGCACCTGGACCTTCCGGGTGGACGACACGCTCATCCGGCTCTTCCCCGAGCAGTTCTGGACCGACTCGGCCGTGACCATCGCCGTGCTCGTGCTGGGCGCGACCCTCCTGACGCTGATCACCACCTGGCCCACGAAGGCCCGGCGTGAGCGCTCGATGCTGGCTCAGGAAGCGATGCAGCAGCGCACCCGCGAGGCGCTCGCCGCCTCCTGAGCACCTCGGGGGCGCCGCGCCGCGCGGGTCCGGCGTCGGCGCCTCACCGATTCGAGGCCTGCAGGGCGGGGCTGCTGTGCTACCTCGCCGTGCCGTACAGCAGTTCCAGGGCCTCTCCGTGATCGGCGACGACGGCGGCCCGCTTCAGCTTGAGGGTGGGCGTCAGGTGCCCGGACTCGACGGAGAACTCGGTGTCCAGCACGGTGAAGCGCCGGATCTGCTCCGCCTGCGAGACGGTCGCGTTGGCGGCGTCGACGGCCCGTTGCACCTCGGCGAGCACGTGGGGATGGGCCGCTGCGTCCGCCGAGCTGAGGGGTGCCTGTCCCCGCGACGCCGCCCACGCAGCCACCGCCTCGGTGTCGAGGCTGATGAGCGCGGCGACGAACGGCCGGCCCTCACCCACCACCACGGCCTGGGCCACGAGCGGGCACTCCCGGAGGGTCTCCTCCAGCGGCCCCGGAGCCACGTTCTTGCCGCCCGCGGTCACGAGGATGTCCTTCTTCCGGCCCGTGATGGTCAGGAAACCGTCCTCGTCGAGGGACCCGACGTCGCCCGTGCGGAAGTACCCGTCGGCAGTGAATGCCTCGGCCGTCGCGGCGTCGTTGCGGTAGTAGCCCGCGAAGATCCCACTGCCGCGGACCTGCACCTCGCCGTCGTCGTCGAGCCGGATGTTCGTTCCCGGCATGGGGATGCCGACCGATCCCACCCGGGTGAGTGCCACCGTGTTGACCGTGCAGGGCGCCGTGCTCTCCGTGAGCCCGTACCCCTCCTGGATCATGATGCCCGCACCCCGGAAGAAGTGTGCGAGGTGGGCGTTGAGCGGGCTGGCGCCGGAGACCGTGTACCGGACGTCGCCGCCGAAGACCGCGCGGAGCTTCGGGTAGACCAGGCGTTCGAAGACGGCGTGTGCCGCGCGCAGTGCGGGCGTGGGTCCGCGGCCGCCGCGTCCCCGGGCATCCACGGCCCGGGAGTAGGCGACGGCGGTCCGCTCGGCCGCCCCGAACAGGCGTCCCTTGCCGGCCTCCGCCGCCTTCTGACCGGCCGAGGCGTGGATCTTCTCGAAGATGCGCGGGACGGCCAGGAGGAAGGTGGGGCGGAAGGTGGTGAGGTCCTCGAGCAGCTGGGCGGCGGAGCTCGAGTGCGCGAGGGTGATGCCTCCTGTGAAGCACACCACCTGGACCGCCCGGGCCAGCACGTGCGCGAGCGGGAGGAACATCAGGGTGCGTGCGTTCTCCTGCTTGAGGAACTCGGGGAGGAACTCCAGCGTGTTGACCGCGAACAGGGCGAAGTTGCCGTGCGTGATGACGCAGCCCTTCGGCCGGCCCGTGGTGCCCGAGGTGTAGACGATCGAGGCGGCGTCGTCGAGCGCCCGTGAGGACCGCGCGGCCTCGAGCGCCTCGTCGGACACCCTGGCTCCACGGGCGGTCACCGACGCCAGGTCCGCCCGACCTGATCGGTCGGGCGGGGCGGGTGATCCCGCATCCGCCGCGTTCGCGGCGCCTCCCGCGGGCGCCGCATCCTGCGGGTCGAACCGCACGAGCGTCGTCGTCGCTGACCGGCCGGCGCGCGCTGCCGCGTCGGCCACCACATCGGCGCACCGCTGGTCCTCGACGAACACGACGGCGGGTTCGGCGTCCTCGAGGATCCAGCTCACCTGGTACGCCGAGGACGTCTCGTAGATGGGGACGGTGACGGCGCCCGCGAACCAGATGGCGACGTCCGCGACGGTCCACTCGTAGCGCGTCCTCGACATCACGGCCACGGCGTCGCCGGGCTCGACGCCCAGGGCGAGGAGACCCTTGGCGAGCTCCTGCACCTCCTGCAGGAACTGCGCTGCGGAGACGTCCTGCCAGTGACCGCCGGACCGGCGGGCGTACAACGGCCGCGCTGGGTCATCCGCGTGGGTGCGCAGGAGCAGGTCCGTGGTGTTGGACTCGGGTGGCAGGCTGACGAGGAGGTCCGTGATGGCTTCGCGCACAGGGGGAGATCGCTTTCGTGGTCGGCGGGCAGTCGTGGGAGTTCAGGGCCGGCGTGGCAGTTCGGTGACAGTCGGGTGAATGCGGTGAGGACGGGCGCCGCAGGGCAGGTTCGAGGTGGAGCGGTGGGGAGCGGCCCTAGATCCAGCTGGGCAGCCACATGCGTGAGCGCCAGTCCCCGTAGGGGATGATCTCGGCCGTCCAGATGGGCAGGAAGTAGGCCGAGAGGGCGACGGCGAGCGCCAGGAAGGCTCCCACGAGCACGAGGCGCCACCGCGCAGGGGAGCGGGTGACGTCGCCGAGGATCAGACCGAGACAGTACACGAGGGCGAGGATCAGGTAGGGCTCGAAGGCCACGGCGTAGAAGTAGAAGGTGGTGCGCTCGGGGTAGAGGAACCAGGGCAGGTAGCCGGCGGCGACGCCCGTGAGGATGGCAGCGGCACGCCAGTCCCGCCTGCCGAGCCAGGCGAACAGCAGGACCAGAAGGGACACCGCGGCGCTCCACCAGATGAGCGGGTTACCGAGCACCGTCACGGCCTGGGAGCAGGAGTCGGTGCCGCATCCCTCGGGCGTCTCGTAGAAGAAGGACGTCGGGCGGCCCACCACGAGCCAGGACCACGCGCTCGCCTCGTAGGGGTGGTCGGATCCGAGCCCCTGGTGGAAGGTGTAGGCGCTCCGGTGGTACTCGGCGAGGGAGCGCAGGGCGTCGGGCACCCAGCCCCACTCGGCCGACGGGTTCCGCTCGGCCCACGTGCGGTCGTAGGCGTCGCTCGAGAGGAACCAGCCGGTCCACGTCCCGAGGTACGTCACCAGGGCGAGGGGAACGAGCGCGACGAACGCTGGCAGCCCGTCCTTGACGGCGCCGCCGAGGACCCAGTGGTGCACGCCCGCGATGCGGCGGGCGCTCATGTCCCAGGCGACGGTCATGAGACCGAACGCGGCGATGAACGGGAGTGCGGACCACTTCGTCCCGAGGGCGAGCCCGAGGCACACACCGGCGACGAGCCGCCAGGGCCGCGCGCCGAGGAACGGTCCGTAGGCGAGGTGCCGGCGGTCCGGCACGCCGTCGTCGTTCTCCGCCAGCCGCGCGAGACGTGCGGCGAGCCGGCGGCGGCCGTCGTCGCGGTCGCGCAGCAGGGCCGCGAAGGCGGCGAGGAGCCAGAAGCTGAGGAAGATGTCGAGCAGGGACGTCCGCGACTCGACGAGGTGGTGCCCGTCCACCGCGAGCAGCAGGCCGGCTGCGGCCCCCAGGAGGGCGGAGCCGAACATGCGCTGCGCGACGACGGCGAGCAGGAGCACCGAGAGCGTCCCGACGGCGGCGGCGGAGAACCGCCAGCCGAAGGCGTTGTCCGAGCCGAAGAGCAGCATGCCGAAGGCGATCATCCACTTGCCGACCGGCGGGTGCACCACGTAGTTCGGCGCGTCGAGGAGGACATCCGGGGTGCCGGCGTTGAAGGAGTCGTTGGCGTTCTCGGGCCACTCGCGCTCGTAGCCCGACTGCAGCATCGAGTAGGCGTCCTTGACGTAGTACGTCTCGTCGAACACGAGCGAACCCGGTTCGCCGAGGCGCACGAAGCGCAGCACGCCCGCGAGGAGGGCGACGGCGAGAGGCAGCATCCAGTGCAGCGGACCGATGGCCCGCGCCACGCCGAGGAGCCTCGTCATCAGGGCCTCGCGGGTGTAGGCCTCTCGCGCGGGGAGGACCCAGGACGCGCCGTCGGACGGACGATCCCGACGGGGACGGACGGCGGTGTGGCTCACACGGGTCATGCTACCGGCGGGTCCCCGAGGTGCCGGGCGGACGCCCCGCTGGTCGTGCCTGGCACGCGGATGGCTCCCTCCGGCGCCACGTTCCGAGGGCGCGTTACGCCAGGGTCGTCCGAAGGGGCGGGAGGAGGGGGGCAGCTAGGCTTGATCAGTGACTCACGCGCAGGACGACCTCCCGACCGACGGCACCGTCGTCGACGAATCAGACGAACCCACAGACGACGCCGCTGACGACCCCACTGACCCCGGCACCGGCGAGTCCGCTGATGACGGCGCGGAGGCCGTGCCGACCATCACCGCGTACCGGGGGACGGCCGGGGACGGCAGCGGGCGCGGGCGGATCATCCTCGCGGCCACACCGATCGGCAACATGGGCGACGCCACCGAACGGCTCATCGGTCTGCTGCACACGGCGGACGTCGTCGCGGCCGAGGACACCCGGCGCCTGCACCGGCTCGTCCAGGCCCTCGGCGTGACCGTGACGGGCAGGGTCATCAGCTACCACGAACACAACGAGGCCGAGCGCACCGGCGAACTCCTCGAACTCGTCAGGGTCGGCGCCACCCTGCTGATGGTGACCGACGCCGGCATGCCGTCCGTCTCCGATCCCGGGTACCGCCTGGTGGAGGCCGCCGTTGCCGAGGGGCTGGACCTCACCGCCGTGCCGGGGGCCTCCGCCGTGCTCGCGGCGCTGGCGCTCTCGGGCCTGCCGACCGACAGGTTCTGCTTCGAGGGATTCCTACCGCGGAAGGCGGGCGTCCGGGCTGGGCGGCTCGTGGATCTCTCCGCCGAGCGCCGCACCATGGTGTTCTTCGAGGCGCCACACCGCCTCGAGGCGATGCTGCGCTCCCTCCAGCAGGCTTTCGGCTCCGACCGCGGTGCCGCCGTGGCACGGGAACTGACCAAGGTGCACGAGCAGGTGGTCCGCGGCTCCCTCCTCGAGCTCCTGCAGTGGGCGCAGGCCGTGGACATCCGGGGCGAGATCGCCGTCGTCGTCGCCGGGGCTCCCGACTCCCTGCCGACCTCGCCGGAGGACCACGTCTCGGAGGTGACCGGTCTGATGGAGGGCGGGATGCGTCTGAAGGACGCGGTGGCCGCCGTGGCCGCGCAGAGCCGGGTCAGCAAGCGCGAGCTCTACGCCGCGGTCATCGCCGCCCGCTGACACTCCCGTCCCGGACCGTCAGGGCCGTCTGCGCCGTCGCGCGTGGCGCACGAGGCCGGCGTACGGGAACCAGGAAGCGCTGTGCAGGTGCCCAAGGGCAACGGCGCTCCGCGGTGCAGCGTCCACTGGACACCTTTTCGACGTGCGCACTAGCGTGAGCGGGACCGCTCGGGGAGCCCGCCCGGCATCTCACGCGAAGGAGTTCAGGATGGCTGTCACCGCCGACCAGGAAACGGCAGTACTGGGGAAAGTGCCTACGGGCCTGTTCATCGGCGGGACGTGGCGGGACTCCTCCTCGGGGGCCACCTTCGACGTCGAGGACCCGGCGACGGGCCGTACCCTCCTCACGTTGGCCGACGCGACGCCCGAGGACGGCATGGCCGCGCTCGATGCCGCTGTTGCCGCGCAGGCCGCGTGGGCGCGCACCGCGCCGCGTGACCGCGGGGAGATTCTCCGCCGGGCCTTCGACCTCGTGACCGCCCGTGCTGACGAGTTCGCGCTCCTGATGACGCTCGAGATGGGCAAACCGCTCGCGGAGGCCCGTGGGGAGGTCACCTACGGGGCCGAGTTCCTGCGCTGGTTCTCCGAGGAGTCGGTGCGCATGTCCGGCCGCTACTCGATGTCCCCGGACGGGAAGTCACGCCTCCTGGTGCAGAAGAAGCCGGTGGGGCCCTGCCTGCTCATCACTCCGTGGAACTTCCCTCTCGCGATGGCCACCCGGAAGATCGCCCCCGCGATCGCCGCGGGTTGCACCATGGTGCTCAAGCCCGCCAACCTGACGCCCCTGACGTCGTCGCTCTTCGCCACCGTGCTCGAGGAGGCGGGGTTGCCCGCGGGCGTTCTCAACATCGTCAACACCACCACCGCGGGGGACGTCACCGGCCCGCTCATCGAGGACTCCCGGCTCCGCAAACTCTCCTTCACGGGCTCCACGCCCGTGGGCCGCAATCTCCTCGCGGCGGCCTCGAAGAACGTGCTCCGGACGTCGATGGAGCTGGGCGGCAACGCGCCGTTCCTCGTGTTCGAGGACGCCGATCTCGACGCCGCCGTGAACGGGGCCATGCTCGCGAAGCTCCGCAACATGGGCGAGGCCTGCACGGCCGCCAACCGGTTCATCGTCCACGAGTCCGTGGCAGACCGCTTCGCCGCGGCGCTCGCGGAGCGCATGGGCGCGATGACGACGGCGCGCGGTACCGAGGAGCGCTCCACGCTCGGTCCGCTCATCGATGGCAGGAGCCGTGACAAGGTGCACGAGCTCGTGACCGCGGCGGTCGGCGACGGCGCGCAGACCGTGACGGGTGGTTCCCCCGTGCCGGGCGACGGCTATTTCTATGAAGCGACGGTGCTCAAGGACGTCCGGCGGTCCTCGCGGATCATGCGGGAGGAGATCTTCGGCCCGGTGGCGCCCATCATCATGTTCGCCACCGAGGACGAGGCCGTGGAGCTCGCCAACGACACCGAGTACGGGCTCGTGGCCTACGTCTTCACCCGCGACCTGAACCGGGGCCTGCGCATCAGCGAGCGGCTCGACACGGGCATGCTCGGGCTCAACGCCGGCGTGGTGTCGAACGCCGCCGCGCCGTTCGGCGGCGTGAAGCAGTCGGGCCTCGGGCGCGAGGGCGGCGCCGAGGGCATCGAAGAGTACCTCGTCACCCAGTACGTGGGTATCGCGGACCCCTACGCGTCCTAGCGCACGGTCCAGCACGCACGGTCCAGCACGCACGGTCGAGCCGGCCCGGCGAGCGGACGCGGGCGAGCGCGCACGGTCCAGCGCGAACGGTCCGCGTGACGGTCAGCGCGGCGAGCGACCCCTGAAGCGGTTGAAGAGCGACTGCGGGAACAGCCTCGCCCTCAGGCGCGTCCCGAGACTGCTCCGGCTGCGCAGCGCCCGGGTGACGGCGTCGACGTCCTCCCAGCGCGGGGCTTCGACAGCCGCGCGGGTCGGGGCCGCCGTGACGGTCGCGGCCCCGTTCCGGCCGCCGTCCGTCACGGTCACCGGTACCGGAACCGTCGAAGATGCCGAGGCCGCCGCCGGGTGGTCCGCCAGCGCACCCGCTGCCGCATCGTGGTCCGCGTACTCCTCGTACTCGTAGGCGGAGCGCAGGCGGGACAGCGAGCCGGCGGGTGCGGACGCGAGCTGTGCGGTCCGCGCGAGCCGTCCGGCGAAGGTCCGCGGTGTGTCCGTCGGTTCGAGCGGGTACCCGTAGTCGCCCGCGAGCTCGGTGGTCTCGGCCCAGGCCGCCGTCGCCGCGCCGCGGTTCCCTTGGGAGCCATGAGTGCCAGGGATCCCGCCCGATACGTCCGCCGCGACGACCGCATTCCGCCGGGACCGTGTCCGCGCGGACCGCAGGATCATGGGCAGCAGCGCCAGTAGCGCGAGACCTGCCACGCCGAGCACGCCCTGGAGGGGCCGCGGCTCGTCCTGCGGGCCGGTGCTGCCGCCGTCCTGCGCCTCGTCCGAGGGGACGGTGGCGGCGCCGGAGGGTACGCCGGCGTTCGGTGCCGCGTTCGGGTTGAGAGCGTCGGTGTCGTCGGCGCGCGGACCCACGGGCGAGAACGCCTGCTGGGCGTAGGTCGGCACGACGCCGCGTGACGGCGTGGGTTCGAACTGGACCCAGCCCACGCCCTCGAACCAGAGTTCGGGCCACGCGTGCGCGTTGCGCGAGTCCACCACGAACTCGCGCAGCTCCGTCCCGTCGGGGCCCTCGTCGACGTCGCCCGTGGGGCTGCCGGGGGTGTACCCGACGGCGATCCGGCTCGGGATGCCGGCCTCGCGTGCCATGACGGCCATGGTGCCGGCGTAGTGCACGCAGTAGCCCTGCTTCGCCTCGAGGAAACGGGCCATGACGTCCATGCCGCTGCCGTCGTAGCCGCCCTCCACGGGGGCCTCCACGGAGTAGGTGAACTCCGGGCCCCTGAGGTAGCTCTGGATGGCCAGCGCCTTGTCGTAGGGGTTCACGAACTCACCCGCGACCTCCTGCGTGGTGGTGCGGACGATCTCCGGTGTGTCCCCCGGCAACTCCTTGAACACCGCCGGCACCTCCTCGGCGTCCGAGGGGCCGACCGATCCGAGGCCCTCGCGCGTGAGCTCGGCGGACCTGCTCTCCACCACGTACTCCTGGCGCGCCGTGGACCCGCCGTCGGTGGCGAGGATGGAGAGGTTGTTCGGATCCCACGCCCAGTTCCCGGCGAGGTTCCCGATGCTCTGCGGTGCGTAGGGCGAGAGCAGCCACGGGCTCGCGTAGCTCTGCGTGGTGATCCGTGTGATGACGTCCTGGCCGGGTGGTTGCGTCTCCGGGGCGCCCGGTTCGGTGCCGAGATCGTCGGTGTCGTCCACGCGGTCGTCGAGCCGCTGGTCCGGCTCCCACCGCCGGCCGGTGAAGTCCTCGAGCGTGACGGCCCGCAGGTACAGCGGGGTGTCCGACGTGGTGGAGTAGGTGATGCGCCCGAAGCCCGTGGGGTTCCGGAGGTCGTTGCCGAGGGTGACGGCCGGGTTGAGCCCGGTGGCGTTGCCCCACACGTTGAGCCGGGACCCCTGCGGGAACGCCCCCGAGGTGAAACCGGGGACCAGCAGGGGCAGGAGCACGGTCACGGCGAGGGCGCCCGCTCCGATGACCGCGCCCCGTGCGGCGAAGCCGGAGGACGCCCGTGCACCGCCGGACGCGCGGCGGTTCTCCCGCCACTGGGCGAGTGCGAGGACCAGGAGGAACGCGAGGACGGTCGCGACGAACGCCACCATCCCCACGCCGTTCGGCTTGACGATCGCGGGGGCGACCATCACCCCGAGCAGTCCGACGCCGGAGGCCGCGGGCATGCGCATGGTGGTGGCGAGCAGGTCCACCACGATGCTGATGAGCCCCAGCGCCGCGCAGATGATGAGGAAGATGCCGGCGCTCGGCAGCACGGGCGCCACCTGCGAGACGACCGTCTCCTCGGCCTGGGCGAGCAGGCCCTGCAGCTCGACGGACGTGCCCGGGCCGGGTACCACCCCGAGGATGCTCTGCAGCGGGAAGAACTGCGCGGTGAGTGCGCCGATCAGCGCGAGGACGCCCACGAGGCCCGTGAGGACGCCACCGAGTCCGAGGGTGCGGGTGAGAGCCATGGCCAGCAGCACCGGCGCGACAGTCCGGAGGACGGGGACGAACCACGTCCCGGGCTCCACCACACCGTTGAGACTCGTCGCCGCCGCGAGGATCGCGAGGAGCACGGCGCCGGTCACGGCCCAGTGCCACGGGTCGGCCGGGAGCACTCGCCGCTGGGCGGCGGGGGGCACGGGCGCGGGCGGCGCAGGGCGGGAGAGGGTCGCGGTCATGCCTGGCCTCCGGCTGGGGTGGTGCGGTAACGGGTGCTGACGGACGGGTCCGAGGACGTGGGCGACGCCGGAGCGGGTGCGGTGGTTCTCCTGCGCTCGGCAGGGCTGTAGGTCTCCGGTCCGACGGCGTGCTCCAGGCCTGCCCACACGGTGGGCAGGTGGGCGGCGGGGGAGGCGGCCGTCGCGTGCCAGCCCCCGGCGCGGAGGAGCTCGAGCTGCCGGTGGCACTCGGCCGGGCGTTCGGCGACGATCAGGGCGTACGACGGTGAGCCGTACTCCGCCGCGGACGCGAGGGCACGCGCCTCCTCGACCGTGATGACACCGAGCACGGCGATCAACGGGCCGCGATGGCGTGTGGTGGCCAGCTTGTCCAGCAGATGGTCGCCGAACGCTGCGTGCGCCATGCCCGGCTGAGCCTCGGCGTCGGACCTGCGGCCGATGCGGCGCGCCGCCTGACGTGCCAGTTCGCCGGCACGGACCGCGGTACTGCCGCCCTGCTCCTCGCCGGCGGCCCGGCGGCCGGTGTCCGGTGCGAGCTCGAGCGCGGCCAGGCCTTCCGCGATCCCGGCCACGGAACCCTGGCCGTGGTGCTCCTCGTCCGCCGGGAACGGTGCCGACGGCGAGCGCAGGAGTCCCGGGGCGCCCTGGTGGTCGAGGAGGCGGAGCGCGTAGTTGCGTTCGAGGAGGTGCGCGCTGATGGACATGACGGCGGTGACGGCCCACTCGAACGTCGGCGACGTGGCGAGCCCGCCGGCGTCTCCCCCGAAAGCCGCGCTGAAGCCGGAGCCGTAGCTCTGGTGCCGCTGGTCCATCAGCAGGGCGGCCTGGGGCGTGGTGACGGATTCCTCCTGGCGCACCATGAGCTCCGAGTGGCGTGCCGTCGCGGCCCAGTGCACGCGCCGCATGGAATCGCCGTGGCGGTACTCGCGCGTGATGACGTCGTCGTCGCTCGGGTTGGCCTGGCGCCTCGTGGCGGCCATGCCGTCGCTTCCACGGGCGCCCGAGAGCGGCGAGGCGAGCAGTTCCAGTGGTGCAGGCGTGACCACGAGGGCGTCGGTCTCGCCGAGCACGTGCCGTGACTTGCCGAGCCCGAAGGGATCGGTGAACTCCGCGGTGACGGGCCCGACGTCGTACACGCCGCGGGAGGCGGAACGCAGCCGGTACTCGTAGAGGGACACGCCCTCCCGTGTGGGGTTGCGCGAGGGATAGGTGAAGCGTGGCGCCTGGCCGAACCGCGCGGGGAGCTGCTCCTCCATGGCGATGCTCGCGCCTCCGGCCACCGACGCGGTGAGGGAGAGGGTGACCGTGGTGGTGGAGCCGATCTCCATGGATTGCGGCTGGAAGCTCCTGCTGACGGTGAAACGCGGTTTGAGCACCTTGAGGACCAGGACGGACGCGAGGGGGAGGGCCAGCAGCAGGATGCCCACGTACAGGAGGTCGCGCCGCCCTAGGACCTGCGCGGTCAGGAGGGCGACCACGGCGGTGAGGACGAAGCCCCAGCCGCGCACCGTCAGGAAGCGCGAGGGGAGCCTGTCGAGAAGGGCCATCGGTGAACCGCCGGGTCTAGGAGGGGGAGTGGGGCGCGCGCGGGGCGCGGCTCAGCGCCGCTGGCTCTCGCGCGCCACGGGGACGCGTGACAGGACGTCCGCGATGATGGACGACGCCGTGTCCCCGGCGCTCGTGGCCTTGCGGTCCAGCAGCAGGCGGTGCGCGAGCACGGGATGCGCCATGGCGGCGATGTCGTCCGGCAGCACGAAGTCGCGGCCCTCGAGGGCGGCACCGGCCTTCGCGGCGCGGAGCAGCTGCAGGAGCGACCGCGGGCTGGCGCCGAGGCGCAGTCGCGGGTGCTCGCGCGTGGTACGGCCGAGGCCCACCGTGTACTCCTTCACGGCGGGGGAGACGTACACGCCGCGTACCTGGCGCATCATGGCGGCGATGTCGGCCACGTCGGCCACCGGGCGGACCGCCGCCAGGGGCGACGTCGACTGGTGGGTCTCGAGCATGTCGAACTCCGCCTGGGCGTCGGGGTAGCCCATCGAGATGCGCGCCATGAAGCGGTCACGCTGGGCCTCGGGGAGGGGGTAGGTGCCCTCCATCTCGATCGGGTTCTGCGTGGCCACCACCATGAACGGTTCGCCGAGCGTGTGGGTGTGACCGTCCACCGTGACCTGGTGCTCCTCCATGCACTCCAGCAGCGAGGACTGCGTCTTGGCCGACGCCCGGTTGATCTCGTCACCGATCACGATGTTCGCGAACACCGGGCCGGGACGGAACTCGAAACGGCGCGAGTCCTGGTTGAAGATCGAGACGCCCGTGACGTCGGAGGGCAGCAGGTCCGGCGTGAACTGGATGCGGTTGACGCTGCAGTCGATGGTCCTCGCGAGGGTCTTCGCGAGCATCGTCTTGCCGACGCCCGGTACGTCCTCGAGGAGGAGGTGGCCCTGGGCCAGCAGCACCGTCAGCGCGAGGCGAGCCGCCTCGGGTTTGCCGTCGATCACTGTGGTGATGGCGTCGAGGATGCGGGTGCTGATCTCGTGGAGGTCGGCGCGGGGCCGGTCCGTCCGTGGTCGGGCGGCGCGGGAGCCTTCGGCTGCTCCCAGACCGGCAGCATCGTCGGCGACATTGTGCTGGACGTCCATGGGTACCTTCCACGCGTGCGGCTGCCGTGACGCGCGCCCACCGGGCACCCGACACGCAGGGAACGGCCGCGGCCGGTTCCCGAGAGCAGGAAGGCCGGGCTGAGAGATTCAACAGATTACTAGGACAACTTGCTCCCGGGGAGATAAGTTCCGCCTCCTGACTAGGCTTGCGGCATGTGTGACAGCGCAGCGACCACGGGCCACCCCTACGCCCCGGGGCAGATCCCGGAGCCCTACCGGGAGCCCGAGGAGGTGCCGGGCGAGGGAGCGCCCTCGGACGGCGCCGGTGCGGCGGCACGACGACGGCGGAAGGGCGCCTACCCGCCGCTGCCCGAGCCGCTTCCGGTGCCGGTGATCGACAACCACACGCACATCGACTTCCGCGAGGGTCCCGTGTCCGTGACCGTCTCCGAGGCGCTGGACGCGGCGGAGGCCGCCGGTGTCCGTGGCGCCGTCCAGGTGGGCACCGATCTCGCCTCCTCGCGGTTCACCGCGGAGGTGGTGCAGCAGGATTCCCGGCTACTGGGCGCAGTGGCGCTGCACCCCAACGACGCACCCCTGCTCGCGGAGGCCGGCACCCTCGACGCGGCGCTCGCGGAGATCGAGCAGCTCGCCACCGGGCCGCGCATCCGCGCACTCGGCGAGACCGGACTGGACTACTTCCGGACCGGTGAGGACGGCCGCGGCGGGCAGCTCTTCTCGTTCCGCAGCCACATCGAGATCGCGAAACGGCTGGGGAAGGCGCTCCAGATCCACGACCGTGACGCCCACGCGGACGTGGTGGCCACCCTGCTCGACGCCGGCGCGCCGGACCGCGTGGTGCTGCACTGCTTCTCCGGCGACGCCGACCTGGCGCGCACGTGCAACGAGCACGGCTGGTACATGTCCTTCGCGGGAACGGTGACGTTCAAGAACGCCGGCGGGCTGCGCGAGGCTCTTCTCGTGGCGGACCCCGCGCTGGTCCTCACGGAGACCGACGCACCGTTCCTGACGCCGGAGCCGTACCGCGGCCGGCCCAACGCGTCCTACGTCGTTCCCCACACCGTCCGGGCCATGGCGAGGGTCCTCGAGGAGGACCTCGACCGGCTCTGCGTCCGGCTGACGGCCAACACCGAGGCGGTCTACGGCACCTGGGCCTGAGGTGCCGGGGGTGATCGGGGCCCCGATGCGCGGTCGCGGCGGAGGTCCGTGGCCCTGCGCAGTACCGAGGACCACTGCTGAGGAGGCCTGAGCACCGCTCAGGGCCGGGTGGTACCGGGTAGTGCTCAGCAGTGACCGAGTACCGGAGAGGGGAAGGCACGTGGACAGCACTCGTGCCGACCAGCGACGGGCTTCGTAGCGTGGTGGGCATGGGTGTTCTCCGGCCCGCCCTCGTGGCCCGGCCGGAACCCCACTCGGCACCGTCCTTCCCGTGAGACCGGAGGAACGCGGTGCCCTGGCAGCCCCGTCCAGCCGGGGTCCTGCCGTACTGTGGGCCGGCGGCGCCGGGGACCCTCCTGAGACCAGGGTCCCCACCAGGCGTCGCCGGCTCCACGGCCTCCTCCCACACCAGCCCGAGCCGACCCGAGCTGCCCGCGCGGCTACGATGACACGGTGACTTCGCCCCCTCCAGCCCCCCTCCTCGGCGCAGCGGACATCCGGCGCCTGGCGGCGGAGGCCGACCTCCGGCCCACCAAGACCCTCGGCCAGAACTTCGTGATCGACGGCAACACCATCCGCCGGATCGTCGCCGCCGCGCACCTCGGTCCGGACGAGACCGTCCTCGAGGTGGGCCCCGGCCTCGGCTCCCTCACACTCGGGCTCCTCGACGTCGCCCGGCGCGTGGTCGCCGTGGAGATCGATCCCGTGCTCGCCGCGAAGCTCCCGGACACGGTGGCCAGGTGGCGTCCGGAGCAGGCGGACGCGCTCGACGTCGTTCTCGAGGACGCCCTCCGCGTGACCGAGTTGCCGCACGCGCCCACGGCACTCGTGGCGAACCTCCCCTACAACGTGGCGGTCCCCGTGGTGCTCAACCTGCTCGAGCGTTTCCCCTCGCTGCGCCACGGCCTCGTCATGGTTCAGGACGAGGTGGCGGACCGCCTCGCGGCCCCGCCGGGCTCGAAGACCTACGGCGTCCCCTCCGTCAAGGCGGCCTGGTACTCCGGCATGGCGAAGGCCGGTGTGATCGGGATGAACGTGTTCTGGCCGGCTCCGAAGATCGCCTCCGGACTGGTGCGCTTCACCCGCCGGGAACCGCCGCAGACCACGGCCTCGCGTGAGGAGGTGTTCGCCGTCGTCGACGCCGCGTTCGCCCAGCGCCGGAAGACCCTCCGGGCCGCGCTCGCCGGCTGGGCGGGGAGTCCCGTGCTCGCCGAGCAGGCTCTGCGCGCCGCGGGCGTGGACCCGACCGCGCGCGGGGAGGTGCTCGACGTCGTCGCCTTCGCGCGCATCGCCGAGGCCCGGACGACGGTCCGGGCGGCGTTGCAGAGCGGTGCGCCAGAGAGCCCGGACGCGGGCGGACACACCGCGGACGACATCTGACCCGTGGGCTAGGTTGGTGGGTATGGTCTCCGGCAGGACAGTCGACATGCGCACGGACTTCTCGCGTGCCCGCTCCGTGCGTGTCCGGGCGCCCGGGAAGATCAACGTCTCGCTCAGGGTCGGCCCCCCGCGTGAGGACGGGTACCACGGGATCGCGAGCGTGTTCCTCGCCGTGTCCCTCTACGAGGACGTCACCGCGACGCAGATGGCAGGGGATGCCATCACGGTCACCGTCAACGGCCAGGGCACGCTGAACCTGCCCGCTCGATCCATCCCGCTGGACGCCACCAACCTCGCGGTGCGCGCGGCGGAGCTCCTCGGCGAGGTGAGCCCCGGCCGCACCGGCGTGCACCTCGACATCACCAAGCGCGTCCCGATCGCCGGCGGCATGGGTGGCGGCTCGGCCGACGCCGCCGCGGCCCTGCTCGCGTGCGACGCCCTCTGGGGGAGCGGGTTCTCCCGCGACGAACTCGCGAAGATCGCCGTCGACCTCGGCGCGGACGTGCCCTTCGCGCTCGTGGGCGGCACCGCCGTGGGGCTCGGCGTGGGCGAGCAGCTCTCGCCGGCCATCTCCAAGACACCGCTGCACTGGGTCCTCGTGACCTCCGACTACGGCCTCTCCACACCCGAGGTGTACCGCACGCTCGACGAGATCCGGCTCCGCGACGGCGTCGAGCCGGACCCCCAGCCGGACATCGACCCCGCCATCCTCGGCGCCATGCGCGCGGGCGACGCCCTGGGACTCGCGCCGCTGCTCCACAACGATCTCCAGCAGGCCGCCCTGGAACTCGCCCCCGCGCTGGGCGATACCCTTGAGACGGGGAAGGCGGCAGGCGCGCTGGCCGGGATCGTCTCCGGTTCCGGGCCCACCGTCGCCTTCCTGACCCAGAGTTCCGGTCACGCCGCCGAACTGGAGACCCTGCTCACCGGAGAGGGCCTCCAGGCGACCTCCGTCCACGGCCCGGCGCACGGCGCCCGCATCGCCACCGACCTCGCCGGCTGACCGGGCGGGGACGACGGCGGGGGCCGCAGGTCACCGCACACACCGCTCCAACCGAAAGCAGCTCTTCCTTGGCACACCTCCTCGGCGCCGAAAGCCTCAGCGTCGCCTACGTCACCCGTACCATCCTCGACTCCGTGTCCCTCGGGCTGGAGGCCGGCGACCGCATCGGGGTGGTGGGCCGCAACGGCGACGGCAAGTCCACGCTCATGCGCCTGCTCGCCCAGCGCTCGGCGCCCGACGCCGGCCGGGTCACGAAGCGGCGCGACGTCTCGGTCGGCTACCTCGACCAGTCGGACGTCCTCGACGGCGACCTCGAGGTGGGCCGCGCCATCGTCGGAGACCAGGCGGACCACGAGTGGGCGTCCAACCCCAAGATCCGCGACGTCATGGGAGGCCTCGTCTCCGAGGTGGACTGGCACGCACGGGTGTCCTCGCTCTCCGGTGGGCAGAAGCGCCGGGTGGCGCTCGCGAAGCTCCTCATCGGGGACGACGACGTCATCATGCTCGACGAGCCCACCAACCACCTCGACGTCGAGGGGGTCGCGTGGCTCGCGCGTCACCTGCAGCAGCGCTGGCGGCCCACCGAGGGCGGCATGCTCGTGGTCACCCACGACCGCTGGTTCCTCGACGAGATCTGCAACCACACGTGGGAGGTCCACGACGCCGTCGTCGACGACTTCGACGGCGGGTACGCGGCCTACGTCCTCGCCCGCGCCGAGCGTGACCGCTCTGCCGCGGTGATGGAGTCGAAGCGGGCGCAACTCGTGAAGAAGGAGCTCGCGTGGCTCCGCCGTGGAGCACCCGCCCGGACGGCCAAGCCGAAGTTCCGCATCGAGGCCGCGAACGAGCTGATCGCGGACGTCCCGGAGCCCCGCGACTCGCTGGCGCTCAGCAAGATGGCGATGTCGCGCCTGGGCAAGGACGTGCTGGACCTCGAGGACGTCAGCCTCGCGATCACGGACGGCGAGGGCCGGGACCGGCAGCTGTTCGACAAGATCACCCTGCGTCTGGCACCGGGGCAGCGCCTCGGGCTCGTCGGTGTCAACGGGTCGGGCAAGACCACCCTGCTGCGTCTGCTCAACGGTGAGCTGACGCCGACGTCGGGCAAGGTCAAGAAGGGCAAGACCGTGCAGACGGCCGTGCTCTCGCAGGAGGTCCGCGAGCTGGACGACGTCGGGGACATGCGCGTCATCGAGGTCATCGAGTCGGAGAAGCGCGTCTTCGCGGTCGGCGGTAAGGAGGTCTCCGCGAGCCAGCTCGTGGAGCAGCTCGGCTTCACCAACGAGAAGCAGTGGACCCGCGTGAGCGAACTCTCGGGCGGCGAGCGCCGGAGGCTCCAGCTGCTGCGTCTGCTCGTGGGCGAGCCGAACGTCCTGATGCTCGACGAGCCCACCAACGACCTCGACACGGACACGCTCTCCGCCATCGAGGACGTCCTCGACGGCTGGCCCGGCACGCTCGTGGTCGTCTCGCACGACCGCTACCTGCTGGAGAGGGTCACGGACACGCAGATGGCCCTGCTCGGTGACGGCCGCCTGCGGGACCTGCCGGGAGGGGTGGACCAGTACTTGGACCTCCGCCGCGCCGCGGGGCCCATGACCGCGACGGGCAACGCGGCATCGCCCGCGATCAGTGGCGGATCGACGGGCTCGCCGACCTCCTCGGAGGCTGATCTCCGCCAGGCGCGGAAGGACCTCCAGCGGATCGAGCGGCAGATCTCGAAGGTGGATGCCCAGAAGGGCAAGCTGCAGCAGCAGATGAACGACGCCGGCGCGAAGCCCGAGGCCGACTTCGGGCACATCGCGGAGCTCGACGCGCGTCTGAAGGACCTGCAGGCGGAGATCGACGACCTCGAGGGCCAGTGGATGGAAGCGGCCGAGATCCTGGGCGAGTAACGCTCGCCGGGCGACCGGACGTTCGATCGGGGACTGGACAGGGTCGAAGACCGGTGCGCCGCTGCTCCGCGGTGTGTCTATCAGGTTTCCGTGCGGCGCGCACTGCGTTAACTCTTCGGGAGGTCGTCGCGCCGCGCGCGGGGGGCTACGGGTAGGGGCCTGGGTCACCGCGTCGCGCGAGCGAGCGGGCTCGCTGATGGGCCACCGCCGTCGTCCGGGAGACGATCGACATGCGGGCCGGTGGAAGAAAGCCGCAGGTCAGACGGGGGTGACGTCCGCAGGACGCCCCTCCCGAGGGGCCGCTCGGTCCGCCGCGGCAGCCCTCCCCGCCAACGGTGCGCCCCGGCCGTCGTCGGTCCGGGAAGGGCCCGCGGAGCGCGTTGTCGCGCGGCAGCAGGCAAGTAGGCCCGAGTAGATCAGCGGTTTTTTCACGTAGTGGCTCCCCTCGCGACGCCTTCTACTGTCGGTGCGAAGGGGCCTGATCATCTCTCAGGCCCACGGGCCGACGTCCGGTTCGCAGGTACTCCTGCTGGACACGTCGGTTCCGTCGCCCGCCGTCGTGCGCCCCGACAGCCGTCCCCTCGTTCAAGGACCCCGATGCATCCGAACGCGCTCATCACCGAACCCGCAACCGCCCTCGACGTGGCGTTCCAGCTCCTGAAGGACCACGTCATCGCCCGGTTCGCCGGGTTCGACCGCACCGACATCAGCGCCTTCTGGGCCGAGGTGACGCCCTACTTCCCGGTCGCTGTCGCCGGCGCGATCGTCTGGGCCCTGTGGCTCTACCGCTTCATCCTCTCCCACCGGGCGAAGCCGATCGTGACCAACCACCGGGCCAGCACGTCCGTGGTGGTGCCCTCCTTCCACGAGGACCCCGACATCCTGATGAGCGCGCTCGAGTCCTGGCGGGCGCAGCGCCCGGACGAGATCATCATCGTCCTCGACGTCGAGGACCTCGACGCCTATGGGCGCATCGAAGCGCTGCAGGACCCGACCATCCGCCCCGTCCTGTTCCACCACGTGGGCAAGCGGTCCGCCCTCGGGGCCGGGATCCGCCTCGCCCGGTACGAGATCCTGGTCCTCACCGATTCCGACACCTGGTGGCAGCCGGACCTGCTGCAGAACGTGCAGATGCCCTTCGCCGACCCGCTCGTGGGCGCCGTCGGTACCCACCAGAGCGTCTACAAGCGCGACACCAGCGTGTGGCGCCGCGTGGCCGACTGGCTCGTGAACCTGCGGTACCTCGACTACGTCCCCGCCATGGGCGCGGCCGGCGCCGTCCCGTGTGTTTCCGGCCGTACCGCGGTGTACCGGCGGGCCGCCGTCCTCCCCGTCCTCGAGCACCTGGAGAACGAGTACTTCCTGGGTAAGCGCTGCATCTCGGGGGACGACGGGCGGCTGACCTGGCTCGTGCTCGCCTCCGGCTACAAGACCGTCCACCAGTCCACGGCACGTGCGCTGTCGATGTTCCCCGCCAGCTTCCGGGCCTTCGTGAAGCAGCGGGTCCGCTGGAGCCGCAACTCCTACCGCTGCTATCTGACGGCGATCGGCACCGGGTGGCTGTGGCGCGTGCCGTTCATCACCAAGGTGACGGTGCTGCAGATCCTGCTGACGCCGGTGACCATGGGCCTGACCATGTTCTACCTGCTCTTCAACCGGCTGGACTTCACGGTGCTCGGCGTCGCTGCAGCGCTCAGCTGGCTGCTGCTGGGCCGCGGCATCCGCGGGATCTCACACCTCCGCCGCCACCCGAAGGACATCCTCATCCTCCCCGTCCTCGCCTTCGCCGTGATCCTGGTCGCCCTGCCGATCAAGCTGTACGCGTTCACCACCATGAACAAGCAGGGCTGGCTCACGCGGCATGCGAACCAGATCGGCGGGGACGGTCAGGACGCCGTCAGTCTCGAGACGACCTCCGAAACCGCCGACCACGTGCTCGAGGGCTCCGCACAGGACGCCCGGGAGGCCGTCGCATGACCGGTCGCAAGCCGCTCCTCCTCGGTCTCGTCGCCGTCCTCCTCATCGTGCTCGCGGGTGCGGCCTTCGTGACCGTCGGCAACCTCTGGCGGGATTCCGAGGTGGATGCCTTCGGGCGGAACGAGATCGCCGCCAACGGCAACGTCCAGGGCGAGCTCTACCCCGGTGACCCCCGCAGCGAGGCGCGCATCGTGCAGAGCGAGGAGGAGCGTCTCGTCTACGTCCGGACCATCGCCTCCGCGGCACGGTGGCGGGTGGACGGACTCGAGGGTCCGTACCGCCTGCGGACCGGCGCCACGACCACGCTCGTGCTGCCGGCCAGGACCGACCCCTACACGACGGCGGACCTGCTGGGCCTCGCGCCGGACACGTTCAAGCCCCTCGCGTCCTCGACGTTCATGCTGACCGAGAACATCGTGGTGCTGCCAGGCGCCACCCTGTCCCTGGCGGGGGAGGAGGGCACCACGCTGCGGATGCAGAGCAACGAGGACGCCTTCGTGTCCATCGTGGCACTCGGCGGATCGCTCTCGACCGCCGGGACGCCCACCTCGGACCTCGAGATCACCAGCTGGGACGGTTCGGGCGCCGATACGGACACCTCCGACGGCAGGGCCTACGTCCGCGTGATCGGCGGGCACGCCTCCTTCGCGCACACCACCGTCTCCTCCCTGGGATTCTGGAGCGGCAACACCGGCGGCCTCGCCCTCACGGGGACCGACACCGCCGGGACGTTCCGGGACGCGGCGGACGCCTCGGCGGGCGCGGTGGCCCCCGCCGGCGCCCGGCTGCTGCCCGAGGAGGACCTCACATCACTCGCCGACCAGACCGAACTCGACTACAGCGTGGTCACCGCGGGCATCGACGGCCTGACGGTGAAGGACAACGCGTTCGGCCTGTTCGTCACGAACGCCCGCGACATCGCCATCCGCGACACCACGATCAGCGGGAGCCTCGTGGACGGACTGGTGCTTCACCGCTCGGTGACGAATGCGACGATCACGACGACGACGTCCTCCGACAACGCGGTGGACGGCATCACCGTGGGGCGATCGAGCACGCGCGTGGAACTCGACGACGTGACGGCCAGCGGTAACGGCCGCAACGGCATCTCCCTCGACGGGCAGCCGCTCGCCGACGGACCGAACGCGGTGGGAACGGCCGTCGTCACCTACGGCTCCAACCGCGTGGTGGGCAGCACGATGGCCGACAACGGCCGGTACGGCGTCGAGGTCAGCGGCGGGGAGAACCTCCGCATCACGGGCAACACGCTCTCGCGGAACGAGGTGGGTGTCGTGGTCAACTACGGCGCGGAGAAGGTGGGCATCATCGACAACGAGATCAGCGACCAGCGCCTCCAGGGGGTCGCCGTGCGCGAACCCGGGGCGCAGGCGGACATCAGGCGGAACACCATCTCCGGCAGTCACACCGGGATCTACGTCCGCGACGCCACCGCGAACGTCACGGGGAACAGCATGCACTCCATCTCCGGCCATGGGGTGTCGCTGCTCGGGAACGTGCCGGAGACCGAGGTCACGGGCAACGACGTCGGCGGGTACGGCACCGTGGCCATCTGGGACGAGACCTCGACGGGTGCACTCGTCGAGGAGAACGAACTCCTGGAGTGGCACCCCGCGCCCACCGTGCACAGCGTGATGAACTCCGTGTTCCAGCCGCTGACGTTCGTGTGGCTGGTGCTCGGGATGCTCCTGCTCGTCACGGCCGTGACCCGCAAACGCCACCTGCGCGTCCGCACCATCCGCAACCCCTACGAGGAGCGGGTACCACTCACCGCGCTGAGCCGCGGGATCATCACGATCGACGACGTCAGGCAGGCACGATGAACCGCCGCGGCAAGCTCCTCGCACTCGTTCTCGCCGTCGTCGCGCTCGCCGTGGCCGCCGTCGTCGTGGTGGTCGGACTCGACACCACCGGCGGCAGGGGATCCGCTGGCCAGGAGCGGGACGCGCAGCCCACGCCGACGGCGGACCCCGCGCCCGCACCGGCCCCCGCACCCGCGGCCACACCCGTCGAGTGCCCCGAGCCGACCGTGCGGGTCGACGACGCCACGGACCTCGAGAACGCGCTCGACGCGGCCGCGCCCGGGGACGTCATCGGACTCGCGGCAGGTACCTACACGGGCAATTTCACCGCCACCGCGGACGGCACGGCGGATCAGCCGATCACGCTGTGCGGTGACGCCGGGACCATCCTCGACGGCGGCACCACCGATGACGGCTACGTGTTCCATCTCGAGGACTCGTCCTACTGGGTGCTCCAGGGGTTCACCGTCCGCAACGGTCAGAAGGGCGTCATGGTGGACCGGACCACGAACACCGTGATCCAGGGTCTCACCGTCACCACCATCGGTGACGAGGCGATCCACCTGCGGACGTTCAGCACCGACAACCGCGTCATCGGGAACACCATCAGCGACACCGGGCTGCGGAGGGCGAAGTTCGGCGAGGGCATCTACATCGGCACGGCCGAGAGCAACTGGTGCGACATCAGCAACTGCGAGCCGGACCGCAGCGACCGCAACGAGATCGCCGGGAACACCATCTCCGGCACCACCTCGGAGAACGTCGACATCAAGGAAGGCACCTCCGACGGCATCCTCCGGGCCAACAGCTTCGACGGCTCCGGGCTCGTCGAGGCCGATTCCTGGGTGGACGTGAAGGGGCGCGGCTGGGTCATCACAGGGAACACCGGGGCCAACTCGCCGCTCGACGGCTTCCAGACACACGAGATCGTGGACGGCTGGGGCACCGAGAACGTCTTCCGCGACAACGTGGCGGACGTCAACGGACCGGGGCTCGGCTACTCGCTGAAACCGGTGCGCGACAACGTCGTCGACTGCAGCAATACGGCCACCGCCGCCGGCGAGGGCCTGTCCAACGAACCCTGCACCTCCGGCTGACCCGCCCTCACACCCCCACCACCAGATCCCCGTCCGGACCACCCTCCGCGCTGTCCCGCACCCTTCTTCCACCACCCGCACCACATTCCGAGCTATTCCCTACCCGAAATGAGGACACACGATGAGCACTGCCGACCAGAACCAGAACCAGAACCAAGTCGCCCCGCCCCGCGTCACCGTCATCGGTACCGGCTACCTGGGTGCAACCCATGCGGTCTGCATGGCGATCATGGGCTTCGACGTCCTCGGCGTCGACGTGGACCAGCGCAAGATCGACCTCCTGTCCACGGGCCGCGTGCCCTTCTTCGAGCCGGGGCTGCCCGAGAAGCTCACCGAGGCCCTCGCCTCCGGGCGTCTGCGGTTCACCACCGACTTCGACGAGGCCGCCGCCTTCGGTGACGTGCACTTCGTGTGCGTCGGCACCCCGCAGGCTGCCGACTCCGCCGCGGCGGACCTGACGTACGTGGACGCCGCCTTCACGGCCCTCGCCACGCGCATCGACCGCAAGGCCCTGCTCGTCGGCAAATCCACCGTGCCCATCGGCACGGCGGCCCGTATCACCGAGCTCGTGCAGTCGCTCTCGCCACTCGGCGCGGAGCTCGAACTCGCGTGGAACCCCGAATTCCTCCGGGAGGGTTTCGCCGTCCAGGACACCCTCTTCCCCGACCGGCTCGTCTTCGGGGTCGGCTCGGCGTGGGCCGAGGAGCAGCTGCGCCGGGTCTTTGCGCCCATCCTCGACCTCGACACACCCGTGATCGTGGCGGACCTCGCCACCTCCGAGCTCGTCAAGGTGGCCGCGAACTCGTTCCTCGCCACGAAGATCTCCTTCATCAACGCCATGGCCGAGGTCTGCGAGGCCACAGGCGCGGACGTGAACCACCTCGCGAAGGCGCTGAGCCACGACGACCGGATCGGCGGACGCTTCCTGAAGCCCGGTCTCGGATTCGGCGGCGGGTGCCTGCCCAAGGACATCCGCGCGTTCAAGCACCGGGCCGAGGAACTCGGGGTGGGGCAGGCCGTCAGCTTCCTCGGCGAGGTGGACTCCATCAACAACCGGCGTCGCGTCCGGACCGTGGACCTGATCCGCGAATTGGCCGGCGGGAGCCTGGCGGGCGTGCGCGTGGCCGCCCTCGGTGCGGCGTTCAAACCCAATTCCGACGACATCCGCGATGCTCCGGCGCTCGACGTCGCCCGCCTCCTCTATCTCGAGGGGGCCATCGTCACGGTGTACGACCCCGAGGCCAACGCGAACGCCCACCGCCTCTACCCCGACCTCAACTACGTCGAGACCATGGCGGAGGCCGTGCACCACGCCGACGTCGTGGCGCTCCTCACCGAGTGGTCGGAG
Source organism: Arthrobacter sp. TJ-236 (assembly GCF_058269235.1). Taxonomy (NCBI): domain Bacteria; kingdom Bacillati; phylum Actinomycetota; class Actinomycetes; order Micrococcales; family Micrococcaceae; genus Arthrobacter; species Arthrobacter sp. TJ-236. Next base: position 477,362 of record NZ_JBZCNI010000002.1, read on the forward strand.
TTCAGGAACGCCGACCCCGATCTGCTCGGTGCGCTCGTCTCGCACCGCCGCATCCTGGACGGCCGGCACGCGCTCAACGCCGACGACTACGTCGCCAAGGGGTGGCAGTACCGCGCACTCGGGCGCCCGGCCCACGCCTCGACCGTGGCACTCGCGTCCGACGTCCGTGACGAGACGCCGACGCTCGTGGTGTAGCGGCGCGTTCGAGGACCTGCGCCAGGCGAAGGCCGTGGCGTTCGAAGGTCCACCGGAACACAACAGAACGGGCTGGACGGGGAGACCCGTCCGGCCCGTTCCTCGTGCTGCAGGGCCGTGGACCCCGGAGCTGTTCAGCGGCAGGCGATGTTGCTGAGGCCCTTCGTGGCCCCACTCGCCTTACAGGCGATGACCGTACCGAGCGATGCCGACTGCACCCACACCTCGTACCCGGGAACACCGCCCTGCACCGTATTACCCGTGAAGACGTTGCCGGTACCCCAGCCCGCCAGCACCGAGTGCACCTGGAAGGCGTCGAGCTTCGTGCCGGAGCCCGAGTTGCCCTCGATGCGGTACCCGTTGCCCTTCACATCCACCCACGAGTCCGCGTAGTTGGCGCCCGAGGTGCCGGAGGCGGAGAACACGTTGCTCGTGACCGTGCCGCCCGTCGTCCCCTCCTTCATGTCGATGCCCTCGGCCGATGTGTTGACGATCCGGTTCCCCCGGACGGTGATGCGGTCCGAACGGTCCGGGAGGCCGCCCGCCCAGTTGCTCTTGGCGCTACCGAGGTAGATGCCTTCGCCGTACTCGGGCTGGGTGAGCCCGGTGTCGTGGATGAGGGAGTCGAGGATGGCGCCGTCGCTGCTGCCCGCGCGGAAGTGGACCGCTTCCGCGCCGATCATCCCCACGTCCACGGAGGAGATCACGGTGTTCCTCGAGCCGTCGAGCACGATCCCCTTGGCGGAGGACGCGACGGAGAAGCCCGTGATGCGCCAGTTCGAGCCGGTGATGTGGAGGCCGTAGCCCGACGACGTCGAGCCCGTCGAGAGCACGGCCTTCCGCGACCCCCGCAGGGTGATCGGCGCGGTCGGAGTGCCGGAGGCGGACGCCGAGAACGCTCCGACGTAGCGGCCGTCGGCGAGTTCGATCACCTGTCCCGGACGCGCGGCGGCGAGGGCGCTGCGGAGGCCCGCGGCCGTCGAGACCTTCACGACGCCGGAGGGGCCCGGCAGGGGAGCAGGGGCCGGAGCAGGAGCGGGAGCGGGAGCCGGTGCGGGAGCGGGAGCCGGAGCGGGAGCGGGAGCAGGCGCCGGCACGACGACGGGCTGGGTTCCGGTCCGGCCTACGGTGAACGTCACGGTGGCCTCCTGACGACCGGCCGGTGTCTCCCACCGAGCGTTCAGTGTATGGGAGCCGGCGCTCGTGGACACGGGCCAGGAGTACGGTGCGGATCCGTCCTGTCCGAGGTACTCGCCGTCGAGCTTGAACTTCACGGTGGAGCCGGCCGGTGCGGCGATCGAGGCCGTGAAGACGCCGTCGGGCTGGGCGCTGCCGGCCAGCGCCGCGCCGTCGGCCAGGACCGTCGGGACGTCCGCCAGAGCGGGTACGGCGAGGGTGGAGACCGCTATCACGGCGGCCACGGTGCCCGCTGCGGTGCGCGAAAGGGCGCTGCGCAACATGGAGGAGGGGTGCATGCGGGTTCTTCTCTCGTGAGACCTACCCGCGCTGCGCGGGTCAGTGCAGCGACGCTAACCCGTGCTCGGTCACCTGCCTGCCACGGGAGCGCCGTCCTTGCAAGAAACTCCGCAACCTGTGCGAATGCTTGCATTTCCTTTGGTCCTCGGAGTGCACCCGGCCCAGCCCGTGGCGGCCGCCCTGGCCGGTCGCCGATCCCCGGTGCTCATGGCAAACTTGTACACCGTGCGCGGGTGCTCCCGTCAGGGACGCCGCGCGTGGTCCGCCCTGGTGTAATGGCAGCACCCCAGCCTTTGGAGCTGTGGAGTATAGGTTCGAATCCTATGGGCGGAACGGTGTCCACGCCGCACCAGCCCCAATCCCAGGAGGAGTGCCCGTCTCGTGAGCCCGCAGACCGACGATCCAGCGATGACGAGCCCGCACGCAGCGCCGTCCCAGCACTCGGAGGTCGCGGCGGTCATCGTCCTCGCGGCCGGAGCCGGGACCCGCATGAAGTCACGCACGCCCAAGGTCCTCCACACGCTCGCCGGGCGGTCCATGCTCGGTCACGCCGTGCACGCGGCCCGGGGGCTGGCGCCGCGCGACCTCGCCGTCGTCGTCCGTCACGAGCGTGAGCTCGTGGCCGGCCATCTGACGGCCCTCGCACCCGACGTACTGCTCGTCGACCAGGACGAGATCCCGGGAACGGGCCGCGCCGTGCAGGTGGCCGTCGAGGCGCTCGACGCCGCGGCCCCCGCGGACGGCGTACTCGAGGGGACCGTCGTCGTCACGTACGGTGACGTCCCGCTGCTCACGACCGCGACGCTGCAGGGCCTCGTGGACGCACACCGCGCGGAGGGCAACGCGGTCACGGTGCTCACCGCGATCCTCGAGGACCCCACCGGTTACGGCCGCATCCTGCGCGCGGAGGACACCTCGGTGCTCGGCATCGTGGAGCACAAGGACGCCGACGAATCCCAGCGCGCCGTCCGTGAGGTCAACTCCGGGATCTACGCCTTCGACGCCGCGGTGCTGCGCAGTGCCCTCGGGCGTATCGACGCCGGCAACGCGCAGGGCGAGCTCTATCTCACGGACGTCCTCGGCATCGCACGGGCGGACGGCGGTCGCGTGGCCGGGCTCGCCGTGGCGGACCGCTGGCAGGTCGAGGGCGTCAACGATCGCGTACAGCTGGCGCAGCTCGGCGACGAACTGAACCGGCGCATCGTCGAGCGCTGGATGCGGGCCGGCGTCACGGTCGTCGACGCATCGTCCACGCGCATCGACGTGACCGTCGAACTCGCGGAGGACGTCACCCTCCTGCCGGGCACGCAGCTCCACGGCGATGTGCGTATCGAGCGCGACGCCGTGGTGGGCCCGGACACCACGCTCACCGACGTCGTCGTGGGCGAGTGCGCGCACGTGGTCCGCACGCACGCCAGCGGCTCCCGCATCGGCGCCGGTGCGAGCGTGGGCCCCTTCGCCTACCTCCGGCCCGGCACGGTCCTCGGCGAGGAGGGCAAGATCGGCGCGTTCTTCGAGACCAAGAACGTGACGGTGGGGCGCGGCTCGAAGCTCTCCCACCTGGGCTACGCGGGTGACGCCGAGATCGGCGAGTACACGAACATCGGCTGCGGCAACATCACGGCCAACTACGACGGCGTCGCGAAGCACCGCACGGTGATCGGCTCGCATGTGCGGACCAGCTCCAACACGGTGTTCGTGGCTCCCGTCACCGTGGGCGACGGCGCCTACACCGGCGCCGGCGCCGTGATCCGCAAGGACCTGCCGGCCGGCGCACTCGGGATCAGCGTGGCACCGCAGCGGAACGTGGACGGCTGGACCGAGACCAAGCGTCCCGGGACGGCGTCGGCGGACGCGGCGGCAGCAGCGCGGCCCACCCCCTCAGCAGAAGAACAGCACTTCGACGAAAGCAGTCACTCATGAGCGAGATCACGGCACGCGGCGAGAAGAAACTGGTCCTCGCCTCCGGGCGCGCCCATCCCGAACTGGCGGAGGAGATCGCGTCCTGGCTTGGCACCGAGCTCCTGCCGGTCTCGGCCTACGACTTCGCGAACGGGGAGATCTACGTCCGGTCGGGGGAGAGTGTCCGCGGCACGGACGTCTTCGTCATCCAGGCGCACCCCGCGCCGCTGAACAACTGGCTCATGGAGCAGTTGATCATGGTGGATTCCCTCAAGCGGGCGTCGGCCAAGCGCATCACCGTGGTCTCGCCGTTCTATCCGTACGCGCGCCAGGACAAGAAGGGTCGCGGCCGCGAGCCCATCTCCGCCCGTCTCGTCGCGGACCTCTACAAGACCGCCGGTGCCAACCGCCTCATGTCCGTGGATCTGCACACCTCGCAGATCCAGGGCTTCTTCGACGGCCCGGTGGATCACCTCATGGCCATCCCGCTGCTGGCGGACTACATCCGCACGAGGGTCGACGCCGACAACGTCACCGTCGTCTCCCCGGACACGGGGCGGGTGCGCGTGGCGGAGCAGTGGGCCGAGCGTCTCGGCGGTGCGCCCCTGGCGTTCGTGCACAAGAGCCGGGACCTCACGGTCCCCAACCAGGCGGTGTCCAAGCAGGTGGTGGGGCAGGTCCAGGGCCGTACCTGCGTACTCATCGATGACATGATCGACACCGGCGGAACCATCTCAGGAGCTGTGGCCGTGCTGAAGAACGCCGGCGCGAAGGACGTCATCATCGCCGCGACGCACGCGGTGTTCTCGGACCCGGCATCCCGTCGGCTCGCGGAATCCGGTGCACGGGAGGTCGTCGTGACCAACACGCTGCCCATCCCGTCCGAGAAGCGCTTCCCGCAGCTCACTGTGCTCTCGATCGCCCCCCTGATCGCCCGGGCCATCCGGGAGGTGTTCGACGACGGATCGGTGACCAGCCTGTTCGACGGCAACGCCTGACCGTGTCCTGCGCCCACTACCCCTCGCTAGGTATTTTGCGGTGGTAAAACGAGTAGTGGCCCTTCTGCGTACGTGAAAGAAACACGTAAGAGTACTGATGATTCCGTAGCCGCCACTCGTGCTGCCGTCTCACACTCTTCCTAGGGTGGGATTCAGACACCTGTTTTCAGCTGGGAAGTAGTAGGTACTCGATGTGGTCTCGCAGCACCGTCCGACCCAAGGCACCGTCCGCTCCACCCCCGCCCGCCCCGAGCCTCACTCGGTCGGCGGCGCCGGGTACTCATGTGCCCTTCATCGGTCGGTCCGCTGAGACCGAGGCGATCCTGCGGGCGGTCCGTCACCCCATCGCCGCCGGGGCCGTGGTGGTCGGTGCACCCGGTTCCGGGAAGACCTCCCTCCTCCACCACGTCCAGCGATCCCTGGCGGACAGCTACATCGTCCGCGTGCGCGGATTGCCGTCCGCGGCATCGTTCCCCTACCGTGCGCTGAGCTTCCTGCTCTCGGAGGTGCCCTCGGCGAGCATGCACCCGGCCCTCGTGGTCAACGCCGTCGCCAAGTACCTCCGCGAGGAGGCCGGCGGCCGGCGGATCGTCCTCGCGGTGGACAACGCCGAGCACCTCGACGAGTCGTCCTCCACGCTCATCGGCCAGCTCGTCGCCGGGCGCACGGCGTCCGTCATCCTCACGGTGACGGACTTCGCGCAGGCCGACGCCGCCTTCATGGCGCTCTGGCGCACGTCCGCGCTGCGGCGCATCGAACTTCCCCCGCTGTCCTTCGAGGAGACACGCCTGTTCGTCGAGTCGCGCCTCGCCGGGCCGGCGAGCCGGGAGGTGGTCGACGCCGCCCGGGCCGTCGGCGGCGGGAATCCGCAGGCGGTGCGCGGTGCCATCCAGGCCTACACGCAGCGCGGCCTGATCGCGCGGCGAGGTGCCGCCCACGTGCTGCTCCCGGGCCGGCCCGGTACGAGCCAGGACGTCGTGGCCCATGCGACCGTGCTGCAGACCCTCACCGCAGGGCAGCGCTCCGTCGTGGACCTGCTCGCTCTCGCAGGGCCGCTCTCGTGGGCCGATCTGGCCGAGGGCACCCGGCCGGAGGACGTCGACGTCCTCCAGGACGCCGGCCTGCTCGTCATCGACTCCCTGTCCGAACCCCGCGCCTCCCTCGCGACGCCCGGCCTCGCCGCGGCGGTCGCGGAGGTGGTGGGACGCCGGGAGGCGGCGGACCTCCTGCGCCGGATCGAGCGTGTCCCGGAGTCCGGCGAACGGCTCCACGCCGACCCCGCCCGGCACGTCGAGTGGCTCCTGCACGCCGGTGAGCCCGTGCCCGAGGAGCGTGCCGTGGCCGCGCTCGAGGCACTGAACCGGGACGGCGAGCACGAGCGGGCAGCCCACCTGCTCGAGAGCGTCGGCGTGGGCGCCTCACCGCAGCTCGCCCATCAGGCGCTGGTCGCGGCCCTCGGGCTCGGTCGCATCAGGGAGGCCGCTGAGCACGCAGCGGTGCTCTCCCGCTCCGAGGGTCAGCTGGATGCCGGCGCGTGGACGCTCTACAAGGTGCAGGAGTCCCGTTTGCGCCGTTCCGGCGGGGCACCCGGAGCCGATCCGGCGGAACCGCTCGCGGAGGCCGAGCGCCGCCTGGCCGTCTGGCGGAAGGACGCGCTGGCCGCAGGTGACCTGTCGAGGGCGGCGGAGTTCGCCGCCCTCGATCGGCGCGTGGTCCTCGCCCGTGCCGAGACGGCCTCCTTCCAGGGCAGGTTCCACGACTGCCTGAAACTGCTCGACGAGGTCGGTGTGGACGGCGCCCTGCAGGATCCCGGCGCACCCGCACTGCGTGTTGCGGTGCAAGCCCTCGCGCTCGAGGCGAACATCTTCATGAACCGCCAGTCGGTGGCGGACACACTCGCCGCGTCGCTCGCCGGTGACCTCGCGCGGCCGGGCGTCGATCATCGCACCGCCGATGACGCCCTGGTCCGCGCCGGCATCGCCTACATCGCATCGGGGCGGATCAGCGAGGGAAGTCAGGCGCTCGCGGACTTCGCGGGTTCCTCCTCCCTCTGGGCCTTCCAGCGCGGTTCCCTCGCGGCCCTGGCGGACGCACTGCTGCTGCTCATGCAGGATCACGTGCTCGAGGCGGTCGGTGTGCTGACCCCCGCGGTCGAACAGTTGAGGATCACCGATCCGCACAGCGTGCTGCCGATCGCGGCGTCGGTGCTCTCCTACTGCGCCGCGCTCACCGGGACGGCGGACCACCCGGCGGTCCAGGTGACACCGGCGGATGCCGATCACGGCCCCTGGCTGGTCCATCGCGCCTCCGAACACTACCGACTGCTGGCAATGGCCCGCACGGGAGACCGCGCGGGTGCGGCTCTCGCGCTGCAGGACCATGCCCGCCGCGACCTCGAGCAGGGCGCGGACGCCTGGGCACTGCTGAGCCTCGGAGCGGCGGTCCGCATGGGGCGCCAGGACGCCGTCCCCGCGCTGCGTGACCTGGCGGGAAGGCTCGAGGGTGCCATGGCACGAGCGCTCGAGCTGTACTCGGGGGCCCTCCTGGAGTCCGACGTCGAGAAGCTCGTGGCAGCGATGGACGCGGCTGCACGCATGAACGACCTCAGGCTCGTCGCGGACATCGCGCAATCCGGGATCAACGCCACCACGAGGGTCCAGGACAAGGCGAGCCTCCGGCTGATCCAGCGGCGGCTCCGTGAGCTGACGCCGGAGCCGGCGCCCGCCGAAGCCGCTGCGTCCCACCTGGACCTCCTGACCGCGCGGGAGCGTGAGGTGGCCGTCCTGGCCGCCGCGGGCAGGAGCAACCGGGCCATCGCCGCGCAGATGTTCGTCTCCGTCCGGACGGTCGAGGGCCACCTCTACCAGGTCTACGCCAAGCTGAACGTGAGCAGCAGGGCCGAGTTGGCTGATCTCATCCCCGCGGAGAGCGCGCCCTGATGTTCTCCCCACTCTCCGGCGACATCCCTCTCGTCGGGCGCGGTGCACTGGTGTCGGATCTCTCCGACCTCGTGCACCACGGCGAGGCCTTCGGGGCACTCGTGTACGGGGACACGGGAACCGGCAAGACGGCGCTGGCCCACCACCTGCTCGAGCACCGCCGCAGCAGCGTGGTCCCGTTCCTCGTGACTTCCGCCTCCGCGCTGAGCACCATCTCCTACGGAGCCCTCGGACCGTTCCTGGCCTCCGCCTCGGCCGCGGACATGGCCTCGCCGCTGTCCGTGCTGCGCGCAGTGCTCGCGTTCTTCCGTGCGCAGGCACCGGCCGGCCGCACCGTCCTCGTGATCGTCGACGACGCCCACCTCCTCGACGACGCCAGCAGCCACCTCCTGGCGCAGCTCGTCACATCGAGGACCATCAGCGTGGTGGCGTTCGCGCGTCCTGTCACGCCCGTCTCGGACGAACTCGTCTCCCTCGGCCGCGACGGACTGCTGGAGAGGTACGACGTCAACCCGCTCGGCCACGGGGAGGCCCTCGAGCTCTGCACGCTCATCCTCGGCGGAGCCGTGGTCCGCGGCGCGAGCGACCGCCTGTGCGACGAGGCCTCAGGCAATCCGTTGTTCCTGAAGGCGATCATCGATGAGGCGCTCGCCAACGGCAGCCTGGCGCGCCCCGAGGGTGTCTGGGTGCTGGCGCCGCAGGAACTCAGCATCCCCGTGGCGCTCCGAGACCTCGTCCGCTCCATCCTGCTGGAGCTCGATGCGCAGGAACAGACGGTGCTCGAACTCCTCGCGCTCGGTGGAGCGGTCGCCTTCGCCGACCTCGTCCGGATCGGGACTGAGCGGGCCGTGTCGGCGCTGCTGGGCCGGGGGCTCGTCAGGATCTACCCGCAGGCGACGGCGTACGCCGTGCACGCGCACACCCTGTTCGGCAGGATCATCAGGGCCCAGGTGCCCGTGGGCCGCAGCATCATGCTGCGCGCGGAGCTTGGTGCGGCAAGCTCCACCTCACGGCCGCTTCCCGCCCGGGCACGCATCCGTCACGCGCTCTGGGCGCTCGAGTGCGGCGAGGCGGTGCCGGACCAGGTGCTGCTGGAGCTCGCGGGCCTCGCGCTCAGTCTCCTCGACGGCGTGGCGGCGCTTCGCCTCGCGGACGCCGTCACCGCACAGGACCACCTCGCGGCGCGCCTGCTGCACGCCGTCGCGCTCTTCGAGCTCGAACGCGTGGCGGAGTCCCGGTCCGCGTCCGCGGGCCTGCTGGAGCGTGTCGGGGAGACCGAACTGATCGGCCTCGCTGGGGTACTCGAGTTGAGGCTCGCGCTGGCGACCGGTGGGGGCACCGCGGCGATCGACTCCACCACCGCGCGGTGGGCGGCGGCGCTCGCGGCGCACGACGACGGCCCGGCTGCCCGCGCCGACCTGCTCCGGCGGAGCGTCCAGGCCCTCGGCTGGAACGTCGCCGGACGCTATGGTGAGGCGATCGTGGCGGCACGCGGCATCATCGCGGATGCTCCGTCCGATCCCCGCGTCGAGGTGCTGGCGCAGGCGGCGCTCGCCGAGGCGCTCGGAGCAGTGGGTCGGAGCGCCGAGGGCAGGACCCACGGCGTGCGTGCACTCGAGGTGATCGGGCACCACCCGCAGACCACAGCGGACCTGCATCGGCTCGTGTTCTTCCGGCAGGTGGGTCTGCTCATCCACTCCGGCGATTTCCCCGCGGCTGAGGAGGCACTCAGGACCTACGACCCGGGGGAGGGCCGCGACTACGCCTTCGTCGGGGGGAGCCTCGCCGTGCTGGCCGGAGCACTCGACGTCCGCCGCGGACGATTCCGCAGCGGTCTCGACTCACTGCTCCCCGCGCTCGCCTCCCTGCGGGTCTTCGATCCCGACGGCGTGCTCGCCTATGCGCTGGGCACCACCGGATGGGCCGCTGCCGCGCTCGGGGATGGTGAGCTGTCCGCCCGCTGTTCGGAGGAACTCGCACGGGTGGAGCACCGGGGCCCTCGTCAGTTCGCGCTCCTGGCCCGGGCGTTCGACACCGCCGGACGGGCACTGCTCGCCACGGGTGACGCCGGAGAGACGCTCCTGCTGTTCGCGGCGGAAGCGCGCGACCTCGGATGGTTCAGTTGTGAGAAGGACGTGCTGGAGCTGGCCACCTCGCTGGGCACGGAGCGTTCCGCCGCGTTGCTCGCCGAGGCCACCCGCTCGCTCGAGGGCGCGGAGGCGTCGGTGCTGCACCAGTACGCCACCGCGCTCGTGGAACAGGACGCCGCTGCCATGGCGATGGCGGGCGAGCGCGCTGAAGTGTTCCAGAAGTACCTCCTGGCTGCGGACGCCTGTGCCCGGGCCATGGAGGCCTACGCCGTCGCGGGGGACGCCCGGTCGCAGCGTGCGCTCGCGCCCGTGGTGAGGCGCCGCAGGGCGATGATCGACGGCGGCACCGTCGCGGAGCCGACGCATACAGGTGGAGCGACGCCGCTCACCGCCCGGGAACGGGAGATCGCCCTGCTCGCGGTGCGAGGGCTCACGAACCGTGACATCGCGCGGGCCCTGACGGTGTCCACACGGACCGTGGAGGGTCACCTGTACCGCATCTACGTGAAGCTCGGCATCAGCCGGCGCGAGGAGTTGACGGCCGAGATGGAGCCGTTGCTCAGAGCTACGTAGGGCCCATTCGGTACATAGGTACTTGAAGGAGCCCGCCCGAGTAGTCCCGCGCGCCAATAGGGTCGGGACTACTCGTGATCACCAGTGGCGGGGAGCCTAGAGTTGAAGCTGTCGGACAGGGTTGTGATCCGGGAGCTCGTCACCGCGTCAGTGCGGAATGCTCCGGAACGAACCATGGACGGCCCACGAACTGGGTCGGCGGCGTAGGAGTTCTCTTGAGACCAGGACTTCGTCCCCAGCCGCCGCCGACCCTCAGACTCACCTTATCGGCAGGGTTCCCTCAGCCCTATCACGTAACGGTAACGAAAAGCCCCTCACCACGAGATGAGGGGCTTTTCGTCGTGATTATTCCGTTTATGTCCTGATTATTCCGATTACTCTGCCGCTGACCGTAGGCCCTTGCGCTGAATCCGAACATCGCCGGGCGTCACCACACTGCATGCACAAGGCCCCGGGTGGTGTTCCCGGGGCCTTGTGCATGCCATGTGTGGATCAGGAGGTGGCGGAGCTGCTGCGTCGGCGGGCGACGAACACCGCGGCCGTGCCGAGCGTCAGGGCGCCCACGCCGGCGGCGCCCCACAGGGCGGTGGAGGAGTCGACGCCGGTGGTGGCGAGGCCCGCTCCGGAGCTCGAGACGGCCTGCGTGGTGACCTGACCGGTGACGCTCACCTGGGCGGGGGCAGCGGCGCCGGAACCGGCGCCCACGGCCGTCAGCGTGCACTGACCGGCCGTGGTCATGACGGCGGTGTAGGAGAAGGAACCGTCCGCGCCGGCCACGGTGGTGCCCGAGGTGGTGGACGCGGCCCCGTTCCCCGTAGTGCACGTGGTGGTGACCGTGACGGTTTCACCCGGCGTCATGCCCGAGCCGGTGAGGGTGACGGATCCGCCGGGCGTGGTGGTACCCGTGTCCACGCCGGTCTGGGCCGGGTTCGCGGGGTATTCGAAGGCGGACGCAGCGGTGGCGCCGCTCAGGGCGAGCATGCCCGCGAGGGCCGTAGTGGCCAGAATTCTCTTCATGAAGTTTTCCCAACGTGTAATGGTTCGCGAGAGACCGAAAGTCTTCTAGGCCATTCTTTCCGCGTTGGGAGCGGCTGTGCGGGGCTGAGCATCGAACGGGTATCGGCGCGGGTGAAGACGAGTACGGCGCACACGCTGGGACGTAACTCGGACGGAGTCTGCCGCGCGTACTACGCCCGGAAACACGTGGGGAGAGTTGTGTACTCGCTCGGCAGCGGTCCGGAGGATGCCGGCGTCAGGTACTCGCTCAAGGTCACCACCCTACCCACACGAAGGGGGTTCGAAAGACCGCGTACGGCCCTGAACGCGGAAGCGGACGGACCCGAGGGGCCCGTCCGCTTCCATGCGTGATCGAGGAAGTGCTACGCCTCGGCGCCGCTACGGCGACGGGCTACCACGATGCTGCCGGCACCCAGGCCGAGCGCGCCGATACCGGCTGCGCCCCAGAGGAACATGGCCGAGTCGATACCGGTGTTGGCCAGGCCACCACGGGTGCCAGTCGCGGTTCCGCCGGCGGTTCCGCCGGTGGTGCCGCCCGTTGTTCCGCCGGTCTGTGCTGCTTCGGCGACCGTGACCACCGAGACGACGGTGGTACCGGAGGTGACGCCGCGCGCGGTGAGGGTGTAGGTGCCCTCTTCCTCGAGTGTGACGGGGAAGGAGAAGCTGCCGTCGGCGGCGGCGGTGGTCTCGTAGGTGCCGATGATCTGGTTCAGGACGATCACACCGGTGCGGACGGCGCCGACGCGACCTGCGCCGGCTCCCGCTGCGGCGGGGTCACCAGCGGTGAAGTCCACCGTGATGAGGATTTGCTCACCAGGGGTGAACCCGGTGCCGCTGAACACGACGGTCTCGCCGGCGGTGACGGAGCTGTCGCTCACGGTGCCGGGTACGATCGGGGCGGGGTACTGAGCCTGAGCTGCACCGGCGCCCAGGAATGCGATGGACCCGGCGATGGCCAGGACTGAGACGGTTTTCTGCATAGCTATCTCCCGAAAAAGTGTGTGAGTGACGAAGAGGGAGATCGGCCCGCTTTTCCCCAGCTGAACGAACCCTCGTGGCAACCGGACCGGTGTTAACCAGTACGCCCGGAACGTCTGCGTTCGGCTACCGCTTATGAAAGTAGCAGGGGAATCCGGAAGTGGGTAGCGAGATGGGAGGAACTGCGCTGATGTAACCCATTGTTAACGCATTCGGAGCCGTCTGGCCGGGGGAACGCAGTTTCAGCGCAGGTTATGCGCCAGTTATTCGCACTCGGATTCTTCCGTCATGGGTAGTACCACGTCGGCAACGGGCTGGATGGTGGGCGTCACCGAGAGCACCGGGGTGTCGGCCTGCACCACCCGGGCGAATCGGTACTCGATGGTGGTGCTCGCACCGGGAGCGAGCTGCGTGGTGAGGACGCCGACGGGACGATTGCCGTGCAGGAAGGAGCCCACCGGAACCTCGGCACCGTCCACGGTGGCAGTACCCAGGGAGGACTGCGCCGGGCCGTACCCCACGATGTTGGTGCGGACCTCTCCGGGTAGAATGCCGAACGCGCCCGCACCCGTGACGTAGGCCGGGAGGCTCTCGGCGGCGTCGGCCGGTGCCGTGTTCGTCAAGGTCACCCGCACGGTGTAGTCCTGGTACTCGCCGCTCGCGCACGGCTTCAGCACCTGCACGGTGCGGGTGACGTAGTAGTCCATCTTGGCGCCCGTGCCGTCGTTGAAGTAGACGTCGAACGCGGCCCCGCCCTTCGCGGCTCCCGTGACGGCGCCTCCGAGGCGCGTGCCGCGGATGATGTCCTGCTCGCGGGACTCGTTGGACCACAGGAACAGGCGGTTGTCCTCGCTGCTGCGCGTGAGCGCTTCCACGAGCGCCGTGCTCTCGCCCTGCCCGTCCGCGAGGGCGGAGAAGATCCGCGCGGCCACGCCTGCGAAGTAGGCGTCCTGCAGGCTGGGCTCCTCGATCTGCGCGTAGGTGTCGGAGAGGAGGGTGCGCACCACGTTCTCGGAGGTCAGGGAACTGGGCAGGCCGGCCTGGGCGATCAGCCCCTCGACGGCCGGGTCCTCGAAGGCGCCGAGCTCGATGGGGCCCGTGGCGCCGAGGATGTTCGCGAGGACCACCGGGTCGAGGGCCATCACGCCGTCGATCGCCGTGCCCGGGTTCCGCTCCTCGTACATGCGCTTGGTGGTCTGCGCCACCGTGGGGAAGTCCGGTGTGAGGTTGGCGCTCTGGAAGAACCCGCCCAGGCGGGTCGAGTAGATCTGCTCCTGCTGCGGGTCCACGTCCAGCGGCGGGTCGAAGCGCCCCAGATCGCCCGGGCTGCCCTGACCGATGAGCTCGATCGCGCCGGCGTCGGTCCTGATGAGCGCGAAGGCGCCGGAGATACCGCCGGTGGCCCTGATCTCCGCGCTGTTCTGGATGAGCACCAGGTAGGTCCGGGGGCCTTCGGCGCCCATCATCGGCGGCAGGATCTGCGCGGCCGAGGAGGCGCTGTTGAGAGCGGTCCGTGCCTCGTCCATGGTGACCAGCGCTTCCTCCAGGGGCGTGGCCACCTGCGGGAGGAGCCGGTCGCGGTCGATGTCCGCGAGGCGTTCGTAACTGAGTTGCACTGTGGAGGCGGCGGAGGTCAGCAGGGGCGAGACCTCCTGCAGCGGCGCCACGTCGATCCGGCCGTCAGTGGGCGTGAGGCTGTCCCAGTCGAGCGAGTCGAAGGTGTTGAGCATCGGGGCCACGGCGCGGTTGATGACGTCGTCCGCGGAGACCGTCACCTCGGTGATGGCCGAGAAGTTGGGGCCGATGACGGGGAGGATCGCCGCGGCCTTCCAGAGCGGATCGGTGCCGGCGGTCCGCGCCGTCGCGGTGTGGTTCTGCAGCGTGGCGAGGGTCTCCTGGGCGGCGTCACCGTCACCCGCCTGGAGTTCGGCCTGGAGCCGGGGCAGGACGTCGGCGGTTGCCTGCAGGTTGGTCCGCACCTGATCGGCGCGGTAGGCGAGCCACGCGGTGCACAGCACGCCCACGAGGGCGAGGACCCCCACGGCGAGCGCCAGCCGGGCGAACCGTCGCTTCGTACGGGACCCCGTGCGGCGTTCGCCGCCGTCGTTCCCGAAGTAGTAGGCGCTGCCCTCCGTGAACCGACGGCCCTTGCTGGTCCTGCGTGCCACCCACGTACCCCTGTTGTCTCGCTGATCACCGCGTGTTTCCCAGGCGGTCAGACAGCACCACGCGAGGCGAAGACGGCTCGGAAGGTCTTGAACAGGATGATGACGTCCTGCATGAGCGACCAGTTCTCAACATAGTAGAGGTCCAGCTGTATGGACTCCTCCCAGGAGAGGTTCGACCTGCCGCTGACCTGCCACAACCCGCTCATCCCGGGGCTCACGTAGAGGCGGCGGTGCGCGGCGTCGTCGTACAGTGCCACTTCGCCCGCACGCTGCGGGCGGGGGCCCACGAGGCTCATGCTGCCGCGGAGCACGTTGAACAGCTGCGGCAGTTCGTCGAGGGAGTACTTGCGGAGGTGGCGGCCCACGGGGGTGATGCGGGGGTCGTCGGTGACCTTGAACAGCGGAGTGTCGGAGCGGCCCTGGGCGTCGAGCAGGCCGGCGAGCTGCGCGTCGGCGTCCTGGTTCATGGAGCGGAACTTGAACATGCTGAAGGTGGCGCCGCCCACCCCGATCCGCTCCTGCGTGTAGAGCACGGAACCGGGGCCGGAGGCGCGCACCAGCAGCGCGACCACCAGCAGCACGGGGGAGAAGACCACGATCAGCGCGGCGCTGCCGACGATGTCGAACAGGCGCTTGAGCACCCGCGCGCCGCCGGTGAGGCGCGGCGTCGAGACGTGCACGAGCGGCAAGCCGGCGACCGGCTGGGTGTGGATGCGGGGGCCGGCGACGTCGGTGAGGGCCGGTGCGAGGATCAGGCGCACCTCACGCTCGGCGAGCGCCCAGCCGAGCCGGCGGAGGACGTCGGGGTGCAGGTTGGAGCCGGCTGAGACGGCGATCGAATCGGCGAGGCAGTCCTCGAGCGCCTCGAGGATGGACTCGACGTCCGGCGTGGACCCGATGATCCGCAGATCCCGGTTGGCACGGAGGGCACGGTCCTCGTCGTCGATCACGTAGGCGGCCACGGGAGAGTAGCCGGCCATCGGGTTCTTCCGCAGTGACGTGGCGAGGTGGTCCACGGCGTCCCGTCCGCCCACGAGGAGGATCCGCGAGGTGCTGAGGCCATGCTTGCGTTCGGTGCTGAGGAACTGGCGCGTCATCCAGCGGGCAAGGAGGAGGCCCACGACGCCGGAGGGCAGTGCCAGCCCCACGTACCCGCGCGCGGTGTCGTACTGGAGCGCGTAGGAGAGGATCGCGATGATGCCGAAGAGCCACAGCGAGGCCGAGAAGACCCGCTTGTACTCCTCGGGGCCGGAGCCGAGCACGCGTGGGTTGCGGGTGTCCCAGGCAGAGAGCATCACCCACCAGGTGATGCTGATGGCCGCGGTGATCCAGGCGTAGATGGTGATGGAATCGGCCCGGGTGTCGTCCTGCAACCCGAAGCGGATGAGCAGTGCGCCGGAGGTGGCCCACAGGATCACGAGGGCGTCGATGATCGCGAGCCGCCGCGGGTAGCGCACCATCCAGCTGGTGCCTGGCTGCTGATGGCCGGCCGGACGGTGCTGCACCTCGGCGCCACCCGTCGGTGACATGCGTCCGGGTCCTGTCAGCTCGTGCGGTCGCGGCGAGCCGGCTGTCCACGCCGGAGGCCGAGCACCGCCTCGTCGAAGGCGTCCACGGCCACGGCGCCGCTGCGGCGGGGCGGGGCGTCGTCCTCCGTGGTGTGCAGGCGGTTGTCCCCGGAGCCGGCATGCAGCTCCGGCTCCTTCACGGAGTCGTAGGAGTAGTACGTGTAGGAGTAGGCGTCCGGGCCCTTGGACGGCAGCAGGTTGATCACCACGCCGAGGAGATCGGCGTCCACCATCTCGAGGTTGCCGAGGGACTTCTGGAGGTCCGGCAGCTTAACCTTGGAGGAACCGATGACCAGCACCACGCCACCGACCTGCTGCGAGAGGACGGCGGCATCGGTGACCGGGAGCAGGGGAGGGGCGTCGATGATCACGGCGTCGAACTTGTTCTCGAGGCGCGTGATGAGCTGCTTCATGGCATCAGAGCCCAGCAGTTCGCTCGGGTTCGGGGGGATCTGCCCGGCCGTCAGGACGTACAGCTCGTCCGTGCCCCAGGGCTGGAGCAGGTCCTCGACGTCGGCACGGCCGATCAGCGCGGTGGTGAGGCCGGCGTTGCGCTCGAGCCCGAGGTACTCGTCCACGCGGGGGCGGCGGAGGTCGGCATCCACGAGCACCACGGACTGGCCACCCTGGGCTATCGCGATGGCAAGGTTCGTGGCCGTGGTGCTCTTGCCCTCACCGGGGAGCGACGACGTGACGAGCACGGCTTTCGACTTGTGGCTCACGTGGGCGAACTGCAGGTTGGTGCGGATCTGCCGGAAGGACTCGGCGCGGGGGCTCTGCCCCGGCACCTGGGTGAGCAGTGGCTTCTTGGTGGCGTCGACGTCGAACGTGATGCCGCCGAGCACGGGCGCTTCGCTGATGCGGCGAAGATCAGACTCGCCACGCACGCGGGTGTCCAGGGTGGTGCGGAGCACGGCGGCGCCGACTCCGAGGGCGAGGCCCACGAGGAGCCCGAGTGCCAGGTTCAGCCTCGTGTTCGGAGCCGAGGGGTCCGAGGGTGCGGAGGCAGGGGTGATCACGGTGAGGTTGACGGGGGATCCGCCACCCTCCTCCGTGCTCTCCAGTCCGTCCACGGACTGCACGAGGCTGTCCGCCGTCGCCTGGGCTATCGCAGCGGCCTGGACCGGGGAGGTGTCATCGACGGAGATGGTGATGATCACGGTGTTGAGGTCTGCGGTGGCGGTCACCTGCGACGCCAGATCGCGCGGCGTCAGATCGAGACCGAGGGCGTCCACCACTGGTTGCAGGACGATCGGCTCGGTGACCGTCTCCACGTAGGACTGCACGCGGGCCTGGGTGAAGGTGTTGCCCTGCTGGAGCTCCTGCACGCTGCCCGAATTCTGCGTGGCCACGAACAGTTTGGTCTGCGCGGTGTACGTGGGGCGCACAGCGAAGGATGCGACCGCTCCCACGAGCAGGCCCACGAGGGCACAGACGGTGATCAGCAGCCAGTTACGCCGCAGAATCCGAAGGTAGTCGCTGAGCTCCACAGGAGACCTCTCTGAATGCTTTGCTGGGCTGTGCCCATGAGACCGCTAGCAAGGGAGTCAGCTCCTGCCGCTCCTGGTGTACCCGAGGGTTCGAGCAGAGTCTAGCCGCGCAGTGCGGCGCGGTGTGTCCGGTACCACTCCACCGTGTGGCGGATGCCGTCCTCAAGGCTGATCGACGCCGTCCACCCCGCGTCGGCGAGCTTGGACACGTCCAGCAGCTTCTGGGGTGTGCCGTCCGGCTTGGTGGTGTCCCATTCCATGACGCCCTGATACCCGACGGCGCCGGCCACGAGGCCCGCGAGCTCCTTGATGGTCACGTCACTGCCGGTGCCCACGTTGACCTGCTCGGGTCCGTCGTAGTGCTCCATCAGGTGGAGGCAGGCGGCCGCCATGTCGTCCACGTGCAGGAATTCGCGGCGCGGTGAGCCGGTGCCCCAGTTGGTCACGGTCCCCACGCCGTCACGCACCGCCTCGTCGTAGCGGCGGATGAGCGCGGGCAGCACATGGGAGCCCTCCGGCGAGAAGTTGTCTCCGGGCCCATAGAGGTTGGTGGGCATCGCCGAGATCCAGGGGAGTCCGTACTGCCGGCGGACGGCCTGGATGTGCATGATGCCCGCGATCTTCGCGATCGCGTAGGCGTCGTTGGTCGGCTCCAGGTGCCCGGTGAGCAGGGAGTCCTCGCGGATGGGCTGCTCGGCGAGCTTCGGGTAGATGCAGGAGGAGCCGAGGAAGAGCACACGCTCCACCCCGTACTCGCGCGCGGCGTCGAGCACGTTGACCTGGATCTGCAGGTTCTCCGTGAGGAAATCCACCGGGTAGGTGTTGTTCGCCATGATGCCGCCCACCTTCGCAGCGGCGAGTACCAGGTACCGGGGCCGCACGGCGCCGATGTAGGCGAACACGGCTTCGCGGTTCTTGAGGTCCAGCTCGGTGGAGGACTGACCGTGGAGGTTCGTGAATCCCTCGGCCTCGAGCGTGCGCCAGATCGCGGAGCCCACGAGGCCGCGGTGGCCCGCTACGTAGAACGCGGCGTCGCGATCGAGGACGCCGGGCGTGAAGTCGGTCATCTCAGGCCTTCCAGCAGTCGAGATCCACGGTGTCGATCCACTGGCGGCCCGCGTGCTTCAGGGCTTCGATGTCGGCGTCGACCATGAGGCGTGCGAGGTCCGGCGTGTGGATGGTGGCCTTCCAGCCGAGCTTCGCCGCCGCCTTCGAGGCGTCACCCACCAGGGCATCCACCTCGGTGGGGCGGAGGTACCGCTCGTCGAACTTGACGTGCTCCTCCCAGTTGAGGCCGGCGTGCTCGAAGGAGATCTGCAGGAAGTCCCGCACCGTGTAGTTGCCACCGGTTGCCAGCACGAAGTCATCGGGCTCGTCGGCCTGCAGCATGCGCCACATGCCCTCCACGTACTCGGCCGCATAGCCCCAGTCACGCACGGCGTCCAGGTTGCCCATGTACAGGTGCTGCTGCTGGCCGGCCTTGATAGCAGCCACGGCGCGCGTGATCTTGCGGGTCACGAAGGTCTCGCCGCGGCGGGGTGATTCGTGATTGAACAGGATGCCGTTCACCGCGTACATGCCGTAGGCCTCGCGGTAGTTCTTCGTGATCCAGTAGCTGTAGACCTTCGCGGCGCCGTAGGGGGAACGTGGGTAGAACGGGGTGTCCTCGTTCTGCGGCGGGGGAGTGGCGCCGAACATCTCGGACGAGGATGCCTGGTAGAACTTCGTCTCGATGCCGGCCAGCCGGACAGCCTCCAGGAGACGGACGGTGCCCATGCCCGTGGTGTCCGCAGTGTGCTCGGGCTCGTCGAAGGACACCCGCACATGGGACTGCGCGGCGAGGTTGTAGACCTCATCGGGGCGGATGTCCGCGAGCAGCGTGACGAGGCGGGAGCCGTCGCTGAGGTCGCCGTAGTGAAGGAACAGTTTCGCGGTGGGGTCGTGCGGGTCCACGTACAGGTGGTCCACCCGCGAGGTGTTGAAGGTGGACGCCCGGCGGATCAGACCGTGGACCTCGTAGCCCTTCCGCAGCAGCAGTTCGGCGAGGTAGGAGCCGTCCTGGCCCGTGATGCCGGTGATGAGAGCGCGCTTAGGCATGATGTTCCCCAGAGTGATGGGCCGTGCGATCCGGGCGAGAACCGGCGGCGAGGTGCGTGAGGTACCGAGCATAGTGGGCTACTGCCGCGTCTTCCGACAGTGTCGTCACCATGAAGTGGCGCCCATTCTCGGACAGACGTTGTCGCAGAGCGGGATCAGCAGCGAGTAGTTCGGCTCCGTCGAGGAGCGCTGCGGGGCGTCCTGCATCGACGCGGAGCCCCGCCTCGGCAGTGGTGACCTCCTCTGCGGTGACGCTTCCGCTGTCCGTCGCCGCGAGAACGGGCACACCCGAGCTGAAGTACGACGTCAGTTTGCTGGGAACGGACATCTCCTTCACGCCAGGAAGCTCATTGACGAGCAGCACGTCCGCTGCTGCCAGCGCTTCCTGGAACCGGGTGCCCGGAAGCGAGTCAACGAACTCAATCCGCCGAATGCCCGCTGCCAGCTCCTCGAGCCGCTGCCGCTGATTACCGTCGCCGAGGAGGATGAAGCGCACTTCGCTGCCTCGAGCATCAGCCAGCCGGGCAGCCTCCACCACGTTGTCGAGGCCCTGTTTAGCTCCCATGTTGCCGGCGTGGACCACCACGATGTCCTTCGGCTGCCACCCGAACGAGCTTCGGGAAGCGGTGCGATCCTCGAGGTGGAACGGCTTGAGGTGGGTCCAGTTCCGAATGACCTCGACGCGGCTCGGGTCCACCCCCAACCGCGAGGTGACATAGCTCAGGAAGCGGTCGTGGATGACGACGACGCCGTCCGCCGACCGGAGGATCCGTGATTCGATCCAGGTCATGAGCTTGGCACCCGTGGATCCGGAGGCACCCGTCTCCGTCATGCCGAGGCTGTAGAGATCCTGCACCCAAATGACGATGGGGGCTTTCTGGCGAAGCAAACGAGCCCGCAGGAGCGCGATTCCGGTGGAGAAGAGCGCCGGGCTGACGAGCACGACGGCGCTGGGTGACCCCCAGTTGGTGGTGGCTACACGGAGGCCGAACGAAACCTCCATCCAGAGGCGGGCCAGGCCGCGTGGCTTGGAGGGGACGAAATGGTTCAGGCGGGTGACGGGGACACCGTCGATGGTCTCGGTCGAACGCCAGCCACCGTAACCCTCGCGCCGCTTCCACTCCGGATAATGGGGCATGCCGGTGAGCACCGCGGGCAGGCCACCTCTGCTAAGCAGCCCCTCGGCAAGTCCAGTGGTGTAGGGCGCGTTGCCGGTCTTCTCCGGCGAATAATGAAGACCGGCAATCGTCACGTGCACTGGGGATGAAGTCACGGGTGCCACACTAGGCGAGACGTCGAAGCAGCAGCCGAAACGACTTCACCCTCATGGAGGTCTCAATGAACATATCCATCAACGAGGAAGCACGGCAGGAGATGGCTCGCGTGATCAACCTCGCCCACGCGCCGGGTGAACGGCAGGCTTGGGGAAAATCGCCGATCGTTGTCTACGCCTGGTCGGCAGTGGAGCTCCTTATCATCTACAACCCGTGGCAGATCAGCTCTCGATTGAGAGTTGCAGCTCTCCGGGCGTTCGGCGCCAAAATGGGAGAAAGCGTGCTGATCCGACCGAGGACTCGCTTCAAGCTGCCCTGGAAGCTCTCCATCGGCGACCGATCGTGGATCGGCGAGGGTGCTTGGATTCATAATCAAGATCAGGTTTCGATCGGATCCGACGTCGTGATCTCGCAGGAAGTGTTTATCACCACGGGGAGTCACGCTCTATCGGCAGACATGGCTCTAATCACGCGGCCCGTCGTTATCGCTGACGGCGCTTGGATTGCGACGCGTGCCATGGTCCTTGGCGGTTCGACGGTTGGCAGATCGTCTGTTGTTTCGCCGAACACCGTCGTACCGCCGAACATGACGGTTGCCGAGAATTCTGTACTTGGGCTTCGTACGCCTGAGGTGACCCGCAAGCGCTTCACAGCATGATGCGTGTGTCTGGCACGCAGCCTGCGTTGGAGAGCGGGATGATCGACAATGTCGTCTTCCATCTGGCAGTCCTTCCGAAGTACAGGACCGAATGCGTCCGTCTACTTCGCGCTCATTACGGAGATCGCCTCCAACTATTCGTGAGCGAAGCTCACCTCGACCAAACCGTTCGAAGTGGTCTGCCGCCGCAGTGGGCGAGGTCTGTTGCGATGGTGCGGGTGAAGGGTGTATTCGTGCAGGTCGGAGGGCTGGGCGCCTCGCTCAGCGCGGGTCGGCTAGTGGTTGATCTCAATCCTCGCAGTCTGAGCGCTTGGGCTCTATTAGCGGTCCGGAGGGCGACGGGTAAGCCGACTCTTGTGTGGGGTCATATCCATCCACAGGCTGGAGGTAGGTCGAGGACAGCCGCACTTCGCCGATTGATGCGTCGATTAGCGATGGGAACGATCTCCTACACGTATGAGGACCGTGAAAAAGCCCTCATTGATCTTCCGGCGCAGCCAGTTTTCGTTGCACCCAACGCGATATACCGACGCGATGACATCGAAAGCCTTTCATCTGGTGAAGTTAGTCGACGAAGTGGCTTCATATACGTAGGTCGCCTTGAGGTATCGAAGAAGCCCTACCTGATGCTGCATGCACTCGCCGAGATGATTCGACGGGAGGTAGATGTTGAACTGGCAATCGTAGGAAGTGGTTCTTTGAAAGAACCACTGAGGGCGATGAGTCGCGAGCTAGGCATATCTGAGCGGGTGCGGTTTCACGGATGGATCGATGACGTCGAGGAGTTGCAGGCGTTATACAGCGAATCCTTCGCATCGGTGTCGCCGGGGTTTGCAGGCCTCGGTTTAACGCAGAGTTTAGGCTTTGGAGTGCCTATGGTGATTGCAGACAATGAACCACATTCACCAGAGATCGAGCTGAAGAATACCGGTGGGGTAGTTTTTTTCACCTCAGACGACGCAGCGTCGATGGCAGATGCTCTACTCTCTTTGTATAACATGCGAAGCCAGCTGCCTCTGAATCATTTGGTCGAACATGTTAAGCGTTTCTATTCCGCAGAGGCCATGGCTGAAGGGTTGATTGAGGGGCTCGACTATTTGTGCACGAGGACGACGATGACATCGAATGAAGTTATGCGTACCCGGTTACCGAAGCCAATCGCGCGTTTGGGCCGCTCGGTGTTGCGGCAATTAGCAGTTCACGGTTCGGTGAGTTACGGGCGCCATCTCCGAGTTGGGATGCGAACGCGCGTGGGGTCTGCCCACGGACTCGTCATCGGTGACGAAGTATCAATTGGGCCCGACTCCGTGATTCAAGTTAATGGGACGATTGGAAGTTGGACTGTGATCGGAATGAATGTACAAATCGTTGGCAAACATGATCACGCTACTGATAAAGTTGGCACGCCCATCATTTATTCGACTTGGATCGGCGATCGCGAACCGACAGCCGCCGACGCCGTCAGAATCGGGAGGGACGTGTGGATCGGCGCCTCGGCGGTAATCCTTAGTGGCGTGCACATCGGAGACGGTGCGATTGTCGCGGCCGGGGCTGTCGTAACGAAGGACGTTGAAGCACTGACGATTGTCGGAGGAAACCCTGCGACCATGATTCGTAGGCGGTTCACGAATCAAGAACTTGAACTCCGACACACACAACTACTCGATGCCAGGACTGCGACGCATGACCCCGACAAACCACTTCATGGAGAATCATAATGGCCACCCTGACGGGTGTCTCGGCCAATTCGACTTTAATCGCTCAGCGATTGTTCTCCGGTCATCGGTTGATGTATGTGAAGATTCTCGCTCAAGCAGGGCTGATAGAGGGTGGTCAAGTATCAATCGCTTTGACTGCGCCAGCTCTTTTATCGGAGGAGTTCATTCTGCACTTGGCTCCTATTCGAGAATCGGTGCGAATTATCGTTCAAGACGAGTTCAGCTTGGCAAGCCTCGAGAAACTAGCCGCCAAATTGGGTGCTGACCAAACGCTAGTACCCGAAGGAGATTCATTCCGGTCAATTGCAGCGCTACGAGGATGGCGAGTCGGGTATTTGGCTCTTCTGATCATGCGACCGGCCAGTCAGAAAGGTGCGCTTAGGCACCTTCCTATGCTAAGAACATTTGCCAAAAGATTCACGATCCTGCTTGCTCGTCGCCGGAAACGAATCCGGGTGTTCACTTTAGTGAGTCATTCTGTCGGTTTCGTTCGCCGATGGCAAATTCGTGATCCGATCGTCATCAGTGGTTCGTCAGAGGAACACGCCGCAGTTGCGGAAAAGTTTGGTTTAGATGACGGCCGAAACTGGTTCGGGGTGGTTGGGGCAATCAGCGCACGAAAGAATCCACTCATGGTCCTTTCTGCCGCGCAGACAGTTCTCGGTGAGAATGACGCTTTTCTACTTGCCGGGAAGATCGACAGCACAGTTGACGATGATCAGCTCAGACAGTGCATAGAGCGGCTTACCGCGCAGAACGTACGCGTGCTCGTGCTTGACCGCCTGCTGGATGACGTAGAAATGGATGCATTCATCGCAGGCCTGCGCTGTGTGGTTCTTGCGCATTCAAATGAAGGTTCTAGTGGGATTTTAGGGAAAGCCTCTGTTCTCGGAACATACATTCTTGCTGCCGGGGCTAGTTCTTTACGAAAAGATACTTCTTCTGTTCCGGGTGCTCAGTGGGTTCGTCTCAATGAACAATCCATAGCCGAAGGACTACGTATGATGAAGACACGTGAGGCGCCGCCCTTGGCTCTGGTTAGGCCGCTCGGTGACGGCTTGACGAAGATGTTGAGCAATGAGCCTCGCGTTTAGCTACTGACTCGCTACCGGCTCGATCTTCACGCACTGGAGGTGTTCCAGATGCTGTATCCGCTCGGTTTCTATCCCTCCGTAAATGATTCCTAGATTTAGGTCAAGATGCGTGAAAAATTGAACACTTTTGGAATCAAATCCTCAGACTTGAAGTTAGCGCGCAGCCCCGGCTCTTGGTCGGAGGGGTCGAACGGGGACCTTACGCTGAAGGGCTTTCTTGTAGCTCATCGATTTACCCTAAAGGAACTGGTGGGAAAGTTCTTCCTTGTGGGTAGTTGCCAGTGAGCATAGCGGAGCTGATTATGCTCGAATCAATCATGAAAGCCGTACCTTGAAAGACGCTAGCCTCGCTCGACAGGGTTTAGCTCTCGCGTTGGCCAATATACTCGGGCAAGTCCTGGTGGCCGCACTTTATGTCGTAACCGCTCGGACTTCGGTGCCTTCCGAATTCGGTATCGCGACTGTGACCATTGCTCTAGCTATCGCTGGTGCGGGTATCGGTGATTTCGGTAGTAATACGATGTGGGTACGGGGGCTCGCTTCGAACAGAATGACGCTCGCCGAGGTCCGTATGAGAAGTCAGATGAAAATCTTCCTGATCACAAGCGCCAGCGCGTTGTGGTCATCTACTCTGATACTGGCAGATTCCCCGAAGCCACTCTGGGCAGCAGGATTGCTTGCATGCGCTCTCGCTGCATCCCAAGCGTTCCAGGTCCCTCTCAGGGCTCTCAAGCGTGGAACCCTCGTCGCCTGCATCGCTCTCGTGGATCGGCTCGTCGCGCTTATCGTCTTCGGCTCCCTTTTCGCCTTGGAGATTGGCTCCGTCAATTGTCTACTGGCATCCCTAATCGCCGGGTCTATAACAAGTGCATGTTTAGCTTGGTGTTTGACGAGCCGCGGCGGACGGACGCAAGGGGTCTGGCCGCACCGAGCTAAACCCTGGAAGCGGGCTGGTGGTTTCGGTCTGGCGTCACTTGCGGTTTCGGCTCAGAGCCTGGACCTACCAATCATGGGTGCGGTTGGGGGACCGGCCACCGCGGCCGTGTACGGAGCGGTAAGCCGCTGGACACAGCCGTTAGGACTCTTTGCAACCGCCTTCTCGGTCGCTGCTGTTCCCTTCATCGCTCAGCAGAGCGATCTTCGTGGAGCATTTGGCGCCGTCCGGAAGAGTCTCGTGCTCCTAATGATCGGCATCGCTGGTTGCTTTTTCGTGATTTCATTTGCCGACCAGATCGTAGCTATGCTGCTGGGTGAAACATATGACCAGGCGGGTAGTGTGCTCCGGATTCTGGCCATTGCGTCGATCGCTGGAATATTGAATCAACCAATTTCTACCTCGCTGCAGGCGCTTCATCACGAGCGAACTGTTGCTAAGGTCATTATCTTCTCCGTGCTACTTCAGCTTACTTCCGTCGCGATTCTCGTTCCTTTCCTTGGAGCTTCTGGAGGTGCAATTGCGCTGATAGTCGGCCAGTCTAGTATTTTAATATTATTAGTCTCTTTTATATTTACCATACGGAAAAGGTCGTAGATATGACTAAATTCAACCGAGGCGTTTCTCGATGAAAGACCACAAGATTTTACAAGTTTTGCTCAGTGATCGAATCGGTGGTGCGGAAACGCTTGCTGCGTCACTTCAGGGTCAATGGTCGCGAAATTTTGTATGTACAACTACCTATCTTGACACTCAATCTGGATCGCGCGGAGCGATAAGCCGAGTTCTAAGACTGCGGCGAAGTATTCGCGATTTTAATCCTACCGTAATTGTCNGTGTCACTTCAGGGTCAATGGTCGCGAAATTTTGTATGTACAACTACCTATCTTGACACTCAATCTGGATCGCGCGGAGCGATAAGCCGAGTTCTAAGACTGCGGCGAAGTATTCGCGATTTTAATCCTACCGTAATTGTCGCGCATACTGCTCTACCGATCATTTATTCTCGCTTCGCGGCTCCTTTATCTGTGCCAATCGTTGACGTAATTCATAGTAGTGGTGACGACTACGCGCCGGTGCCTTTAAGGGTAGTCGAACTCTTATCGAGCCGACGAAGCGTCGTTGGAGTGGCTGTTAGCGAAGTTGCGGCTCGGATGTATTCTCGGCGTTTCGAGCGTCGGCCGCTTAGGATCATTGAAAACGGGGTGCAACGTCCACTGAGTTCACTTACTGACCAGCCAGTGGAACGTGTCGCCCAGCCGAGAAGAGTCGTTACAGTCGCGAGGGTTGCGATGGAGAAGCGACCGCAATTTTGGGCGGAAGTCGCTGCCTTGTGTCGCGGCTCAAATGTTGTTTTCGAGTGGTACGGACCCTGGGATCACGACCAAGTCGCAGCCGCTTTCGTTCGTGACCACATCGCGTCACAGGCCCCCGGTGAGTTTCGAGGTGCAACCAACAATGTCGGATTTATATTATCAACGACTGATGTTCTTTTTCACCCGTCTAATCGGGAAGCTCAAGGTGTTGCCCTGATAGAGGCGATTCTGAGTGGTGTTCCCATAGTCTGCTCGTCAAATATTGCTGACGCTATAGGTCAGGAGTTGATTTCTGGATCATTTAGTGAAAACTCAGAACCCAGCGAGGCTGCTGGAGTTCTTATGCAAGTGCTAGGGCAACTTGATAGTGTCCGCCTGGAATCTCAGAGCCGGGCACGTCGGGCGGAGATATCGTTCGGAATCAGCGCATGCGCGGAGAAATACGTTAATCTATTCGACGAAGTTGATTTGAGGGTCGCCGGCCGGGCTTAGCACTAGCGGCTGGCCTGTCGGCACGGGGTTGCGCATCTATCCGACTGCTCCAGTCTTTATTTAGGCGGATGCCGAGAATCAAAAATAGAAGGCATAAGGACAACGCGAAACCCTTGTCCTCCGTTGGAGCTCCAAATGGCAGGATCAAGATCCATAAGAAAACCATTGCCCGAGCGACCGTGCGCTCATTGCTGAACCCGGATGATACTTTGCTAGATCCGTGGAATGATCGGGCCATCAGAAAGATGCTGACGACGATTAGTGTGGTGCCAATAATCCCGAACTTCGCAAGGTACAGTGCTGGGGTGTCGAGTTGAAAATCTGCATCTGCACGATTCGGATTAGGGTTGGGGAAAGCGTGTCCGAGTCCGACGCCAAACAGGGGACTCTCACGAAACTCGTCGAGGGCATATCCGTAAGCCCTGGCTCGGATGACACCAGAAGCGTCTGCGTTAACGCCGTCTGTGAATGTTCGGGACAAAGCACCGAGGCGTGCTTCCAAGAAGTCAGCGGAAGCAAGCTGCGCTGACATGAGCGGGAGAGCCACCCACGATACTAGAGCAATTGCCGCCACGCCGAGCAGCGCGATAATGGGTGGTACCCGGTTCTTAGACTTAGCGCCGAGAGTAGCGGCTAGCGCAAGGATGGCCACGAGGCCCGTGCGTGCGCCCGTTACGAGGATGGAGGCGATCCCGAAAATGCTCAACGTGAGCCAAGCAACTCTAAGCCGCCCGCTCAGAGCCCTTACAAAGCCATAAATCACGCCGAGTGCCGCCAGCGCCATAGATGACAGTATCAAGCGGTCAATCCCTAATGTACTTACACCTCGTGCCGCGAGCCAGTACACCGCGAATCCTGCGGCGGCAAGCGCGGTGAGGGCAGTAAGTACACGGCGGCCGGTCCGTTCGGACATGTCGAGTGCGGCGTCGAGACCTACGACCGGCGCGACAACGATCATTACGTATGTCAGAGCGTCCCGCGCGACTCGTTGGAGACTCTCACCAGCGAGAAGGGAGGTTGTGCAACTAAGCACGATTACCAGAAGCAGAAGTGCGCTACCAAAAAATGCGCTGCGATAAGCTCCGAGCCAGCGCGGAGAATCAGATCGAGATAGTCGGACTACGCCGAGGGTAGCACAAACGATAAGTACTCCGAGATATGCGAGTTTACTTGTGCTCAAGCCTTGATTTGATTGGAGAACGAGCATGGCTCCGAGGACGAAAGCTATTAATCGGATGGAGCTTGAACGCAACAGCGCAACCAAGAGCAGTGCCCCTGCGAGCATGAGGAAGGGATTCAAGTCGTCATTCCTCAGGTTGTACGGATGCGGCCAAGTCAGGCCCGAGACTGTCAGAAAGGACCGAGAAGCGAATCCGGAGTAGCGCATCTGCAAGGGTTTGCATGCTCTCTACATAAACCTCGGATTCCCGTTTGTAAGGGTCCACGACGTCGTCGTCCTCAGGTGGACCCGCGTGGGCCGAGCGGGCCCGAAGAGCCTTTGGGATCGCCGCACGCCAGCGGTCCGCTCCCTGAAGTGACTCGTCGAGTGTCAGACCGGGGAGCAGCCGCGCGAACTCGCGCAGAGCGAAGGTCCTCCGCAGCATCGTCGGTGACATCTCGACCACTCGGCTCCTGTGCTCCCGCGTGAGGGCCAGTACGAGGTCCTGGCCCTCGAGGATGCGCGGGGTGAGCTGCCGCGCGGAGAAGTTGTCGGCGTCGCCGCCGAGGTCACGGATGTAGCCGGCCGCCCGCGCGTCGATCCGGTTGCCGACGAGCGCCCCTGTGCCGGCGCTGCGCACCTCGAACTGCCCGGGGAAGCGTTCGTCGAGCCCCACCTGCAGTAGGCGTTCGGCCATGGGGGACCGGCAGATGTTGCCGGTACAGACGGTGAGAATCCGGAAAGGTGTTTGTGACGCCCCAGCGTCATGCACAGTCATGGTCTATGGTCTGCCGATCCCCTTGTAGGTCCAGCCGGCGGCACGCCAGGCTTTCGGATCCAGGACGTTACGGCCGTCGAGGATGTTCTTGGTCCGCACCGCCTTTGCCGCAACCTCCGGAAGGAGTTCGCGATACTCCTTCCACTCGGTCAGGAGGAGTAGTGCGTCCGCCTTCTGCATGGCCTGCTCGAGGTCCGCCTCGTAGGCGAGTTCCGGGAAGCGGTGCCTGGCGCCGTCGATCGCTTCGGGGTCCGTCACCGTCACGTCGGCGCCCTGGAGCTGCAGCTGAGCGGCGATGCTGAGGGCGGGGGAGTCGCGGACGTCGTCGCTGTTGGGTTTGAACGCCGCGCCGAGCACGGTGATGCGCTTTCCCAGCAGCGAGCCGCCCACCAGCGTGCGGGTCAGCTCGACCACGCGGATGCGGCGGCGGACGTTGATGTCGTCCACCTCGCGGAGGAAGGTCAGCGCCTGGTCAGCGCCGAGCTCGCCTGCGCGGGCCATGAACGCGCGGATGTCCTTGGGAAGGCAGCCGCCGCCGAAGCCCACACCGGCGTTGAGGAACTTCCGGCCGATTCGCTCGTCCATGCCGATGGCGTCCGCCAGCAGCGTGACGTCCGCGCCGGTCACCTCGCACACCTCCGCCATCGCGTTGATGAAGGAGATCTTCGTGGCGAGGAACGAGTTGGCTGCCGCCTTCACGAGCTCCGCGGTGGCGTAGTCCGAGCAGAGGCGGTGCGTGCCCAGCGAGAGGGGTGTGGCGTAGACGGCGTCGAGCAGTTCGGTGGCGCGCGCGCCCGCATCGCCTGCGGGGATGCCGTACACGAAGCGATCCGGCGCCAGGGTGTCCTTCACGGCGAAGCCCTCGCGGAGGAACTCCGGGTTCCAGGCCAGCATGGCGTCGGGGTGCCGCTCGGCGAGGTCGTCGGCCAGCCGTGCGGCGGTGCCCACCGGCACGGTGGACTTGCCCACCACGAGGTTGCCGGGCTCGAGGGAATCGAGCAGGGACATGAACGCGCCGTCCACGTACCGCATGTCCGCCGCGTACTCGCCCTTGCGCTGCGGCGTGCCCACACAGAGGAAGTGCACCTCGGCGCCCCGAGCATCCGCCATGTCGGAGCTGAAGGTCAGGCGTCCCGTTGCCAGGACCTCCTGCAGCAGCTCTGGCAGTCCGGGCTCGAAGAAGGGCGCGCGTCCCGCCTGCAGTTCACTGATCTTCCGCGCATCGACGTCGATCCCCACCACGTCGTGTCCGAGCTTCGCCATGCATGCCGCGTGCACTGCTCCCAGATAGCCGCAACCGATCACGGAAATGCGCATGTAGACGTGTCCTTGTACGAGGAATGGGACCACGCCGATTGTAGCGGCGCGCCCGGTCCCGTCAGCGTCAGGTGCCCTCGCGGGCGCGGCTGTGACGCGACGCCCGTCACAGACGGGGGCGCCGCCGTCGTGCCCGGAGTAGTGCCCAGGCCACGACGGTGCCCACCAGCGCGCCGAAACCGTTCGCCACGACGTCGTACGGTGTTGCCACCCGCTGCGGCAGGACCACGAGCTGCGTGAGCTCGATCGCGGCGGAGAGCGCCAGCCCCCCGAGCGGACCGAGCCACCGCCACCCGCGCGGCGCGAGAATGAAGAAGAACAGGCCCAGCGGCACGAACATCACGATATTCGCGGTGAACTCCACGAACGCGAAGTCGAACCAGGCGGGAACGCCCCGGCGGTGCAGCGCGGCCAGCGCCCGCACCACCAGCCCATTGGCGCCCGAGTCCACGGGCGACGGCGAGAGCACGATCAGCGCGACCGCGAGGAGCCACAGCGCGCAGAGCGCGAGCGTGACCCGGCGGTAGCGCGGGGACGGCAGGGGAGCGGTGATCAGGGAGTCCTCGAGAGTTCAGCGGCGGCGGAAGAGCCGCGGGGGTGTCCCAGAAGTATCCCCGATGCGGCTGTCCGGGCCCTGTGCGCCCACGTCGTTCCGCCGCGCCAGGGAGGCCTCAGAACTCGACGATGCCCCGGTCCTCGAGTTCACGGCGCAGCGCGGGCGCGATCTTGAGCTGGTACGACGGCGTCATGTGGACCTGATCCCGCATCACCGGGGTGCTCCCCACGAAGCTCGGGCACCACCCCTCCGCGCAGAACCAGAGTTCCGGGGAGATGAAGTAGCCGTTCAGTTCACCGGCGAGTTGCTGCTCCGCGGCGGCAACCGTATGCCATTGTTCGCTCACCTGCCCGGCACAGAAGGAGGGCTCGGCGATCTTCGAGTAACAGTCCGTGATGTCCGTGGAGAGCGGCGGGGGAGCGAGGAACACCACGGCGCCCGCCGCGTCCCTGAAGCGGGACACGATGGATCGCGTGCTCTCCTTCCACTCCTCGGGAGTCAGCGCCTGTTGCCGGCCCGTGGGGAACCGTGGCTCGTAGGAGTTGGCGATGATGACGACGTCGGGCTGCAGTTCGTTGATGGCGTCCACGGCCTGCGTCTTCCGGTCCTCGCAGGCCTGCACCAGCTCCGGCTCGGGGTTCCGGATCAGGACCTCGGTGAAGGTGCAGCCGGAGGTCCCCAGGCCGGTGACCGACCAGCCGTCCGCGGACCCGAACGCCTTCCGCACGGACGAGACCCACGAGACGGCGATCGAGTCGCCGACCACCACCGCGTGCCGCGTGGCATCGACATCGCCCCAGGTGCACTCGTCGAGGTCCACTCGCTCCATGCCGTCGCAGGCGCTGACCTCACCCGGCGCCAGGGCACCGTTGATGGCTTCGTCGATGGTCGGGTCCAATGTCGGCCAGTCACTCTGACGGAGAGCCGTCCGGATCTGCTCCTGCAGGGCCGCGGTCTCCTCCGGGACATCGACGGCGGGGGAGTCCGAGAGCTGGATGCTCCTCGAATGCGCCGGGATGAGGGGGATGCTCGCCGCGCACACGATCGCGGTGACTGCGGCCGTTGTTGCGGCCCGTCGGAAGCCGGCGCCGTGTACCGCCCTGCTTCCCGCCGTCGTCGCCCCCGCGGTCCTGGCTCTCCGGCCGGACAGCCAGGAGGACCTGCGGATGGGGTCCTCGACGAGGTGGTAGGAGAACACCGCGAGGAGGAGCATCGCGACAGCGCAGCCCAGGTGGAACAGGGGAGTCCGTCCGAGGAACACCGCGCCGCCGAGGATGATCACGGGGAAGTGCCACAGGTACAGGGAGTAGGAGATGGTGCCGAGGTACCCGCTCACGGGGTTGGTCAGGGGCAGCAGGAGCGCGTGATGGTCCGCACCGGTGCCGGACAGGATCACGAGGACCGCACCCAGGACCGGGAGGAGCGCCCACGGCGCCGGGAAGGCCGAGGACGCGTCGACGAGGAACAGTGCGGACACCATCAGTCCGATGCCCAGCCACGCGAGCACGGGGCGTACACCTGCAGCAAGGCGGGTGGACAGCGGTGCGGCGCACGCCAGGGCAGCACCCGCGCCGAGTTCCCAGGCGCGTGAGAACGTGGAGAAGTACGCCACCGTGGGTGCGGTGTGCGTCTCCCAGAGCGCCCACCCGAAGGAGGTGGCCGAGATCACACCGATCACCAGGCCGGCGCCCAGCCGGGCCCGCGCAGGCCCGGCGCCGCGCTTCGCCCCCAGTGCCAACACCACGAGCATCACGGCGGGCCACACGAAGTAGAACTGCTCCTCGACCGACAGTGACCAGAAGTGCTGCAGGGGGGAGACCGGGACGTTCGCCCGGAAGTAGTCGGTATCGAGGGCCGCGAAACGCCAGTTGGCGCCGAACAGTGCCGCTGCCGCGGCGTCCAGCGCCGTCTCGAGGAAGCGGGAGGGGCCGAAGATGGCGAAGGCACCGAGAAGGGTGGCTACGATCGCGGTGATCGACGCCGGGATGATGCGCTTGATCCGGCGGCGGTAGAACCCGCCGAAGGAGATGCGCCCGGTCTTCTCGTACTCCCGCAGGAGGAGCCCCGTGATGAGGAACCCCGAGATGACGAAGAAGATGTCTACGCCGACGAAGCCGCCGCTCGGCCACCCGATCAGGTGATCCAGCACCACCGCGGACACGGCGAGGGCGCGCAGTCCCTGGATGTCCGGCCTCAGGGCTGGAGGATTCTGCTGGGATGCGGGCCGAGACGGGTCACCACCAGGGAGCACGGGGAACGCTGTGCGCATCGGGGCCTTCGGTAGCGTGCGGGCAGGCGATCGTTCCCCCATCCTGGATGCTAGCGCAGGTCCTCAGGGCGAGGTCCCGTGCGGTAGCATTGACGGCGATGCCTAGGCGAGGGAGCGGCCTGCAGATCCACGGATGACCGGGGATCAGCGGCGAACTCCGTGATCGACGGTGGCTGGCTACGGATCTCCGGCTCACAGAGCTGCGGAGGCGGTGCGCTGGACCAACGTGTTCCCCCGCCCGGGCGACACCCCGCCCACCACTTCAGGAGAAACCATGTCCGAGCAGAAGCTCGCAGCACACGTCCGCACCGAGTTCGGCAAGGGCTTCGCCCGCCAGGCCCGCCGCGCCAACATGATCCCCGCCGTCGTCTACGGTCACGGCGCCGATCCAATCCACATCCTCCTGCCCGCGAAGGCCACCACGCTCGCGGTGCGTACGCCCAACGCGCTGCTGACCCTGGACATCAACGGTGAGGACCACCTCGCCCTGGTCAAGGACATCCAGCGCAACCCGATCAAGCAGATCGTCCAGCACCTTGATCTCCTCACGGTCCGCCGTGGCGAGAAGGTCGAGGTCGACGTCGCCATCCACGTCGAGGGCGAGCCGCTGCCCGAGGTCGTCTCCAACCTCGAGACCAACACGGTTCTCGTCGAGGCCGAGGCCACGCACCTGCCCGAGACCCTCACCGTCAGCATCGAGGGCCGCGACATCGGCGAGCACCTCTACGCCTCGGACATCGTCCTCCCGGCGGGCGTCACGCTCATCACCGATCCCGAGACGCTGATCGTCAACCTCATGGCGCCGACCGTTCAGGACCTCGGCGAGACCGACGAGACCGACGCCGGAACCGAGGGCACCTCCGAGGGCGCCACCGCCGGCCAGGCCGACGCGGACGCCGTCGTCACTGACGCCGACGAGAAGTAAGTACCCGCACGGTGTCCTCTGACACCTGGCTCGTAGCCGGGCTCGGTAACCCCGGGCCCGGCTATGCGGGCACCCGCCACAACGTCGGCCAGATGGTCCTGGACCTGCTGGCCGGCCGCGTGGGTGGCCGCTTCTCGTCGTCGAAGGCGCAGGCCGTCAGCCTCGAGGGCCGCCTCGGGATCGGCGGGCCCCGGCTGGTCCTCGCCAAACCCCTCACCTACATGAACCTGAGCGGCGGGCCCGTGGGCGCGCTCGCTCGCTTCCATGACGTGGCTCCCGACCACGTGATCGCCGTCCACGACGAACTCGACATCCCCTTCGCCACGGTGCGTCTGAAGCTCGGCGGTGGCGAGGGCGGGCACAACGGGCTCCGTGACATCACCCGGGCGCTCGGCACCAAGGACTACCACCGCGTCCGCGTGGGCGTGGGCCGCCCGCCCGGTCGGCAGGACGCCGCGGACTTCGTGCTGAAAGATTTCGGCACGGCCGAGAAGAAGGAGCTCGCGTTCCTGCTCGACGACGCCGCCGACGCCGTCGAACTCCTCATCACCGACGGCCTCGCCGCCGCGCAGCAGAAGTTCCACCCGCCGAAATAGGTCCGAAAGAACCGCCCCACGGCCCGCGCCGGTCACTCCCTGGAGGAACCCCCGGGCGGTAGTGTGAGCACCTTGGGGACAAGCGTGGTGAGGCGAAGCGTCATGGTGAGCTGGGAGCGAGGAAGCGGACCACATCAGGTCGCGTGGATGGCCCTTGCGCGCAGCGCTTCCCTCGGGTCCTTCGGGTGACGGTGGTCGACGGCCGCTGGCCCTTCGCAGCCCGCGACGCCGAGGTCGCCGCGATCCAGCAGGTCCTCACCGCGGACGCCGGACACGGCGTGGTGCTCGTGGGCCCGGCTGGTGTCGGAAAGACCATGATCGCGCAGCGTGTGCTCGCGTCGATGTCACGCCACGTGGACCACATGTACCTCCGCGGTTCCGCCGCACACGCCACCACTCCCTACGGAGCGCTGAACGTGCTCCTTGCCGAACTCGACGAGGACACCGCACGGAGCCCCCTGCTGGTCCTCAGCGCGCTGCAGCGCAGATTCGACGGCGACTCCGCCACGCGCCGCACCCTCATGCACATCGACGGCGCCGAGGACATCGACGAGTTGTCCGCGACCGTCATAGCGCACCTCGCCCGCGTGGGTGCAGTGCGTCTCGTGGTCACCTGCGAGGACATTCTCCGTGCCCCGGGTGAGTTCCTCGACCTCTGGAAGGACGGCGTCCTCGAACGCTTCGACATCCAGCCCCTCACACCCGACGGCGCCACCGCGATGCTCACGGCCGCACTCGGCGCGCCTGTCTCGCGCTCGGCCTCGCACGAACTGTGGTCCGCGAGCAGCGGCAACCCCCGGTATTTGCAGCTCGCCACGAAGGCCGACGTCGCCTCCGGCTACCTCTTCCAGCGCGACGGCGTGTGGGTCTCCCGGGACGCGCCGCGGCCGGGGTCCGGGCGCTCCATCACGGACTGGACGATGACGCGGCTCGCCGATCTCGACCCCGAGGACCGCGCCGTCATCGAGGTCCTCTCGGTCAGCGGCGCCGCGCCGCTCGCCCTCCTGCTGCAGGCCGCCCCCTCCACCGCCCTCGACACGTTGCAGGAGGAAGGGGTGCTGACCCTCGACGTGGCGTGCACCCCGCTGGTGCGGATCACCTACGACGTCCTCGCCGATGTGGTCCGCAGCCAGCTGATCTCCCAGGCCGGCCAGGCGGCGCTCACCGCCCTCGCCGCCCAGCGCGAGCACGCCGACATGCCTGCCCGCTCGCGGATCGCGCTGGCGCTCTGGCTGCTCGAGCAGGGGGAGCTCCTCGGCGCGAACGAGCTCGTGGCGCTCGCGAGGAACGCCAACGACCACCGGGTCGACGGCGCCGCCGAGCGGTTCCTCGACGCCGTTCCGCCCGCCGAGCTCGGGGGAGCGGCGGTGATCGAAAGGACACGCCACCTGATCGGCGACGGCCGGCTCACCGACGCGATCGCCGCCGTCGACGGTCTGCTGGACGATCCCGGCGCAGAGCTCCCGCTCGATCTCTGGGTCGCCGCGCGGCTGCTCGCCGCCGGGTTGCTGACGCGCACGCACGCCCGCGTTCGCGAGGCACCGGCACTGCTCGACGACGTGGTCCGCCGCCTCGCCGAGCACCAGGCCACCGCCGAGGTGGCTGACCTCGCCGGCCGCGCCGAGGTGCTGCGCCTGGAATTGCACCTCTTCGAGGGCGAGCTGCACCGCATCGTCGAGCGCGTGCCGGCCGCACTGACAGGCCGCGCCGAGACCTCACGCTGGTCCACGAGGATCAGGAGCATCCTCGGTGTGGCGCAGTCGGCACTGGGTCAGCAGGACCAGGCCGTAGCGCTCGCGCGGAGTGTCGGCGCCCGCCTCGCAGATCCCGCCGCGAGCTCGATCGACCGTGAGCGCGCCTCCGCGCACCTGTTCGGTTCGCTGGTCCTGGCGGGCGAGTGGGCGGAGGCACTGGGACTGGCCGGCAGCCCCGCCGACCCGGGGGGCGCCCTGCTTCTCGCCGGCTCGCCGACCGAGAGCGCGGAGGGCGTGCTGCTCGCGTTCCTCGGACGGAGCAGCGCTGCGCTCGCGAAGCTCGTCCCCGCCATCAGCCAACTGCGCATCCGCGACCGGCACGGCATGCTGCCGCTCGCCGAGGCGGCGGCAGCCTACGCGCTGGTGCTCGAGAGCGAACCGGACGCCGCCGAGGACCACCTCCGCGCGATCGACCTCACGACCCAGCGCCACGCCTGGCACGTCCGGGAAGCGGTGCACTACTTCCGCCTCCTCTCGGAAGCCTGGCTGGACGGCCCCGCCGTCGCCGTCGCCGGCCTCCTGGAGCGCGCGCGCGAGCTCAACGCTGCGGGGTACCACGGGATCGAACTGTTCTTCCTCGTGCAGGGCGTCCAGTTCGGCGGACGGGACGCCGCCGATTCCCTCGCGACGATCAGCTCCGCCACGGAAGGCCGGTTCGCCACGCTCTGCGGTTCGTTCGCGACGGCGTTGGCGGCGAGGAACCCGCACGCACTCAAGGAGACGGCCCTCGCGGTGCTCGAGACCGGCCACTACTGCCTCGCCGGGGACATCGCGGCGCTCAGCATCGAGTACCTTGACGAGACGGACGATCCCATGATCCGCGTGCACGCCGAGCAGATCCTGCGGCGTACCTCCACCCCGGCGCGTCGGCACGTGCGCCGAAAGCTCCTCAGCGAACGCGAGCGGGCCATAGCCCGGATGGTGGCGCGGGGCGTGCCGAACAAGGAGATCGCGCAGCAGGAACATATCTCCCATCGCACCGTGGAGGGCCACGTGCACCAGGTCATGACCAAGCTCGGACTCTCGAGCCGCAAGCAGCTCGGGCTGATCTTCGGGCCGCAACCATGAGTCGTGCAGTTGCCAGCGCCGAGCTCGTGGGGCGCGCCCGCCTGATCAAGGACATCAGCGCCGCACTGTCCGACCGCGCCGGCTTCGGCGCCCTCCTCATGGGAGAGCCCGGGGTGGGGAAGACCGCCGTCGCCCGTGCCGTCGTCAGCGGCCTGCGGTGGACCGCCCCCGTGGTCACCGTCACGGGCGGCTCCTCCCTCCGCGCCATCCCGTTCGGGGCGCTCGCGCCCTATCTCCACACGCTGTCCGTGAGCGACGCGAAATCGCCCGTCGCCATCCTCCGTGCCGTGATGGAGTACCTCGGGTCGGAGACCGCGCGAGCCGGCAGCACCGTGCGGCCCCAGCACCCGCCGCTCCTGGTCATCGACGACGCCCACGAACTCGACGAGAGTTCCACCGCCCTCCTCGCGCAGCTCGTGAGCGCCCGGCGCGCGAAGGTCCTCGTGATGAGCCGCGACCTTCCGTCCGCGCCCGCCGAGTTCACCACGTTGAGCGCGGACGGGCTCCTGGCCCGCTTCGACCTGGAACCGCTCGACGCCGAGGCGGTGGGCCTGCTGTGCCGGCAGGTGCTCGGCGGCCCCGTGCTCACCGGGACGTCGCGGGCGCTGACACGCGCAACCGGTGGCAACCCGATGTTCCTGCGCACGGTGCTCGAGCGGGGGGAGTCCGAGGGGTACCTCGAGAGCCGCAACGGGGTGTGGCGCCTCACCGGCGACCAGGGCATGATGCACCTCCAGCTCGGCGACCTCATCCGCGCGCGGCTGCGTTCGAGGACCGCAGAGGACATGGCCGTCCTCGAGGTGGTGGCGCTCGCGGAACCCATCGCCCTCGACACGCTCTCGCGCTGCGTGGACGTCGGCGTGCTCGCGCGGCTGCGCGAGGACAGGCTCGTCGCCGTCGGCCCCGGGCCGGAGGAATCCGTCTCCCTCGAGCATCCGCTCTACGGCGAGGTACTGCGCTCGCAGGTACCCGCCGCCCGCAGCATGGCCATCCGGCGCGCGGTACTGGCCGTCCTCGACCCGACGGTGCAATCGCTCGAGGGCTTCCTGCGGTTCGTCTCCTGGGGGCTCGACTGCGGTGTACAGGCCGACGACGCCACACTCCTCACGGCTGCAACGGTGGCCAATGGTCTACGCGATCACGACTTCGCGCTCCGGGCCGCGCGCGCGGTCACCGCACCGGCGCTCCGCGGCAGCGCGATGACGCAGATAGCGGAGGTGGAGGCCGGGCGCGGCAACTCCGCCTACGCACGCGAGCTCGTCGACGAGGTGCTGGCCCGCTGCACCGATGCCCGTGTGGCGAAGGAGGCCACCCTGCTCTCCTTCGAGATGAGACTCAAGGAGGGAGCGCCCAGCGAGGACCTTCGGGCCGACGTCGAGCGCTGGCGAACTCTCGTGACCACCCTTCAGACCACGGACGGCGGCACCATGACGCCCGTCGACGTTGCGCGCTCCCGCCTCGGTCTCAAGATCCTGGAGAGCAGGATCCTCGTCCTCGACGGACACTACGACGGTGTGGAGGATGACCTTCGGGCCATGCTCGCCGACGCCGACGCCACCCCCGAGGCACGTGTTGGCTGCATGATCCTGCTCGCCGACCTGCTCGGCAGCACCGGACGCTCGCTGGAGGGCAGTACCTATTCCGGGCGGGCCGTGGAACTCGTCGAGGCGAACGGAGCCCTGCTGCTCAGGTACCGCGAGGCCGCCGTCGCGCGGCACGTCTTCCTGCTCACCAACGTGGGGCGCGCGGAGGAGGGGAAGGCGGTCCTCGAGACCTACCTCTCGGCCAACGCGTCCAGTTCGTCCTACTTCGCCGGCTGGGGCGACTTCGTGGAGGGTATCGGCGCACTCCGGGCTGCCCGCAACGGGCTGGCCCGCGAGCGGTTCCTCCTGGCACTCGAGGCCCTCCGCGAGACCGACTCCACGAAGGTCCTGACACTGCTGATGGGCATGACCGCCTACGCGTGCGCGCTGGCGGGGGACACCGCCGAGGCCGCCGAGCTGGTCCGGGAGTTCGACCGGACCCCCGAGCGGGGGTCCCGGAGCATGCGACTGGCCGGGCGGGTGTTCATCACGGCGACGGCCGCGCTGCTCGGCCAGACTCCCGGGGCGCGGACGGAGCTGATCTCGATCGCCGCCGAAGCCGAGAAGGCGGGGATGAAGGAGGTGGCCGGTACGTCCCTGCGGCTGTCCCTGCTCCTCGGCGATCGGCGCGCCATCGAGCCGCTGCTGCGCGTTCTGGACGGGTTCGAGGGCCAGGGGGCGGCGGACCTCCGCGATTTCGCCCAAGCGGCCCGGGCCGGCGACGCCGAGGCCATGATCGACGCCGCGACCCTCGCAGGTCAGCACGGCAACATCGCCTTCGAGTTCGCGGGGCTCTCGCTGGCCCTGCAGAGCATGGGGGAGCAGCGCTCCGAGCGCAAGACACGCGCGGTGCAGCGCCGTCTGGTGACCCTGGGCGAGCAGCGAGAGGGCCCTGTGCCCGTTCCGCTCGCCGCGGCCTCGCCCGCAGCCGCCACACCGAGCCTCACGCCGACCGAGAAGCGCATCGTCTCGCTGGTCCGGGAGGGCTACTCCAACCGCGAGATCGCAGAGGCGAAGAGTGTCTCCGTGCGAACAGTCGAGGGGCACCTATACAGGATCTTCGCGAAGCTCGGAGTCAACCGACGCGAGGACCTCCGGGAGTCCTGACCTGCTCCGGTGCGTAGATCCACGTACCGTTCACCAGTACTTACGAGTAGCTCGCGCGTAATCCATGCGTAACCACCCGCGTTTGAACACGTAGGTCGTACTCGTGTGCGTGAAGTCCCGTTTGCCTAGTGTTCTTCTCAAGAGCTTTGAAAAAGCTGGGGAAATACTGACGAATTGGGTCTCTCATGGGTTGTCCGTCCCGCGGCACTCGCCTTCCGAAGCACACACGCATCTCCCACCACTTCCTCCCGGGTACGGGGGGCGGCCGTACATCGGTCCTGCCCGCTCCCGCCACCTGCGAGCAGCGCACCGGCACCGCGGTCGTTGTGTCGCACCCAGAGACGGAGCCGGCGACGTCAGGACCTTCTGAGACCAAGGTCCGTCCCCAGTCGTCGTCGGCTCCCCTGATCCATCCCAGGACCGGCAACGAAGCCGGCATCGGGCAGAAGGAAGCGGGCTCGCGATGACCCAGCTGCACAGCGCACTCGGCGCTCCCGCGAGCGTCCGGTCACTCAGTGTTGATCGCCGCTCGCTCTCCCTCTCCGGCACCGCCTGGCGCAAGCGCTATCAGATCTCGCTCGCCGCAACGGACTCGGTGCTGATCCTCGGTGTGCTGCTGCTCACCGTGAACCTCCTGACGCTTGACGCCGGCGTCGCGCGGATGGCCGACGTCCTCGGGCTCGGCGCGGCCGTCGCTGCCGGCTGGATCGCCATGATGGCCGCCATGCGTACCCGCGATTCCCGTCTCGTCGGGACCGGCGCGGGAGAGTACAAGAAGGTCATACGAGCGAGCATCGCCACCTTCGCGGTTACGGCTGTGGTCGTGGTCCTCGCCGACCTCGAGCATTTCCGCAACCTCCTCCTCCTCGCGATGCCCGCCGGCACGCTGCTGCTGCTCGGTAGCCGCTGGCTGTGGCGTCAGTGGCTCATCCGGCAGAGCCGGGCCGGCCACTACCTCTCGAAGGTGGTCGTCGTCGGGCGTCCGTCCGATGTGCGGTACGTCGCCGGTCAGCTCGCGAAGAAGTCGGGTGCGGCCTATGCCGTGGTCGGCGCCGTGTACGAGGGCAAGTCCAATCCCGCGGCGCTCCAGACCGGGGACCGCCTGGTCCCCGTGGTCAGCGGGCTCCGCAAGATCGAGGACTTCGTCGCGCACACCGGAGCGGACGCCGTGATCGTCGCGGGCCACCTCCGCAAGGGCAGCTCGTACATCCGTGAACTCGGCTGGCGCCTCGAGGCCACGTCCACGGAATTGGTGCTCGCCTCCACGCTCACCAACGTGGCCGGCCCCCGCATCACCATGCGGCCCGTCGAGGGCCTTCCTCTCATGCACGTCGAGTTGCCGCAGTTCACGGGCGGCCGCCACCTGTTGAAGCGGGCGCTCGACGTCGTCGTGTCCGCCGCAGCGCTCATCATCCTCTCGCCACTGTTCCTGGCCCTCGCCGTGACCATCCGTCGCGATTCCCCGGGGCCCGTGTTCTTCGCCCAGGAACGCGCGGGCAAGGATTCCAGCGTCTTCACCATGTACAAGTTCCGGTCCATGGTCACGACGGCCGAGGACGAGCTCGAGCTGCTCAAGGAGCAGAACGAGGGCAACGGCATGCTCTTCAAGCTGCGCGACGACCCACGGGTCACGCGGATCGGCCGGGTCATCCGCAAGTACTCCCTCGACGAGTTGCCCCAGTTCTGGAACGTGCTGCGGGGCGACATGTCCCTCGTGGGGCCGCGGCCTCCGCTGTTCAGCGAGGTGTCGGGTTACCAGGAGCACACCCACCGCAGGCTCCTCATCAAGCCGGGACTCACGGGCCTGTGGCAGGTCAGCGGACGCTCGGACCTCGACTGGGACGAGAGCGTGCGGCTGGACCTCTACTACGTGGAGAACTGGTCCGTCACCGGCGACCTCATCATCGTCTGGCGCACCTTCAAGGTGATGTTCAAGCCCGTCGGTGCGTACTGATGCGCCCCCTGGACACCGAAGCCGAGAACACTCCGGCCCGGCGCACGCGGCGCGTACAGGTGCTCGGCATCTGCGTCATCTCGGGCGCGCTGATCCTTGGTGCCGGCTGGGCCGTGACCACGAACACTGCGCCCGAGGCCCCGGCACGAACTCTGGCTCAGGACGACGTGGCAGCCCGCCCGGCGCCCGACGCCGGCGACCCATCCCCGTCGGATGCGACCCAGACGCCGCTCGCCGGAGAGGAGCCAGCTGTCGAGTCTCCCGACGAACCCGTCGACAACGTGTTGCCACTGCCCGAGGTTTCCGCACCAGCCGCACCACCCGCACCTCCTGTGGAAGATGCTGTGGTGAGTTTCGTCAATGCCTTCCAACTCGCCACCGACCCAAGTGTGATCACGGGCGACTCGCCCGCTCTCGACGGTATCGCAGAGGGGCCGGCGTTGTTGGAGCTGCAGGCTCAGGCTGCGGAAGTGAGCGCCAATGCATGGCGCTTCGAAGGCGATGCGACCGTCATCAGAACCGAGGTGCTCCCGACAGAGACCCCCGGGACCCTGCAGGTTCTTGCATGCATCGACTCATCCAATGTCTCACTCAGCGACGAGGACGGCGCCACAATTCAGGCGGTCGCCCCACCCGGATCGCGCCGCTCGCTCAACATCTACACTCTCGAACCCCGCGATCAGGCATGGGTGGTCATTGACCACTCGTTCCCAGACGACGCCGACTGCTGACCGAAAGCCCGACTGTGAAGAATCAACGATCCACCATGACCGTCCTGCAGATCCTCGTGATGGTGGGAGTGCTGCTCGTGGGAGTGCTCATGCCTGCGGTTCCTGCGTCCGCCGCTCCACCCCTGGTTGATGGGGCCACTCCGAGCAGCGCGGCGGCGTCCTGCTGGGAGGTCAAGCAGACCCGTCCCGAAGCAGCCAGTGGCATCTACTGGCTCCTCACGCCGGCAATGCCTGCGCCTGAGCAGTTCTACTGCGACCAGGAAACCGACGGCGGCGGCTGGGTCCTCGTCGGGCGCGGCAGGGAGGGGTGGACCCAGACCTACAGCGGCTCCGGTAGCGCGACGAGCCTCCGTGAGACGGTGACCGGACCGAGCGCCTTCCGCGTGGCTCAGTTGCCCGCCCGGACTGTCGATGCCCTTCTGAACTTCACGCGCGTCGATCAGCTGGAGGACGGTGTCCGGCTGCGGCGAGCAACGGACACCGCGGGAAGCACCTGGCAGGAGAGTCGTTTCAAGTACTCGAAGCGGGACCGGTGGGTATGGACTCCGGCCGCCTCCCATCCGGTCGGCGCCTATCGCTTCGGTGCGAGCACCGGATCAGGAGGATCGACAAGCGATTTCGGACGCGACAGCCGGTTCGAGCGAGTGGACACCCGCTACTACGTCAACAATGTGTTCCGACCGGCTGGTTGGGCGTTCGGCAGTGAAGTCCGGGGTTCGAGCGACCCCTCGAGCTACCTGTGGGCCGAGACCTCGACTACGGGCGGCGCGCGACCGTTCACGCAGATGTTCCTCCGACCGAAGCTCCTCCAGAGCTCTGTGAGCTTCCCGGTCATCGCTGAGAGCGGCACGACCGTGTCGCAGCAGTCAGCGCTGCCGCAGTCGGGAGCGGAACGCACCTCATGGGGGGTCACTGGCCTGGCCAACGGGCGGGCAACCGAACTCGACGCGGAGGTGCAGGGCTTCGCTCAAGTGGGATCGACGGTGTTCTCGGTCGGTAACTTCCGGTACGTGCAACGATCAGCGGCCGGCGACGGCCAGGTCGAGCAGCCCTACGTGGCAGGGTTCGACGTCAATACGGGAGAGTTCATCCCCACCTTCAGACCTGTTCTCAATGGTCAGGTGAAGGCCGCGGCTGCCCTGCCCAACGGGCTTCTCGTCCTGGCTGGAGAATTCACGACGGTCAACGGCAAACCTGCCCCGGGTGTAGCTGCCGTGAACCCTCAGACCGGCGAACTCAACACTTCCTGGACCCTGCGGATCGAGAACAGGCTCACCGGGGGCTCGGTGTCGGTTCGTAGCCTGTCCGTCGAGGGTGATTACCTCTATCTCGGGGGCGCATTCACACACCTCGGCGGTGGGACGCGGCCGAACCCGACCTACGCCAGGGGAGCCGCACGAGTCTCGGTGGTCGATGGCACCCCGGATCAGAATTGGAACCCGGCCTTCAACGGGACGGTCATCTCGGTGGACGCTTCAGCAGATCAGCGCCTCTACGCGTCCGGTTATTTCACCCTGTCCAACGGGCAGACGGCGAACAGGGTCGCCGCAGTTCGCGCCAACCCGGGACAGCCGGCGGCGCTGGCAGCATCATGGCCCTTCACCGGCAGCGCGGGAGACCGCGCCAACTATCAGCAGGCCATCCAGCAGGTCGGTGACCGCGTCTGGGTGGGAGGGTCCGAGCATTCGCTGTTCACCTTCGACACGACGAATTTCGCCCGTCTCAGCGGCAACATCACGCTCAACGGAGGCGACTTCCAGGTCATGACTGCAAGCAAGGGCGTCGTTTTCGCTGGTTGCCACTGTGACGACTGGTCGTACTCGAATGCCTTCACCTGGTCGAATGTCGGAAATACCTGGACCCAGGCGGACAAGATCGGCTTCGTCGGCGCGTGGGACGCAGCCACAGGCGCGTACATTCCTGACTTCGCTCCTGTGATGCAGGGTCGGAAGGGCATTGGCGCATGGGGACTCTT
The DNA here is from genome assembly GCF_058269235.1 of Arthrobacter sp. TJ-236. Taxonomy (NCBI): domain Bacteria; kingdom Bacillati; phylum Actinomycetota; class Actinomycetes; order Micrococcales; family Micrococcaceae; genus Arthrobacter; species Arthrobacter sp. TJ-236. The sequence continues at coordinate 522,111 of NZ_JBZCNI010000002.1, forward strand.
CACCGATAGCAACGGTGTGTTGTGGATCGGTGGTGACTTCGTCAGTTCGCTGCGTGTGGATGGTCAGAACCAGTGGTCGGGCGGATTCACCCGATTCGCTCCTCGAGACGTATCCGCCCCGGCATCTCCGAGTGCTCTGACCGTCACCACTGACGGCATCAATGACACGCTGAAGTGGAGTGGACCGTCGAACACCATGTTCGAAGTGCTGAGGAATGACCGCGTTGTTGCACTGACGACCTCGTTGGGCACTGCTCTGCCGGCAGCGGAGCAGGGGACGCGGTACTTCGTTCGAGCTTCGGAATCCTCCGGTAATCGGTCAGCAAGCACCGCAGCTGTCATCGCTACGGCGATTCAGCCGGAGCCCGAGCCCGAGCCCGAGCCCGAGCCTGATCCGGAGCCGCCCGTTGCTACGCAGCCGACTGAGCTCGTGGTCAACGGCTCAGCATGGCGGTACCGTTTCGAGAACTCCGCACCACCCGCGGATTGGTCGAGCCCCGACTTCGATGACACCGCCTGGCCGAGTGGATTGGCACCACTCGGATTCGGTCATCCGAGCGTCGGTACGCCTCTCACCGCGAGCGGCACCAAACCTCTGGCCGCCTACTACCGGAAGTCCTTCGACATCACGGACATCAGTCAGATCCAGCAGGTGGAACTCGTGACCCGCGCCGATGACGGAATAGTCGTCTTCGTGAACGGCGCCGAGGTGGCGCGTGCCAACATGCCGGCCGGAACGCCGACTTTCTCGACCTACGCGAGTTCTGCGCCTTCGACAGCGTCTGCTCCGGTCGTCCGGGTCGTCGTGCCTGCGAGTGCGTTCAGGAACGGAAAGAACGTCATTACGACGGAGGTCCACTCGAACTACAGGTCCACACCGAACAGCACCATGGAACTGTCCGCGAAAGCCACACTTCGGCCGTCGACTGGAACGGCGCCATGAGTTCCGACTCGCTCCTCAGCGAGCACCACACGAGTTCCGGGGGGCGCCCACTGACCTTCGTGCAGGCCTTGAACGCCCTGCAGAGAGCACAGAAGCCGGGCTACGGAGTGCCTGCATACATGCGTTGGGTCAATCGGCGTGCGGCGAGGCCCCTTGCGGCCGCCGGCTACGTCCTCGGCATGACGCCGAACGGTATGACCGCTGCCAGCGCCCTTGCTTCCGCCGGCGGGCTGGCCGTTCTGGTCTTTCTCGATCCGGTGCCTGCTTCAGGGGTGCTTGCAGCAGTGCTCCTTGCCTTCGGCTTCGCCTTGGACTCCGCAGACGGGCAGCTGGCCCGTCTGACCGGCACGGGTGGGCCGGCCGGGGAGTGGCTCGACCACGTGGTCGACGCCATCAGGACTCCCGCCCTCCACCTCACGGTGCTTCTGGTACTCCTCGCCCAGTACGGATGGACGCCGTTCCTCGCCGTCCCTGTCATCTTCTGCTTGAGCTCCGTGGGCCATTTCATGTCCCAGATCCTGGCGGAGCAGTTGAGGCACAAGAACGGATCAGTGCCCTCCTCTCCGGAGATTCCTGGACCAGGCCGTTCCTTCATGCTTCTCCCCGTGGACACTGGAGTACTGTGCTGGACCTTCGTACTCTGGGGTTTCCCGACTCTCTTCACACTGTTCTATGCACTGCTGGCCGGAGCGCAACTCGCGATCTCCGTGGTCTCAATGCGGCGCAAGTACGCCGAACTACGCGTTCTTGGCTCTGCGGAAAGCGATGAATCATGACAACCGGTTACGTTCCAGGCGGATTCGACATGTTCCACGTCGGTCACTTAAACATCCTCCAGACCGCGCGTACGCGGTGCGAGACGCTGATCGTCGGCGTCGCGTCGGACGCCTCCCTGTACGCGATGAAGGGGCGGCTCCCGGTCATTCCTGAGGCTGAGCGGATGGCGATCGTGGCCGGTATGCGTTTCGTCGATGCGGTTGTTCTCGACGTTTCCATCGACAAGAGAGTTGCCTGGCAGCTGAACCAGTTCGACGTTCTCTTCAAGGGGGACGATTGGAAGGGAACAGCGAAGGGAGCGAGGCTCGAGCTCGAGATGTCGGAGGTCGGAGCGCGCGTCGAGTACTTCCCGTACACCGCACACACGTCGTCAACGGTGTTGCGTCGCTTCATCGAGGGCGTCGGAGCCGTCGCGTGACGCTGGAGGCGGGCCGATATCCCAAAGTCAGTTGTGTCATCGCCACCTGTGGTCGGCCTCAACTCCTGAGGCGCGCTGTTCTTGCTGCAGCCCACCAGGACTACCGAGGCGAGCTGGAGATCGTCGTGGTCTTCGACAAGGTGCAGCCGGAGGATCTCGACGACATCAAGCCCGAGCTGGAGCGGGCGGGGCGCAGCCTCACCGCGATGCCGAACAACCGCGCGAGCGGCCTCGCCGGTGCGCGGAACACCGGCATCCTCAGGGCGAGTGGGCAGGTCATTGCCTTCTGCGACGACGATGATCATTGGCAGCCGACGAAGATCGATCGACAGATCGAGGATTGGCGGCAGGCTCCGCAAGCCATCGCGCATGCGACGGGCATCGCGATCGAGAATGGCACCACGACGACCGTTCGACGCGCGCCGCGCGAAACCTCGTTCACCGATTTCCTGCGCTCTCGCGTGACTGAAATTCACCCGTCGTCCCTGCTGTACCGGCGTGAGGACCTCCTCGGGAGGATAGGTCTCGTGGACGAAGACCTTCCCCATGCATATGGAGAGGATTACGAGCTTCTCCTTCGAGCTACCCGGTTCGGATCTGTGCGAGCGATCCCCGAGGCCCTCACCGCCGTGGGTTGGAGCGCGGGATCCGAGTTCGCCGGCAAGTGGGAGAAGATTGCTGCGGGCCTCACCTACATCCTCGCCAAGTATCCGGAGTTCGCGGGAAGCAAGGAGGGTTCGTCCCGTATAGCCGGGCAGATCTCCTTTGCACACGCAGCGCTCGGGAGGAGGAGTGAGGCGGTGGCATGGGCGAAGAAAGCGCTACGCAACGACCGAACACAGTTGAGGGCGTACGCATCGCTGATCGTTGCCAGTCGCCTCGTTTCAGCACCCCGACTGCTCAAGGCCGTACAGACCACCGGCCACGGGTTGTGAGTTCGCAGGCTCTCCGGTATCGCGGCGCCGCCAACTCCGGGCTGCGTTCTCGCCCTCTGAGGGCGCAACTGCCCGCTTGGCCCATGATGATCCTCCTCTGGGGGTTCCCGGTGTGGTGGGCGGCAGGGGCTGTTCCGTTCATGCCTCTGGCGCTTGCGGGGATCATGGTTCTTCTGCTGATCCAACGCGGCGGTGTACGTCTGACGCCCGGTCTGCTTCCCTGGTTCGCGCTCATCGGCTGGATAGGTGTGACGTCCATCAGCTTGGAGACGGCGATCGCCTTCGTCGGTTTCGGGCAACGATGGGGGAATCTGATGTCGGTGGGCGTATTCATGCTCTACTACGTCAACGCGCGCGAGCGATTGACGTCGGTGAGGGTCATCCGCGCCCTCTCCGGCTTCTACGTGTTCATCGTTCTCATGGGCTTCGTCGCTACTCTCTTCCCCTCGTTCCGGTTGATGACGCCGATCGGTACGCTCCTACCGTCGGTGCTCACTTCCAACCCACTCGTCTACGACCTCGTTTTTCCGCGACTCGCGGAGATCCAGCAGCCATTCGGGGCGCCCGAACCCTTCAACCGACCATCCGCGCCGTTTCCCTATGCGAACAGCTGGGGCGTTGCGTTCGTCCTGCTGACTCCTGTGGTCGTGGCACAGATCGCCTCGATGAAGAGACGCTGGTCCCAGCTCCTGCTCGGAGCCGTGGTCATTGCGTCCTTCTATCCGGCGCTCGCCACCAGCAATCGAGGCATGTTCGTCGGACTCGCCGCAGCGGTGGTGTACGTCGCGCTGCGACTTGCTGCGCTTCGCCGCTTCGGTGCGCTGATCGGGTTGGTGGGGCTGACCGTGGTGGGTGGTGCCGCGATGATCCTGACGGGGGCTGCGGCCGAGATCCTCGGACGCCAGCAGTACAGCGACAGTACGTCAGGGCGGGCATCCATCTACCGAGCAACGTTGGAGGCAGTGGCGAGGTCACCGATCGTCGGATACGGCGCACCGCGGCTGGACGAGAGCATTGGTATCTCGCTGGGGACTCAGGGCTACCTCTGGATGCTGATGTTCTCGTACGGGATCGTCGGTCTGGCATTGTTCTGCTGGTTCCTCTGGGGCACCACCATCAGAACGTTACCGGTCCGGACTGCTCCAGGCCTGTGGCTTCACAGCACACTGATCGCTGCCGCGGTCATCATGCTGTTCTACAGTTTCGACGTCATGCAGATGACCACCATCGCTCTGGTCGCTGCCGTCCTGTTGAGGGACCGGTACATCGACGGTCGTGCGCTATGAGGACCCGTGGGAGTTCCCGAGTGCATGGTCCGGTCTTCGCGTTCCTCGGTATTGGGATAGGGGCCTCTCTCGCTTTCGCCACCACTGTTGTCATCAGTCGTGGAGCGGGTGCGGCAGCCGTCGGTCAATTCTTCCAATTCGTCGCCGTCTTTTCCGTCGCGACGACGGTGCTCACCTTTGGCGGGGACACCGGACTGGTGAGATTCCTCTCGGCCGATCGGGCAGCGGACGGCGGTGTGAATGCGCGCCGCATACTCCGTACGGCAACCCGTCCTGTCGTGTGTATCGGGGTAGTCGTAGCCTGCGCCATCGTCCTTCTGTCCTTCCTGCCCGCGTCGGGTTGGCTGAGGGACTATTTCACGAGCACGGGTCTGCTGCTCGCTGGACCGCTACTGCTGACTGCGACGTTGCTTGCACTGATGCTCGGAGCACTTCGGGGATTCGGGCATCTCGTCGCCTTCACCGCTCTGCAGAACATCGCCCTGCCTCTCGCTCGGTTGGTCGCCATCGCGGCCGTCCTGCTCGCGGGGGCAGGTGTCGATGGCCTTCTCGTGGCATGGCTCCTCCCACTGATCCTCGTCGCCGTCCTCGCCGCTGTCGAAATGAGGCGCATCCTGCCTCCTCGCGCGGCTTCCGTACCGGATCGCCCCATGGCCGGGGGACGGCCACCAAGTGCAGGTTCGGCGATGAGCTTCTGGAGCTTCGCGTCCGCACGCGGAGTCTCCTCGGTGCTGGAAATCATCCTCGAATGGATCGACGTGCTCGCCGTGGCGATCCTGCTCGGTGCCGAATCCGCCGGTGTCTACGCGGTCGTGACCCGCTGCGTTCGAGTGGGCCAGATGGTCGATCATGCGGTGCGGACGATATCGAGTCCCTTGATCAGCAGCGCCTTCGCGCTCGGTGACCGTGCTCGCACCGCGACGATCTTCATCCTCTCCGGCCGCGTACTGGTGCTCCTCGCATGGCCTTTCTATGTACTGCTGATCGTGCACGCGCCCACGATCCTGGGGCTCTTCGGCCCGGAGTTCGAGGAGGGTGTGACAGCGCTGAGGATCATCTGCTGCGCTCTGCTCGTCGCGGTCACGGCCGGCGGCGTGCAGAGCATGTTGCTGATGGGAGGCAAGAGCGCATGGCAGGTCCTGAACAAGTCCATCGCACTGGTCGTCGCCATCGTGGCCAACATCACGCTGGTTCCGAGCCTCGGGATCGCGGGAGGTGCAGTCGCATGGGCGGCGGCGGTGCTCGTGGACACCTCGCTCGCCTCGTTCCAGGTCTCGCGGAAGATGGACGTCCCGCTGCCCCTCGCGCAACTCGGACGTCCGGTCCTGGTCGCGCTCGGTGGATTCGCCGTGCCGCTCATCGCCCTGGACGTGCTTCTGCCCTCCGGCGTGCAGTTCGACGTCCTGGGGAGCGCGGTGGCCGGGCTCTGCCTGCTGGGCACCGCCTTCCTCAATCGCAGCGCTCTCGGCTGGAACAGCTTCAAGAATCGACGTGGGGCGGTCGCAACGCTTGCCGTTGGACGCTAGACCCTCGTCCACGTCGTGGGTACGAGGTGTCTGGCATCATCGTGTTCGTCGGCGAACCATCGCACAGGCGCTATGACTCCGCTCGTCGCGGTCGGTTGTGGGCCCAGGAATCCAGCCCACCAACTGAAGCTGCTGTTCGCGATGATTCGGGAGCGGCACGCTGCCATCAAGGCGATCTCGCCACCGGCAGCTGTGGTCAGACCGGAGGGGCACAACGTGTCTCCGGGTGAGGCCAACTCTCGGCCTACCCAGTCGAGGTCATCGCTGAACCAGACACGGCGGCTCGAACCCGAAGGATCGAGGCGGGCGAGCGCATCCTTGTAGTACTCCTTGCCCAGTACCCCATGATGGGATGCTGCGGAAGCATTACTCACGTAGTCACCACGGCGGACATGTACGGCGATCGAGTCCTCTGCGCTCTCCAGCTCCCCTGCGACACGCTCGCCCTCGGCGGTGAGCATTCCCGTGAGATGGGCCTTGATTTCGGTGCGTATCGAATCCTCGACGGTCGAGAAGTACCCGGGTGATTGGAAGTAACCGGTAAGGATCGAGAACCGACGAAGGCGTGCAGTGACATCGAGGTCGAGGCCGAATCCTGCTTCTCGCACGCGGCCGATACCCGCTCTGTCGGCCAGCCTCCAGATCCACGGCGCTTTGTCGGCTGCTGCAAGTGCGAGACCGAGCGCCCGCGGGGATCTCGGGAAGGATTGTGTGAGATCGCCGAGCATCAAGGGTCGATCTCCCCTGCACCGAGCCACGTCGAGAATCACGTGTATTCCTTGCGCCTGCAGCGATCGAGCGAAGGCCCATTGGAACAGTTGGTTACCCAGACCGCCTTGGACACACAGAACCACCGTGCCTGCAGAAGACTTACTGATCATGGGTTCCTCTTACGTGACGTCGTACGGATTGCAGGCCCCGGCGCAGTGAGAACAGGCCGACAGGCTCGGATCGGACCGTGTCGAGCGCCTGTCGAAGTGCCTGGGCTGCCAGTGGAGCGGGGGAAACTCTGCGGACGCGTGGCGCGGGGTCGGAGTTCACCATCGTGTCGAGGGTATCGAAGAGTGACTCACGGGTCTCGACAAGGACCACCTCCCCTTCCTTCTCGAGCTGGCGGCAGAATGCCACCTGATGGTCGTCGACAACTTCGTGCAGAGCAGCCAGTCGTGGGACGGCGATCGGGACGAGTCCCGTGCTTCGTGCGTCGAAAATCGAGCCGGGGCCGCCTTGGACCACGGCAACGCGAGCGGACGAGTACAGGTCCAGCATGCTGTCGCGTGACAACAGTTCCACGCCCTCGGCAGTGCGAGGAGGCGGAGTCGCCCCGTGCTGCACGAGGCAGAGAGGTGCGTCGTCCTTGGACTCGAGCCAGTCGTCGATCCAGCCGACGAGGCGATCGAAGCGGTGATGGTCGGTACCGAGCGACACGATGATGACAGGAGCAGCGCCTGGGGTCATAGCGACGGACCGATGACTGTCGAGTTCGGATACAGCTCCTGCTGGGCGGCCCATTGAACGCAGAACGCGTCCGCCATCGGATAACACATCCTGCCGCTCAGCGTTCTCTGCTCGATGCGGTCGATGACCTCGATGTAGATCGTCCGGATGCGGAGAACTCGAGCGACGAGAAAGAACGGGACGCTGACCCCGGCACCCGAGGAGACGATGACGTCAGGTCTCACCTTCCGCAGCGTCGGCCATGCGAGGAGCAGGTTCCGGACGGCGTTGGGCAGGTTCCGCGTCGTCGGATGAAAGGCCCACGTCACGTCCTCGCCGGCAAGAGCCGTCTGGGCATCCTTCTTGTCGAAGGTCACCCAGTGGAGGTCGGACCCTTGGAACGCCTCACGCAGTGCAATCAACTGCGCCAGATGTCCTCCTGTCGAAGCCACGAGGAGTACCTTCATGACAGCTCCGGTCGGCGCGTCCCGGCCGTGCTGAGATTCGCGTGCCGCGCATCAGACGTCTCGCCACGGGTCCGGCCGTGCCCTTCGAGGAAAATGCAGACGGGCGCGCCGTTCGAGAATGACACATCGCGCAGGAAACCCTCGAGCGCACTCACACGTGTCCGGCGGAAAGCCACCACCATCACGCAGCCTGCTTCACGAGCAACGGTGGCCAGTGCGGAGCTCTCGGTGACACTCGAGGCGTCGAGGAACAGGAGATCGGTCTCGGCATCGTCAAAAAGGTTGTCGGCGTCCTGATGGGTGAGAAGAATGCCGTCCACTTGCGCTGATCGTGCCGACAAGCGGGACTTATGTGCCACGGACATGAGGGTCTGCGTCAACCCGTCCATGATCTGCCGGTCCGGCCCCACCACCATGATCGAGAACGGCCCGGTTGTGTGATTCGAGGCGCGACGCCTCTCGATCACCGCTCTGAGCGTGGCGCGGGCCGCCGTCTCGTCGAGTTCATTCTCGAAGTCGATCACCCGACCTCCGGTGCGTTCACGCATCCTTGACGAGTCCCTGACGAGGGGATCGAAGCTGTCACGAAGAAAGGCGATTGCGATGCCGATCAGGAGGCCGAGAGCACCGCCGATCGCGGTCCACGCCGGCAGCCCGGGCGAGGACGGGGATGCGGGGATCGCAGCTTCACCGATGATGCGGCCCGGATTCTCAGCTACCAAGGAGAGGCTCGCCCTCTGGTCCCTGAGCGACGACAGCTCCGACCGGTCGGCCGGATCGAGGGTGTCCGACTGCTCGAGGGACGAGATGCGCCGGTCGAGCTCCTCGATGAATCCGAGCGCGACCTCCGATGCGCCCTCTGCCCTGAATTCCAGGTAGGCCTCGGCGAGGGCGTTCGCGAAATCGGCTGCGTCGGTCGGGGAAGACGCAGTCACCGTGACCTCGAGGACCTGCGAGCCCGAGGGAGCCGCGACCTCTGATCCGGCCAACAGCTGCGCCGGACTCACGTTCCGGTTCAGTTTCTCCGCCGCTATGCGTGCTACCTCCCGTGAACTGAGAATCTCCCGCTCGGTGGTGATGTTGATCTGCTGATTCACGGCTCCCGCATTGAACGGATTCGTGGTGATCGGCGAAACGGTCAAGGTCGCCGATGCTGTGAAGACCTCGTCCTGCACGAAGTAGTATGCGCCTCCAGCGAGTGCGAGGATCGTGGTCACGAGGGCGATGAGTTTCCACCGCCGGACGATCCGCCGAAGCACGTCGCCCAGCCGAACAGACTGGTCGCGGTCTTGTTCAGCCACTTGTCATTCCCCATCGTTCGCTCTTCCACGTCCCGTCAGTCGACGGACACGTGAGGGAGAGCATATCGGCATATCCGGCACTGACCCGGAACGGCGGCATCAGCGGAACGCCCAGGCCCTTACGTAATCGATCTTGAAGGTCGCAGGCATTTTGGTGTCGGTGTATCCGGGGCCGACAGGGAAGCCGTGGTATGGCGACCCGATCTGGAGGTTGAGCCGCATCTCGAGCGGGGTGTTGAAGCTGGAGCCCCACAGCCAGGGGTACCGGTCCTTGGTCATGGTCACAGCGAGTTTCCCGTCGAAATAGCCTCGCAGCTCGGTCGGCGTGTACTCCACGGCCCAGGTGTGGAAGGCAAGTGAGGAGTGCTCCGTCGCGCCCACGCGCTGCTCCCAGTTGAAGGCGGCTCTTTGGCCGCCTCCGTTGGTGGATTCGTGGGCCGTGAAAGTGGATGTCCCGATACGTGTCGGATTGGTGAAGGGATCCCCCCAGGCCTCCATGATGTCGATCTCGCCGACGGTGTTGTTCCTCAACCAGAACGCGGGCCAGATCCCGCGCGACTGTCCCGGGATGGTCGGGATCTGCGCGCGGATCTCCCAGCGCCCGTACTGCTGCTCGTACTTGTTGTTCGTGTCCAGATAGCCGGTGGTGAAAGCACGCCCGCCGGCGTCCTCCCTCTTGGCCGTGATATTGAGGAAACCGTCGGAGACCGTGACGTTCCGAGCAAGGATCCGAGCTTTGTCGTAGGAGAGGGATTCCTGGTCGCGGACGTTCCACTGAGTCGTCGACCCATTGAACTCGTCGCTCCAGGTGGGCGACCCCCAACCCGGCAGATACCCCGCTGCAGGCGCGATCGGCGAAGCGGGTGCAACCCGTGAGAGTTGCTGCACGAGCAGGTTGTCGTATCGGACAGTCGTAGGTGCGCTTCTCACCGATAGATAGCTGTCGACGGCCGTCGCGCCCTTCGAGGTCAGGCGCATCGGACTTGCGTCAGCGGAAGAGCTCTGCCACGCGGGCACCGTGGTGCCGACAGGCCATGACCTCGCGCGCAACTCGACGACGTCGGAACCTGCAGCCTCGAACTCGAAGCGGTAATTCTGCCCAGGCTGTGCCGTCCACGGCATCGGCTGAGCGGCTCCGAGGGAGACTTTCTGCCCGGTCGATGCGTCGTAGCGAAAGATCTCCACGGTGGCGCGCCCCTGCGGAAGCACCCTGAGGGTCGCCTGATAGGAGGAACCACCAGCGGCTCGAAGCTGCACGGTGGAGTACACGCCGTTTCCGGCGACCGGCAGAGTGTCGACCGAGACGTCGAGGCCGGTGCGGATGTCGGTCAGGGGTTCAGCGTTCATCGTGACCGTCTGCAGGCGGCCCGGTCTCTGCAAGTCGACGTAAGCGGCCCCTCGCGCCACGCCGACGGTGCCATCAGGGGAGGTGGAGTACGAGGCGCCCGTAGCCGCTGAGCCCCACGAGCCGGACGCTTCGCGATTCATGTCGTCACTCAGGACCACCGCGGTCGGACGGAAGTCCTCTGGCGCCGCGGTGGCTGGTGGTGCTGACAGGCAGGTGAGAACGAAGGCCGACGTCAGGGCGACGGCACAACGACGGCTCGTTGAGGGGCGGGAGGCAACAGTGGATCGCGTGGGGGTCATGGTGATCTCCAAGGCTTGGGTGTGAGTGTGCGTCAAAGGCACCGCTCCTGAGACCCCCGGTGCACGACACATCCGGGCGGCGCATTGCGCCGAAGCTCGGGCAAGTGTAGCAACACCCCACGGCCACACCGTTCACCCACAGGACAGGCAACAGCTTCTTAGGTTCCCCTGCGGTGCCGTGTCACCCACCGGGTGGGAGGATTAGCGCAGACAATCCTGACGTATTTGCCGTCAGGCGCACCAACCCACCCGAGGAGACCGACGTGCCCGTGGTCGAAACGCCCGTCACACTCACGCACTCCACCCCGGGGGCAGGGGCCGGGCTCACCGATGCCGAGGTGCGGCGCATCCGGAACGACTTCCCCATCCTCGGGACGGAGATCAATGGCGCACCGCTCGTCTACCTCGACTCCGGCGCCACCTCCCAGAACCCGCTGAGCGTCATGGAGGCGGAGCAGGAGTTCTACGAGCAGCGGAACGCGGCCGTCCACCGCGGCGCACACTCGCTCGCCGTCGACGCGACCGACGCCTACGAGGACGCCCGTGCCGCCGTCGCCCGCTTCATCGGCGCGAGGACCGACGAGCTCGTCTGGACGTCCAACGCGACCGAGGGCATCAACCTGGTGGCCTACGCGATGTCCAACGCGGCGCTCGGACGCGGGGGAGAAGCAGCCCGCCGCTTCGCCGTGGGCCCGGGTGACAGCATCGTGGTGACGGAACTCGAGCATCACGCCAACCTCATCCCGTGGCAGGAGCTCGCCGCGCGGACCGGCGCCGAACTGCGCTTCATTCCGGTCGACGACGACGGCGCGCTGCGCATGGACGACGCCGCCCGCATCATCACCCCGGACACGAAGCTCGTGGCGTTCACGCATGCCTCGAACGTGCTCGGCTCGATCAGCCCGGTGGCGGAGCTCGTGCGGCTCGCGCAGGAAGTCGGCGCCCTCACGCTCCTCGACGCCTGCCAGTCCGTGCCGCACCTGCCGGTGGACGTCAAGGCTCTCGACGTCGACTTCCTGGTCTTCTCCGGCCACAAGATGCTCGGCCCCACGGGCATCGGCGCCCTGTACGGCCGCAGGGAGTTGCTGAACGCCATGCCCCCGTTCCTCACGGGCGGCTCGATGATCACCACGGTCACCATGGAGCGCGCGGAGTACCTGCCGTCGCCCAACCGCTTCGAGGCGGGCACGCAGCGCATCTCGCAGGCCGTGGCGCTCGGCGCCGCAGCGAACTACCTCGCGGAGACGGGCATGGAGCGCATCGAGGCGTGGGAGTCCGAGCTCGGCGCGCGGCTCGCCACGGGTCTCGCCGCGATCGACGGCATCCGACTGCTCGGACCCGCCGCGGGCCACCCTCGCACCGGTCTCGCAGCCTTCGACGTCCTCGGCGTCCACGCGCACGACGTCGGCCAGTACCTCGACCACAAGGGCATCGCCGTCCGCGTCGGTCACCACTGCGCGCAACCCCTGCACCGCCGCCTCGGCCTCACCGCGAGCACCCGGGCGAGCACCTACCTGTACACGACGACGGACGAGGTGGACGCGTTCCTCGACGCGGTCGCCGAGGTCCGCCCCTACTTCGGAGCGCACTAGATGAGCACTGGCCTCGAGCAGTTGTACCAGCAGATCATCCTCGACCACGCGAAGGCCCGCCACGGCGCACCCCTGGCGGAGTACGACGGCGCGGGCCGGGTGGGGGAGTCCCACCAGTTGAATCCCGTGTGCGGCGACGAGATCACGCTGCGCTCGGCCGTCACCGACGGCGTCGTGGAATCCGTCAGCTGGCAGGGCGACGGGTGTGCCATCTCCATGGCCTCGGCCTCCGTGCTCACCGACCTGATGGCGGGCGTGCCCCGCGACGACGCCATCAACCTCGTGGACGCGTTCCGCGAGGTGATGCGCTCGCGCGGGCGCATCGAGGCGGACGAGGAGGTCCTCGGCGATGCCGCCGCGTTCTCCGGGGTGTCCCGCTTCCCGGCGCGGGTGAAGTGCGCCATGCTCGCCTGGGTCGCTCTCGAGGAGTCACTGCTCGCCGCGAACGCCTGACTGGTCGATACTCCCGTCCCGTCCCAGGGACCGGTCGGTCGGGCGCCGGACCGGTCGAGATGGTTCGCGCGTTCATGCGACGGAACGTCAGCGACGGGGGTCAGCCCGTGGATGTCACCGCTGAGGCTGCGGGATGGACAGGGTGAACCGGCTGCCGCGCGCCGGGTCGCTGACCACGGTGATGACTCCTCCGTGCTCGCTCACGATGCTGCGGGTGATGAGCAGACCGAGACCGACGCCCGGTACGGCGGTGGCCCGCAGGGACGGTGACCGGAAGAACCGGTCGAACACCTGGTGCAGCTCGTCGGCCTCGATGCCGATCCCCGTGTCGGCGACCTCGATGGTCAGCTCGGCCTCGTCGACCGAGGCGTGCAGGGTGATGCTGCCGCCCCTGCGGTTGTACTTGATCGCGTTGCTCAGCAGGTTGTCGACCGCCTGCGCGAGCCGTACCGGATCCGCCACGGCCTGGAGCGACGCCGGAGCCTCGTTGCGGAGAACGACACCGGCGCGGTCCGCTCGGACCTGGGCGGAGGAGGCGGCGTCGGTGAGGATCCTGCCGACGTCGGCGGGTACCGGGTTGACCTCGAAGGTGCCGGCGTTGATCGCGAGCAGGTCCTCCACGAGCTGTTCGAGCCTCAGGGCGTTCCGCCGTGCCACCTCGAGGTGGCCGGGTACGCCGTCCGGGAGCGCGTCGGCCCGCTCGAGGGTCAGGTCCAGGTAGCCGAGGATGGCCGTGAGCGGCGTCCTGAACTCGTGGGACACGTTGGACAGGAAGTCGTCCTTGGCCTGCAGGGCGAGGACCAGTTCGGTGACGTCGTTGAAGGAGACGATCGTGCCCGCGAACGCGCCGTCGTCGTCCGTCATCGCGTGCGAGGAGATGCTGAGGGCCCGCTGGGACCGGCCGGCGCCCACCCACACCTGCTCGGCCTCGAGCTGCTCCCCGCGGATCGCCCGCCGCACGGGCCGCTGCTCCACGGGCACGGGAGTCACGCGGTCGGGCCCGAAGATCAGCAGGTCGGCCTCCGTGGGATCGTCGTTCCCCGCGGGCGCGGCGGCTGCGTGGGCCTCCCGCTGCCGTGCGTTCATGAGGATGTCGTTGCCCTGGGCGTCGACGGCGAGCAACCCGACACCGAGGGCCTCGAGCACGGTCCCGAGCAGGCGTTCGCGGGACCGGCCGGCGTCCACGCTCTCCTGCAGCGCCGCCTGGGACGCCCGGAGCGCCTCCTGCCGCCGCCGGTTCTCCTTCGTGAGCGCACTGACGAAGCCCGCGAGGCCCGTCAGCATGATCGGCAGCAGGATGGGATCCACGAGGGCGTCGATCGTCATCTCCTCGGTGCCGACGGCGAAGGGCAGCGCGATGATGGCGAGGGAGGCCAGGATGGTGATGATGATCGCGGTGCTCGTCCGGATCCTCGACGCCGCGATCCAGACCACGGGGAACGCGGCGAGCAGCCCGATCCCGCTGAGGCTCTCCCCGGCTGCTGCGCGCGAGATGCCGATCGCCACGAAGTCGACGAGGGGAACGAGCAGGACCCAGCGTGTCCCGATGGCCGACCACGGCAGGCAGAAGCACAGGACGAGCACCAGGACGTGGAGGGCCCAGCCCACGAGGAACAGCTCCACCGAGGCGAGGTCCCGCCTGTCCGCGAGGACGAGCGCCGTCGTCAGGGTGAAGGTGATGGTCAGCGCGAGTTCGCTGAGGAGCACGCGCCGCCGACGCCTCGTCCGCCGTGGCCTGGCCGCGGGATCGACGAGGGCGGACAGGGATGGCCCGTCGTGGAGCATCGGTGCGCCGTCCGCCCCGCTACGCGAGCAGCGTGCGGACGCCGATCACGGCGGTGGCCGCCCCGAGGATCATCGACGTGGAGATCAGCATGATGTGGACCGTGAGGAAGCGGGTGGCGGCGCCGTTCGCGTCACGGGCGCGAGGGTCCTTGAGGATGCGCTTCAGGAACGGCGGCCAGACGATCAGGGTCCAGACCCCGGCGAGGATCAGGATGAGGGCGAGGGGTGTGGGGAGCTGCATCGTGTCCCTTTCGGACGTCAGCGGGTCGGTGGAGTTCAGGGAGCGGCGGGCGGGTCTGCCGACACGACCGCCTGCGTTGTCAGCGGCTCTCGAGCCACTTCCGGGCCTCGACGGCCTGGACGTTCAGGGCCTTGCCGATCATCGGCTCGGCGGCCCCGGCGATCTTGCCGCCGAGGAACGGGATCGAGGACGAGACGGTGCCCTGCAGGTCGACGACGGTCTCCGTCCCCTGCGCGACGAGCCGCTGCACCGCGGTCACGGACAGCGGCACGTTGGCGACGGACATGCTGAGGTCGGCCTGCCGTGAGCCGTCCGCGTCCGGCGCGCTCCAGTGCTCGACCTGCGTGACGGAGAGGGTCTCGCCGACGAACTTCCGTGCCATGTCGGGCAGCCGATCGGTGGGCATGGTGCGCACGGCGGTGAGGGTGAACGCGCCGGCGGTGTCGCCGTCGACCGTCAGTGATTCCAGGGTGCCGCCCACGTACTCACTCATGTGGCGGACGAAACCCTCGTCCGTGAAGACGCCGAGCACGGTCGGTGCGTCGAAGGGGAGCGTGGTGGAAGCGTTCAGGGCCATGGTGTCTCCAGGTGCGTAGGGGCTGCCACGCCGTCGGGCGGGGGCTGGTTCTCCCGGCCATCCTACGGCGTGGTGGTGGCGCGGACCGGTGGGGTGCAGGCGGGTCGGACGGCCGTCGGGACGGGATGAGCGGGGCGGACCGTCACGCCCGATCATCGATGGCTCGGGCAAGCCCCACGACGGCGGCGAAAGCGTCAGGCCCCCTTGGTACTGTGGAATTCTCCCCGGAAGAGCTTCGCCCTTTCCGGGCTTTCGTGCTGTCTGCGCCGCCCCGGTGATCCCGGGCAGCGGCAATCCACGCCTGAGGAGTACCGCACCATGAGCCTGAACGGATTGCGCACCGCGCTGGCCGACGACGCCTCCTTCGCGCGCGTGCGCACCAACGCGTCGCGCCCGGTGGAGGACAGGAGTGCCGACCTGCAGATCGGCGCGCCGGCCGGTCTGCGTGCGCCGCTGATCGCCGAGATGGTGGACGGCCTCGCTCAGGGATCCTCCTCCGGGTCCGACGGCGGGGAAGCCACGCCGGTGGTGCTCGCGATCACGGCCACCGGGCGTGAGGCCGAGGACCTCGCGACGGCGCTGCGGAGCTACCTCCCGGACAGCGCCATCGAGGAGTTCCCGAGCTGGGAGACGCTGCCCCACGAGCGCCTGTCGCCGCGCTCCGACACCGTGGGCCGCCGGCTCTCGGTGCTCCGCCGGCTCGCGCATCCCGAGGGCAACCCGGTCAAGGTCGTCACGGCTCCCATCCGCGCCGTGGTGCAGCCACTGGTCGCGGGCCTCGGCGACCTCGAGCCGGTCACGCTCACGGTCGGCGACGAGGTCGCCTTCACCGACGTCGTCACCGCGCTCGCGGACGCCGCCTACGCCCGCGTCGACATGGTGACGCACCGCGGTGAGTTCGCCGTGCGCGGCGGGATCATCGACGTCTTCCCGCCCACGGAGGACCACCCAGTCCGCGTCGACTTCTTCGGCGACGAGGTGGACCAGATGCGCTGGTTCGCCGTCGCCGACCAGCGCTCGCTCACCACCGGTGAGCCGCCGGTGGCGCTGTACGCGCCTCCCTGCCGGGAGATCCTCATCACCCCGTCGGTGATGTCGCGGGCCGCGAAGCTGCGGGCGGACCTCCCTGCCGCGGCGTCCATGCTGGAGAAGATCGCCGGCGGGATCGCGGTCGAGGGCATGGAATCGCTCGCCCCCGTGCTCGTCGACGCCATGGTGCCGTTCGCCGGCGAGCTGCCACCGGGGTCGATCGCAGTCGTCATCGAGCCGGAGAAGGTCAGGGCGCGCGCCCACGACCTCGCGGCCACCAACGAGGAGTTCCTCGCGGCTGCGTGGTCGACGGCGTCCGAGGGCGGCGCGGCGCCGCTCGACCTCGGCGGCGCCCTGGGCACGGACTTGCAGGAGGCCAGCTTCCGCTCGCTCACCGACACCCGCTCCACGGCGCTCGCCAACTCGGTGGCGTGGTGGGGCATCACCAGTTTCGGTGCGGACGAGGAGCTCGCGGACGTCGACAGCTTCACCGTGCGCGCCCGTGAGCCGCGCGGCTACCAGGGCGACGTCGCGGAGATGATGGAGTTCATCGGCGGCCGCGTCCGGGACCAGTGGCGCGTCGTCGTCGCCACGGAGGGGCCCGGTCCGGCGCAGCGACTCGCGGAACTGTTCCACGACAACGACATCCCGACGAGCCGCGTGGACTCGCTCGAGCAGCCGCCGCAGCCCGGCATCATCGAGATCACCACGGCCTGCGCGGGGCGAGGTTTCGTGGTGGACGGCCTGAAGATCGGTCTGCTCACCGAAGCGGACCTGCTGGGACGCACGAGCGCCTCCGGCACCCGGGACATGCGGAAGATGCCGTCACGGCGCCGCAACGCCGTCGACCCCCTGCAGTTGAAGGAAGGCGACTTCGTCGTCCACGAGCAGCACGGCGTCGCGAAGTTCGTGGAACTCCTGCAGCGCTCCACCGGCGCGGGCCCCACGCGGACCACCCGCGAGTATCTCGTGCTCGAGTACGCGCCCTCGAAGCGCGGCGCCCCCGGCGACCGGCTCTTCGTGCCGACCGACCAGCTGGACCAGGTGACCCGCTACGTCGGCGGTGATGCCCCCGCGCTGAGCAAGATGGGCGGTTCCGACTGGAGCAAGACCAAGAACCAGGCGCGGAAGGCCGTCAAGGAGATCGCCGGTGAGCTGATCCGCCTGTACTCGGCGCGCATGGCCTCCCGCGGACACGCCTTCGCGCCGGACACCCCCTGGCAGCGCGAGCTCGAGGAGGCGTTCCCCTACGTGGAGACCCCCGACCAGCTGACCACCATCAACGAGGTCAAGGCGGACATGGAGCGCGAGGTCCCCATGGACCGGCTCGTCTCCGGCGACGTCGGCTACGGCAAGACCGAGATCGCGGTCCGTGCCGCCTTCAAGGCCGTGCAGGACGGCAAGCAGGTGGCCGTGCTCGTGCCCACCACTCTGCTGGTGCAGCAGCACTTCGAGACGTTCTCCGAGCGCTTCTCCGGCTTCCCCGTGCGCGTGAAGGCCCTGTCCCGCTTCCAGACAGCGAAGGAATCGCGCGAGACGGCGGACGGGCTCACCTCGGGCGCCGTCGACGTCGTGATCGGCACGCACCGGCTCCTGTCGAAGGAGATCTCCTTCAAGGACCTCGGGCTCGTGATCGTGGACGAGGAGCAGCGGTTCGGCGTGGAGCACAAGGAGGCGCTGAAGAAGATGCGCACCAACGTGGACGTCCTCGCGATGAGCGCCACGCCCATCCCGCGCACGCTCGAGATGTCCCTCACGGGTATCCGCGAGACCTCGACGCTGGCGACGCCGCCCGAGGAGCGCCACCCCGTGCTCACCTACGTGGGCCCGTACACGGACAAGCAGGCGTCCGCCGCCATCCGCCGTGAGCTCATGCGCGAGGGGCAGGTGTTCTTCGTGCACAACCGCGTGTCCTCGATCGACCGCACGGCCGCGCACCTCAAGGAGCTCGTGCCCGAGGCGCGGGTCGCGGTGGCGCACGGGCAGATGACGGAGTCACGGCTCGAGCAGATCATCGTGGATTTCTGGGAGAAGCGGTTCGACGTCCTCGTGTGCACCACGATCATCGAGACGGGCCTCGACATCTCCAACGCGAACACGCTGATCGTGGACCGCGCGGATTCCTACGGTCTCTCACAGCTGCACCAGCTCCGTGGCCGTGTGGGTCGCGGGCGTGAGCGGGCGTACGCCTACTTCCTGTACCCGTCGGAGAAGCCCCTCGGCGAGGTGGCTCTCGAACGTCTCAAGGCCGTCGCGTCCCACAACGAACTGGGCGCCGGTATGCAGCTCGCCCTGAAGGACCTCGAGATCCGCGGGGCGGGCAACATGCTGGGCGGGGAGCAGTCGGGCCACATCCAGGGTGTCGGGTTCGACCTCTACATCCGCCTCGTCGGCGAGGCCGTGGCGAACTTCCGTGGCGAGGCCGAGGAGAAGGCCGCCGAGATGAAGATCGAGCTCCCGATCAACGCGCACCTGCCGCACGAGTACGTGCCGGGGGAGCGGCTGCGCCTCGAGGCGTACCGCAAGCTCGCCTCCGCCGTGACCGACGAGGCCATCGACGCCGTCGTCGCCGAGCTCAAGGACCGCTACGGCGAGCCGCCGGCAGCGGTGGTGAACCTCATCGCCGTGGCGCGCTTCCGGGTCGCTGCCCGCGCCCTCGGGCTCACCGATGTGGCCCTGCAGGGCAACTTCATCAAGTTCGCCCCGGCGGACCTGCCGGAGTCCAAGCAGATGCGGCTCACGCGCATGTACCCGGGATCGGCGATCAAACCGGCCATGAACGCGGTGCTTGTCCCCAAACCGAAGACCGCGAAGATCGGCGGCCGGGACCTCGTGGACGCCGAGATGCTCAGCTGGGCGAAGAACGTGCTGGACGCCGTCTTCACGCCCTGAGCCGGGCCGACCCACCGACGCGAAGAGACCGCCCCCTCCGGGGACGGCCTCTTCGATGCTGTGCGGACGATGCCCGGGCGCGGTGCGCGGCGGGCTGCCTTCGCTACGAGCTGACGGTCGTGGAGACTTCCTTCTCGTCCGTGCTGTTGCCCTCGGCCAGGTTGTAGCCGGTGTCGGCGCGGCCGAGGATGCCCTGCGGGATGTAGAAGACGAGGAAGGCGATGACCACGATCGCGCCCATGGGCCAGATGTTCTGGGGCGTGAACCAGGTCAGGAGGTAGATCCCGGCGCAGAAACCGCCGAAGATGATCGCGAACACGATGATGTTCTCGACGAGGTGGCCCTTGCCGGCGTGGGAGGGCTGCCGTTCGGGCGCGGAAGCCGGCTTGGAGTGCTTGTCGCGGTCGGGGGCGGCGCCGACTTCGTGTGACATCGGGGATCTCCTTCGTGTTCCTGCGATCGGCGTGTCGGTGGTCCTACCGGTTGTGCATCAGTAGCCCGAGGCGCCCTGTTCACCTCTAACGATAGCGACTCCCGAGCTCGCCCCGATACGCGTGGCACCGGCGCCGATCATTGCGCGGGCGTCCTCGAGTGTGCGAACGCCGCCGGATGCCTTGACCCCGAGGTCGGGCCCCACCGTCCGGCGCATGAGCGCGATGTCCTCGACGGTGGCCCCGCCACCGTTGAAACCCGTGGAGGTCTTCACGAAATCGGCTCCCGCCTCGACGGCCGCCTCGCAGGCGAGCACCTTCTGCGCGTCGTCGAGCAGTGCGGTCTCGATGATCACCTTCAGCACGGCACCGTGGGCGTGCACCGCTTCGGCGACGGCGCGGATGTCCAGCACCAGCGCGTCCCTGTCATTCGCGCGTGCGGCGGCGATGTTGATCACCATGTCGATCTCGTCGGCGCCATCCGCCACGGCGCCCTGTGCCTCGATGACCTTGACCTCCGTGGTGGAGGCGCCCAGCGGGAAGCCGATGACCGAGCAGGTGAGGACGCCGGTGTCCTTGACGGCGGTGCGCACGGTGCTCACCCAGACGGGATTCACGCAGACGGACTTGAAGGAGTGCTCCACGGCCTCGCGGCACACCGTGAGGATCTGCTCACGGCTTGCCTCGGGCTTGAGGAGGGTGTGGTCGATGTAGGAGGCGAGGGATGCTTCGGTAGACATGCGGACCATCCTTCCATGAGCCCGGATACTGGTGGCCCGGCTCTCACCTGGTCCTGACACGGCGTCCGGCCGGAACTGCGATTGCCCGGCCCGACGGGTCAGAGCCCGAGCGCCTCGCCGACGTCGCGCTTCACGGCATCGAGGCGGGCCCGGGTGGCGAGCTTGGCGGCGTCGAGCTCCGCGGCCGAACCGACGGGTTCCACCACCTCGAGGTAGCACTTGAGCTTCGGCTCGGTGCCGCTCGGGCGGATGATCACGCGGGTCTCGTCCTGCGTTAGGTACAGCAGCCCGTCGGTCGGCGGCAACTGCGCCGAACCCTGGGCGAGGTCCTCGGTGACCGTGACGGGGGAGTCGGCGAAGGACGTCGGCGGATTCTCCCGCAGGCGGTTCATCATCGCGCCGAGCAGTCCGAGGCTCCCGACGCGGACGGAGACCTGGTCCGAGGCATGCAGGCCGTGCACCAGGAAGGCATCGTCGAGCAGGTCGAAGAGCGTACGGCCGGCGGCCTTCGTCGCGGCAGCGAGTTCGGCGAGCAGCAGGCCGGCGGAGATGCCGTCCTTGTCGCGCACGACCTCCGGGGCCACGCAGTAACCCAGTGCCTCCTCGTACCCGTAGGAGAGGTGCGGCACGCGGGCGATCCACTTGAATCCGGTCAACGTCTGGACGTGCTCGACGCCCGCGACTGCCGCGATGCGCCCGAG
Organism: Arthrobacter sp. TJ-236; assembly: GCF_058269235.1. Taxonomy (NCBI): domain Bacteria; kingdom Bacillati; phylum Actinomycetota; class Actinomycetes; order Micrococcales; family Micrococcaceae; genus Arthrobacter; species Arthrobacter sp. TJ-236. The sequence goes on from NZ_JBZCNI010000002.1 coordinate 543,289, forward strand.
CATCCGCGAGGACACGATGGAGTTGGCGAAGACGGGGCGGAGGGCGGTGTCGCCAGCGGTGCCGCCACCGGCGTCGTCGTGGGGTGTGGCCGTGTGGCGGGCCGCGAGATGCAAGCCGAGGAGCGTGCCCACCTCGTCGCCGCGCAGCATGCGCCAAGCGCTCGTCGACGGTTCCCGTGCCGCGAGGGCCACGCGGTCGGCGTCGGGATCGTTGGCGATGACGAGATCCGCGTCCAGCTGCCCGGCGGTCTCCAATGCGAGGTCGAGCGCGCCCGGTTCCTCCGGGTTGGGGAAGGCGACGGTGGGGAAGTCCGGGTCGGGCTCCGCCTGGCGCTCCACGAGGGTGACGTCGTCGAATCCTGCCGCAGCGAGGACCGCCGAGGCCGTCCGGCCGCCCACGCCGTGCAGCGGGGTGAGGACGATCCGCAGGTCGCGGTGCGTCATCGCCGGATCCGTCAGGGCGGACACCGAGGCGATGTAGTCGGTCTCGATGCTCTCGGGCAGCACCTGCCAGCCCGAGTCGGCCAGCTTCACAGTGGCGAGTGCGCCGACGGAAGCGATGTGTGCCGCGATCCGGGCGTCGTGCGGCGCGACGATCTGCACGCCCCGCGCCTCCTCCTCGACCGCGCGCCCTCCGAGGTACACCTTGTACCCGTTGTCCTGCGGCGGGTTGTGGCTCGCGGTGACCATGATGCCCGCCTCGCACTCGAGGGCGCGGAGGGCGTAGGCGAGCACCGGCGTCGGCAGTTCGCGCGGCAGGAGGAACGTCTCGATCCCGGCCGCCGTGAAGATGGCCGCGGTCTCCTCCGCGAAGATCCGCGAGTTGTGGCGGGCATCGAAGCCGACGACGGCGCGGGGTGCGTACGCGCCCGCGGCGAGCTCGAGGACGTGTGCGGCGACGCCGGCGGCGGCCCGCCGGACGACGACGCGGTTCATGCGCTGCGGGCCCGCGCCGAGTTCCGCGCGGAGGCCAGCGGTGCCGAAGGCGAGCTGCCCGGAGAAGCGGTCGCGGAGATCCTGCTCGGCGGCCGCGGACGCCGCGTCGCCGGAACGGACGCGGAGGATGAGGTCGCGCAGCTCCACCTGCGTCCGGGGATCGGGGTCGGTGTCCGCCCACTCCCCGGCCGTGTCGAGGAGGGCACTGAGGTCCGTCGTGATCATGGGAGTCCCAATCGTGGATCGGAGGCGGCCGTCGGTGGCCTGCCGTCGTGTGGGGTGCAGCGGGGTCCGGGGCGGATCCCGGCGTAGGCGGGCGTGGTCAGATCGCGGCGACGATGTCCGCGAGCAGGCGGGAGATCCGCGGGCCGGCGGCCTGGCCCGCCTCGATGACCTCCGCGTGGCTGAGCGGCACGGGGCTGATGCCCGCCGCGAGGTTCGTGACCAGGGAGATCCCGAACACCTCCATGCCCGCATGACGCGCGGCGATGGCTTCGAGCGCGGTGGACATCCCGACGAGGTCCGCGCCGATGCGCTGGGCGTACCGCACCTCGGCGGGGGTCTCGTAGTGGGGGCCCGTGAACTGCGCGTACACGCCCTCCTCGAGCGTGGGATCCACCTGGCGCGCGACGTCGCGCAGCCGGGAGGAGTACAGGTCCGTCAGGTCCACGAAGGTGGCGCCCTCGAGCGGTGAGGTCGCCGTGAGGTTCAGGTGGTCGCTGATGAGCACCGGGGTGCCGGGCTGCCAGTGCTCCTGCAGCCCTCCACAGCCGTTGGTGAGGATCATCGTCGACGCGCCGGCCGCAGCGGCCGTCCGGACGCCGTGCACCACGGCGCGCACTCCCTTGCCCTCGTAGTAGTGCGTGCGGGCACCCAGGACGAGGGCGCGCTTCCCGTTCGGTGTGAGGACGGAGCGGATGGTCCCGGTGTGGCCGACGACGGCGGGGGCCGAGAAGCCGGGGATGTCCGCGGCATCGAGCGTGTGCGTGGTCTCGCCGATAAGTTCGGCCGCCTCGCCCCAGCCGGAGCCGAGGACGAGCGCGGTGTCGTGTCGGGCGATCCCGGTGGCACGGATGATGTGGTCGGCGGCGTCGCGGGCCAGGTCGAAAGGATCAGAAGTCACCGCATCAACCTACCTCCTGGCCCGAACGGGCGCGACGCCGCCGCTCGCCTCCGAGGGGCTTGTTTCCGCGGTGTCAGTGGCATGGGCGATGATTGACACGTGACCAATCAACTCGATCTCAGTTCACTGCGCCTTGCCATCCTGGGCGGCGGACCCGGCGGGTACGAAGCCGCGATGGTGGCGTCCTCCCTCGGGGCGAAGGTCACCATCGTGGAGCGGCAGGGCCTCGGCGGATCGGCCGTGCTCACGGACGTGGTGCCGTCCAAGACGTTGATCGCGACCGCGGACACCATGACGCGCTTCACCGACGCCAGCGGCCTCGGCGTGCACTTCTCCGCCGACAGCGCGGTGTACGCGGACCTCGACAAGGTGAACCAGCGTCTGCTGAAGCTCGCGGTCGAGCAGTCCTCCGACATCCGGGCCACCCTGGAGCGCCTCGGGGTGCAGATCATCATCGGGACCGGCAAGCTGCTCGACAACCACCGACTCGAAGTGGTCTCCGAGGGTGAGACGACCATCGTCGAGGCCGACGCCGTGCTGCTCGCCGTCGGCTCCACGCCCCGCGAACTGCCCAGTGCCATGCCCGACGGCGAACGCATCTTCAACTGGACCCAGCTCTACAACCTCCGCCGGATCCCCGAGCACCTCATCGTCGTCGGATCGGGCGTCACGGGTGCCGAATTCGCGAGCGCCTACAACGGCCTCGGATCCAAGGTGACGCTCATCTCGAGCCGCGACCGCGTGCTGCCCGGCGAGGACGCCGACGCCGCAGAGGTGCTGGAAGGCGTCTTCACCGACCGCGGCATGACGGTCCTGTCGAGGTCCCGCGCCGAGGCCGTGGACCGCACGGAGGACGGCGTGATCGTCCGGCTGGCGGACGGGCGCACCGTCGAGGGCAGTCACTGCCTCGTCGCGGTGGGTGCCGTACCCAACACCTCGGACATCGGCCTCGAGGAGGTCGGGGTGGCGGTCGGCGAATCCGGCCACATCCAGGTGGACGGCGTCTCCCGCACCACCGCGCCGAACGTCTACGCGGCGGGCGACTGCACGGGCGTCTTCGCCCTGGCATCGGTTGCCGCGATGCAGGGCCGCATCGCGATCGCGCACCTCATGGGCGATTCCGTGAGCCCGATCAAGCTCAAGCAGGTCGCCTCCAACATCTTCACCTCGCCGGAGATCGCGACGGTCGGCGTCACGGAGGAGGACATCGCGTCCGGCAGGTACCAGGGCGACGTCGTCAAGCTCTCGCTGCACACCAACGCCCGGGCGAAGATGATGAACGTCAAGGACGGCTTCGTGAAGGTGATCTCCCGGAAGGGTTCGGGAACCGTGATCGGCGGAGTGGTGGTGGGTCCGCGCGCCTCCGAGCTGATCTTCCCGCTGGCGCTCGCGGTCACGAAGAAGCTTCACGTCGACGACGTCGCGAACACCTTCACGGTCTACCCCTCGCTCACGGGGTCCATCTCGGAAGCGGCCCGGCGCCTGCACGTCCACCTGTAGGTCACGGCCGGGTGGAACCACATCCACCAGGAGAGTTGGTGCTTCTGTAGGGCGTCCCTACCGGCAGGCGGAGGGCCGGCGGCCTCATGTCGCGGAAGAGTTCCCAGTGTCCACACTGTGGACACTCTTATCCGTCTGGTGGACGCCGGTGGTCTGATATCAGGATCGATCAGAAGCACCGGTCCCGGGACGGGCTGCGCCGCGAGGTGCCACGGCCCGGCGCCCACCCGAGAAAGCCGACGCCATGACCTCCTCCACCTCCGCTGGCACCAGCGGAACCACTGCGCCACTGAACTCCAGGGGTCGGGTGATCTTCGCCAGCCTCATCGGCACGACCATCGAGTTCTACGACTTCTACATCTATGCGACGGCCGCGGTCCTCGTCTTCCCGGCTCTCTTCTTCCCCAACCAGACCGAGGCGAACCAGCTGCTCAGCTCGTTCGCCGTCTTCGGCGTCGCCTTTGTGGCGCGGCCGCTGGGCTCCATCGTCTTCGGTCACTTCGGCGACAAGATCGGACGGAAGGCCACCCTCGTCGCGTCACTGCTGACCATGGGTGTGGCCACGTTCCTGATCGGCCTGCTGCCCGCGGCCACCACACCCGGCTGGGTGTTCCTCGCCCCGCTGCTGCTCGTGGTGCTCCGCTTCCTGCAGGGCCTCGCACTCGGCGGTGAATGGAGCGGTGCCGCGCTGCTGGCCACGGAGAACGCCCCCGAGGGCAAGCGCGCCATCTTCGGTACCTTCCCGCAGCTCGGCGCCCCGATCGGCTTCATCCTCGCGAACCTGCTGTTCGTGCTGCTCAGCACCACCTTGACGCCGGAGCAGTTCCTCGCCTGGGGCTGGCGCGTGCCGTTCCTCCTGAGCGCCGTCATGGTCATCATCGGGCTGTACGTGCGCCTCAAGCTGATCGAGAGCGCGTCCTTCCAGAAGGTCCAGAGCGAGGGCAAGGTCGTGAAGATGCCGCTCGGCACGACGTTCGCGCGTCACTGGCGGCGCCTCATCCTCGGCACCTTCATCATGTTCGCCATCTACGTGCTGTTCTACTTCATGACCGCCTTCACCCTGACCTACGGCACGGCGCCGTCGAGCGTGGAGCAGGCCCGCGAACGAGCCGCCAAGGCTGGCGGAACCTTCAGCCCCGCTCAGGAGGCAGCGTTCGTGCCGGGCCTCGGCTTCGATCGCCCCGACTTCCTGTGGATGTTGATCATCGGCGTGGTGTTCTTCGGTATCTTCACCGTCGTCTCCGGTCCACTGGCCGAGCGCTTCGGCCGCCGCAAGATGCTTCTCGCCACCACCGTCGGCATCGCAGTCTTCGGCTTGCTGTGGGCTCCGTTGTTCGGGGCCGGGACGGTCGGCGCGATGGCGCTGCTGATCATCGGCTTCACCCTCATGGGACTCACGTTCGGGCCGATGGCCGCCGTGCTGCCCGAGTTGTTCCCGGCGAACGTCCGCTACACGGGCTCCGCCGTCGCCTACAACGTCTCGAGCATGATCGGTGCCGCCCCGGCCTCGTTCATCGCCGTCGCCCTCTGGCAGCGCGCGGGTGGCAGCACCGTGCTCGTCGGCCTGTACCTGAGCGTCGCGGCCGTCGTGACGTTCGTCGCACTGTTCCTCTCCCGTGAGACGCGCGATCACGACTACGAGAACGACGTCGCCTGACGGCCTTCCCGGCCTGCTGACGACAGACGACGACGGCGCCGCCTCCTCACCGGGGGCGGCGCCGTCGTCGTCGGTGATGCGTGCTCATGGGTGAGCCATGCGGAGTGCAGCGAGGGCCCGTGGGCAGGAGGCAGCGGTGCCTGCCCTTGTCAGTCCTTGATGCTGGCGATGACCGATCCCGCGGAGACGGTGTCCCCGGCCGCCGCGGCGAGTCCCGTCACGGTGCCGCTCCGGTGCGCCGTGAGGGGCTGCTCCATCTTCATGGCTTCGAGCACCACCACGAGATCGCCCTCGGACACCACGTCACCGTCGGTGACGGCCACCTTCACGATGGTCCCCTGCATGGGTGAGGTGAGCTCGTCCCCGCTGACGGCGGCCTTGCCGGCCCTCGCCCGCGACGACTTCTTGGACTTGACCGGTGCGCCGGACTTGCCGTTGGATGCCGCTCCGAGACCGGAGGGCAGCACCACTTCGAGGCGACGCCCGCCCACCTCGACGGTCACCCGCTGTCGGGAGTCCTCCTCCGCGCCCGCCTCGGCAGGTCCCGACCACGGCTCGATGGTGTTGGCGAACTCGGTCTCGATCCACCGGGTGTGGACGGAGAACGGGCCGTCCGTCGGGGCGAACGCCGGGTCGACGACGACGGCCGCGTGGAAGGGGAGGACGGTGGGCATGCCCTCGACGACCATCTCACCGATGGCACGACGGGCCCGCTGCAGAGCCTGCTCGCGGGTGGCTCCGCTGACGATGAGCTTGGCGAGCATGGAGTCGAAGGTGCCCCCGATGACCTCGCCCGCCTCGATGCCGGAGTCCACCCGGACGCCGGGTCCGCTCGGCAGGGTCAGGGTCTGCACGGTTCCGGGTGCGGGCATGAAGCCCCGGCCGGCGTCCTCACCGTTGATCCGGAACTCGAAGGAGTGGCCGCGGACCACGGGGTCGCTGTACCCGAGGGCCTCGCCGCGGGCGATGCGGAACTGCTCGCGCACGAGGTCCAGGCCGGTGACCTCCTCGGAGACGGGGTGCTCCACCTGGAGGCGGGTGTTGACCTCGAGGAACGAGATGGTGCCGTCCTGGCCCACGAGGAACTCGCACGTGCCTGCACCCTGGTAGTCGGCTGCTGTGAGGATCGCCTTCGAGGACTCGTAGAGGCGCGTGTTCTGCTCGTCGGTGAGGAACGGCGCGGGAGCCTCCTCGACGAGCTTCTGGTTGCGGCGCTGCAGGGAGCAGTCGCGGGTGGAGACGACGACGACGTTGCCGTGCGCGTCGGCGAGGCACTGGGTCTCGACGTGGCGGGGGGCATCGAGGAAGCGCTCCACGAAGCATTCCCCGCGACCGAAGGCCGCCGTCGCCTCCCGGACCGCGGAGTCGAACAGCTCGGGGATCTCCTCGTGGTTGCGGACCACCTTGATGCCGCGCCCGCCACCACCGAAGGCCGCCTTGATCGCGAGGGGCAGCCCGAACTCGTCCGCGAAGTCGATGACCTCCTGGACGGAGGCCACGGGGTCCTTGGTGCCGGGGACCAGCGGGGCGCCGACCCGCTCGGCGATGTGGCGCGCCTGCACCTTGTCGCCCAGCTGCGAGATCGAGCTGGGTGACGGTCCGATCCAGGTGATGCCGGCGTCGATGACGCGCTGCGCGAACTCGGCGTTCTCGGACAGGAAGCCGTACCCGGGGTGGATCGCGTCCGCCCCGCTGCGGGCGGCCGCGTCGAGGATGCGCTCCATCACGAGGTAGGAGTCCGCGGCGGTCGAGCCACCGAGCGCGAACGCCTCGTCGGCCATGCGGACGTGGAGCGCCTCGCGGTCGGGCTCGGCGTAGACGGCCACCGATGCGATGCCTTCGTCGCGGGCCGCCCGGATGACCCGGACGGCGATCTCGCCGCGATTGGCCACGAGGACCTTCGTGATCGTCCTCCGCGTCCCGGCGGTGGTGGCCGTACCGGCGTCACCGGTGCCGTTCGCGCTGGGGTGGGCAGTGACCTCGGACGGGACGTGGGGGTGCTGACTCATGAGGCGTGTGGCTCCTTCTTCTCAGCTCGGAGCCTAGCCCGGTCTTGTGGCTTCCGCCCATGAATCGTGCTGAGAAGGAGTGTTGGCACCCCGTGTCTTGTAGGGAACCTACAAGGAGCCTCCATCCGGCCAGAACGCGGTCACGGACACCCCTGCCGCCTGTAGGAGGCCGCGGAGGGTGGCGATGCTCAGACCGACGACGGCGTGGGGGTCGCCGTCCACGCGGTCGATGAAGGCACCACCGAGCCCGTCGATGGTGAAGGATCCGGCGCACTGGAGAGGTTCGCCCGTGGCGACGTACGCGTGCACCTCGGCGTCGGTCATGTCCCCGAAGTGCACGGTCGCGGAGGACACCGCGCCGATCGTCGCGCCGGAACCGTCGTCGCGCGTGTCCACCAGCCAGTGCCCGGTGTGCAGGACGCCGGAGCGCCCGCGCATCCGGCTGATGCGTTCGATGGCGACGGCGGGCTCGTAGGGCTTGCCGTGCGCCTCGCCGTCGAACTCGAGCACGGAATCGCAGCCGATCACGAGGGACTCCTCGGCGGCGTCGAGCGAGGCGACCGCCTCGGCCTTCGCGCGCGCGAGGAGCAGTGCGGTGTCGTACGGGTCGAGCGGTCCGTAGGAGGCGGCGACGGCCGGCTCGTCGACCTCGGACACCAGGACATCGTGCCGGATGCCCGCCTCGCGGAGGAGCTTCGTGCGGGCGGGGGACTTCGACGCGAGGATCAGGCGGAGGGTCATGCTCATAGCGTAGGGCGGGCGGGTTGGAAGGTGATTGCGCGGAGTCACCCGCCAAGTCCCGGGGCGACGCTGCGCCGGGACCGGGCGGGAACCTTCACCAGCGGTGAGCGACGTCGATCACCACCCTGGAACCGGTACCCGGTCCGGGAAGGACCGTGACACGGACCGGAAGGCGCGCCCGCACGCCGAGTCCGAGCGTCGTCTGGCCCTCGTAGCTGCCCGCGAGGGCCACCTGGCGGAAGGTCGAGTAGCCTGCGACGTCCACGAGTTCCGCACGGTTTCCGGGCGAGTACGTGGCCCGACCTGCGGCGTCGTACGCGGGAGCGAGAACCGTGACCGAGAGCCGCGCTCCTCCCCGGAGCGGCACGGAGGCGCCGGAGCCCGGCTGGGTCACCTGGTCCACGTAGCCGACGCGGTACCCGGAGACGGGTCCGCGCGCGTCGATGACGAGTCGGTCGAAACAGGAGTGCCTGCCGGATCGGACGTCGGTGATGGGAGCGGAGGAGTAGGTGGGGGAGGCCTTGGCGGTGGAGCCCCACGTGATGCCGCAGGAGGCGGCGGATGCAGGCGGTGCCCCTGCGAGGCCGAGGCCTCCGGCGAGGGCGAGGGCGGCGAGTGTGGCGGGGACTTTCCCCGTCAGGTGCGGTCGATTCATGATGCACCACCTTGTCGAGCTGGAGAGGTGCGTCCATGATGCGCCCGCTCACTGGCGAAAGCGCCGGATGGGCGAGGAACGCCGCCGAATCGTTAACGACGACGGCGGCCCGCCCTGGGTGGGCGGGCCGCCGTGTCGATCAGCGGGGTCCGAACAGCGGAGTTCGATCAGCGCTGCTCGGTCAGCGAGTGACGGCGTCCGGTCAGCGGGTGACGGCGGTCGAGATGCCGTCGTTCGGGGCATCGGCGACGTCGTCGGATGCGGCGGTCTCGGAGACGCTGTCATCGGCGAAGGGGTCACCCGTGCGCTCGGCGTCGTACAGGTCGCGGTCCAGGATGCCTTCGCGCTTGGCGACGATCGTGGGGATGAGCGCCTGACCGGCCACGTTCACGGCCGTGCGGCCCATGTCGAGGATGGGATCGACGGCGAGCAGCAGGCCGACGCCCGCGAGGGGCAGCCCCAGGGTCGAGAGGGTGAGGGTCAGCATGACCACGGCGCCGGTGGTGCCGGCGGTCGCCGCCGAACCGAGCACGGACACCAGCGCGATCAGGAGGTACTGCGTGAGGGTCAGCTCGATCCCGAAGAACTGGGCGACGAAGATCGCGGCGATCGCCGGGTAGATCGCGGCGCAGCCGTCCATCTTCGTCGTCGCGCCCAGCGGCACGGCGAACGAGGCGTAGCCGCGGGGAACACCGAGGTTCCGCTCGGTGACGCGCTGCGTGAGGGGGAGCGTGCCCACCGAGGAGCGCGAGACGAAAGCGAGCTGGATGGCGGGCCACGCGCCGGAGAAGTACTGCCGGACGGACAGGCCGTGCGCCTTGATGAGCACCGGGTAGACGGCGAACAGCACGAGCGCGAGGCCCACGTAGATGGCCAGCGTGAACTTGCCCAGCGATCCGATGGTGTCCCACCCGTACACCGCGACGGCGTTGCCGATGAGGCCGATGGTGCCGATGGGCGCGATCCGGATGATCCACCAGAGCACCTTCTGGATGACGGCCAGCGCGGAGGCGTTGAAGGTCAGGAACGGCTCGGCCTGCTTGCCGACCTTGAGCGCCGCGATGCCGACGGCGACGGCGACGACGAGGACCTGCAGCACGTTGAAGTTCAGGGCCGTCGTGACGGCGCCCGACTCGGCGACGTTCGAGGAGGCCTGGAGGCCGAGGAAGTTCGCGGGGATCAGCCCGGTGAGGAAGGCCCACCAGCTGCCCGTGCTTCCGGTGTACTCGGCGGGCTCGGTGGCTTCGGTGCCGGCGCCGGGCTGGAGGATGACACCGAGCGCGATACCGATCACCACGGAGATCAGGGCCGTGATCGCGAACCAGAGAAGCGTCTGGCCGGCGAGGCGTGCGGCGTTGTTGACCGCGCGGAGGTTGGCGATGGAGCTGACGACGGCCGTGAAGATGAGGGGCACGACGGCGGCGCGCAGCAGGGCGACGTAGCTCGAGCCGATGGTGGCGAGCGTCGTGCCGAGGGGCGTGGGTGTCTCGCTGGTGTGGCCGGTGTCCTTGGCCAGCAATCCGAGGCCGAGCCCGACGACGAGGGCGGCGATGATCTGGGGGCCGAACGAGGTCGCCCAGCGGGGCAGCCTCCGGCGGGAGGTGGGGGAGGTCGTTTCAGTAGGCACGGCCGAAACACTAGGGGCCAGCCCTTACACGAGCGAAGCCCGAGTTGCGAAATGTTACGTCGGCACCGACCGCCGTCGTCGTCGCGGTCGACGTCCGTCCGCGCACTTCCGCGTCATTCCGGGCCGCGGCGGGCGGGTCGGGAAGTATTCCCGCCCCGCCCGTGACGAATGTCTACTCAGCCGGTGTGGCCCGTGAGCGCACGCCGCAGCGTGTCGAGGCCCACCGAGCCCAGGTTGAGGGAGCGCGTGTGGAAGGCGCGGAGGTCGAAGGCGTCGCCCTCCGACGCACGAACCTCGTCGCGGATCTGCTCCCAGAGCCGCTGGCCGATCTTGTAGGACGGCGCCTGTCCGGGCCAGCCGAGGTAGCGCGTGAACTCGAAGTTCAGCTGCCCCTCGCTAATGGCGATGTTGCGCTTCAGGAACTCGTACCCCTTGTCTGGCGTCCAGGTCCCCTCGCCCCAACGCTCCGGGACGTTGAGCTCGAGGTGCACGCCGATGTCGAAGACCACGCGGGCGGCACGCATGCGCTGGGCGTCGAGCATGCCGAGGCGGTCGCCCGGATCCGCGAGGAAACCGAGCTCCTCCATGAGCCGCTCGGCGTACAGGGCCCAGCCCTCGCCCTGGCCCGAGACCCAGATGGCATTGCGACGCCAGGGGTTCAGGAGGGCGCGCTGGTAGGTGGCGGTCGCGATCTGCAAGTGGTGACCGGGAACGCCCTCGTGGTAGACCGTCGTCGTCTCCTTCCACGTGGTGAAGGAGTCCTCGCCCTCGGGCACGGACCACCACATGCGGCCCGGGCGGGAGAAGTCGTCGCTGGGTCCGGTGTAGTAGATGCCGCCCTCGTTGGTCGGGGCGATCTTGCATTCGAGCCTGCGCATGATGTCGGGGATGTCGAAGTGGACGCCGGCCATGGCGTCCACGGCCTTGTCCGAGAGTTCCTGCATCCACGCCTGCAATGCATTCGTGCCCTGGAGCTGGCGGGCGGGGTCCTCGTCGAGGAGGCGCATGGCCTCCTCGATGCTCGCGCCCTCGCGGATCTCGTTCGCCACGGCCTCCTGTTCGGCGATCACGCGGTCGAGCTCCTCGACGCCCCACTGGTAGGTCTCCTCGAGATCAACGGCGGACCCGAGGAAGCGTCGCGACATCAGCGCGTAGTGCTCACGGCCGACGGCGTCCTTCTCCGGAGCGGTGGACATGAGGTCGTCCTGCAGGAAGGCGGCGAGGTGCCGGTAGGCGGTCCGCGCGGCGTCCGCACCCGCCCTGAGGTCGGCGCGTAGCGACTCCGACAGGTCTCCGTCGTCCGCGCTGGTGGTGGCGCCCAGGGTGTCGAAGAAGCCGCCGTCCTCCGCGTATTTCGTGGACTGTTCCACCACGATGGCGACCTGCCGGCGGGCGGCGACCAGACCGCGCTCGCGCCCGGCCCGGAGGGAGGAGATGTACCCGTCGATGGCTGCGGGGATGTTCGCCATCCGGCCAGCGATGTGCGTCCAGTCGGTTGCGGTCGCAGTGGGCATGAGGTCGAAGATGGCGCGGATGCTCTGTGCAGGGCACGCGATGTTGTTGAGTTCGGAGTAGTCGAGCCCGGCGTCGTGGATCTCGAGTTCGAGGCCCAGGCGTTCGCGCATCGCGTCGAGGGTCACGGCGTCGACGTCGTCGGTCGGTTCGAGGTCCTCGAGCCGCTGCAGCGTCTCGCGGGTCGCTTCGGCGAGTGCCTCCAGTCCGGCAGGGGAGTAGTCCTGGTATTCCGTCTCGTGGCCGGGGATGCCCAGTTCGGTCGCGAAGTTCGGCATCAACTCCAGCAGGGTCTCGTAGTAGGAGGTGGCGACGGCGTCGATCGCTGTGGATGCGCGGGTGGGCTGCTCGGTGTCATCAGTGGTGTAAGTCACGGGGGAAGCCTATCGCCGGACCGTTGCCGCGAGCCATCATGTGGGTCGGCTGTGGTGTGAGCGCTCTCGACCGCTGGTCCTTATTGCCGGCTCTTCGGCGGCTGCTTCTCGTCTTCTCGTCGCTTCGTTCTCGTGTCCCGTCCGGGCCTGTTTTCCTCCTTTGATCCCACGTTTAGTTCGACGGCTAACGAGCTCTCAGGCTCTCGGCGGGCTCCCGACGGTCGCTCGACGGCGGCGGACTTCGCGTGCGCAATGGCCTGTGGACAACCGGGACCGGATCAGGTGCTTCGGGCTATGCTGAGGGCGATTTCGGGTGGCCGGTCACGAGTGGGGGAGTTGTATGTCGTTCGCGTTCTCGATGGTGCGTCGCCGGTTCGGTCCGGTGGTGGCCGGTAGTGCTGTGGTGTTGATGGCGTTGACCGGCTGCCAGGGCTCTGACGATCCTTCCGCCACCGAGACGTCGGATGCTCCGTCGCAGTCTGCCTCAGCGTCCGCTGCCGCTTCCGGGTCAGCAACTCCAACTGCGGCGTCGACGCCCGAGCCGTCTCCTGCTTCGTCCTTGGGCCCAGCCGCCAACATCCCTGTTCCCGTGAAGCCCGCGCTCGCGGACGAGAACACCGCCGAGGGGCTGGAGGCGTTCACCGAATACTGGTTCGAACTCTTCTCCTATGGTTACGAGACCAATGACTGGGCTCCGTTTGACGCTGTTACAGATCCAGACTGTGCCACTTGCGCGAATGTAAAGACGGCAGTGAGCCAAATATACAAAGATGGCGGTTGGGTTGAAGGAGCAGAGTCGATGGTGACCGCCTTTCGACCTGACTTCCGCGTGAATACTCAAGGGTCTGTCGGTTCTCTTGTTGAGGTGGCTCAAGGTGCATCTAGGACCTACTCGAACACGGGCGCTTTGCTGACCGATGAACCAGATGAAGAACCAGTTTTCAATGCAATCTTCTCGGTGTACGAAAATGGCAGATGGATCATGCTCGACTTCGGTGCCCCGGAAGGAACGCAGTAATGCAACGCCTTCGTTCATATGCCTGCGTACTTCTTACCACCTCACTGTTAGCAATTGGAGCCACGCAAGCATTGGCTGAGGGGGCAGGTATTCGCTTTTCGGGAAATACAGCTGAAGCCTCAAATACAACTGCGGGTCGTCAGCCAGTTGATGCCGACCAAGCCTTGACCGCTATTCCGAATGATTCTGATCCGGTGCCACTTCCTCAGGATGATGGCATTTCGTACCGGTATGAGCGGGCGTGTGTTGCTGACGCGGGTGATGCGCTGGATCCTGGTCAGTGTCCTCGGGTGGATGCGCGGTGTGATGCGGAGCCGGGTGGGGTGGTGGTGAATTGGATTGAGGTGAACAGCAATGTTCAGCCGACGTCGGAGACTCCGACGGGTCGGTCGTCGTGTATGTATCCGAATCAGCCGCCGGAGCCTCCGGTGGAGGGTGAGGTCGCCGTGGAGGATCTGCCGGTTGTGTTGACTCTTGAGGAGTTCCAGAAGCAGCCGGTGCTGGCGGCGACGATCGTGTCTGAGCCGTCGAATTTCGGGTTGCGGAACGCGCATTCGAATGTGTTCGCGCAGGCTGTGGAGCAGGAGTTCACGTTCGAGTTCCAGGACGCGACGATCGTGTTGAAGGCCCGCCCGGTGTCGTTCGTGTGGGGGTACGGGGACGGGTCGGGTGCGACGACGTCGACGCCGGGTGGCCCTGTTCCGGAGGGTGCGTTCGATACGCAGACGGCGACGAGTCATCAGTGGTCGGAGACCGGTGATTACGAGGTGACGTTGACGACGTTCTTCGCGGGGGATTACTCGGTGGACGGGGGTCCGTTCCAGCCGGTCGCGGGGGAAGCGGCGGTGGTCTCGGAGCCTCATGTGATGAGTATCTGGCGGACCGAGGGTCATAGCGTGAGTGAGAACTGCATCGAGAACCCGACCGGTATCGGCTGCGAACCACCCACCCGCTGACCGCGCCCACCGGACTGGTGGTTGGCCGGTAGGCCACCATCAAGCCCCAGTTCACGCGCAGTGACGACCGGATAGCGAGTCAGTCGGTTCGTGGTTCCAGGGCGCTGGCGTAGGTTGCTCCGCCGGGGGAGGTGGCGGTGAGTGTTCCGTTGGGGTGGTGTTGGTAGTGCCATATGCCTTCGGTTTTGAGCATGTGGTGTTTGCGGCATAGATGCGCGAGGTTGTCGTGGGAGGTGTTGCCGGCGTGGGACCAGGGTGTGGTGTGGTCGAGTTCGCAGCGTGAGGCGGCGACGGAGCATCCGGGGTGTCGGCAGGTTCGGTCGCGGACGCGCAGCCACCTTCTCAGGTCGGAGGGGACGGCGTAGGTGGTGCGGCCGACGCTGAGGACGGTGCCTGTCTCGGGGTGGGTGAGTAGCCGGGTGAAGGACGGTGCGTGAGCGGCGAGCCGGCGGGCGATTTCCGCGGGGATGGGTCCGTAGCCTTCAAGGTCCGCTGGTGCGTCATCGACGCCGAGCAGGGTGAGCACGGGAACAGTGACGTTGATATGCGCGCGGACCGAGGGCCGGTTGGAGGCCTGTCCAGCCGGATGCCCAGCCGGATGCCCGACCGGATGCCCGACCGGATGCCCACCCGGCTGCCCGACCTGTTGTCCGACCTGGTGCTGCCCGACCTGTTGTCCGATCTCCTGGTTTGGGAGCTGCGTGTCGGTGAGTTGGGCGTCCGTGAGGTGGGTGTGTTGGGCGTGGTGGGCGTCGGTGAGTAGGAGGTCTGTGAGGACGTCCGTGCGTAGCTGCGCCAGGTCCCGGTGCTCCTGTGGGCTCTGGAGGGCGCGGGCGGCGTGGGTGAGGCGAGCGTCGATGGCGGTGGCGTTGGTGGCGTCGAGGAGGATGTGGAGCCAGGCCATGGCGTCGTCGGCGGGTTCGAGGGTGACCCGTCGCTCGAGGGTTGCGGTGCGGGCTCGTTCTTCGAGGGTGACGGGATGCAGGTCGGCTCTGAGTTTCCGGGCGCGGTAGGCCATGCGAGGCGCGGTCGTGTCGGCGGCGATGGGGAGGAGTTGTTCTTCGAGCAGGTGGGAGGTGGCCTCGGGTAGGCCTGCGTATTCGTGCACGAGGGCTGTTGCGTGTGACCAGGAGATGACGCCTTGTCGGAGGGCGTCGAGGGTTTTGGGGTGATGGTTGACCAGGACCGCTGCGTGTTGCACGAGGCGGTGGGCGGAGCGTTCAGGAATGCGCAGCAGGCCCGCGATCTCGGTTGCGGTGACGGTGTCGGCGAAGTTGGTGCGTGTCCGCCCGGAGCGGGGTCGGGGCAGGTGGCCGCGGTTGATCAGTCGGTTCTCGAACAATTCACGCAGTTGCTCGGTGTTCGTCGCGATCTCGGACTCGATACGGGCTTTCTCGGAATTCAGTGCCCTGATGCGGTCAGCGATGAGTTCATACTCATCGACTTCCGGGACGCTGTTCATACAATGATTCTCCCCGACACCACTGACATTCTAGGGAGTCGAAAATTCCCAGGCGGCACCACGAGAGAGGCTCGTAGCATTCGAGCTGAGCAAATGACTCGCGACGGTATCTGCGGCCACAGGACGTATTCGTGCGTCACACTCAAACCGGCGCTGCGTGTGTATTCAGGCATAGAGGGATACGGCGAAATCAGCGATTATGTGCGAAGGAGAATGAAGGCGCTGACCGTGTTGGAGTGGAGATGGTTTCTCTACGCGCACGACGACGTCCATCACCCAGGGTCTGCTGCATCACGCGCGCTACTGTGTTCTGCGCCTGCCGGGCGCCCCGCCCTGGCCGGTCTTCCGTCGAAGCAACGTGTCCTGAAAAGCCGGAGCGCTGGTCAGCGCGAGCTGCGACGCCAGGATCCCGGGCCGGGTGTCGGGCCGAGTCGGAGAAGGGCACGCCGCACCCAGGACCGCGCCTGACCGGCGGAGTCGTCCTCGGCGGCTTCCGCCTGAAGCGCGACGACGACGGCGGTGAGTGCCGCCAGTTCCTCGTCGGTGGGCCGACCGGACACCACGGTGAGGATCGGAGCGTCGGATTCGCCGTCAGCCAATGCAGCTTCGTAGCCAGCGGCGGCATGATGATCGGCACCGGGAGCCGCCCCGGCCTTGCCGGATCTCCCGGCGCTCCCACCGCCGGCGGCGCCGGACAGTCCCCCCGAGAGCCCGGACACTGCGGCGTTCACGCCACCCACAACTCCTGCCACACCGCCGGTCACGCCCCTCACTACTTCGGATACTCCGGCGCCTACGCCGCTCAACACGCCGGACACGCCGCGGGTTTTGCCGTCAGTAGTCGCGGATGCCGCGGTGCTTGCTCCGCCCGAGACGCCCGATGCCCCGCCGGTTTTGCCGTCAGTAGTCGCGGATGCCGCGGTGCTTGCTCCGCCCGAGACGCCGGCAACCCTGCCGGTCTTGCCGTCAGCAGCCGTGGACACCCCGCCGCTTGCTCCGCCCGAGACGCCCGATGCCCCGCGGGTTTTGCCATCAGCAGCCGTTGACACTCCGCCGCTCGCTCCGCCCGCGACGCCGGACACCCCGCCGGTCTTGCCGCCAGCACCCTCGGATGCGCCGGTACTCGAGTCATCCCCGGGGCTGGACGTGCCGCCATCCTCGGACGCGGCAGCAACCTCACGAGGAACGCCACTCACAGCGGGATGTTCCCGTGCTTCTTGACCGGGTTCGTGGCCCGCTTGTCCCGCAGGGCGCGCAGCCCGCGGACGATCTGCAGACGTGTGTCGGACGGCGCGATCACGGCGTCCACGTACCCGAGCTCAGCCGCCTGGTACGGGTTCAGCAACTCCTCCTCGTACTGCTGCACCACCTCGGCGCGCGCCCCCTCGACGTCCCCGCCGGCGTCGGACACGGCCTTGAGCTGCCCGCGATACAGGATATTGACGGCGCCCTGGGCACCCATCACGCCGATCTGCGCTGTGGGCCACGCGAGGTTGAGGTCCGCGCCGAGCTTCTTGGACCCCATCACGATGTACGCGCCGCCGTAGGCCTTGCGGGTGATGACCGTGAGCTTGGGCACCGTGGCCTCGGCGTAGGCGTACAGCAGCTTCGCGCCGCGGCGGATGATGCCCTGGAACTCCTGGTCCTTGCCCGGCAGGAAGCCGGGCACGTCCACGAGGGTGAGGATCGGGATGTTGAAGGCGTCGCAGTGCCGCACGAAGCGCGCGGCCTTCTCGGACGCACTGATGTCCAGCGTCCCGGCGAACTGCAGCGGCTGGTTGGCCACGATCCCGATGGTGTGGCCCTCCACGCGGGCGTACCCGGTGACGACGTTCGGCGCGTACAGCGCCTGCATCTCGAGGAAGTGGCTGTCGTCCACGATGGCGTCGATCACCGCGTGCATGTCGTACGGCTGGCTCGCGGCGTCGGGAATGAGGACGTCGAGCGCGAGGTCGTCGTCGTTCAGCGAAAGCTCCTCGACGAACTCGGTGAGGGGCGCCTCCGCAAGGTTGTTCGAGGGCAGGAAGTCGAGGAGTTCACGGACGAAACCGACGGCGTCGGCCTCATCGGTGGCAAGGTAGGCCGAGGTGCCGGTGGTCGTGTTGTGCTGGCGTGCGCCTCCCAGGGTCTCCATGTCGACGTCCTCGCCCGTGACGGTCTTGATGACGTCCGGGCCGGTGATGAACATGTGCGAGGTCTTGTCCACCATCACCACGAAGTCCGTCAGCGCGGGGGAGTAAGCGGCGCCGCCCGCGCAGGGGCCCATGATGAGGGAGATCTGCGGGATCACGCCCGAGGCGTGCACGTTGTTCCGGAAGATGTCCGCGAACATCGCGAGCGACGCGACGCCCTCCTGGATGCGCGCACCGCCGCCGTCGTTGATGCCCACCACGGGGCACCCGTTCCGCAACGCGAACTCCTGCACCTTGACGATCTTCTCGCCGTTGACCTGGCTCAGCGATCCGCCGTAGACGGTGAAGTCCTGGCTGTAGATGGCGATCAGCCGGCCGTCGACCGTCGCGTACCCGGAGACGACGCCGTCGCCCAGGGGTTTCTTCTTCTCCATGCCGAAGGCGGTGGAGCGGTGCACCGCGAGGGCGTCGAACTCGACGAACGAGTCCTCGTCCACGAGCATGTCGATGCGCTCGCGCGCCGTGTTCTTGCCGCGCGCGTGCTGCTTCTCGACGGCCTCAGGACCCGAGGGCTGCTCCGAGAGCGCCTGGCGCCTCCGGAAGTCGGCGAGCTTCCCGGCCGTCGTGGTGAGGCTGGTCTGCAGATCCTGGTGCATCGATACTCCGGTCGGCGGGGAACGGGGACGCACGCTCGGCCCGAAGGACCTGACTGGAGGTTTCCGACAACGAACGGCGCAATTCCCCCAGTCTAGTGAGCGCCCTCCGGCATGCGGTTGTAGAGGCCCTACAGTTTCCCCCGCAGCGACTTGGCCGACCACAGGATGTTACCGACCGGTAACCACCGGTGCGTCGCACGGCGCCACGCCGTCGACCGCTGTCTACGCTGAGGGCATGACTGAACGTACCGAAGACCACGCCGCAGCGTCCGGAACGCTTGCGGGCCGCACCATGATCATGTCCGGCGGCAGCCGGGGGATCGGTCTGGCGATAGCACTCAGGGCGGCGCGCGACGGCGCGAACGTCGCGCTGATGGCCAAGACGGGCGAGCCGCACCCCAAGCTCGAGGGCACGGTATTCACCGCGGCTGAGCAGATCGAGGCGGCAGGCGGCCGCGCCCTCCCGATCGTCGGCGACGTCCGGAACGACGACGACGTCCGCGGCGCGGTCGAGGCGACCGCCGCCGCGTTCGGGGGTATCGACATCGTGGTGAACAACGCCTCCGCGATCGACCTGTCGAAGACGCCGGACGTGGACATGAAGCGCTACGACCTCATGGCGGACATCAACGTGCGCGGCACCTTCATGCTGAGCAAGTTCGCGCTCGAGGCACTGCAGCGCTCCTCGAACCCGCACATTCTCACGCTCTCGCCGCCGCTCAACCTCGAGCCCCGGTGGGCCGGCGTGCACCTCGCCTACACCATGGCGAAGTACGGCATGAGCCTCACCACCCTGGGCCTCGCCGAGGAACTGAAGGAGGAGGGCGTAGCGGTGAACTCGCTCTGGCCCGCCACGTTGATCGACACCGCCGCCATCCGCAACATGCCGGGCGGCAGCCGCATGGTGCAGGCCGCGAGGAAGGCCGACATCGTGGCCGACGCCGCGCACGCCGTGCTCGTGCGGCCCTCGAGGAGCTGCACGGGCAACTTCTACACCGATGAGCAGGTGCTGAGGGAGGAGGGCATCACCGACCTCACGCCCTACAGCCTGGGCGCCCCCGAGGACCAGCTCGTCCCCGACATCTTCCTCTGAGCGATTAGACCGACGAGACCGACGAGACCGACGAGACCGACGAGACCGGCGAGACCGGCGAGACCGGCGAGACCGGCGAGACCGGCGAGACCGGCGAGACCGACGGGACCGGCGAGATCGACGAGACCGGCCTCTCCTCCGGCCGCCGCGGCGAACGAGGTCAAGCGAACGCGGTCAGGAGTCAGGCGCGCGTGCCGGATAGGATCGGGAGCATGTCCTCCCGCTACTCCAATCTCGAGCGCCCCGGCCTCGATCTGGGTGCCCTGAGGACCGCGCTCTGCATGCCCTCCGGCCCGTTCCCGCGACTCGACGTGCTGCCACGGACCGGCTCCACCAACACGGACCTCGCCGGGCACGCCGTCGAGGAACCCGCCGGATGGCCGGACCTCAGCGTGCTCGCCACCGAGGACCAGACGGCAGGCCGTGGGCGGCTGGAACGGGTGTGGGTGGCACCGGAACGGTCCTCCCTCTTCGTCAGCGTGCTGCTGCGGCCCTTCAACCGGCAGGGCCGACCGCTGCCCACCACCTCCTACTCGTGGTTCACGCTCCTCGCAGCCCTTGCGCTCGCGGAGAGCATCGAGGAGCGCACGGAGATAGCGCCCCAGCTGAAGTGGCCGAACGACATCACGGTGGACGGGCGGAAGCTCGCCGGTGTGCTCGGCCAGTTCGTGCCCGGACCGGGCGCCGAACCGCCCGCCGTCGTCGTCGGGGTGGGCCTGAACGTCAGCCTCACCGACGCCGAGCTCCCCGTGCGGACGGCCACGAGCCTGCTGCTCGAGTACGCAGGCACCACCGATCGCAACATCCTCCTCAAATCCTTCCTGCGGACCTTCGCGGATCACTACCGCGCATTCTGCGACGTCGACGGCGATGCCTCCGCTCCCTGGGCCGCGGGGCTCTCCCTCCACGAGCGCGTCGCCGCCCGGACGGCGACGCTCGGGCAGGACGTGCGGGCCGAGCTGCCCGGAGGCGCGGCGCTGAGCGGACGTGCCCTCGCCCTGGATCCCAGCGGCGCCCTGATCGTGCGCGACGACGACGGCGAACGGCACACCGTCACCGCCGGGGACGTCGTGCACCTCCGCCCGCAGGCGTAGCGGTGCGCATCAGGCTCCTGCCGGGGGAGCGCGTGCTGGTGCGGACGCGCCCCAATCCGCTGCCGCTGGTCCTGCCGCTCGCCCTCGGTTTCGTGCTCCTCGCCGTCGGTGCCTTCGGCCTCGGCTACCTCGTGCACCGCGAACTGCCCGGCGACCTCACCGATTGGCAGCCGGTGTTCGTCGTCGCGGTGGCCGTCGCCGTCGTCCTTCTCCTGCTCCGCGTCCTCGTGGTCCCGCTCCTGCGCTGGGCCGGCAACCGCTACGTCCTCACGAGCATGCGGATCATCCACCGGCGCGGGGCCACGAAGCGCACCGAACACCAGCTCAACCTCGCCGCGATCAACCAGCTGCAGACGGAGCAGAGGCTCGTGCAGCGCCTCGTCGGCAGCGGGACCCTGATCGTGGACCTCGGCTACGACCGCGCCCACCGGTACTGTGACGTCCCGCAGATTGCAACGTTCAGGGAATTCGTGGTGCAGGCCATCGGTGAACTGCCGCTGACCCGCATGTTCGATGGTGTAGACATGGAAACAGACCCGCAGTACGCCCGGGGCGGGGCGTCCAGGACGCGGCAGGAGTGGATGCAGCAGGAATGGAGGGGCGAGCGACCGTGACAGTCGATGACCGCCACGACGCGGGCCGGCCCGCCACCGAGGAGGACGCCCCACGTCCAGAGGATGCGGACACGGACACGCACGCCGGCGCCCACCCCAGCGGCGACACCGCCGCTGACACCCCTGCTGACGCCGGCGCCCACCCCAGCGGCGACACCGCTGCTGACACCCCCGCTGACAGTGACACGGACACCGATCCGACCGACGACGCACTCGCGGGAGCGCTGAGCGCCGCAGCCGACGACGACGCCCCCGACGCCGCCGCGTCCACGGCATCGAAGGCGGTCTGGCAGCTCCAGCCCGACATGGCGACGGGCGTGCCGTCGCACCAGCGCCACGGCTCCACCGACGCGGACGACGACGCGCGGCCCATCGAGATCGACCGGGAGACCATCCGGCGCCTCGAGCGTGAACTCCTCGGAGCCGAACGGACCCTGAAGCGCCGCGACATCGCCGCGGGCGCCGGGGTGTCCCTCCTCTCGGCGCGGAAGCTCTGGCGCGCCATGGGTTTCCCCAACATCGGCGACGACGACATCGCGTTCACCGAGAAGGACCTCGGCGCACTCATCACGATCATCGACATGGTGCGCCGCGAACAGCTCACCGAGGATGCCGCCATCTCGATCACGCGCGCCGTCGGCCAGATGACCGACCGCATGGTGGTGTGGCAGATCGAGGCGATCGTCGAGGAGATGGTGGCGCAGCGTGGGCTCGCGGACGCCGAGGCGCGGAAGACCCTCGTGTCCGAACTCCCCGACCTGATCGATCCGCTCGAGAAGACCCTGGTCTACGCGTGGCGCCGGCAGATGAACGCCGCCGTGCAGCGCCTGGCCCTGCGCGCGGAATCGGGGCTCCGCTCCAGCGAGGCCGGGCGCGACGGCGACGAGCAGGACGCCCCGCTACCGCTCGCCCGCGCCGTCGGGTTCGCGGACCTCGTCTCCTACACGAGCCTCTCCCGGCAGATGAACGAGCGCACCCTGGCACAGCTCGTCCAGCGGTTCGAGAACAAGAGCGCCGAGATCATCTCGGTCGGCGGCGGCCGCCTCGTCAAGACCATCGGCGACGAGGTGCTGTACATCGCGGAGTCGCCCGAGGCCGGCGCGGAGATCTCCCTCGCGCTCGCGAAGGCCTTCACGGAGGACGAGTTCCTGCCCTCCGCGCGTTGCTCCCTGGTCTGGGGCCGCGTGCTCTCCCGGCTCGGCGACATCTACGGGCCCACCGTGAACCTCGCCGCACGCCTCACCGCTCTCGCCGATCCGGGGGAGGTCCTCGTGGACTCGATCACCGCGGCGACCCTCGGACAGAACGAGAAGTTCGTCCTCACCCCGCACGAACCGCGGCAGGTCCGCGGCTTCGGGGAGGTCCAGCCCGTCACGCTGGCCCGCGGGACCGGCAGCGGCCTCGTCCTCGACTGACACGTCCGTGCCTGCGCCCTGACGACGGCGTGGCACCCGGCCGCCAGGCAGCCGCGGGATGGATCCGTCGAGGTGCATTGGCACATCGGGGGAGCCGTGCGACACTGCTAGCGACCACCCGTTCGCCGCCCGCCCTCGGTCCAGGGTGGATTCCGCGGTTCGGCGTGGGTCGAGCTGGGTCGAATCAACAGGTAGCAAGGGTGACGTTCGTGGGTCTCAACCGCATGACTTCGCGCCGCAGACGTGTGGCCTCGGGTGCCGTCGTCACGGCCGTGACGGGTGCCGTCGTCGCCGGCGCCCTCCTGTACCCCGGCTTCGCCACCGCGGACGTGGACCTCAACGACGGCGGCGTGTGGGTCACCAACGAGAACCTCGGCATGGTGGGTCACCTCAACTACCCCTCCCGCCTGCTCGACGGCGGGTACGCCGCGAACAGCGACGCCTTCGACATCACGCAGGACGCCGCGACGGTGTTCAACATCAACTCCGACCAGTCCAAGGTCAGTCCGGTGGACATCGCCAACGTGATCCGCGGCACCGAGGTGCAACTGCCCGGCGCGGCCGTCCTCGCGATGGGCGGGTCGACCGCGACCGTCACCGACGCGACCACCGGCTCGGTGTGGATCACCACCACCTCCGCGCTCACCGCCTTCAACGACCAGGAGGAGGACCCGGTATCCTCCGGGACCGGCTCGGTGGCCGCCGTCTCCTCGGGCGGGCGCGTCGTCGTCGCGAATCCCGATGCCTCGACCATCACCTCGTACGCCGTGCGCACGGACGGCACGTGGGACGAACCCGAGGTCCGCGAGGCACCCGAGCTGGCGAACACCGGCGACCTGCAGGTCGCGACGGTGGGTGAGGACGCCGTCGTCCTGGACCCGGCGTCGGGCCTCGTGATCCTGCCGGACGGCGGGACGGTCACCTTCGAGGACACCGAGCGCGCGAAGCTGCAGCAGAGCGGGCCCTCGGCGGAGTACGTCGCCATCGCCACGGAGACCTCCCTCATCCAGCAGCCGCTCGACGGCGGGGACGCCGTGATCACGGACATCGGCAACGGTCTGCCCGCCGCACCCGTGATGCAGGGCTCCTGCCTGCACGCGGCGTGGGCCGGAGCCGAGACCTACATCCGGGACTGCCTCGACGACGGCCAGGACCGGCGCGAGGACATCCCGAACATCGGAGCGCAGTCGGAGCTGGTGTTCCGCGTGAACCGCGACGTGGTGGTCCTCAATGACGTCGCGGCCGGTGACGTCTGGCTCGTGCAGCAGAACCTGGAACTCGTGGACAACTGGGGCGACATCGTGCCGCCGAAGGACGAGTCGGACGAGGAGGACCAGGAGTCGGCGAGCGAGAACCCGGTGAACACGCTGCCGGACCGTTCGGGCGAGAACCGCCCGCCCGTCGCCACCGATGACAGTTTCGGTGCGCGCGCGGGTCGCACCACCATCCTCAACGTCCTCGACAACGACACCGACCCCGACGGCGACCTGCTGACGGCCACGCTCGCCGGTGATCAGCCGCCGTCGGGCACGGTGCAGAGCATCTACGACGGCGCCGGCATGCAGATCGTGGTGCCCGACGATGCCCCCGTGGGCCGCAGCACCTTCCGCTACGAGATCGAGGACGGCCGGGGCGGCAAGGCCGGCGCCTCGGTGACCGTCGACGTACGGGGCCCCGAGAGCAACGAGGGGCCGCGGGCGAAGCGCCCCACGACCATTCTCGTGGAGCAGGGCCGCAGCGTCGGCCAGAACATCCTCAACACCTGGGAGGACCCGGACGGCGACGACCTCTTCCTCGTGAGCGCCACCCCCACGCCCGACGGCGACCAGGTCCGGACGCGCTCGGACGGCCTGCTCTCCTTCCGCGACGTCGGCAAGAGCCAGGGTGTCAAGGAGGTTCCCATCGTGGTCTCGGACGGACTGGAGCAGGTCGAGGGCACCATCGTGTTCGACGTCCGCGCCAACGGGATCCTGCCGCCGGTGGCGAACTTCGACCACTTCACGGCCGTGGTGGGCCAGGAGGTGCAGCTCTCGCCCCTCCAGAACGATCTCGACCCCGCGGGCGGGCAGCTGAGCCTCGCGAAGGCCGAGGTGACGGGCAGCGAGGGCACGGTGACGCCGGACTACGACACCGGGACGGTCGCCTTCACGCCCACCGCGCCCGGCACGACCTACGTGGAGTACCTCGTCACCAACGGTCCGCAAACGGCGAGCGGGCTGATCCGCGTGGACGCGAAGACCAGCGGTATCGAGGGCGCACCGGTGGCCGTGCGCGACGTCGCCCTGCTCCCGCGCAACGGTGACGTACTCGTGGACGTCCTCGCGAACGACACCGACCCCACCGGTGGCGTCATGGTGGTGCAGTCCGTGACCACCCCGGACGGCTCGCCCCTCGACGTCGCCCTGCTCGACCACAACATCCTGCGCATCCACGACGTACGGGGGCTCGACCAGCAGACAACCCTGCAGTACACGGTCTCGAACGGCACGGCGTCGGCCACGGGCGAGGTGAGCGTGCTGTCGGTCGCCGGGCCGGAGACGCTCCTGCCGCCGCAGGCGAGCGCGGACGAGGCGACGGTGCGCGTGGGGGACGTCGTCACCATCCCGGTGCTGGACAACGACACACACCCGAACGGGGACGCCCTGACGCTCGACCCGGTGCTCCCGCAGGGCGTGGACCCGGCGGACGGACGGATGTTCGCCTCCGAGAACGTGCTGCGCTTCGTGGCCGGGGAGACGGCCAAGACGGTCTACGCGATCTACAACGTGAAGGACACGACCGGGCAGATCGACTCGGCCGAGGTGCGCATCACCATCAAGGCGCGCGACGACGCCAAGAACACGCAGCCCGTGCCGAAGAACCTCGAGGGCCGTGTGATCGCGGGATCCACCGTCCGCATCCCGGTGCCGCTGGACGGCATCGACGCCGACGGCGACTCCGTGTTCCTCACCGGCATCGACAGCGCACCGACACAGGGTGCGGCCGTGCCGGGCACCAACTACATCGACTTCACGGCATCGGCCGCCGGCGCCGGCACCGACTCCTTCACCTACCGGGTGCGCGACCGCTTCGGGCTGGAGAACACCGGCACGGTGCGGGTGGGCATCGCGCCCGCCTCGGAGGCCAACCAGAAGCCCATCGCGGTGAACGACGGCGCCATCCTCCGACCGGGCCGCGCGATCGCCGTCGAGGCCCTGCGCAACGACTCCGACCCGGACGGGGACATCGTGCGCCTGGATCCGGACGAACTGGCGGCAACACCGCCCGAGATGAACCCCGAGGTGAAGGACGCCCGGGTGCTGTTCACGGCCCCGGAGGCGCAGGGCACGTTCAACGTGCGCTACCAGGTGGTGGACGGGCGCGGAGGAGCGGCGGACGGCAACATCACCGTCACCGTGGACCAGAACGCGGAGCTCCTCCTGCCGATCGCCCGCGACGACCGCGTGGAGCCCGCGGAGACCCGCGGCGAGACGGCCGTCGACGTGCCGGTGCTGGACAACGACGAGGATCCCGACGGGGTCCGCGAGGACCTCGTGGTCACGGTGGACCCGGAGTTCACGGGGGCGAGCGTCGGGGACGACAACATCGTCAGGGTGGACCTCACCGAGGAGGACCAGTTGATCCCGTACCAGGTCGAGGACATCGACGGAGGCGTGGCCCGCGCCGTGATCTGGGTCCCGAGCCTGAGCGAGCAGTACCCCACGCTGGTGTCCGACGCCCCGATCGACGTGACGGCCGGCGAGGACCTACCGCTGAACCTCGAGGAACTGGTGGAGGTCCGCGAGGGCCGTTCACCGCGCATCACGGTGGCCGAGAAGGTCACGGCCATCGGCGTCGACAACGCCGCCGAGCTGATCCGGGACCCGTCCACCCTCGTGTACGGGGCGGACATCGGGTACGCCGGACTCGGTACCATCACGTTCGAGGTCACCGACGGCACCGGGCCCGACGACCCCGAGGGCCTCACCAGTACCCTCACGGTGCTCGTCAACGTGATTCCCGCGCCGGAGACGAACCTCCCGCCCACGCTGACCTCGGCCTCCCTGGAACCCGCCACCGCGGAACCCGCCGTGTCGCTCGATCTCCGCCAGCTCGCGTCCGACCCCAACCCCGAGGACGTGGACGGCCTGACCTTTGCGCTCGACGGGGAGATCCCTGAGGGCTTCGACGCCCGCCTGGACGGGTCGGTGCTGGAGGTCAGTGCGCTGGACTCCGCGAGGGTCGGCACGGTGGGCCGGCTCGGCATCTCCGTCTCCGACGGCGAGGCGACGGCGCTGAACTCCGTGGCGCTGACCGTCCTCGCGTCGAGCCGTCCGCTCGCGGTCGCGAACACGGACATCGTGCCGAAGGCCATTCAGGGCGAACCCGTCACCGTGCCCGTCCTCGACAACGACGTCAACCCCTTCGAGGACGCACCCCTGACCATCGTCACCGTGATCGCCGACGGCAACGGCAGCGCATCCCAGCAGGGCGACTCCGTGGTGGTGACGCCTGCGGACACCTTCGTGGGCAGCATGACCGTGCAGTACACCGTCGGTGACAGGACGGAGGATGCGAACCGCTACGTGACGGGGCAGATCCAGCTCACCGTCGAGGGGAAGCCCGGAGTGCCGGGCACGCCCACCGTCGAATCGACGCGGAGCCGCGAGGTGGTCATGTCCTGGGACCCGCCCGCCAGCAATGGCTCGCCGATCACGGGCTACACCGTCACGAGCGCCAACGGCGTGAGCCAGGAGTGCCCCACGACCACCTGCACCATCACCGGCCTTACGAACAACGTGGAGTACGTCTTCCAGGTGACGGCGACCAACGCGAACGGCACGTCCGATCCCTCGCCCGCCAGTGCCCCGGCGCGGCCGGACACGAAGCCCGACCAGCCGGCGCCACCCACGCTCGTCTTCGGGGACCGCTCGCTCACCGTGAACTTCACCCCGCCGAACAACGAGGGCTCGCCCATCGAGGGCTACGAGCTGCAGATCTCGCCCGCGCCGCCCAGCGGGGCTCCGCAGCGCTCCGCCGTCGGGAGTCCGGTGGTGTGGGAGGGGCTCGAGAACGGCACGGCGTACAAGGTGCGTGTCCAGGCGCGCAACGCGGCCCCCGACCCCTCCGCCTTCAGCGACTACTCCGCGGCCGAGACGCCCGCAGGCCTGCCGGGCGTGCCGCAGGCGCCCACCACCACGCGTGCGCAGTCGGTCGGCGCGCAGAGCCAGCTCTCCGTGGACTGGAACGACGCCGACCCCAACGGCGCCCCGGTGACCCAGTACCAGGTGCAGGAGTACCGCGGCGGGGCTCTCGTGCGGACACTGCCCGAAACCCCGGCGTCGCAGCAGACCATCACGGTGGACAACGCCGAGGCGGACTACTCCTACGCCGTGAGGGCGCTCAACAAGGCCGGCTGGTCGGAGTACGGTGCAGTCTCGGCGCCCCGCCGTGCCGTGGGCAACCCGTCACCTCCGGCCCCGCCGCAGCTCGTCGAGGCCGACACCGGGGGAGCCGGACGGTCGGTCACCCTCACGTTCTCCCCGCTCTCACCCGCGCAGCGCAACGGCGCGCGCGAGAACGAGGTCTCCTACCAGGCGAGCTTCAACGGCGGAGGCTGGCGGCCGATCAGCCAGAACCAGACGGTGGGCGGTTTCCAGAACGGCCAGGGCGTCACGGCGGCCGTCCGGGCGATCGTCAGCAGCGACGGTGCGAACTACACGAGCGACCCCAGCGGGGCGTCCAACACCGCGCAGCCCTACGGCTCGCCGGGAGCGGCAACGGCCGGTGGCCGTGACGCGCCTGATGGTGATCGCACCGTCGATCTGAACTGGGGACCTCCCAACAAGGCGGCGCACGACGTCGCCTACATCGAGGTACGTATCGATGGGGGTAATTGGGAGAGGGCACGCGACGAAGGGTCTCGGGAGGTGGGTGGCAACTACGGCGAGAACCACACCATTCGAGTGAGATCAGTCAACTCTCGGGGCGAGAATGGCCCCGTTGCTGAAGCTACTGCCAGGGCAGGCGACGAGAAGCGACCGGATCAGGTACCGACGACTCTGCACGGCGCCATGGAGCGTAGCTGTACCGACACGGCAAACCGTCCGAGCTACAACCCGAAAGAGTTCACCTGTGACGGCATCAGCGCTGACAGGGAACCCTGGTTCTACGCGGGACAGAACTTCACGGTCGGCTGCCACATCACTCACACCGACGGGTACGGGGTAACCGGTAACTGGTATCGCATCGTCAGCCCCCGCAATAACGGCCGGTATGTCGACGCAGGCCACACGACCCTTGGCCAGCCAAGTCAGAACAGTCCTGGTCCTTGTTGACCGGTCTTGGGGTCCGGCGTCATTCCGGCGAGGAAACTGTGCGGACACCACTCCGGGGAGGGTTCGCCATGGGTAGTCCTGCCCATCGGGTCACGCCTGCCGTCGTGGCTACACTGATGCAGGCGCTGTTCGATCAGGCGCTCTAGGTCTCTCGGGGGAATCAAGGCACATATGGGTGGTCTCAGCATGCGCAGGCGCAGATCGATCAGCGCGGTGGCGTTGTCGGTCGTGGGCGCACTCGCCGTGACCGGTGCGGTGCTGTACCCGGGGGTACGGACCGCGGACGTGGACCTCAACGACGGCGGCGTGTGGGTCACGAACCTGGCGCAGGGCAAGATCGCGCACCTGAACTACCCCTCCCGTACCCTCGACGGCGGCTTCGCCGCCAACAGCAACTCCTTCGACGTGCTGCAGAACGCCGCGTCCGTCTTCACCGAGAACCGCGACGTCGGAGCACTCAACCGGGTGGACACCGCGAGTGTGACCACCGGGGAGGAGCAGCCGCTGCCCGCCTACGAGGACGTCCTGCTCGGTGCGCGCTACGCCCTCACGGTCAACGCGACGGACGGGACGGTCTGGCTGGCGGACACCGCCGGTCTCGCAGAGCTCACCACCGAGGACGCGACGCCGCTGGTCGAGGGAGCTCCCGGTACCGTCGGCGCCATCGGTCCGGACGACACCCTCGCCGTCGCGGACCCCGGCGCGCACACGCTCACCACCTGGACGCTGGAGGACGGCGCCTACGGCGAACCCCGTACCGTCACCGCCGCCGAGATCACGGGAGAACTCCAGGTGGCCGTGGTGGGTGCCCGCGCCGTCGTACTCTCGGACGCCGGTGACCTCGTCACGGACGACGGGGAGGTCCGTCGTCTGCCGGACGCCGACGGTGCCCTCCTCCAGCAGAGCGGCGGGGAGGCCGACGGCGTGGCGATCGCCGCTCCCTCCGCACTCCTCGACGTGCCGCTCGACGGCGGCGAGCCCCGGAGCACTCCCACGGTCACGGCGGGCCAGCCGATCGCCCCGGTGCAGCTGGACGGCTGCATCCACGCGGCCTGGACCGGATCCGCCGAGTACCTGCGCTCGTGTGACGACCCCGCGAACGACGACGCCGGCACCATCCCCTCGCTCGGGGCCCGGTCCGAACTGGTGTTCCGCACCAACCGCGACATCGTCATCCTCAACGACCTCACCGGCGGCAACGTGTGGCTCGTCCAGCAGGACATGGTGCTCGTGGACAACTGGGACGAGATCATCCCGCCCCCGGAGGAGAGCGACGAGGAGGACCAGGAGTCGGCGGACGAGAACCCGCTCAACACCCTGCCGGACCGCACGGGGGAGAACCGGCCGCCGGTCGCCGAGGACGACGCCTTCGGTGTCAGGCCCGGCCGCACCACGCTGCTCCCGGTGCTCGACAACGACTCGGATCCCGACGGCGACATCCTCACGGTGACCGTGCAGGGCGAGAACCCGGGCATCGGTGCGGTGCAGCCCGTCTACGACTCCACGGGCCTGCAGGTCGTGGTGCCGGCGGACGCCGCTCCGGGGCGGCAGACCTTCGATTACCGGGTGGACGACGGCCGCGGCGGCAACGACACCGCCCAGGTGCAGCTCGAGGTCCGCTCGGTCACCGCCAATGGCGCTCCCTCGCCGAAGCGCGCCACACGCCTCACCGTGGAGCAGGGCGCCACCATCTCCGCGAACATCCTGTCCGACTGGGAGGATCCCGACGGGGACGACCTCTTCCTTCAGTCCGCGACGGTCGGCGTCGAGGGGGACCAGGCTCGCACGCGCGACGACGGCCAGCTCACCTACCGGGACGCGGGAGGGACGCTCGGCCAGAAGGAGATCACCGTCGTCGTCTCCGACGGCCAGGAGACCGCCGAGGGCATCGTGCTCCTGGACGTCAAGCCGAGCGGCAACGTCCCTCCGCAGGCGAACTCCGACCACATCACCGTCGTCGCGGGTCAGGAGGTGGTCGTCGCGCCGCTCAGGAACGATCTCGATCCCAGCGGCCGCGGACTGCGGCTCACCCAGGCCACCCCACCCGACACGGCAACGCTGACACCCGACTACGAACTCGGCACCTTCACGTTCTCCTCGGCCACGCCCGGCACGGTCTACATCCCCTACGTCGTCGCGAACGGACCGGCGACGGCGGAGGCGCTCGTGCGCGTCGACGTCACGCCGGAGGGCGGTGCGCCGGGTGATCCCATCGCCGTCCGCGACGTCGCCCTGCTGCCCGCGGGAGGGCAGACGCTCGTTGACGCCCTCGCGAACGACACCGACCCTGCCGGCGGAGTGCTCGTCCTGCAGTCCGTCACGCTGCCGCCCAACAGCGAACTCAACGTCGCCATCCTCGAACACGACGTCCTCCGGGTGACCGACGCGCGGGGACTGCGCGCCCCGACGACGTTCTCCTACACCGTCTCCAACGGCGTCACGAGTGCCACCGGCCAGGTGTCGGTCCTCCCGCTGCCTGCTCCCGAGACCCTCGAACCGCCGAGGGCGGCGGCCGACGACGTCACCGTGCGGGCGGGTGATGTCGCGACGGTGTACGTCCTCGACAACGACGTGCACCCCGACAACGCCGAGCTCGCGCTGGCCCCGGACCTCGTGGAACTGCCGAGCGGGGGCAGCGGACTCATCGCGGTGTCGGGGAACGCCGTCCGGTTCAAGGCCGGCACCGCCGCCGGGACGTTCAACGCCGTGTACGCCGTGCTCGGACCGGACGGCCAGACCGACTCCGCGCAGATCACCTTCCGGGTCACGCCCGCGACGGGGGAGAACAACGCGCGCCCCACGCCGACGTCGCTCGAGGCACGGGCCATCGCGGGGAACCCGACGAGGATCGTGATCCCGCTGGACGGCATCGACCCCGACGGCGACTCGGTGTCCCTCGTGGGGATCGACCAGGCACCGACCCGCGGGACCGCCACCGTGGGTGCCACCTTCATCGAGTACACCTCGGCGAACGACGCGTCGGGCCAGGACGCCTTCAGCTATGTCGTCGAGGACCGCTACGGCGCCCGCTCGACGGCCACGGTACTCGTGGGGATCGCGCCGCCGTCCGCTGCCAACCAGCCGCCCGTCGCGGTCGACGACGCCATCGCGGTCCAGCCGGGCCGGCGCGTCAGCGTGGACGTCCTGAAGAACGACTCCGACCCCGACGGGGATCCGCTCTCGGTCACGCTGGAGGGCCTCCAACTGCCCGAGGGCCTCGGCGCCGAGGTCATCGAGGGGAAGCTCTTCTTCGACGCGCCTGCACAGCCGATCACCACGGCCGTCCCCTACCTCGTCTCCGACGGCCGGGGCGGCGACGTCATCGGCACCGTCCGCATCGACGTCTCACCGACCGCCCGCCGACTCGCGCCGGTGGCCTTCGACGACCGCGTCTCCTTCGCCGACACCCGCGGCCGCACCGCCGTGGACGTACCCGTGCTCGACAACGACGTGGATCCCGACGGCGCGTTCGACGAGCTCGACGTGACGTTCCCCGAGAACACGGAGGGCGTCACGGCCCTCGAGGACGGCCGCGTGACCGTCACCCTGCAGCAGGAGGCGCAGCTGATCCCGTACCAGGTCACGGACCTCGACGGTCTCACCTCCGTGGCGTTCATCCGGGTACCCGGATTGGCGGACCAGCGGCCCGCGCTGCGGGACACCGCGACGCTCGAGGTGCAGACCGGCGACGAACTCCTGCTGGACCTGACGGAGCTGGTGGTGGTGCGGGAGGGCCGCGTGCCGGTGATCACCGAGGACTCGCGGGTCACGGCCATCGCGTCCGACGGCGGTGCGCTCGTCCGCGACGTCTCCACCCTCGCCTTCACGTCGGCACTCGACTACGCGGGAGCGGCGTCGGTCACGTTCGAGGTCACCGACGGCGAGTCCGCGGACGACCCCGAGGGGTTGACGTCCGTCCTCACGGTCGGCATCCGGGTGCTTCCGGATCCGGACCGCAACACCCCGCCCACGCTCACCTCGGGCGGACTCCAGGTGGAGCAGCAGGGGTCGGGGCGGCTCGACCTCCAAGGTCTCGCCGCGGACGAGGACCCGCAGGACGTCGATGCCCTCACGTTCTCGGTGGTGGACGCCCCGGCAGGCCTGAGGGCTCGGCTGGACGGCTCCGTGCTGGACGTCTCCTCCGACGCCGCCCCCGGGACGCGTGCCGCCCTCAGGGTCGCCGTCGAGGATCCTCGCGGCGGGCGCGCGGAGGCGATCGTCGACGTCGTCGTGGTGTCCTCCCGCCAGCCCCTCGCGGTGGCGAACGACGACGTCCTCGCCGACGCCGCGCAGGGCGAGACGGTCACGGTCCCGGTCCTCGCGAACGACACCAACCCCTTCCCGGACGCGCCGCTGCAGCTGCTGAACGCGGAGGTCGAGACCGGCGTGGGATCGGCGTCCGTGGTCGGCTCGGAGGTCAGTGTGACCCCGGGCGACGACTTCGTGGGCACCATGGTGGTGCGCTACCGCGTCGGCGACCGCACGGAGGCCGCGGACCGCCAGGTGGACGGCCGCATCCGGCTCACCGTGCGCGGCCGGCCGGACACGCCTGCGGCCCCGTTCGTGGTCGAGGTCCGCAACCGGACGGTGGTGCTCGAGTGGGATCCGCCGGCGTCCAACGGAGCGCCGATCACGGCCTACACGGTGCAGGGCAACGGCTTCAGCCAGTCCTGCCCGTCCACCACGTGCACGCTCACGCCCCTCACCAACAACGTGGAGTACACCTTCACCGCGACCGCGACCAACGAGGTGGGGGAGTCGGACCCGTCCGCGGCCTCACCCGTCGCCCGGCCGGACGAGAAGCCGTCGACCCCGGGCGCGCCGACGCTCACCTTCGGCGACGGTTCGCTCGCGGTGCAGTGGGCGGTCCCGGCGACGGAGGGCTCGCCCGTGGAGACCTACGACCTCGAGATCTCGCCCGCGCCGCCGGGTGGGGCAGCGCTGCGGGCAGGCGTGCAGGGAACCTCGCTCGAATGGACGGGACTCACGAACGGGACGCCCTACCAGGTGCGCGTGCGCGCCTACAACCGCGCACCGGACCCGTCCGAGTACAGCGCGTACTCCGCGCCCGAGGTCCCCGCGGGGGCCCCCGCCGCTCCTGCAGCGCCGCTCTCCGCGCTCGGCTCGCGCGGCGGTGAGGCCAACTCCGTCATGAACGTGAGCTGGGCCGCGCCGAACAGCAACGGTGCCGAGATCCAGAGCTACACCCTCACCACCCTGCAGAACGGGCAGGCGGTCACCAGCACGGAGCTGGGCGGGTCGCAGACCTCCGCCCCGGTCACGGTGGCCAACTCGGAGGCGCCCTACAGCTTCACGGTGACCGCGACGAACAAGGCTGGGGTGTCCGCGGGGAGCCCGCCGTCGGCACCCCGACAGGCCTCGGGTGCGCCCGGCGCGGTGACCGGGTTGTCGGCGACCGAGGGCGACCGCTCCATCGGCATCGCGTTCGGCGATGCGGCCCGGAACGGCGCGGCGGCGGACCAGCTCGTCTACGAGTACAACACCGGCGCCGGGTGGCGCCAGGTGCCCGGGGACCGCGTGATCCGGGACGGGATCAGCAACGGCAGCACCTATCGCGTGAGCGTCAGGGCCGTGAACACCGCGGATGGGCAGTCGCTCCCGGGGCCGGAGTCGCAGTCGAACGCCGTGGTGCCCTATGGTGCGCCGAACGCGCCCGGCGTGCAGGCGCAGAAGAACGGCCTGTCCGTGCGCTTCACCGTCACCCCGCCCGCCGGCAACGGCCGCGACATCACCGGTTTCGACTACACGACGTCGGACGGTCAGAGCGGCAGCTTCGGCGCCGGCGGCGGCTCGATCGACAAGGGCTCCACCGCCGACACCGACTGGAGCATCCGCGTGACCACGCGCGACGCCGCGGGGCAGCGCTCCGGCGAGGCCACGGCGTCGGCGAGGACGGATCCGACCACCCTGCTGATCGGGCGCGGTGCGCAGCGCTCGACGCCCGACTCCTCCTACAACTGGGAGCAGTTCCGCGTGAACAACTTCCCGCCCGGGCGGTACAGGGTCAGTTGCTATGCGGACCAGACGAACGGCGGAGCCACCCCCTACGCGGTCGGGGAGGACACCTTCCCGGAGTCCGGCACCTTCCAGAGTTCGGTCTGCTACGGCAAGTTCGACGACAACACGTCCTCACCCGGATACCTCCGCGTGGTGATCGACGGCGTGGGCGAGTTCCGCGCCGACGGCGGATGGGACTTCTAGGCAGGACCCGCACCGCCAGCACCCGCATCACCACCACCAGCACGAGCACCGATCAGAGGAAGAACGAACAATGGCAATGACAGTTGAGCAGGCGACGTGGTTCGCGGGCACTTTCGACAAGCTCGTCGGCAACGTGGGCCAGGCGGTGCTCGGGAAAACGCAGGTGGTGCGCCTCGTGCTCACGGCCATGCTGGCCGAGGGGCACGTGCTGCTCGAGGACGCGCCCGGCACCGGCAAGACGATGCTGGCCCGCTCCCTGGCCGCGACGGTGCAGGGGACCCACTCCCGTATCCAGTTCACACCCGATCTCCTGCCGTCCGACGTCACGGGCGTCACCATCTACGACCAGAAGACCCAGGCGTTCGAGTACCACAAGGGCCCCATCTTCGCGAACATCGTCCTGGCCGACGAGATCAACCGCGCCTCCCCGAAGACGCAGTCGGCGCTCCTCGAGGTGATGGAGGAATCCCGGGTGACGGTGGACGGCGTCAGCTACACCAATGAGCGCCCGTTCATGGTCATCGCGACGCAGAACCCGATCGAGCAGGCCGGCACCTACCGGCTGCCGGAGGCCCAGCTGGACCGCTTCCTCATCAAGACGGAAATCGGCTACCCGGACCACGCCTCCACCGTGCAGCTGCTGGCCGGCGCCGCGACGCGCGACCGCTCACTGGCCCTGAATCCGATCATCACCACCTCCGCGATCGTGGACATGGCCAACCTCGCGGCGGAGACGCACGTCGACACCGCTGTGCTCGAGTACATCTCCCGCCTAACCGAGGAGACCCGCACCGCCCCCGAGACGCGCCTGGGCGTCAGTGTCCGCGGGGCGCTCGCCATGGTCCGCGCCGCCAAGGTGTGGGCCGCGGGCCAGGGCCGCCACTACGTCCTGCCCGACGACGTCAAGGAGCTCGCGCCCTTCGTCTGGACGCACCGTTTCGTCATGGACCCGGAGGCCGAGTTCGCCGGGGCCACGCCCGAGGCGGTCCTGCGGCGGGTCCTCGCCGACGTCTCGGCACCCCAGCAGCGCGCAACGGCCTGACCGGGGCGCGCACCACCAGCAGTAGCACCAGCAGCAGCACCAGCAGAACCAGCAGGACATCACCGGAGCCAGAGAACAGCAGGCAGACCATGGCACAGACAACGACCCCGAAGCGGTCCCGCAGGGCGGCGGACAGGGCGGCGGGCAGGACGGCGGGCAGGGCGTCCGGCGGAGCGGCGGGCAGGGCGTCCGACCGGGCCACCGTCCGGGCGGGCAGGGCCGCTGATCCGACGTCGCTGCGGCCCGGATCCCTCGTCGCCGAGTCCGGACGCCTCCTCGGCGCCACCCTGGCGCCGGCAGGTCGGCGCGCTCGGGCGCTCGGAGCACGGGCCGCAGCTCCGGTCGTGTCGCTCGTCAGCCCGCTCGGCCGTCTCCTGATCGCGAGCGTCGTGGTGCTGGCTGTCCTCGGTGTGGTCCTGGACTGGAGCGAGGCGCTGGTGGCGGCGACCATGGGCACGCTGCTGGTCCTGCTGGCCGTCGGGTTCGTCCTGGGACGGTCCTCGTACGGGGTGGACCTCGACCTGACCCGCACCCGCGTGGCGGTGGGGGACCGTGCGGTGGGCAGCGTCTCGGTGTCCAACACCTCGGACAAGCCGCTGCTCCCGGCGTCCCTCGAGCTTCCGGTCGGCGCCGCGACGGCGATCTTCCACCTGCCGCGGCTTGCGCCCGACCAGGTGCACGAGGACCTCTTCAGCATCCCGACGCAGCGGCGCGCGGTGATCGTCGTCGGGCCCGTGCGCTCCGTGCGCTCCGATCCGCTGAGCATCCTGCGGCGCGAAGTGCTGTGGACGGAGCCCACGGACCTGTTCGTGCACCCCCGCACCACCCCGCTGATCGGTTCCGCCGCCGGGTTCATCAAGGACCTGGAGGGTCTGCCCACCAAGGAGCTCTCCAGCGCCGACGTCTCCTTCCACGCCCTCCGCGACTACGTGCCGGGCGACGACCGCCGGCACATCCACTGGAAGACCACCGCCCGCACCGGCAAGCTGATGGTGCGGCAGTTCGAGGAGACACGCCGCTCGCACCTCGCCGTGGCGTTGTCCGCCAACACGAGCGAGTACGCCAGCGAGGCCGAGTTCGAACTCGCCGTCTCCGTGGCGGGCTCGATCGGCCTGCAGGCCATCCGCGAGCAGCGGAACCTGAGCGTCCTCACCCAGAACGGGCCCCTGCGCACCGAGACCGGCCGCAACCTGCTGGACGACATGACCCGGCTCGAGGGGCGCCCCATGCGTCCCACGGCGGTCGACCTCGCGCGCACCACCGCGGACGCGGTGCCGAACGCCTCCGTGGTCTTCTTCGTCGTCGGGCCGGAGGTGACGCCCTCCCAGCTGCGCTCGGCCGCCGCGTCGATCCCGCCGGGCATCCGGTGCCTCGCCATCCGCTGTGTCACCGACGGCCAGCAGAGCCGGGCGACCATCGGCGACCTCACGGTCCTCACACTCACCACCCTCGCCGACCTCGCACTCGTGCTCCGCAAGGCCGCGGCATGAGCCGCCGGTCCGGCCGGCCGGCCGTGGCGGCAATCCCGCGCACCCAGGCCGGGATCGACGCCGGCGTCCTCGTCCTGTTGCTCGGCCTCGGCGTCCTCGGGTTCGGCCCGACCTTCGGCGGCGACGTCCGCTACCTCGTGGCCGGCTTCGCGGGGATCCTGCTGGGGCTCGCCATGGCATGGTTCGGGCGCCTGCTGCGCTGGGGACTGTGGTCCATGACGGGTGTGTTCCTCGCGACCTACCTCGTGCTCGGCCACGCGCTCGCGGCACCGCAGGAGGCGTTCCTCGGGTTCCTGCCGACGCTGCGGTCGCTGCGCATCCTGATCGTGGGCGTGGTGTTCTCCTGGAAGGACATCCTGACCGTCGCGGATCCCGTGGGGACCGCGAGCGGCATGCTCGTGGTGCCCTTCCTCGCGGCGATGCTCTGCGCGGTGGTCGCCGGGACCCTCGCGTGGCGTCTGCGAACGCCCTACTGGTCCATGCTGCCCGTCCTCGTCCTGTTCGTCGTCGGCATCGCGTTCGGGACCGACCGGGCGTCCCTGCCCGAGGTCCGCGGCATCCTGCTGGTGATCGGCATGACGGCGTGGCTCGCCTACCGCCGCGACATCGCGCGGACGGACATGCGGACCCGCGTGGCCATCAACCCGGCCGTGACGGACCCGGCGACCGCGCGGTCCGGCAGGAACCGGAGGCTCGCGCTCGGGGCGGGTGTCCTCGCGGCCGCGACCGTCCTGACGCTCGTGGTGAGCCCCGTCGTCGCGTCCGTCACGGACCGGAAGGTGCTGCGCGACGTCGTCGAGCCCCCGGTGGACCTGTTCGCCTACCCGAGCCCGCTCACCAGCTTCCGCACCTACGTGAAGGACAACGCTGACACCGTGCTGTTCACCGTGGACGGGCTGCCGGAGGGCGAGCGCGTGCGCCTGGCCGCGATGGACGCCTACGACGGCGTGGTCTACAACGTGAACCCGCAGGCGGCCGGCAACTTCTCCCGCGTGGGCGATGCCCAGCAGCTGGGGGACGTGGACCCGGACGATCTCGACGGCGGCACGAGCGCGCAGCTCACCTTCGACATCAAGGAGTACTCGGGTGTCTGGCTGCCCGCGGGCGGCGAGCTGGAGGGCGTGCGGCTCGGCGGCCCCCGTGCCCAGGAGCTGGGCCGCTCCCTCTACTACAACGACGACGCCAGGACGGCGCTCTCCACGGTGGGCGTGCAGACGGGGGACACCTACGAGGTCAACGCCGTGTTCCCCGAGACCTTCTCCGAGGAGCAGCTGGCGCAGTACGGGTTCGCGGACCTCACACTCCCGCGCGTGCAGAACGACCCCCCGGTCATCGCCTCGAAGGCCAGCGAGTACATCGGGGCCGTGTCCGAGCCGATCGAGCGGGCCCGGCGCCTGGAGCAGGTACTCAGCGCGCAGGGGTTCTTCAGCAACGGCAAGGAGGACGAGGCGAAGTCCCTCCCCGGTCACGGTGCGGCCCGCATGCTGAGCCTCCTCGACGCCGAGCAGATGGTCGGCGACGACGAGCAGTACGCCGCCGCCATGGCGCTCATGGCCCGGAAGGTGAACATCCCCGCCCGCGTGGTGATGGGGTTCTACCCGGACTGGGAGGAGGTCGGGGACGCCGAGGGGCCCATCGAGATCAAGGGCGAGGACGTCCACGCGTGGGTCGAGGTGGCCTTCGACGGCGTGGGCTGGGTGGCCTTCAACCCCACCCCGCCCGAGGACAACGAGCCCGTGCCGCCCCAGCAGCAGCCGAAGTCCTCACCCAAGCCGCAGGTGCTGCAGCCACCACCCCCGCCGCAGGAACCGGCCGAACTGCCGCCGGACTCCGCGCCGGAGCCACAGGACGCCGAGGAGCGCGAGAAGGACCTCCTCGACGAGCTCGCACCGTACTTCGGGCTGATCGCCCTCGTGCTGATCCCCGTCGTCCTCCTCCTGCTGCCGCTGCTCGTGATCACGCTGCTGAAGCGCAAGCGCCGGAAGCGGCGGGAGTACGAGGGCATGCCCGCGGACCGCGTGGGCGGAGGCTGGAGCGAACTCGTCAGTCTCGCCACCGACCTCGGCGCCGAGACGAACCCGCGCGCCACGCGCCGGGAGAGCGCGCGCCACCTCGGTGCCGCCTTCCCCACCAGCAGCGAGACGACCACCCTGCTCGCCACGCGCGCCGACGCCGGGATCTTCGCAGCCGGCGACCCGAGCGAGGACGAGGTGCGCGACTACTGGCGTGACGTACGGACGTCGCTCCAGGGCATGGCCGGCTCGGTCGGCTTCTGGAAGCGCCAGCGCGCCCGGTTCTCGCCCCGCTCGCTGCTCCGCGACGCCGAGGCCCGGAAACGTGGCGGAACGAGCCGGGCGACCGGGCGCACCACGCGCGCGCCACGGCGTCGTCGGCGCGGAGCACCGGGCGACGGCGGGGCCTCGTGAGCACACGTACGCTCGCCTGCCCGCGCTGCGCCGCGGAGCTGGCACCGGGCACGCTCTACTGTGTTCTCTGTGGCACCCGGACCGGGTACCGGGCCACACTCGACCCGGCCCTCGCCGGAGGAAGCGACGGGACGTCGATGGCACAGCTGGAGGTCAGGGACGCCGCGGCGTTCAAGCGACTGCTCGCGAAGCTGGTGGACGTCCTGCCGGCGTCGGTCATCAGCGGTCTCGCCGCGGCCATCGGGGCCGCCACCATCGAGACGCAGCCCGTCTCAGCGGTCAGCCAGCAGATCACCCTCACGGGCTTCCTGGTCTCGATGGGCATCGGGTCCCTGCTCTCCCTCGCGTACTCGGTGTTCGTGTGGGGCTGGGAGGCGAAGACCGGCAAGACCCCGGGCAACCTGCTGATGGGTATCCGGACCACCGACGAAGCCGGTCACGCGCCGGGCTGGCTCGCCGTCTTCGTCCGCGGCCTCATCATCGCCGTCGGAGGGCTCGTCCCCGTGGTCGGGACGGTGCTCGTGCTCGTCTCGAACGTGTTCGACGCCGACGGCAAGAAGCAGGGATGGCACGACAAAGCTGCGCACACCCGCGTGTTCGACGTGCGCGCGGGGCGGAATCCGCTCGTCACGGGCGGCCTCGGCGGCCCTGCCTCCTTCGCGCCCCCCGAGCCGCCGCCGGGCCTCCAGCCGGTCGCCTCGCCGGTACCGGGTGCGCCCCGGAATGCCCCGGCCCCGAGGACCGCAACGGCTCCCTCCGTCCCCGCCGCCTTCACAGCCGGTGGTGTGCCCGCGGGATCCTCCGGTGGTCCGCGTCCGGACACCTCCGTCCGCGGCCCGTTCCCGTCCGACGGCGTCGAGGACGCCACGAGCCGACCCTCCCGCGAGCACGCGGCCTTCGGAGCGGCGAACGTCCCGGGCCATACGGGCGGTACGGGTAGCACGCCTCCCGATGCCGGTCTCCCGGGACCGGTCGCACCGCCGCCCCCGAGTAGGGAGCGCCGGGACGCCCCACCGGCTCCCGCGGTCATCTCGTTCGCGCCGTCGTCGGCCTCCGCGCAGGCACCCGCACCGGCACCGGCGCCCGCACCGGCACCCGCGGCGTCCACGCCCGTGCCCACGGCGAGCGTGCCGGCGGCGCATCCCGCTGCCGCGCA
Source organism: Arthrobacter sp. TJ-236 (assembly GCF_058269235.1). Lineage (NCBI taxonomy): Bacteria > Bacillati > Actinomycetota > Actinomycetes > Micrococcales > Micrococcaceae > Arthrobacter > Arthrobacter sp. TJ-236. Next base: position 584,516 of record NZ_JBZCNI010000002.1, read on the forward strand.
GGCGCACCCGGACGACGACGTCGAGCTGACGCGCGTGACGTCCGGGCGCGCCGCGGTGCCCTGCCGCATCCTGTTCGACAACGGACGCGAGGTGGAACTGCGCTCGCAGGCGCTGATCGGCCGGAACCCCGCAGGGCAGAATGGGGAGATGATCGACCAGCTCATCGACTTCTCCGACCAGGGGCGCTCCGTGTCCAAGACGCATCTGCACGTTCGCGTGGAGGCGCAGAGCCAGGGCCTCTGGGTCACCGACCGCAACTCCACCAACGGCAGTGCCATCACCTCGCCCGACGGGCAGAGGACGCCCGTCCGCGGGGGCGAGACGCTGCTCGCGCAGCCCGGCTCCACCGTGCACTTCGGCGACCGCAGTTTCCTGGTGGTCCGCCCGTGACGGAACGCGGCATCATGCCGGCACCGCCGCCGAAGGATCTGCGCCTGAGCTACGGCTTCGCCACGGACCGCGGCCTCCGGCGTGAGCTCAACGAGGACTCGCTGATCGCCTCCGAGCCCATCTTCGCGGTGGCGGACGGCATGGGCGGGCACGAGGCGGGGGAGATCGCCAGCGGCATCTGCGTCCGCACGCTCGGGGACAGCGCGATCATCGGCCGTCACCTGCCCGTCTTCTCCGCGAGCGACCTCGAGGAGCTCATCGAGGACGCCGACCTCGAGATCCGCCGGCAGACCGGTGGCCAGGCGGGGACCACGGTCAGCGGTGTGGTGCTCGTCCAGGAAGCCGGCATGCCGTACTGGCTGTTCTTCAACGTGGGCGATTCGCGCACGTACCGCCTCAGCCAGGGCCAGTTCGGGCAGATCTCGGTGGACCACTCGGAGGTCCAGGAACTCGTGGACACGGGGACCATCTCCGCGCTGGAGGCCCGTACGCATCCACGCCGCCACGTGGTGACCCGCGCCCTCGGCACGGGTGATGACACCGAGGCGGACTTCTGGCTCATGCCCGTCGAGGAGGGTGACCGCATTCTCGTGTGCTCGGACGGCCTGAGCGGCGAGGTGGATGACGACGGCATCTACGCCGTGATGAGCACGGTGAGGGACCCGCAGCAGGCCTGCGAGGAGTTTGTCGAGGCGACGCTCCGCTCCGGCGCGCGGGACAACGTCACGGTGATCGTCGTGGACGCCACCGGCGTGGGTGACGAGTCGGAGATGCAGACCACCGCCCCGCGCGGCGGCACCTTCGCGGCCGACGTCGGGCACGCCGTCACCAACGGCAGCCAGCCGGTGCAGGAAACGATCGCCCGTCCTGCGGGTGCCCATGCGTCGGTGACGGACGCCGATGTCCCGACACTCGCGGACTCGGATGCGGTCGGCTCGGCCTCCGACGCCCCGGGTGCCGGTCATGCTGACGGGCGCTCACTCGAGGGCACGCCCATCACGAGCGAGGAGGAGCCGCGGTGACGGATACTGCAGCACCGACGCGCACGTACACGCCAGGCGTCTGGACCCTGATGGTGAGGGGCGATCTCGTGGCGGCGCTCCCGGAAGGCACGCCGACGGAGGTGGTGGAGGAGGTGTGGCGTGCATTGGGGGACGACGGCGGCGTCGCGACGCTGCTGCCGCTCGTGACCGGGGGCTTCGGAGCCGGGCTGGCAGCCATGCCGTCGTTCGCGCTCGTCTCGACCACCCACGGACTGCAAGCCATTCTGCGTGGGCCCGTGACCCTCACCACCAGGCACCTGGGCGGCTCCGGCGCGGCGACCTCCACCGTCTCCGGGGCACGCGTCACCACCTGGACGGAACACGTGATGGAGCCGGGTGACGTCTCGGGGTTCACGCTCGCCGTCGGAGCTGCGAAAGCCGCCGGAGCTGTACGAGCCGACGGGTCTGCGATGCCGGCGTACCCGCTGGTCGCCGGCGTGGTCCTGGCCGGCTCGCTGACCGTGTCGCTGCAGGCCGACGACGCGGCAGCCTCGTCGGACCCCGCGCCGGCGTCGGGTGCCCGATCGGCCATTGCGCGCGACACCGCGGCAGCCACCGCGAGAACCCGGTCCGCGGTGGCCTCCGCGTCACTCGGATCTGCGACACCCTCCGCGCCTGCCACGGTCGCTCCCGACAGCGACCTCGACGGCGACGACTCCGCGACCATCAATCCCGGTGTGTTCCTCACGAGCGTGCCGTCCGACATCGCCGACCCCGGCGTGGTCTCCGACGCCGAGCCGCTCACCCCCCTCACCGGCACGGGTCCCGACACGGACCCGGGCAGCGCGTCGACGCGCGGGTCGGCAGGCCGCGCGACGAGCACTGCAACCGCACCCGGCACGGTGCCGGCGTCCGATCCCACCAGCAGGACCGCCGAGCCCTCCGGCACCTCCGCCAAGGTCGACCGCCCGGCGGCTCCCGCGGACTCGAGCACATCGCCCGTGTCCTCCGCCCATGCCATCGAGGAGCAGGGCACCTCCGGGCTCGGCTACGACCACCTGTGGGACCAGACCGTGGCACGCCGCGTCGAGGACGCCGCAGTACGCGAGTCCGAGGGTGACGCCGACGGACACGGCGCGTCCTCGTCAGCGGCGGGCACAGCATCCGAGGCGTCGGACGCCGACGACCAGCCCACGCTCGGCCGACGTGCCGCTGCGGGGAGCCCGGACGGCGCCGACGCCGCGGACGATGCCCCGAGCGGCGGCCGCCCCGTGGCAGAGGAGCCCGCCGTCGGCGCTGCACCGGCCACGATCCTCATCGACTCGGTGCCCTGGGCCACGCCGCGGCCCGCTCCCGCAGCGCCATCGGACGTCCCTGCCACCGGTCCCTCCGGAGCGGGGCGAGGTGCCGGTCCGAGCAGCACGGGCGGCACGGAATCCGCCGAGCGGGGAACCGGAGGCGCCGACGAGGGCGACCACGACGGCCACACCGTGATGCGCAGCGAACTCGGCCGGGGCGGCGCCGCTGCGCCCGAAACGGCGCCGGGTGCGCCGAGCAGAACCGGGACCGGAGGCGCCGCACCCGCGGCAGCCGACGCCGCGCCCGCCACGGTGCGGGGAGCCTCGGATCGACCCGCCGGGACCGGTCCGCTGGTCCTTGCGCGGTTGTGCGTCGCCGGGCACGCGAACGCGCCCACCATCTCCGTCTGCACGGTCTGCGGCGGCGCGGTCAGCGCCGAGACGCAGCAGGTCCGCCGGCCGAGCCTCGGCCTCATGCGCATCTCCACGGGCGAGGTCATCCAGCTCGACCGCTCCCTGATCGTGGGCCGCCAGCCGTCGGTCTCGCGCGTCCAGGGCAAGGAGATGCCGAAGCTCGTGCAGGTCCAGTCCGAGACGGGGGACATCTCGCGGTCGCACGTCGAGGTGCGGCTGGACGGCTGGCACGTGCTCCTGTGCGATCTCAAGGCGACCAACGGGACCGTCCTCATCCGCGAGGGGCAGCCGCCGCGTCGCCTGGGCCAGGGGGAGACTGCGTTCCTGCTCGACGGCGACATCGCGCAGCTCGGCGACGACGTGTCCCTGCGCTTCGAGGACCTCCCGTGACCACGAAGCGGGCCGCAGCCCCGCCGCCGTCCATCCCGGGGTACCGCTACGTCAGCCTGCTCGGTTCGGGCGGCTTCGCGGACGTCTACCTGTACGAGCAGGACAGGCCGCGCAGGCAGGTCGCCGTGAAGGTGCTCATCTCGGACCTCAAGACCGAGGGTGCGCGCCGGGCCTTCGAGTCCGAGGCGAACCTGATGGCGCAGCTGTCCTCGCACCCGTACATCGTGACGATCTACGAGGCCGACACCACGGCCGAGGGCCACTCCTACCTCGCGATGGAGTACTGCTCGCGTCCCAGCCTGGACATCCGGTACCGGCGCGCACGCCTCTCGGTCGCGGAGACCCTGACCATCGGCATCCAGGTGGCGTCCGCCGTCGAGTCGGCCCACCGCGCGGGAATCGCGCACCGCGACATCAAACCCGCCAACATCCTCGTCACGGACTACAACAGGCCCGCCCTGACCGACTTCGGCATCTCCGGCACCATGGAGTCCACGCAGGGCGACGAGGACCAGGGCATGTCCATCCCGTGGTCGCCGCCCGAGGCGTTCCACGGCGGAGGGATCGACGGCGTCAAGGTGGACGTCTGGGCGCTCGGCGCCACCGTCTACACGCTGCTCGCCGGGCGCTCGCCGTTCGTGTTCCCCGGCATGGACAACTCGCAGGCGGCCCTCATGGACCGTATCGGCTCCATGGCGCTGCAGCGGACCGGCCGTGAGGACGTCCCGGATTCGCTGGAGCTCGCCATGGCGACGGCCATGTCCAAGCAGCCCGGCTCGCGGTTCGAGTCCGCGTACTCCTTCGCCCTCACCCTGCAGCGCATCCAGACGGAGCTCGGCTACTCCGTGACGCCCTTCGAGGTGCTCGACGACGCGCCCCAGCACGTCCAGGGGGAGGACGACGGCGCCGAGGAGACGCGCGTGCGCCGCGTCGTCTCGATCGATCCGGAGTCCACGACCTTCGGGCCCACCTTCCCCCACCCGTCGTCCTTCCGCACCACCTCCCCGCATGCGGGTCCGCCCCCGGCGGAGCCGCAGCAGACGGCGCACCCGTCGCCCGCGCCGACCCCGGAGGTCACCTCATCGAGATCCGGCGGCGTGCCTGCGCCCCCGCCCGCACCCGTGACGCAGGAGAGCCAGGACGGAGGGTGGTCCGAGCGCACCGTCCTGCGCGGAGCGGCGGCGCCCGAGGACTCGCTGCGTCTCGACACCACCATGCACCGGCCCGCCGGGATCACCTCGGGTACCAGCGCGGGCGCGACGGCGGCGGACACCACCCAGCCCGGCCGACGTCGTCTGCCGCTCCTGATCGGGGTCGGCGCCCTGATCGCGCTCGCCGTCGCAGGCGGCGTCACCGCCGTGGCGCTCGGTGGGGGCGAGGACGAAGCGGCCCCGCCGCCGGGGCTCACGCAGCCGCCGTCGGACCCGACGGCGGGACTCGAGGGCAACGTCCCCGCGCCCGAGGGGATCACCGGAGTGCCCGACGGCAGCGTCGTCACGTTCTCCTGGACCAATCCTGACCCGCGCGAGGGCGATCTCTACCGCTTTCGTACGGCGACGGTGCAGCAGACGGGGGAGTGGGTGCGCACCGTGCGGCTCACCGCCGATGTGCAGGCGAACCCCTCCGGGGAGACGTGCATCGAGGTCCAGCTCGTCCGCAGCAACGGGTCCGCGTCGGAGCCCCTCACCAGCTGCTACTCGGGGTAGAAAGGCGTCATGGGGGAACTAGCACTGGATTTCTGCGGGGAATGGCACGAGCCCGCCGAGGACCGCGTCTTCGACATCGGCCGCGAGGGCGATCTCGAGATCGACGACAACCCGTACCTGCACCGGAAGTTCCTGCAGATCGAGCGCCAGAACGGCATCTGGTGGCTCAGCAACGTGGGGTCCATCATCTCCGCCACCGTGGCCGACGTCAGCGGAGGCATGCAGGCCTGGGTGTCGCCCGGCGCCAGGATCCCCCTGGTGTTCGGGCAGACGCGTGTGGTGTTCACGGCCGGCCCCACCACCTACGAGTTCGACGTCCACCTGAAGACGCCCGCCTTCCGGCATGACAGCCGCGGTGGTGATGCGACGGGCGAGACGACCATCGGCCCCGTCCGCTTCACGGATGCCCAGAAGGCGCTGATCGTCGCGCTGGCCGAGCCCATGCTCCGCCGCGAGGGAACCGGCTTCAGCTCCATCCCGTCCTCCGCGGAGGCCGCCCGACGCCTCGGGTGGGCGCTCACGCGGTTCAACCGGAAACTCGACAACGTGTGCGACAAGCTGGACCGCGTGGGCGTCGCCGGTCTGCGGGCCGGTGGCGGCAAGCTGGCCACCAATCGCCGCGCGCGCCTCGTGGAGCACGCGATCACCTCCCATCTCGTCACGCCCGAGGACCTCCATCTCCTCGACCACCCGGCCGACGCCGTGCACGATCCGAAGGACACCACCGATGACGACTGACGCCCACGCATGAAACTCCGCCTCACCCTCAGGCGCGAGCCGGAGCCCGCGAAGGACCTCGCCGTCACCGTGGACGGCCTCGCGACCGTCAGTGACGTGGCCCGCGAGCTCTACGCCTCCGATCCCGGCCGCTCCGGAGCTGCCCAGCCGGACGGTCTCTCACTCACGGTCGACGAGTCCTATGTGGCGGGCGGTATGCGCGGGCGCACGCTGGACCCCGATCGCAGCCTCTTCGAGTCCGGCCTGAGGCCGGGTTCCACGGTGACCATCACGCAGGTCAGTGACCAGTTCTCCCTGCCCGGCCAGGACCGCGGACCGTCGGTCGCGACGCTCCGCGTGCTCGCGGGGCCCGACGCCGGCAAGGAGTTCTCGCTGCCGGTCGGCGCCAGCTACCTCGGCCGGGACCGCAACGCCGACATCCGTTTTGCTGATCCGATGATGTCCAAGCGCCACGCGAGGATCAACATCTCGGACACCATCGAGATCATCGACACCAATTCCGCCAACGGGTTGATGATGGCGGGCACGCGTATCAGCAGGGCCGCCCTGACCTCGGCCGACGAGGTGACGCTCGGTGACACCACCATCAGCGTGGTGTCCCTCGGCCGCGCGGGCGCCGGTGAGTCCACCAACCCCCTCGTGGAGTTCAACCGGTCCCCGCGTGTGGTCCCCGCCTTCGACGTGAAACCGCGGACACCGCCCGCCGGCCCCAAGCGCCCCCAGCCGCAGCGCTTCCCGTACATCATGATGGCCGCGCCCCTGCTCATGGGCATGGTGATGTTCGCGGTCACCCGGAGCCCGTTCAGCGCGCTGTTCGCGCTCATGATGCCCCTGATCCTCGTGGCCAACTACTTCGACCAGCGCTCGACGGCGAAGCGGGCCTTCCGTGAGGCCGTCGAGCAGTACACGGCCGCCATGGAGTTCTTCCGGCGGGACCTCGACCGGCTGCAGCGCGTCGAACGCGCCGTCCGGCATGCCGAGGCGCCGTCCGTCGCCGACACCGTGGACTCGATCTACAAGCTCGGGCCGCTGCTGTGGACGCACCGCCCCGAGCACGCGGCGTTCCTGACGCTGCGCTTCGGCACCGGCACGGCGCCGTCGCGCGTGGAGATCCGCGAGGCCTCGAGCAATGACACGCTCGCTGAGTACGCGGAGGAGATCGCCACCGCGGTGGAGCAGTACACCACCATCGACGACGTCCCGATCGTCGCGAACCTCCGGCTCTCCGGTGCGCTGGGCCTCGCCGGTCCCCGCGGCGTCGTGGACGACGTCGCCCGCGGTCTGGTGATCCAGGCCATCGGCCTGCACTCGCCGGCCGAGTTCGTCGTCACGGCGCTGACGTCCGTGGCCTCGAAGGAGCGCTGGAGCTGGCTGCAGTGGCTCCCGCACGTGGGCTCGGTGCACAGTCCGCTCGCCGGCGACCACCTCGGTGCCGGCCCCGCCGCGGGCGCCGCGCTCCTGTCCCAGCTCGAAGACCTCATCGCCGCCCGGTCCCGCCGCCGTTCCGGCCCGAGCCTGCGCGGCATGATCGACCTCAAGGACCTCGAGACGCCCGCCCCCGTGGTCCCGAGCGTGCTCGTGGTCGTCGAGGACGACGCCTCCGTGGACCGTGCGCGCCTCACGCGCGTCGCCGAACTCGGGGCCGACGTCGGCGTCCACCTGCTGTGGATCGCCACGTCCGTCCCCGCCCTGCCCGCGGCGTGCCGCGACTTCCTCGCGGTCGACGGCGACACCGCGAACGTCTCGGGGCAGGTGCGTCACGGGCGGCTGACCACGCCGGTGAGCTGCGAGAGCGTCGACGAGGCGCTCGCGGGCCAGCTCGCCCGCATGCTCACCCCGGTGGTGGACGTCGGCACGCCGGTCGACGACGATTCCGACCTGCCGCGCGCCGTGTCCTACGTGACGCTCGCGGGTCATGACCTGATGGAGGCCACCGCCGCCGTCGCGGACCGCTGGCGCGAGAACAACTCCGTGGCGGCCTCCGCGGTGCCCAACCGCAAGCACCAGGGTTCGCTCCGTGCGCTCGTTGGGTCAAAGGGCGTGGAGCCCATGTACCTGGACCTCAAGACCGAGGGGCCGCACGCCCTGGTGGGCGGCACCACGGGTGCCGGCAAGTCGGAGTTCCTGCAGTCCTGGGTCCTGGGGATGGCCGCGGCCTACAGCCCCGACCGCCTCACGTTCCTCTTCGTGGACTACAAGGGCGGCGCGGCCTTCGCCGAGTGCGTGCAGCTACCCCACACGGTGGGGCTCGTCACGGATCTCTCCCCGCACCTCGTCCGGAGGGCGCTGACCTCCCTGCGCGCCGAACTGCACTTCCGCGAGCACCTGTTCAACCGCAAGAAGGCCAAGGACCTCCTCGCCATGGAGCGCGAGGCGGATCCCGAGACACCGCCGTCGCTCATCATCGTGGTCGACGAGTTCGCGGCGCTGGCCCGCGAAGTGCCGGAGTTCGTGGACGGCGTCGTCGACGTCGCGGCACGTGGCCGCTCCCTCGGCCTGCACCTGATCCTCGCCACGCAGCGACCCGCCGGTGTCATCAAGGACAACCTCCGCGCCAACACGAACATGCGGATCGCACTGCGCATGGCGGACACCGACGATTCCGAGGACATCCTCGGTGACCCGATGGCCGCCTACTTCAGCCCGACGATCCCGGGCCGCGGCGCCGCGAAGACCGGGCCGGGGCGTCTCCAGGGTTTCCAGACCGGGTACGCCGGCGGCTGGACCACGCGTACACCGGCGCGGCCCCGGATCGACATCGTGGAGATGGACTTCGGCTCCGGCCCCGCCTGGGAGCGCGAGGGCGTGGCGGAGGTGGAGGAGATCGGCGGACCGAACGACATCTCGCGCATCGTGGCGAACGTGTCCCAGGCCGCGATCGAGCTCGGCATCACCCCGCCCCGCAAACCGTGGCTCGCGGAACTGGCCACCGCCTACGACTTCTCGAAGCTCCCGAACCCCCGCACCGACGAGAAGATGCTGCTCGGCGTCGCGGACGACCCCGCGAACCAGGCGCAGCCCACGGTGTTCTACTCACCGGACACCGACGGCAACATGGCGTTCCTCGGCGCGGGCGGCTCGGGTAAGTCCGCTGCGCTCCGCACCCTCGCCATCGGGGCCGCGGTGACCGTGCGCGGGGGGCCCGTGCAGGTGTACGGGATCGACTGCGCGTCCAACGGGCTGCAGATGCTCGACCAGCTCCCGCACGTGGGTGCGATCCTCGACGGCGAGGACTCCGAGCGCATCGGCCGCCTGCTGCGGTACCTCCGCGGCATCATCGACGAGCGCGCGGATCGCTTCTCCGAGGTCCGCGCGGGCACCATCACCGAGTACCGGGAACTCGCGGGCCGTCCCGACGAGCCGCGGATCCTCCTCATGGTGGACGGGCTCTCGACCTTCCGCGAGAGCTACGAGTTCAAGGGCTCGGTGCGCCACTTCGAACTCTTCCAGCAGATCGCCACGGACGGCAGGCCCATGGGCGTGCACGTCGTGGTCACCGGCGAACGCACCAACGCCCTGCCGCCGTCGCTCGCCGCCTCGATCCAGCGGCGCGTGATCCTCCGGCTCGCGGGGAAGGACGACTACGCGATGCTCGGCGTGCCGAAGGACGTCCTCTCGAACACCTCGCCGCCGGGACGCGGACTGAGCGACGGTCAGGAGATCCAGCTCGCCATCTTCGGTGGCAACGCGAACCTCGCCCTGCAGGCTCGCGAGGTGGAGAAACTCCGCGACGCGATGGTGCGCCAGGGCGTACCGCAGGCACCCGGCGTGCTCAGCCTGCCCGAGAGCCTGGACCTGCAGGTCCTCCCGGCCGGTGCGGAGGGCGCCCCCGTGATTGGTGTGGACGACTACAACCTCGAGCCCGCCGCGCTCACGGCGCACGGGGTCTTCATGATCAGCGGCCCGCCCGGAGCAGGCCGCACCACGGCGCTCGTCACGCTCGCCGCGGCGCTCCAGCGGTCCTCGCCGAGGACGCGGCGGGTCTACTTCGGCGCCAGGAAATCCTCGATCGCCTCCCTGCCGGTGTGGGACGAGGCGTATGGCACCCCGGCGGCCGTGCAGCCGGAACTCGCGCGTCTCCTCGCCCTGACCACCGAGGCGGACGACGCCGTGGCGTTCTTCATCGAGGGCGTCACCGAGTTCACGGACTCCCCGGCGGAGATGGAGCTCTCCGCCCTGGTGAAGGCTGCCGTCAAGGCGAACCAGTGGGTGGTGGGGGAGGCCGAGACGTCCACGTGGTCGAGTGCGTGGAACCTCGCCGGACCCTTCAAATCGGGCCGCCGGGGGTTGTTGCTCAACCCCGGCGAGATCGACGGCGACACCCTCCTGAGCACGTCCCTCGGGCGGACCACGGGGAACCGCTTCCTGCCGGGCCGCGGGTATGTCATCGGACGGGGCAAGGCGTATAAGGTTCAGATTGCCACGACGATGGGCGGGGCGTCCTAGGTCTCGGATGCTCCGGACACACCCCTGGCAGTTGCTACGCCGTCATGGGTAGAGCTCCCCATCGACACGTCCAGGGGGCTCGCATAAGTTCGACGTAGTAGCTCGGCCGGACGGACCGGCAGGGCGAACGGTACCGGAGGAACCGGGGCCGGCACAACACGACAAGGTGGGGACACATGAGCCAGATCACGCACGGTAACAACCCTCAGGAGATGCAGGAACTTGCAACGCTCCTGACGCAGAAGTCCGAGGAGATCAACCAGATGGTCGGTCAGCTCACCACGAAGCTCGCATCGACGGGTTGGGAAGGCCCCGATGCCGGCCGCTTCCGCAGCGACTGGGAGGGCCACCGCGCCAAGCTCACCGCCATTGCCTCCGAGCTCGGCACTGTGAGCCAGACTGTCCAGAAGAACAAGCAGGATCAGGAGACCGCTTCGGCGTAGTCACTCCTGGAGGACAACGGCCCGCAGCCCCGGCTGCGGGCCGTTGTCCTTTAACGAGGAGTACTAAATGTCGGGCGGCGCGGACCGCCGTCGTCCCGGGGTTGCACCGCCGCCGGCCCGCGGTGGTCCGTGTCAGGGGTGTAGTGCAAGATGGGAAAGTGACCACAGGAATCGAAGACGCCGGCACGACGACGGGCCCCGACGCGGCAGTGCGGGAGGAGCACGCGGCCCTCGCCGAACAGATCCGCGCGCATCGCGTCGCGTACTACCGCCAGGACGCTCCCACGGTCTCGGACGCCGAGTTCGACGCCCTGTTCCGGCGGCTGGAGGAGCTCGAGGCGCTTCACCCCGAGCTCGCCTCCAACGACTCGCCCACGCAGGAGGTGGGCGGTGACGTGTCCGCGGCCTTCGCGCCCGTGGACCACCTCGCGCGCATGTACAGCCTCGAGGACGTCTTCTCGCTCGAGGAGCTGAAGGTGTGGCTGGACCGCGCCACCGCGGGCGTCGAGCAGCGGTCGCCCGGCTCCACCATCGCCTGGCTCACCGAGCTGAAGATCGACGGCCTCGCCGTGAACCTCCTCTACCGCAACGGGGAGCTCGTCCGCGCCGCGACCCGGGGTGACGGCGTGACGGGTGAGGACATCACCCACAACGTCCTCACCATCGCGACCATCCCGAAGAATCTCGCGGGCTCCGACCATCCCGAGGAGGTGGAGATCCGCGGCGAGGTCTTCTTCCCCACCAAGGAGTTCGGCCAGCTGAACGAGCGCATGGTCGCGGCCGGCAAGGCGCCGTTCGCCAACCCCCGCAACGCGGCAGCCGGTTCGCTGCGGCAGAAGGACCCGGCGATCACCGCCGAGCGTCCCCTCGACATGTACGTGCACGGCATCGGCGCGCGCACCGGCCTGTCCGCCGAGACGCAGTCCGAGACCTACGACCTGCTCACGTCCTGGGGGCTCCCGACGTCGCCCTACTACAAGGTGCTGTCCACGCAGGAGGAGGTGGTCGAGTTCATCGGGCACTACGGGGATCACCGGCACGACCTCCTGCACGAGATTGACGGCATCGTCGTCAAGGTGGACAGTTTCGCCCTGCAGCGCGCCCTCGGCCACACCTCCCGCGTGCCGCGCTGGTCCGTGGCCTACAAGTACCCGCCCGAGGAAGTGAACACGAAGCTCCTGGACATCATCGTCAGCGTGGGCCGTACCGGTCGCGTGACGCCCTTCGGCCAGATGGTGCCCGTGAAGGTCGCCGGGTCCACCGTCGGGCTCGCCACGCTGCACAACCAGGAGGTCGTCAAGGCCAAGGGCGTCATGATCGGCGACATCGTGGTGCTCCGGAAGGCGGGCGACGTCATCCCCGAGATCGTCGGGCCCGTCATGGCGCTGCGTGACCAGCAGGACCCGCCGGTCCGTGAGTTCGTCATGCCGACCGAGTGCCCGTCCTGCGGCACCACCCTGCAGCCGGCGAAGGAGGGCGATGTGGACATCCGCTGCCCGAACGCCCGGTCCTGCCCCTCGCAGCTGCGGGAGCGCGTCTTCCACCTCGCCGGTCGCGGCGCCTTCGACATCGAGGCTCTCGGCTACGAGGCCGCGATAGCACTGACGCACCCCGCCGAGCCGGAGGCGCCGCCGATCACCACCGAGGCGGACGTCTTCGACCTGACGCCCGAGATGCTCGCCGACGTGCGGATCGAGCGCGACAAGAAGGTCAAGGGCGTGGTGACGGGCCGCGAGCTCGTGCCTTACTTCTACTCGAAGGGCACGGCGAAGAAGCCGTCGGAACCGAGCGCCACCACGCGCAAGCTGTTCACCGAGCTCGAGAAGGCGAAGCAGCAACCGCTCTGGCGCGTGCTCGTGGCACTGTCCATCAGGCATGTGGGCCCCACGGCATCCCGTGCGCTCGCGACGGCGTTCGGCTCCATGGACCGGATCCGGAACGCGTCGGAGGAGGAGCTGGCGAACGTGGACGGCGTGGGCCCCACGATCGCCGCGGCCCTGAAGGAATGGTTCGCCGAGGACTGGCACCGCGAGATCGTGGACCGCTGGGCGGCAGCAGGCGTGCGCATGGAGGACGAGATCGACGAGAGCACGCCCCGCACGCTCGAGGGCCTGACCGTCGTCGTCACCGGATCGCTCGAGAAGTACAACCGCGACGAGGCGAAGGAAGCCATCATCACGCGCGGTGGCAAGGCGGCGGGCTCGGTCTCGAAGAACACCAGCTACCTGGTCGCGGGGGAGAACGCCGGGACGAAGCTCGAGAAGGCCGAGACGCTCGGGGTGCCGGTGCTCGACGAGGAGGGCTTCATCGCGCTGCTGACGCACGGTCCTGCGGCCTTCGCCGAGGCGTCGGACACTCCCTCCGATACTCCGTCCGATTCGGACCTGAACGTTCAGCCCGAGACGGAGAACGAGGAGCTGAAAGCCGCCGAGGAGCTCGAGGAGAGCGTCGAGGCGCTCCGGTCGGCAGCGGAGGACGGCGTGTGAGCGCAGACCTGCCATCCGTCCCGCCGACCCCCGGCGCACTCCTGCACCTCGCGCGCCAGGCCGCAGAGGCGGGAGCCCAGGTTTTGACGCGGCGCGACGCCGCTGCGCTCGGGGCGACGAGCAAGAGCTCGGACAGCGACTGGGTCACGGACTTCGACGTCGCGGCGGAGCGCGCGGTGCGTGCCGTCATCCACCACTCCCGACCCCACGACATCATCACGGGTGAGGAACTGGGCACCACGGTGCCGGAGGGGCGGCACGGCAGCGGCCGTACCCGCTGGTCGATCGACCCGCTGGACGGCACCACGAACTTCATCAGGAACATCGTGTACTACGCCACGTCCGTGGCCGTGGCCGACGAGGACGGCACTTGGCTCGCCGGCGTGGTGCACGCCCCGGCGCTGTCCCGGATCTACTGGGCGTCCCGCGGCCAGGGCGCGTGGCTGAGCGATCACGGACGCGTCAGGCGGCTGACCGGTCCCGGACCCGGGGCGGGCACCGGACGCATCATCGGCACGGGCTTCTCCTACGACCCCGCGACCCGGGCGGACCAGCTCGGGGAACTGGGTCGGTTGCTCGAGGGGTTCGGCGACGTGCGGCGGCTCGGTTCCGCCGCGCTGGATCTCTGCATGGTGGCCGACGGCACGCTCGACGCCTATGCGGAACGCGGCCTCAACGAGCACGATCTCGCAGCGGGTGCCCTGATCGCCGAGGAGGCCGGCGCCGTCGTCCTGCGCCCCGCACTCACGCCCATGCTCCATGGCGGCCCGAGCGACGCCGAGCGGTTGGCCGCGCTCACCGTCGCGGGGTCGTCCGCCTTCGCAGCGTCGGTCACCGCCGGGCGCGTGCGATGACCGCGCCGTCCTGGCAGAAGGTGTTCTCGACCCTCGCCAGCGAGCGGTCGAGGGACCTGTACGCGCAGGCCGTCGTCGGGCAGCCGCTCGTCGCTACGCCGAAGGAACGGCAGCGTCTCGTGGACGCCGGCCTGCTGAGTGCTGACGGCTCGGTGAACAGCGGCCTGTTCACCGAGGTCCTCGCGCAGTCCGCAGCACCGACGCCGAAGGGAGTCGACAGATTCTTCCGCGAGGGTCGCGTCGACGGTCTGCCGAGGGCGGGCCAGGACCGCCGGGACCTCCTGGAGCATCTTGCCGTCAGGCTGCTGCCGGAGGACGAGGATCTCGGTGAACTCGAGATCAATCGGCTGCTGGCCACCGTCACCCGGGACGTGCCGACGCTGCGCCGAGCCCTCGTGGACCACGGCTTCGTGCGGCGCAACCCGGACGGCACGGGGTACCGCCGGGTCGACGGGGGAGCGTGAGTCTGCCCCGCGCGGGGAGGCCCCGCGTGAGTCTGGCCCGCGGCCCTCGGGCTCGTGGTCCTCGGCCCCGATCGAGCTCAGCTGCGCTTCGCGGGGCGCTGGTCGGCGTCGCGCTGCTGATCCTGATCACGGGTTGCGTCCCCGCGGCGGAGCGTGCGTTCGACAGCGCCGTGTTCGCCTCGCGGGTGGGTCAGGACAGCACCGGCCCTCTCCCGTGGATCGAGGCCAATCCGGTGTACTGGCAATTGGAGTACGTCGACGGCCAGTACAGCGCCGTCGTGGGGCCTCCCTGCGCGCCCGTCACGGCACCGGTGACCCTCAGCGAGGACACCATCGAGGTCGACATGGATCGCGCGGCGATCGCCGACGTGGAGTGCGACGGGCCCCGCGCGGCGATGGACGCCTGGGTGCGGGACTTCATCGCCGAGCCCCTGGCGTACACGCTGGAGGGTGAGGTCCTCGTCCTGACCAACGGTGGGGGCAGCCTCACCTTCGAGCGGATCGACCGGTGACCGGCGGCGTCGTGCTCTCCGTCCCGATCTCCACCGCAGCGATCGAAACCGCGCCACCCACACCCGCGGCGGTCGGATGCGCGCCGATCACGCTCGCGGCGCTGGAACGCGCCGTCCGTGCGTCATGGGGCCCCGACACCACCTGTCTCGCGAGGGACAGCCTCCCCTGCTGGACCGCGGACGTCCCGGCGCGGGGCCAGTGCGGACCGACGGCGCTCGTGCTGCAGGACCTCCTCGGCGGGGACCTGCTGATCGCGGACGTCACGCATCCTGACCAAGCAGCCCAGGTGCACTACTGGAACCGGATGCCCGCCGGCCTCGAGATCGACCTGACCCGGGAACAGTTCGGGCCCGAGCACGTGATCGGGGAACCCCGCGTCGTCGTGCGGCCGCCCGGAGGGCCTCGTGCCTACGCCGGCGAGTACGAGCTGCTGCGCACGCGGGTGCTGGCTGCGCTGGGCCGGGCGATGTGACGAGCCCGCATCGATGAGCCCGAGGCCAGTGGGCGGTCCCCAGACCCTCGTGAGCCCGCAGGGTCTCGACCGCAGGCGGATTCCATGCTCCGATGAGCCATGACAGGACGCCGCCTCTCCACCCTGCTCGTGTCGCTCGCGATCGGCGGAACCCTCGCCCCGACCCTCACCGGATGTCTGTCCGCCGCCGAGCGTCGCCTGGATGACGTCGAATTCCGATCGGTGTCCGGCACGGACGGCTCGGGTGAGCTCGGCTGGATCGACCAGCAACCCGTGCGGTGGAGCGCCACCACCCTCAACGGTGAGTACACGGCGGTCATCCTCCCGCCCTGCGCTGCCATCAATGCGCCCGTCGTCATCACCGACGACGACATCGTGGTCGACATGTCGAGGGCTGCCGTCGCGGCCGTCGCCTGCGAGGAACCGACCGCGAGCCGCGATGCCTGGGTGCACTCGTTCTTCTCCGCACCCGTCAGCTACACCGTGGACGGCGGCACCCTGATCATGACCAGCGACACCGGCACCCTCACCTTCGAACGGATCCCCGAGCGGGCCCGCGGGTGAGCATCGTGACAGGATGGTCGGGTGATTCCAGCCCCCTCCGGTGAAGACCCCCTCCGTTCCGGCATCGTCATCCGCCCTGTCCGGCCGGAGGACTACGACGACGTCCGCCGCATCACGCGCGGCGCCTACCTCGAGGCCGGCTACTTCACGGACGAGACGCACCCGTACATGGCGGTCCTCGCCGATGTGGAGCACCGTGCCGAGCACGCGGAGATCTGGGTGGCCGAGCGCGACGGCGCCGTCATCGGCTCCGTCGCGCTGACGTTCGCGGGCCAGCGGTACACGGACATCGCGGTGGAGGGTGAACTCGAGTTCCGCATGCTCGCCGTCGACCCCGCGGTCCAGCGCGGTGGCGTGGGGCGCGTCATGGTCGAGCGCATCATCGAGCACGCGCGGACCCTGGCCGGCATCGAGGCCGTGAGCCTCACGAGTGGTTCCGAGATGGTCCGGGCGCACGGCCTGTACGCGTCCATGGGCTTCGTCCGGGTGCCGGAGCGGGACTGGGTGGTCCCGAACGAGGACATCATCCTCTGGGTGTTCCGCCTGGCCCTCTGAATCCTGGCCCTTGCGGATCCTGCTGCACCGCCGTCACCCACCCCCGCAGTGCGGGCCATCGCGCGCGCCCGCACTAGGATGGACGCAGAAACCCACGCCTCCAACCAGGGGAGATCCATGGCCGAGATCAACCGGGACGACGTCGCGCACCTCGCGCGCCTCGCCCACATCGACATGACCGACGAGGAGCTCGACCGCATGGCCGGGGAACTCGCCGTGATCGTCGAGTCCATCAAGTCCGTGAGCGAGGTGGCGGGCGACGACGTCCCCGCGACCAGCCACCCGATCCCGCTGAGCAACGTGTTCCGCGAGGACGTGGTGGGGGAGACCCTCACCAACGAGGAAGCGCTGCTCGGCGCACCCGACAACGCCGACGGACGCTTCAAGGTGCCCGCGATCCTGGACGGGGAGTAACCCATGGCCGATCTGATTCACCTCTCCGCCGACGCCCTCTCGCGGAAGCTCGCGTCGAAGGAGGTCTCCGCCGTCGAGGCCACGCAGGCCTACCTGGACCGCATCGACGCCGTGGACGGCGCCATCAACGCCTTCCTGCACGTCAACACGGACGAAGCGCTGCTCGTCGCCGCCGAGGTCGACAGGGCCCGGGCCGACGGCGACACCCTCCACCCGCTGGCGGGTGTACCGATCGCCGTCAAGGACCTCATCGTGACGAAGGGCCAGCCGACCACGGCCGGCTCGAAGATCCTCGAGGGCTGGCAGAGCCCCTACGACGCGACCGTGGTGCGGAAGCTCCGCGCGGCGAAGATGCCGATCCTCGGGAAGACGAACCTCGACGAGTTCGCCATGGGCTCCTCGACCGAGCACTCCGCGTTCGGACCCACCCGGAACCCCTGGGATCTGGATCGTATCCCCGGCGGATCCGGCGGCGGGTCCGCTGCCGCCGTCGCCGCGTTCGAGGCACCCCTGGCCCTCGGCACCGACACCGGCGGCTCCATCCGCCAGCCCGGCGCCGTGACCGGGACCGTCGGCGTGAAGCCGACCTACGGCGGCGTGTCCCGCTACGGGGCCATCGCGATGGCGTCCTCGCTCGACCAGATCGGTCCGGTGTCCCGCACCGTCCTCGACAGCGCCCTGCTGCACGAGGTCATCGGCGGCCACGATCCCCACGACTCCACGTCGCTCACCGACCCCGTCGGCGCACTCGTCGAGGCCGCCCGCATGGGCCAGGTCGAAGGCATGCGGATCGGCGTGATCAAGGAACTGCAGGGCGAGGGTTACCAGGCCGGCGTCCTCACGCGGTTCTCGGAGTCGCTCGAGCTGCTGCGCTCCGCGGGTGCCGAGATCGTCGAGGTCTCGTGCCCCAACTTCCGGTACGCGCTCGGCGCCTACTACCTGATCATGCCGTCGGAGGCCTCCAGCAACCTGGCCAAGTACGACGGCGTCCGCTTCGGTCTGCGCGTGGTGCCCGATGGCGCCCCGACCATTGAGCGCGTCATGGGAGCCACTCGCGCGGCCGGCTTCGGCGACGAGGTCAAGCGCCGCATCATCCTCGGCACCTACGCGCTGAGCGCCGGCTACTACGACGCCTACTACGGCTCGGCGCAGAAGGTCCGCACGCTCATCCAGCGTGACTTCGCCGCCGCGTTCGAGCAGGCCGACGTGCTCATCTCGCCGACCGCCCCGACCACGGCCTTCAAGCTGGGGGAGAAGCTCGACGATCCGCTGGCGATGTACCTGAACGACGTCGCCACCATCCCCGCGAACATGGCGGGTGTCCCCGGGCTCTCCCTGCCGGGCGGGCTCGCGGACGAGGACGGGCTGCCGGTCGGCATCCAGCTCCTCGCCCCCGCGCGCCAGGACGCACGCCTCTACCGCGTGGGCGCGGTCCTCGAGGCGCTGCTCGAAGAGACATGGGGCGGCCCGCTGCTGGCCAAGGCCCCGCAGATCACTGCTATCCCAGGTGGTACGTCATGACTGCTGTAACCGATGAGGTCCTCTCCTTCGAGGAGGCCATGCAGAAGTACGATCCCGTGCTCGGGTTCGAGGTCCACGTGGAGCTGAACACGAGGACCAAGATGTTCTCCTCCGCGCCGAACGCCTTCGGCGACGTGCCGAACACCAACGTGACGCCGGTGGATCTCGGGCTGCCCGGAGTGCTGCCCGTGGTCAACGGTGTGGCCGTGGAGTCCGCGATCAAGATCGGCCTCGCGCTGAACTGCAGCATCGCCGAGAAGTGCTACTTCGCGCGGAAGAACTACTTCTACCCGGACACCCCGAAGAACTTCCAGACGTCCCAGTTCGAGGACCCGATCGCCTACGACGGCTTCATCGACATCGAGCTGGCCGACGGCACGGTGTTCCGCGTCGAGATCGAGCGCGCCCACATGGAGGAGGACGCCGGCAAGCTAACCCACATGGGTGGCTCGACGGGCCGTATCCAGGGTGCCGAGTTCTCGCTCGTCGACTACAACCGCGCCGGGGTGCCGCTCATCGAGATCGTCACCAAGCCGATCGAGGGCGCCGGGTCGCGTGCCCCCGAACTCGCGAAGGCCTACGTCGCCGCGATCCGCGAGATCGTCAAGAACCTCGGTGTCTCCGATGCCCGCATGGAGCGCGGCAACGTGCGCTGCGACGCGAACGTCTCCCTGCGTCCGTACGGCCAGGAGACGTTCGGGACGCGTACCGAGACCAAGAACGTGAACTCGCTCCGCTCCGTCGAGCACGCCGTCCGCTACGAGATCCAGCGGCACGCGGCCGTCCTCGACACCGGCACGCCCATCATCCAGGAGACCCGGCACTGGCACGAGGACACGCGGTCCACGACGTCGGGACGCCCCAAGTCCGACGCCGACGACTACCGCTACTTCCCCGAGCCCGACCTCGTTCCCGTGGTCACGAACGACGCCTGGATCGAAAAGCTCCGCGCCGAACTGCCCGAGCCGCCCGCCGAGCGCCGCAAGCGGCTCCAGGCCGACTGGGGCTACTCGGACGCCGAGTTCCGCGACGTCGTCAACGCAGGGGTCATGTCCTCCGTCGAGGACACGATCGCCGCCGGCGTGAGCGCAGCCGTCGCCCGTAAGTGGTGGATGGGCGAGATCTCCCGCCGGGCCAAGCTGGCCGACGTCGAGCCCGCCGAACTCGGCGTCACGCCCGAGCTGATCGTCGAGCTCAACGTGCTCATCGAGTCCGGCAAGATCAACGACAAGCTCTCCCGCGACGTGCTCGACGGCGTCCTCGCCGGCGAGGGCACACCCGCCGAGGTGGTCGAGAAGCGCGGCCTCGCGGTCGTGTCCGACGACGGCCCGCTCCTCGAGGCGATCGACGGGGCGCTCGCTGCGCAGCCGGACGTCGCCGAGAAGATCCGCGGCGGCAAGGTGCAGGCCGTCGGTGCGATCGTGGGAGGCGTCATGAAGGCGACCCGCGGACAGGCCGACGCCGGCCGGGTGCGCGAACTCATCCTGCAGCGCCTCGGCGTCGAGGGCTGATCAGGCCGGGTGCTCAAGGGACCCCCCCTGATCGGATCGCCGCCTGAGCAGTCCCCGCCTGATCGGATCGCCGCCTGATCGCATGCACACCTGGTCGGATGCAGGTCCGGTCGGATCGCCGCGGCGGCCGGCCGGACCCGGGGTGAATTCACCCCGGGTCCGGCCCGTTGCCCCGGCTCTGCAGTTCCAGGAGGTTCCGATGGCCCTGATGCCGCAGGCCGAGTTCGACGTCACGGCCGCCCTCGTCCGATCGCTGCTGCACGAGCAGCACCCCGACCTGGCCGATCTTCCCGTGGAGTTCGTGGGCAACGGCTGGGACAACAAGCTGTTCCGGCTCGGACCGGCGCTCCTGGTGCGGCTGCCGAGGCGCGCGGTCGCGGACGCCCTCATGATCGAGGAGCAGCGCTGGCTGCCCGGCCTCGTGCGCACGGTGGGGCTCCCGACGTCGGCACCGTTGCGCGTCGGGGTACCCGGCGCGGGGTACCCCTGGCACTGGTCGGTCTGCCGCTGGATCGAGGGCGTCCCGGCCGCCGCCGTCCCGCGCGCCGACCGGACACCGGCCGCCGTCCCGCTGGCCCGTTTCCTCGCCGACTTCCATCGGCCCGCGCCCGACGACGCCCCGGTGAGTCCGGTGGGCCGCGGAGGACCGCTCGCAGCGCGCGACGACGTCGTGCGTGCGCGGCTCGTCTCCCTCGGGCAGGGACCGGGCAGCACGGTGCAGGACGTCTGGGCACGCGCGGTCACCGCGCCCACCCGGTCCGCGCCGCCCGTCTGGCTGCACGGCGACCTGCACCCGGCCAACACCGTGCTGACACAGCGGGGGGAGCTCGCCGGCGTCGTCGACTTCGGCGACCTGTGCGCGGGCGACCCGGCAACGGACCTCGCGGCGGCGTGGCTGCACTTCGGCGTCACCGGGCGTGCTGCGTTCCGCAGGCTCATCGACGATCGTGTGCCCGCCGATCCGGGCCTGTGGGACCGCGCCCGTGGCTGGGCGGTGAGTCTGGGCAGCGCACTCGCGGCGTCGTCGGACGACGCCCCGGCGCTCCGTGCACTCGGGATCGAGACGTTGCACGCCGTCCTCCAGGACTGACGGCATCGCGGCCCGGGTGCGGCCGAGTGGGCACCCGCCGCGTAGGTCCCGCCCGGCCCCGGAACAATCCGCGTCCCGCCCGGCCGCGGAACGGCTCGATACCCGCGCGCCGTCGAGAGGGCACCCGCCGCGGAGGTCCCGCCCGGAGCCCGCTGATATCGTTGCTCCGGGCACATCCCGCCCAGCACTCGTACCGCACCCTCCGGCCCACCCCGCCGTGATCGGGAAGCGGCGTGGAAGGACGTGGTCAGTGAAGGCGCTGTACACCTCCGGAGCCCGTCCGGGCTTCGAGCTCGTGGATCGCCCCGAGCCCGAGGCGGGGTGGGGCGAGGTCAAGATCCGCGTGATGACCACGGGCATCTGCGGCACGGACCTCCACATCGAGAGCTGGGACTCCTGGGCGCAGGGCATGATCACGGCGCCGCTCATTCCCGGTCACGAGTTCTACGGGGAGGTCGTGGCCCTCGGCGAGGGGATCCGCGACGTGCGGGTCGGCGACCGCGTCTCGGGTGAGGGGCACATCGTCTGCGGGATCTGCCGCAACTGCCGCGCCGGCCGCCGGCAGATGTGCATCAGGACCTCCAGTGTCGGCGTGCAGCGCGACGGCGCCTTCGCCGAATTCGTCGTCGTCCCGGAGACCAACGTGTGGGTGCACGACGCCACGATCACCCCCGAACTCGGCGCCGTCTTCGATCCGTTCGGCAACGCCGTCCACACTGCCCTGAGCTTCCCGCTCGTCGGCGAGGACGTGCTCATCACCGGGGCGGGTCCCATCGGCCTGATGGCCGTCGCGGTCGCCCGGCACGCCGGAGCCCGCAAGATCGCGATCACCGACGTCTCGCCGTCGCGGCTCGCGCTGGCCCGCGGGGTCGGGGCGGACATCGCCGTCGACGTCAGCCGGACGCGCATCGCCGACGCGCAGCGGGAGCTCGGCATGAAGGAGGGCTTCGACGTCGGGATGGAGATGTCCGGCCACGCCACGGCGCTGCCCGAGATGATCGACAACATGAACCACGGCGGCAGGATCGCGATGCTGGGCCTGCCCTCGGCGCCCATCACCATCGACTGGGGCAAGGTGGTCACGCACATGCTCACGCTCAAGGGCATCTACGGACGCGAGATGTTCGAGACCTGGTACGCGATGAGCGCCATGCTGCAGTCCAACCGGACGCTGCGCGACGCCGTCTCGTCGGTGGTCACCGACTGCCTGCCGGCGAGTGAGTGGCAGCAGGGATTCAGGACCGCGCGCGACGGCGCCGGTGGCAAAGTGGTCCTCGACTGGACCGTCTTCTAGGGAGGCAGGAACACCATGTACTCAGCAGTTCGCGACCAGCTCGCCGGTGAGCTCGACGACATCAGGGACGCAGGCCTCTTCAAGCACGAGCGCCGCATCTCTTCCGCGCAGTCCAGCCACATCACGGCCGGGGCGCTCGACGCCGAGGGCGCTCGGGTGCTCAACTTCTGCGCCAACAATTACCTGGGGCTGGCGGACCACCCGGACATCATCGCGGCCGCGAAGACGGCCCTCGACGAGCGTGGCTTCGGCATGGCCTCTGTCCGCTTCATCTGCGGTACGCAGGACCTCCACCTCGAGCTGGAGCGCCGCGTCTCGCAGTTCCTCGGCACGGAGGACACCATTCTCTTCTCCTCCTGCTTCGACGCGAACGGCGGGGTCTTCGAGTCGCTGCTCGGCGCCGAGGACGCCGTGATCTCGGACGCCCTGAACCACGCGTCCATCATCGACGGCATCCGGCTCTCCAAGGCCCAGCGCTTCCGCTACGCGAACCGCGACATGGCGGACCTCGAGGCGAAGCTCCAGGAGGCATCGGGGGCACGGCGACGCCTCGTGGTCACCGACGGCATCTTCTCGATGGACGGCTACCTCGCGCCGCTCGAGGCCATCTGCGACCTCGCAGAGCGCTACGACGCGATGGTCATGGTCGACGACTCCCATGCCGTCGGCTTCATGGGCCCGAGCGGCGCAGGAACGCCGGAGCACGCGGGTGTCGCCGACCGCGTGGACATCTTCACCGGGACCTTCGGCAAGGCGCTCGGCGGCGCGTCCGGCGGGTACGTCGCCGCACGCGCCGAGATCGTGGCGCTGCTGCGCCAGCGGGCGCGTCCGTACCTGTTCTCGAACTCGCTGGCACCGTCGATCGTCGCCGCAACGCTCACTGCGCTCGACCTCGTCGAGAACAGTGCCGAGCTCCGCGGCAGGCTGACCGACAACGCGGCGCTCTTCCGCCGCCGGATGACCGAGGAGGGCTTCGACCTCCTCGACGGCGAGCACGCCATCATCCCGGTCATGTTCGGTGACGCGGTCCTCGCCGCGCGGACGGCGGACGCGATACTCGCGCACGGTGTCTTCGTGACGGCCTTCAGCTACCCGGTGGTGCCTAAGGGCAAGGCGCGCATCCGCGTGCAGCTCTCCGCGGCCCACACGGACGAGGACATCGAGTCGTGCGTGCGCGCCTTCGTCGCGGCGCGCGCCGACGTCTCCGCGGGCGCACCGGAGCACGACGACGCCGAGCAGGGTGCGCACGTCGGCGCCTCCTGAGCGAGGCCCCACGCCGCCGGAACGCCGGATGGGGGAGACCCCTCCTAGGATGACCGCATGAGCTCCCTCGAGTGCGACATCCTCATCGTCGGCGGCGGCATCGCCGGTCTCTCCCTGGCGTCCGCCGTCGCGCCCTTCGCCAGTGTGGTGCTCGTCGAGGCCGAGGCAACGCTCGGGTACCACACGTCGTCGCGCTCGGCACGCCAGCTCATCCCGAGCTACGGCCCCGAGCCGGTCCTCGACCTCACCCGGCGCACCCTCGACCTGCTCGCGGGTGTCCAGTCCTCCACGGGCCTGCCGCTCACCGTGCCGCGTTCCTTCCTGCTCGTCGGCTCCGAGGAGCAGGTGGAGGCCGGGGCGAGCGCCGCGATGCGGCGTGTTTCGCACGCCGAAGCGCTGGAGCTCGCACCGCAGCTGCGCCTCGGCGCCTTCGCCGCGGCGGCGATCGACGAGGCGTGCGTCGGCACGGACACGGATCTCCTGCTCGAGTACCACCGGCGGAGCGCGAGCGACGACGGCGTCATCATCCTCACCGGCGCCGAGGTCACGTCCGCGCGCTACGACGGTACGGGCTGGAGCGTGCGCGCGGGCTACCGGCCCATCACGGCGGAGATCGTGGTCGACGCCGCCGGTGCCTGGGCCGACGGCCTCGCGAGCGTGTGCGGCGTCGCTCCGCAGGGGCTCGTGCCGCACCGCAGGACCGCCGCGATCGTCAGGGCGGACAATGCGCCGGCGCTCGGTACACCGATGGTCGCCGCCGCCGACGAGTCCTTCTACTACCGCCCCGATGCCGAGGGCGTGCTCATCTCGCCGAGCGAGGCGGAACCGGCCGAGGCCGGGGACGCCCAGCCGCACCCGGGGGACGTCGAGCGGCTCGTGGAGCACCTCGGGACGCTGACCACACTGGGCATCAGCTCCGTGGTCCGTTCCTGGACGGGGCTGCGGACCCAGCGGAAATCGGGCCTGCCGGTGGTGGGGTTCGATTCCCGGCACCCGGGGTTCTTCTGGCTCGCCGGGCAGGGCGGATACGGGTTCCAGACGTCCTCGGCCATCGCCGAGCTGGCCGCGGTGCTGCTCAGTGGCATCGATCCCCGCGACGTCGGCGCCGACCCCGTGAGCGTCGCGGCCGCGGCGGAAGCCCTCCGGCCCGTGTGACGGGTGGCCACGCGGAGGCACATCACCGCGGGGAACAGGGTGCGGAGCAACGTCCACAGCGACCTGGCAGCGGTGCCGGACGAACCCCCGCCGTCGTGTCCGGAGGGCGATCGGGACGCAGTCCGCAGCGCGCTCCAGCGTGCCGTCGCGAGTGCCGTCCCTACCGTCTGTCGCTCGTGCCCCGCGGGTCTAGGATGGGCGCATGAACGTCATCGAGATTCGACTCCCCGGCATCGGAGTGCGGCGCGAGATCGTCACGGGTTCGGGCCGGCGCGTAGGGATCGTCGCCCAGCGTGACGGCGATCTCGACCTCATCATCTCGAAGGCCGACGACCCCGACGCCTGCGTGGCGTCCATCCCTCTCACGCCCGACGAGGCCGCCACGATCGGCAACCTGCTCGGTTCCCGCCAGCTCGTGGCGCAGCTCACGGAGGAGCACCGGGACCTCCCGGGCGTCTCCACCCGCCAGTTCCTCGTCGAGGCGGGTTCCCCGTTCGACGGGCGCGCTCTCGCGGACACCCGGATGCGTTCGCGCTCGGGTGCCTCGCTGGTCGCCGTCCTCCGGTCGGGTCAGGTCCAGGCCTCGCCCACACCCGACTTCACCCTCGCCGCCGGCGATCTGCTGGTGGTGGTCGGCACCTCCGAGGGACTCGACACCGCGGCGGACATCCTGCGACGAGGTTGATCGGAACGTGCACTCGACCGCCATCATCCTGATCGAACTCGGGGCCGTCCTGCTCTTCCTCGGCATCCTCGGGCGGCTCGCAGGGAGGATCGGGCTCTCGCCCATACCGCTCTACCTCATCGGCGGACTGTTCTTCGGACACGGCGGGTTCATCGAACTCGAGGGCGTCATGGAGTTCAGTGAGATCGCCGGGGAGATCGGCGTCGTCCTGCTCCTGCTGATGCTGGGACTGGAGTACACGGCGAAGGAGCTCGTGACCGGTCTCCGGCAGTCGTGGCTCGCGGGTGTGGTGGATTTCGTCCTCAACTTCACGCCCGGCGCGCTCGTGGCCGTGATCCTCGGCTGGGGGCCTGTCGCCGCACTCGTCATGGGCGGGGTTACCTACATCTCCTCCTCGGGCATCGCCGCGAAGGTCATCAGCGACCTCGGCCGCCTCGGCAACCGTGAGACGCCCACGGTCCTCGCGATCCTCGTCTTCGAGGACCTCGCCATGGCCATCTACCTTCCTGTCCTGACGGCGGTCCTGGCAGGGCTCAGCTTCGCCGGCGGGCTGGGGACCGTGGGGATCTCGCTCCTCGTGGTCACCCTCGTCCTCGTGATCGCCCTCCGCTGGGGCAACGTCGTCTCGGCCGTCGTGGACAGCACCGACCGCGAGGTCTTCCTCCTCACCCTCATCGGCGCCGCGCTGCTGGTGGCCGGACTGGCATCCGCCCTGCAGGTCTCCGCGGCCGTGGGCGCGTTCCTCCTCGGGATCGCCATCTCGGGTGCGACGGCGGAGAACGCCGCGCGTATCCTCGAACCTCTCCGCGACCTCTTCGCCGCCATCTTCTTCGTCGTGTTCGGACTCAACACCGATCCCGCGTCGATCCCGCCCGTGCTCGGCTTCGCCCTGCTGCTCGCGGTGATCACGGCTGCGACGAAGATCGCCACGGGCTGGTGGGCTGCTCAGCGGCAGGGGATCGGGCGCCGCGGCCGGGTGCGCGCGGGGTCGGCCCTCGTGGCGCGCGGCGAGTTCTCGATCGTGATCGCGGGCCTCGCCGTCGCCTCCGGGGCGGTGGTCCCGGACCTCGCTGCCCTCGCCACCACGTACGTGCTGCTCATGGCGGTCCTCGGCCCCGTCCTCGCGCGGCTCGCGGAACCCGCGCTGCAGCAACTCGAGCGGCTTCCCGCGCTCCGGCCGCGACCCGTCGTCGCGGGCTGACCCGGCCTGACGAACCCTGCGACGACCGCTCCGGCGGAGCCCGCACGAGCCCTCAGTCGTGGAGGATCTTGCCGATCGGTTCGCGCTTCTCGGCCTGGAACGTGTCCTCCTCGCGGCCGTACGCCCAGTAGCCCGAGAGCGAGACCTGGGAACGTGCGAGCCCTCTGCCCTTGAACAGGACGTCCCGCAGGGCCTTCATCGCGCCGCGCTCGCCGTGCACGAAGGCGTCCACGCGGCCCTCGGGCCACGGTCCGGCGGAGACGGCGTCGGCCAGCAGCGTCGTCGTTCCCGGCTCCCGGCCGGCGCGCAGCAGCCAGTGCAGCTCCACACCCTCGGGGTGTGCGATCTCCAGGACGTCGGCGTCGCCGTCCACCTCGAGGTACGCATGCCCGACGGCGGTGGCCGGCAGGGCCTCGAGTGCGGCGGAGATCGCCGGGAGGGCGGAGTCGTCGCCGACGAAGAGGTGCCAGTCCGCGTCGGGATCCGGTGACCACTTCCCGGAGGGGCCCATCATCACCAGCTCGTCGCCCGGGACGGCGCGAGCCGCCCACGGCCCGGCGATGCCCGCCTCACCGTGCACCACGAAGTCGATCGCCAGGCGCTGCGCGGCGCGGTCCAGCCACCGGACGGTGTAGGTGCGCTTGACCGGGCGGTCGCCGGAGGGGAGCCGGTCCTTGAGTGCGGGGAGGTCGTACGGGGGCGTCAGCCCGAGCTCTGGCTTCGCGAACAGCAGCTTCACGTACATGTCGGTGGCATCGCAGTGCTGGAGCTCGGCGAATCCCGGCCCGCCCGCGACCACGCGGACCAGGTGCGGACTCAGCCACAGCGTCTCGATCACGGACAGGACGGCCTGCGGGCGCGGGGGCTTGCGCGTCGCATCGGACGGGGGGAGGGCCATGGGGCGGGGCTTCCTTCGCGGTGGGCTCCACTCACCCTAACAAGCCTGTCCGGGCAGTCCCGGGCAGCCCGCGGCCGTCCTCGTGGAATGCTGGGACCTCATCCTCCGGAGAAAGGCAGCGCCGTGCAGACAGTCTCCTCGGTCCTCGACACCATAGGCGACGTGGGCCGCGACCCGGCACGCGGCGGGTACTCCCGCGGCGTGTTCACCGGTGCCGAGCTGAGCCTGCGCGAGTGGTTCGCCGCGGAAGCCATGGCACGCGGTCTGACGGTCGAGACGGACCGCAACAGCATCCTCTGGGCGTGGTGGGACGCCACGGACCGGCGTGACGGCGCACTCGTCACCGGCAGTCACCTGGACTCCGTGCCGGGCGGGGGAGCCTTCGACGGTCCGCTCGGCGTCGCCTCGGCCCTCGTCGCCGTCGACCTCCTGCGCGAGCGAGGGGTGCAGCCCCACCGGTCGCTGGCCGTCGCCGTGTTCCCCGAGGAGGAGGGCTCGCGCTTCGGGGTCTCCTGCCTCGGGTCGCGGCTGCTCACCGGGTCCCTCGACGCCGGTCACGTGCGGTCCCTGACGGACGCCGACGGCACCACCTTCGCCGACGCCGCCCGGAGCGCGGGCATCGACGTCGACCACCTCGGCCGGGACGAGGAGGCCATCAGCAGGATCGGCGACTTCGTGGAACTCCACGTCGAACAGGGCCGCGGGCTGATCGACCTCGACTCCGCGGTCGCCATCGGCTCCTCGATGATCGGCCACGGACGCTGGCGCCTCTCGATCACCGGGCAGGGCAACCACGCCGGCACCACGCTCATGGCGGATCGCGCTGATCCCATGATCGCGGCCGCGCAGGTGGTCCTCGCCGCCCGGAAGGCCGCCGCCGAGCAGGACGGCGCCCGCGCCACGGTCGGGCGGCTCCAACCCGTCCCAGGTGGTACCAACGTGATCGCCTCCCGCGTGGACCTCTGGCTCGACGTCCGTCACGAGGACGACGCCGTGACCGCACAGCTCA
The DNA here is from genome assembly GCF_058269235.1 of Arthrobacter sp. TJ-236. Lineage (NCBI taxonomy): Bacteria > Bacillati > Actinomycetota > Actinomycetes > Micrococcales > Micrococcaceae > Arthrobacter > Arthrobacter sp. TJ-236. The sequence goes on from NZ_JBZCNI010000002.1 coordinate 613,274, forward strand.
TCGAGAGGATCCACGGTCAGGCGCAGAAGATCTGCGCCTTCGAGGGCTGCCGCGCCACGTTGACCGAGGAATCCCGCAGCGGGACCGTCCGGTTCGACGGGGCCCTGCAGCGCACGCTCGGCCTCGCGCTCGGCCGGTCCTTCCCCGGCGCCCCGACCCTCCCCACGGGCGCGGGACACGACGCCGGCATTCTCGGCAGCATCGCACCCACCGCGATGCTGTTCGTCCGCAATCCCACGGGTATCAGCCACTCGCCCGAGGAGTTCGTGGAGCGCGAGGACGCCGACGCGGGAGCCATCGCCCTCGCGGACGTCCTCGAGGACCTGCTCTGACGTCGCCGTCCGGTCGATAGGTGTCACGCGCCTGGGCCGCCGGGATCGGGGGCCTGCTCCGGTGCCGCCGCGCTGGGAAACACCAGCCGCCGCTGGAATGATGGCGCCATGTCCACCGACCGACGCTCCTCCGATCGACCCTCCTCCGTCCCGACGGTCCAGCCGCCGCGACGCCGGATCACGGCCGAACTGCTGATCGTGCTCGGGCTCTCGCTCGGGCAGTCGGGCGTCTACGCCGTCGTGAGCCTCGTGGACAAGTTGTCCCGCGGGCCCCTGGCCGCACAGACCACCACGTTGAACCCGGTGCTCGACGACCGCCAGTACATCGACCTGACCTACCAGCTGCTCGGGATCTTCTTCGCGCTGGTGCCGGTCGCCCTGGTGCTGTTCCTCCTGAGCGGACAGGGGACATCGGCCTTCCGGCGTCTGGGGTTCACCTTCGACCGCCCGCTGAGGACCTTCGGTTTCGGTGTGGGCCTCGCCGGGATCATCGGCGTCGGCACGCTCGGCGTCTACGCGGCCGGCCGCGCTCTCGGCATCACGACGGCGATCGTCCCAGCCGCGCTCGACGAGTACTGGTGGACCGTGCCGGTGCTGGTGCTCTCCGCGGTGCGGCACGCCGTGTTGGAGGAAGTCATCGTGGTCGGCTACCTCATGCTGCGTCTGCGCGAACTCGGGTGGTCGACGCCCGCCATCATCATCACGAGTGCCCTCCTGCGGGGGAGCTACCACCTGTACCAGGGGTTCGGTCCGTTCATCGGCAACGTGATGATGGGGCTGCTCTTCGCCTGGTTCTACACGCGCACCAAGCGCGTCATGCCGCTCGTGATCGCGCACGCGCTGATCGACATCACCGGGTTCGTGGGGTTCGCCCTGATCGGCCCGGCCATCGGAATAGGTAGCTGAGCCAAGGCTTACCTTTTCTTTTATCGCGCACAAATCATGACTAAATTATTCGCAATTACCGGTGTTACCGTGAATTCATTCCGCAGAAGTACGGATTCCGCCGTCAGGATCCGCCGCACCCCCAGGAGGAATCATGAGCGTCGTCACCAGTGTCTCCGAATGCAGTGTCCACAACTGCTCCTTCAACCATGACGGCTGCACGGCGGTCGCCATCACGGTGTCCGGGAGCGAGGAGCACGCCTCGTGCGCCACGTTCATCGACACGTCCATCAGCGGCGGACTGCCGAAGATGCTCGCCCATGTCGGGGCGTGCCAGCGCTCGGAGTGCTCGTTCAACGCGGATCTCCTGTGCACGGCACCCGCGGTCAAGGTCGGTCCCGGCGCCGAGGCCGCCGACTGCCTGACCTATACCCACGCCTGAGCCGGCGCCGAACCACTGACGAACACAGAAAGGGACCGGCCGTCGGCCGGTCCCTTTCGTCTGAGCTTCGTCTGAGCTTCTTCTGAGCAGGGTGCTGCGTGCTAGATCTCGACCCGCCCGTGGGCGGTCTCGAACGTCACGGACATGACGCCCGGCGTGCCGTTCGGGGCGATCCACTGGACCTGGACGCCGTCGAGCGTCTCCTCGACCTCCGTGCCGAGCCACTCGGTGACGCGCTCGGACGAGCCGGCGATGGTCAGGCAGTCGAGCTTCACCGATGCGGCACGCGCGAGGGAGGGGTGCAGGGCCTCGGTACCCTCGTCCCAGCGGAGGAGGTAGGGCACCTGCGGATCGGCGATGAGGCCCTTGATGCCGATCTGCTGCCAGGAGAGTTCCTGGCCGTCGGGAAATTTGCGGTTGCCCGGGACGGCGCTGCGTCCGAGGCGTTCCTCGAACGGACCGAGATCGTCCACCGCGACGCACCAGCCCATCCAGCCGCCTCCGGCTTCGGAGCGGGCGCGGACGGCCTGACCGAAGGGGGCCTTGTCCGAGGCGGGGTGGTCGAGGACCTCCACGACCTCGAGGTACTGGCCGTTGACCAGGGGCACGATCATGTTCCGTGTACCGAAGCGGGGATGCACACCGCCTCTCACCGCGTCCGTCCCGAGCTTGGTCGAGATCCGCTCTGCCGTGGCGGCGAGACCGTCGGGTTCACAGGCGTACGACACATGATCCAGGCGCATGCCGATATCTTGGCACTAAGTGATCCACGTCTCGACTTAGGTTCGCCTTACTCGTTCGTCCCTTCACGAAGTGTCATACGGCTTGCCTCCTGCGGGGCCGTGCGCTTCCATGGAGTCAGGTCATGAGTGCCAGCACGAAGCCCCGGCTTGCTGGCCGGCAACCCTCCAACCGCGGTGGGGTGCCCCGGGTGAAGACCAGGCTCGACGCCGCACCGGCGTCGCGCAAGCGCGGGCCCGTGACGGCCCGGTGACCTGGGCGAGACGTCGGCAGGTTCCGGACACGAGCGAGGCCCCTTCCTACAGGGAGCATCATGTCCAACGAGTGGTCTTTCGAGACACGCCAGATCCACGCCGGCCAGGAGCCGGACTCCGCAACGGGGGCGCGCGCGCTCCCTATCTACCAGACGTCGTCGTTCGTCTTCCCGAGCGCGGAGAGTGCCGCCAACCGCTTCGCGCTGACGGAACTCGCGCCGATCTACACGCGTATCGGCAACCCGACCCAGGAGGCGGTGGAGACGAGGATCGCCAGCCTGGAGGGCGGCGTCGGCGCCCTGCTGCTCGCCTCGGGCCAGGCCGCGGAGACGTTCGCCGTGCTCAACATCGCGGAGGCGGGCGACCACATCGTCGCGAGCCCGAGCCTCTACGGCGGAACCTACAACCTCTTCAAGCACACGCTGCGGAAGTTCGGTATCGAGACCACGTTCGTCGAGGATCCGGACGATCTCGAGCAGTGGCGCGCCGCGATCAGGCCGAACACCAAGCTGTTCTTCGGCGAGGTGGTCTCCAATCCGCGCCAGGACGTCCTGGACCTCGAGGGGATCAGCGCGGTCGCCCACGAGCACGGGTTCCCGCTGATCGTCGACAACACGCTCTCGACGCCCTACCTGATCCGACCCATCGAGTGGGGTGCGGACATCGTGGTGCACTCGGCCACCAAGTACCTCGGCGGGCACGGCACGGCCATCGCCGGCGTGATCGTCGATTCCGGGAACTTCGACTTCGCGCGGTACCCGGACCGCTTCCCCGGCCTGAACACCCCCGACGAGAGCTACCACGGACTCGTCTATGCGCGTGACCTCGGGGTGGGCAGCGCCCTCGGTGCCAACCTCGCCTACATCCTGAAAGCACGCGTGCAGCTGCTGCGGGACCTCGGGGCCGCGGTGTCGCCGTTCAACGCCTTCCTGATCGCGCAGGGGCTGGAGACGCTCAGCCTGCGGATCGAGCGGCACGTCCAGAACGCGCAGACGGTCGCCGAGTGGCTGGAGGCCCACGACGACGTCGAGCGCGTGGCCTACGCCGGCCTCCCGTCCAGTCCCTGGTACGAGCGCGGCAGGAAGTACGGGCGGAACGGGACCGGCGCGATCGTCAGCTTCGACATCGCCGGCGGGCACGAGGCGGGCACGCGGTTCGTGGACGGACTCGAACTGCACTCGCACGTGGCGAACGTCGGTGACGTCCGCTCGCTCGTCATCCATCCGGCGTCGACGACGCACAGCCAGCTCGGCGCGGAGGCGCAGCTCACCGCGGGCGTGCGTCCCGGCCTCGTGCGGCTGTCCGTGGGCCTCGAGAACATCAACGACATCCTCGCCGACCTCGACGCGGGGTTCCGCGCCGCCAAAGGAGCCTGACCACCCGTGACCCACCCCCCTGTTGTCCTGAGGCCCGCGGCCGACGCCGCCGATCCCGCCGGAGACGGAATCCTCCGCGTCGCGTCGATCGGCCCGTTGGACCTCGAGACCGGGGGAGTGCTGCCCGAGGTGCACCTCGCGTACGAGACCTGGGGACGGCTCAACAGTGACGCCTCGAACGCCGTCCTCGTGCAGCATGCCCTCACCGGCAGCTCGCACGTGGCGCGGGGGGAGTCCGAGGAGGACGGCTGGTGGGACGGCCTGGTAGGTCCGGGCCGCACGGTGGACACCGATCGGTACTTCGTGGTGTCGGTCAACATGCTGGGTGGATGTTACGGCTCGACGGGGCCGGGCAGCCTCGCCCCGGACGGCACGCCCTGGGGTTCGCGCTTCCCGTTCGTGACCATCCGCGATTCAGTCCGCGCGGAAGCGCTGCTCGCCGACCTCCTCGGCGTCGGGCGCTGGCACTCCGTGCTCGGCGGCTCGATGGGCGGCGCCCGCGCCCTGGAGTGGGCCCTCGTGTTCCCGGAGCGCGTGGAACGATGCGCGGTCATCGCCTGCACCGCAGCCAGCTCGGCCGAACAGATAGCGTTCGCCCAGGCGCAGCTGCAGGCGATCCGCCTCGATCCCGCCTACCGTGACGGCGACTACTACGACGGCCCGCACCCGGACGGCGGGCTGGGAATCGCGCGGCGTATCGCCCATATCACGTACCGCTCCGAATTCGAGCTGGACGTCCGCTTCGGCCGTGCGGCGCAGGGCGACGAGCAGCCGCTCGGCGGTGTCCTGCCGACGGAGCGCGGCCGCTACCGCGTGGAGAGCTACCTCGACCACCAGGCGGACAAGCTGGTGGACCGTTTCGACGCCAACAGTTACGTGGTGCTGACCGAAGCGCTGATGAGTCATGACGCCGCCAGGGGGCGCGGAAGCCTCGAGGAGGCCCTGGGGCGGGCCACCGCGCGGTTCTTCGTCGCGGCCGTCGACTCCGACCGGCTCTACTTCCCCGTGCAATCCGAACGCCTCGCGGCCGGACTGCCCGGCGAGGTACCCGTGCACACCATCTCCTCACCCATCGGTCACGACGCCTTCCTCACGCAGATCCACCAGGTGGGAGCCGCCCTGGGGGCTGCGTTCTACGCAGGCTGACCGTCGGAGGATCGCGGGTTGGGTTTCCTGCGGCGGGCACCTAGGCTGGGAGCTAAGCCTGCTTAGGATTCAGGGGCGGGACCGCACCACGACGCACAAGGAGCTGTTCATGGAACTGAGCACCATCGGCTGGAACCAGGAAGCACGCGACAAGATCCTCCTCGACTCGGACCGAGCGCTGCAGGGCGCCGTGCGTGAAGCCGTCGAGACCATGGACGGCAAGACCCGCGACGAGGTGTACGAGTTCCTCTTCGCGAAGCTGCAGCCGCAGTTCGTCGACTTCAAGCCCGGGCCCGATCTCAGCGCTTGCGCGGACGCCGTCGCCAACGGTGAGGTGGACCTCGACGCCTGAGCGGCACGGGGTTCGCTGGCGGCACTGCGCACGTCGATTGCACTGCCATGATGACCGGTCGGGGACAACCCGACCGGTCATTCCTGTGAGGCGTCAGCCGCCTCGTGATCGGTCGGAGCGTCAGGCCCGTGCCGGAGGATGACGAGTCCCTCCTCCGCCCGCGGTTCCTCTAAGAGGGCAGCGAGAGTACGGACGTCCTGGTCCCGCAGCCGGTGCGCACCGGCCTCCCCGTTGCCCTTCCGCGTGCGTCATCGATCCAGGGCCATCGCCAGGGGCACATCGACCCAGTGCACGACGACGGCGTGGCCGGCGCGGTGCGCCCGGTCGGCCCACAGCTGTCGATCCGCTGCTCGCCAGCAGTTCCAGTCGAGGACGACGTCGTGCCCGGAGCCCAGCGCGCGCGTAGCGTTCCGCCACAGCGTCTCGCGCTCCTCGACCGCGGCTCTCCCGTACTCATCGGCGGCGTAGTCGAGGTGCGGGTACAGGCGGATCATGTGCTCGTCGAGGCCGAACCGCCGCGCGCCGGTCACCCGGGAGATGGCTCGCGCGACCGTGCTCTTGCCCGCGCCGTTGAAGCCGCACATCAGGTGCACCGTGGCCATGGGGGAGTCCTTCGATCGTCGTCGGTCGCGTCGATCGTCGTCGGTCGCGTCGGACCCGTCGGTCGCGCCGGTCGCGTCGGGCGCCTGGCCGCTCCACCCGACGCGTCCGGTCGCGGTTGCTGGCCGCCGACCCGCGGCGGCGGCGAGCGGACGGTTCAGTCCGCCGCGCCCGGTGGCATGCCAGGGCCGAAGACGGGCGTGGGTTCCGGCCGCTTGGCGATGACGCCGTCGCCCGATGACTGGTGACGCAGCCTGCGCAGCACCCACGGCACGAAGTACTCACGGGCCCAGACAAGATCCTCCGCGCGCGCGGCTCGCCAGGTGCGCACCGGCAGGTCCTTCGGCTGCAGCGGTTCGAGGGTGTGCCGGACGGCCAGGGTGTCCAGAACCATCATGGCGATGGTGTGGTGCCCGAGCGGCGAGAAGTGCAGCCGGTCGGAGGCCCACATCTGGGGGGACATCAGTTGTCGCAGCGCCCACATGTCGGCGATCACGGCCTCGTGGCGTGCGGCGATGCAGCGGAGGTTCTCGTTGTAGATGGCGGTCTTCGAGCGGATGCTGCCGAGGACCGTCTCGCGTACGTCCGGACCGGTGAACAGCACCACCGTGGCACCGGAGGCGGCCAGCTGCGAGACGACGTCGTCGAGCCTGTCGGCGAGTCCGTCGGGATCGCCGCCGGGCCGCAGTAGGTCGTTGCCGCCGGCGGAGATGGTCACGAGGTCGGGGCGGAGCTCGAGCGCGGGCCCCACCTGCTGGTCGATGATCTGCTGGAGGAGCCGGCCGCGCACCGCGAGATTGGCGTAGGCGAAGTCCGCCTGGCCTCGGGAGAGTTCCTCCGCCACGCGGTCCGCCCACCCCCGATTGCCGCCGATGCTCTCCGGGTTGGGGTCGCCGATGCCCTCGGTGAACGAGTCGCCGAGCGACACGAGGCGATGCCAGGGATGCGGCTCGGTGGTGAGGGTCGGGTCGACCAGCGGACCGTTCGGGATGGTACTCACGCCCCACATTGTTGCAACCTCCGCTGCCGCCGCGCCACACCAGGCCGGGGCGAGAAGCCCTGGGACGGCTCCACCACCGGCGCCCGCCCGTGTCAGGATGGACGCCATGACCGACGCTCCCCGCGGCACCGCCGTGCCCTCCCCACCCTCCGCCCCGCCCTCGACCGGCTCTCCGGCGCCCGCCGACGCACCGCGTGCCGCCGTACCCACCGGTCAGTCGGCGGAGACCTCCGGGACAGACGGACGCAGCGCGGACTGGGCACCCGTGGTCCTCTGGTCGAAGCCGGAGAGCGAGCGCGACGGCACCCCGCTCCTCGTGCTGTTCCACGGCTACATGGCGGACGAGGCAGACCTCATGGGCCTCACCGACCACCTGCCCCCGGAGTTCACGGTGGCCTCCGTGCGTGCTCCGCAGCCCGCCGGCCCCGGCTACTCGTGGTTCCCGCTCTCGCGCGAGGTCACCTACTCGGTGGAGAGCGTGGTCCGGAGCGTCGAGGCGGTGTCCGCCTGGCTGGACACGGTGCGCGGCGCCCATTCGAGCGTGAGCCTTCTCGGCTTCTCACAGGGCATGGGCGTGGCCACCTCCCTCCTGCGGCACCGGCCTGCCGACTTCGCCTGCGTCGTCGGGCTGTCCGGCTTCGCCGTTGCACCCGAGGGCCACGCGTTCTTCCGGGACGACGACGTCCGGGCGGCACCCGTGCCCTTCTTCTGGGGTCGCGACCAGGAGGATCCGGTGATCACGCCCGAGCTGATCGAGTACACCCACGGCTGGCTCGTGAAGCACACCACGCTGACGAAGATCCTCTACCCGAACATGTTCCACAGCATCAATCAGCAGGAACTCGCGCACGTGCGCGAGTTCCTCAGCATGACGGTGCTCGGACGGCGCTGACCGATCCGGGCGGCGGGTGGGGCAGCGCGGCGGGTTCTAGCCGCGGCTGATGCGCACGGCCTGCCCGTTGACGCTGACGACGTCGCCCGGGTGCAGCTGACGCCCCCTGCGCTCCTCGATCTCGCCGTTGACCTGGACGAGTCCGTTGTCGATGAGGGTCTTGGCGTCCACGCCGTCCTCGGCCAGGGAGGCGAGCTTCAGCACCTGACCCAGCCGGATCATGTCGTCGCGGATGGGCAGGTCTTCGACGGGGGCGCGATCACTCATGCGTACCATCATGCCGGACACGCAGCACTAGGCTGGCGGGGTGCAGAATGCCCCCACCCTCCCGCCCGCCGTCGGGTTCCCGCTGGCGCTCGCGGCCGGGCTCGCGGTTCCCGTCCAGGGGCGCATCAACGGCGCCCTCGGTACCGCCCTCGACGACGGCATCGCGGCGGCACTCATCAGCTTCGGGACGGGCCTGGTGGTGATGATCGTGATCACGCTGGTGCTGCCGAGCGCGAGGGCGGGCGCCCGCCAGATCATCCCGTCGGTGCGCGAACGGCGCTTCCCGCCGTACTACGTGGCGGCAGGCATGATCGGCGCGTTCTTCGTGTTCTCGCAGTCCCTGACCATCGGGCTGATCGGGGTGGCGCTCTTCACCGTCGCCGCCGTCATGGGTCAGTCCTTCAGCGGCTTGCTGGTGGACAGGGCCGGCATCGGACCGGGCGGGCGTCGGGCTGCCACCCCCATGCGGATCATCGGGGTGTCCCTCACCGTGCTGTCGGTCGTCTGGGCGGTCTCGCCGCGTTTCGGGGGAGCGGGGGAGCTGTCCTCGTGGCTGATCCCGGTGCTGCTGCCCGTGATCGGGGGGATCATGCTGAGCTTCCAGTCGGCCATGAACGGCACGGCCGCGCTGCACTACGGGTCGCCGCTCGCGGCCACGCTGATGAACTTCGTGGCCGGCTCCACGGTGCTGCTCGTCGCGTGGCTCATCAAGCTCGCGATCGCCGGACCCACGAACCCTCTGCCCACGGAGTGGTGGTACTACCTCGGCGGACCGATGGGGTGCGTGTTCATCGGCCTCGGCACGCTGCTTGTCCGGAGCCTCGGTGTGCTGCTGACGGGCCTCGTCATGATCGGCGGGCAACTCGTGGGGTCCCTGGCGCTCGATCTCCTGGTCCCGACGCCGGGCAGCATCGTCGTGTTCGCGACGATCGCCGGGACGCTGCTCACCCTCGTCGCGATTGTCCTCACCACCCTGCCCTGGCCGCGCCGACGCCAGCTGTGACACCGATGGCCGCGCGGGCCTAACAGCTGACGGCTCGTTGTGATCGCCGTCGGCCAGCGACGATCGCCGTCGTACGGTCCGGAGCTCGAGAGCGGAGAGCCCGCACACGGCACAGGGGCCGTCCGATATGGACGACCCCTGTACTGATTTCCTCACTGATGCTGCTGGTGGTGCTGTGCTGGTGGTGCGGGTCAGCGGTCCGCGACGTCGTGGTCGTGGTCGTGCTCCGGGTGGAGCCCGCCGCCGCTCTCGGTGCCGCCACCGAGGGGGTTGCCCTCGAAGCGGTCCTTCTTGCCCTTGCCCTTGACCGGTGCGCCGGCGCCGTTCACACCGAAGGTGCTGGAGGCATAGGTCACTGTCAGGTGCGCCACGGCGTCGCTCAGCTGGTCGAGCGCCTCGATGCTGAGGTTGTTCGTGTCATCGCAGGCCACGTGGTAGCAGGCGTCGTACGGTGCGCCGGCCACGCCGCCGAACAGGGCTGCCTGCTCGACGGTCTTGATGCCCTCGGCGCCGGTGAACAGACCACCGGCGGGAACGCCCTCGGCGATGAAGGGTCCGTAGTCGCTCCGGCCGCTGAACGCGGTCTCACCCGAGGCGAGGCCCTGCGACGCGAAGTAGTCGTGGAAGTCCTGCTCGATCTGACCGGAACCCTCGGGACCCGCAGCGGCGTCGGGACCGACCGGGAAGGCGGAGTTGTCGCCGTCGTACACGAAGCGGCCGAAGTTCGGCGAACCGATCATGTCGAAGTTGAGGTACAGGCCAACGCTGTCCAGCTCGTCCTTCTCCACGAGGTCGGCGACGTAGAACTCGGCCCCGAGCAGGCCCTCCTCCTCGGCACCCCACCAGGCGAAGCGCACCTTGTTGGCCGTCGTGACCTTGCTCATGCCCTCGGCCACCGCGAGGATGCCCGCGCTGCCCGTGCCGTTGTCGTTGATGCCCGGTCCTGCGAGCACGCTGTCGAGGTGCGCGCCCACCATCACCACGTTGTCCGGATCACCAGTGGCAGTCTCGGCGAGCACGTTGTACGTCTCGCGGTTCTCGGAGATGGTGTCCACGGCCACGCGGCCGCTGACGCCCTCGCCGATGAGGGCGTTGCCCGCTGCGAAGCTCGCTCCGACCACGGGGATGCCGACCACGCCGGGCGCCCCGAGCGTTCCCGCCACCGGGCCCGTGTTGAGGCCCACGCCGGTGTTGAAGATGACGACGGCAGCAGCACCTGCGGCCTCGGCGTTCTCGGCCTTGATCGCGAAGGTGCAGCCACCGCGCTGGACCAGGGCGATCGACCCGGGCGCGAAGCCCGCGAAGTCGGACGGCTCGCACCCGCTGGTTCCGGTAGCACTCGCGGTGCCTGTCGTGTCGATGGTACGGATCGCGGCGGAGACGTCGCCCGCTCCCGAGAAGTCCATCGTGGTGACGTCGGCGGCGCCGTAGCTCGTGGCATCCGGGGCGGTCTCCTCCAGGACGGCGGGGGACAGTTCGGCGAAGTAGGGGAAGAGGAAGGTCTGGATGGTCGGCGTGTAGCCGGCGGCGGTGAGTTTCCCGACGATGTAGTCCACCGAATCGGAGTAGCCCTCCGTGCCCGAGGCGCGGGTGTTGCCGTTGGCCTCGGCGATGGCGTCGAGCGCCGTGAGATGACCGACCACCTTGTCGACCGTCACCGCGGCTCGCAGCTTCTTCGAGGAGTTGTTGGTGCTGGAATCGAACGTGGGTGCAGCGGTCGCGGTGACGCCGCTCCCTGCCACGAGCGCGACGCTCCCGGCGATGGCGAGCGCGGCGCGGCCGAGGCGGGCGCGCGATGGTGCAATGGGGTGGGGCATGAGGGTCCTTCGTGAGGCGAACGCCCGATCACACGGGCGCGAGTGACGTGTGTCACGTCGACGGTGCCCTCAACCTAGGAAGCTTTCGGCCGGCGGTCAAGGGCCGACGCCGTCGATCCGCGCCCCCAGGCGGCGGACGTGCGCCGAGCGGGCGGCGGAGCTCGCCGATCACGAGTGCCGCGACGTGCCACCCGGTAGGCTTGCCGGGTGGCTTTCCGCCCGCGGTCGACGGCGACGGCGGGCGGCGTCGCACGTATCCGCCCCCCCCGCTCGACCCCGTGGGACCGCACCCAGCGGCCTGCACAGAACTGGAGAACCCCGTGGCACAGGCCAAGTCCGCGCTCGACCCCATCATCTCGCTCGCCAAACGGCGCGGCTTCGTGTTCCAGTCGGGGGAGATCTACGGCGGCTCGCGCTCGGCGTGGGACTACGGACCGCTCGGCGCCGAGCTCAAGGAGAACATCAAGCGTCAGTGGTGGCAGACCATGGTGCGCGGCCGTGAGGACGTCGTCGGACTCGACTCCGCCGTCATCCTGCCGCGTCAGGTGTGGGAGGCCTCCGGACACGTCGACGTGTTCAGCGACCCGCTGGTCGAGTGCCTCTCCTGCCACAAGCGCTACCGGGCCGACCACCTGGAGGAGGAGTTCGAGGAGAAGAAGGGCCGTGCCCCGGAGAACGGACTCCAGGACATCACCTGCGCGAACTGCGGCACGAAGGGCCAGTGGACCCCGCCGCAGGAGTTCTCAGGGCTGCTGAAGACCTTCCTCGGCCCCGTCGCGTCCGAGGAGGGCATGCACTACCTGCGCCCCGAGACCGCCCAGGGCATCTTCGTGAACTTCAACAACGTGCTGACCACCGCGCGGAAGAAGCCCCCGTTCGGGATCGGTCAGATCGGCAAGAGCTTCCGCAACGAGATCACGCCCGGCAACTTCATCTTCCGGACGCGCGAGTTCGAGCAGATGGAGATGGAGTTCTTCGTGGAGCCCGGCACCGACGAGCAGTGGCACGAGTACTGGATCAAGGAGCGCTTCGACTGGTACACCGGCCTCGGCATCAACCCCGAGAACCTGCGGCTCTTCGTCCATCCGCTCGAGAAGCTGAGCCACTACTCGAAGGGCACCACGGACATCGAGTACCGCTTCGGCTTCCAGGGCTCGGAGTGGGGTGAGCTCGAGGGCGTCGCCAACCGGACGGACTTCGACCTCTCGACGCACTCGAAGCACTCCGGAACGGACCTCGGCTACTTCAACCAGGCCACCAACGAGCGCTACACGCCGTTCGTGATCGAGCCCGCGGCGGGCCTGACGCGCTCCTTCATGGCCTTCCTCGTGGATGCCTACACCGAGGACGAAGCACCCAACGCCAAGGGCGGCGTGGACAAGCGCACGGTCCTGAGGCTCGACCCCCGCCTCGCACCGGTCAAGGCCGCCGTGCTGCCGCTCAGCCGCAACGAGGACCTCTCGCCGAAGGCGAAGGACCTCGCCGCGCAGCTCCGCAAGGGCTGGAACATCGAGTTCGACGACGCCGGTGCCATCGGGCGGCGTTACCGCCGCCAGGACGAGATCGGTACGCCGTTCTGCATCACGGTGGACTTCGACACGCTCGAGGACCAGGCCGTCACGATCCGCGAGCGCGACACCATGGCGCAGGAGCGCGTTGCGCTCGACCAGGTGCAGGGATACTTCGCCGCGCGCCTGATCGGAGCCTGATGGCTCTCGAGTACCGCGCCTGGCAGGAGGGCGACGACCTCGAGCTGCTCCAGCTGTGGGGTGGCCCGGAGACGGCTGCCGCCGAGCAGTTCCGCGGATCCTTCCGCACGCCGTCGAACCAGCCGTGGAACCGCTGCATCACGGCCGTGGACAAGGGCGTCCCCGTGGCGGCGGGCTGCGTCTACGGTGCCGCGCTGCATCCGGACCGGTTGTGGTGCTACATCGAGGTCGCCGAGGACCACCGCCGTTCGGGCGTCGGCTCGACGCTCCTGACGATGCTGCAGCACGAGGCCGCGCTCTCGCCGTCGGGCGTCACGGCCCTGCGGTCGAAGGTCTCGCCCGGGACCACCGGCGCGGCCTTCGCCGAAGCCACGGGCTTCGGGACGCTGCAGCGCTCGCGGCTCGTCGTCGTCGGGCCCGGCGCACTCGCGGCTCCCTCCTTCGACGACCCCGCCGGGCCCCAGCTCGAGGAGGCCGCCACCGGCTCGGTGGAGCTGACGCGCGCGCTGGCGACGTTCTACGAGTCCGTGCACGGGTGGGACCGCGCCGACCTCAGCCTCGGCAGGGCCCAGCAGCTCTTCCTCGGGGATGCGAGCGGTGCCGGCGGGGCGATCGTCCTGCGTGATCGTCCCAGGGCCGACGGCGGAGCGATCGCGGCGTTCGCGGTCAGCTACACCCAGGCGCGGACCGACGATCCCGCGGACGTCCTCCTCGGCTACGACACCACGCTCACGCCCACGGAGCAGCAGGCCGCGGTGGCCACGATGATCGCGATGCTCGTGCACCAGTACCCCATCCAGCTCGAGATCGACGACGCGATGGAGGCCCTCGTCGCCGTCGTCGAGCCCCTGCTGGGCACGGGCGCAGCGCGGCTCGCCGGGCCGGAGACGCTGGTCGTCGCGACCGCCTGAGGTGAGGCTCCGGTTCCGCGGACCGGACCATCCGCGGCGCGATCGGCGCAGTCGGCGGCACCGGCGTGCGACCGACGCTGCCGACCGACCGAATCGACAGGCGTCAGCCGCGATCGTGCCGGCCGGCCTTCTGGTCGGCGAGGTCCGCCGCCTCGCGTTCCTCGTCCGTCATGGCGCCGCCGCCGAGGTGCGCGGGCATCCACCAGGCGCCCGGCTCGGGCTGTCCCGGGTAGTCGGCGATGCAGAGGTCGATGCCGTTCTGCAGCTCGCGGCGCAGCTCCTCCGTCTCGACGGCGACGTCGAGGCCCGGTGCGTGGTGGATCGGAGGGTTCACGTGCACGCGGACGGGCGTCCGCAGCGCGCGCTTGACCGAGAAGCCGTGCCCGCGGGTGAGCAGCCTGTGCGAGCCCCACACCGAGACGGGGATGACCGGCACGCCCGCCTCGGCGGCGAGGCGCACCGCGCCGGTCTTGAGCGCGCGGACGGTGAAGCTGCGGGAGACCCCGGCCTCGGGCAGGATCGCCACGTACTCGCCGGCGCGCAGGCGCGCCAGGGCGTCGTCGTAGGCGACCGCTCCGGCCTTGCGGTCGGTGATGACGTGCCCGAGCCCGTGGACGAACGGGCTCACGAACCAGTGCTCCGCGGCTCGTTTCGAGATCAGGTACCGGGCCTGGATGCGGGCGTGGTTCCAGAGGACCAGTTCGGCGAAGGCGAAGTCGAGGTAGCCGAAGTGCGTGATCGCGACCACCGCGCCGTGTCCGGGGACCGCGCGGCGTGAACGGCCGTCGAGGGGATCCGAGGCGGGCAGGTTCTCCGTCCCGGAGACCGTCACCGGCAGGCGCAGCGCCGTGAAGACGGCCTTCCCCGCGTACACGACCGTCCGGTACATGCGGTCGCTCTGCCGCGGCTTCCATCCCATGCTCAGATACCTCTTTTGGCTCTCGGCGGCAGCGGGAGGAACCCGCTCGTGCGCTCCATGTACTCTTTGTACCCCGGCCGGCCGGACATCCGCTGCTCGGTGAGGGGCTTGCCCGTCTTCCCGGCGAGCGCCCAGATCATCAGGGCAGGGGAGAGCACCGTGAGGATCCCCGGCCACGAGTCGGCGGCCACGAGGAACAGCCCCGTCCACACCAGGGCGTCACCGAAGTAGTTGGGGTGGCGCGTGTAGCGCCAGAGGCCGGTGTCGAGCACCGTGCCGCGGCGTGCGGGGTCGTTCCTGAACGCGGAGAGCTGGTGATCGCCGACGGCCTCGAACGCCAGTCCCGCCGCCCACACGAGTGCACCTGCCCACGCGACGACCCCGAGCGGCCCGGTGCTGACCATCGCCACCTGGAGGGGCAGGGAGACGAACAGCATGACGCCCGCCTGTGGGAGGTACACCTTCCGGAGGGCCAGGAGCGCCGGGGAGCCCTGCGGATCGGCCAGCATCGCGGTGTAGCGGGGGTCCTCCTCGCCACCGCGGGCGCGCCATCCGATGAACGCGGCGAGTCTCACGCCCCACACCGCGACGAGTACCAGCACGAGCAGGCGCCGGCCGTCGTCGGCATCCTCCACGCCGGCGGAGGCGAGGAACGTGACGGCGGCGATCACCACGAAGCCGAGCCCCCAGGTCACGTCGATCACGGAGTGGCGCCGCTGCGCGGTCGCCACGGCGAAGGTCACCGCCATCAGGAGGACGACGGCGAGGATCGAGAGGGCGAGTCCGGTGAGGAACGCGGGGAACGGGAAGCTGGGCACGGGAGCCTTCTGGGAGGGGTGAAGAGATGGGCTGGACGGGATGCGGTGACGGGGACGGAGGAGCGGCCGGGGCCGGCTCAGGCGGTGATGCCCAGCGGATCGTTCGCGCGATAGAGGGATTCCGACGCCTCGAGCGCCCGGGAGCTGATCGCCGCTCCGGTGTCCTCGGCGAAGTGCCGCAGGAGGAAGGAAGTGCTCATGCCGTGCCAGACGGGCACGGAGCGCAGCATGAAGTGACCGGCACCGAGCATGCGCACGTACCGGACGTCCCGGGCCACACCCTGGGCCCGGCGGGCGAAGGAGAGCGACGCCGTCGGACTCGTCCAGCGGTCCGTGTCGCCGTGCATGATGAGGACGTTCCGCCCGCGGACCTGCTCGACCGGGGCCGAGGGTTCCAGCCACGGTGCCAGGGCGCTGATGCTGCGCACCTGCGGGTGGTCGGCAGCGTAGAGGGCGGTCAGCCCGCCCATCGAGTGCCCCAGGAGGTACACCGGCAGTCCCGGATGCTGCGCCTCGATGCGGTCGAGCGCCCACCGGGCGTCCGTGAGGGCGGACTGGTCCGCTCCGTTCCAGCCCCGCACGCGGTTGCGCAGGGTCCAGACCGCGAGACCGTGCGGGCCGCCCTGTGCTGCGAGACGGGCGGCGAACGGACGCATCCGCAGAGGGCTGAGGTGGTACGCCTCCGCTGCGTCGAAACTGTTCGCGCGGCCGCCATGGAGGACGAGCGCGACACCGCGGACGTCCGACGACGCGCCGGTGACCCTCACCACCGGGTCCTGCTCGCGCGCTGGTCCTGCTGGGGCCATCGGTGCCCACCGTCCCTTCGTGCCCCGTGGGGCGTTCCATGCTCGAGGAGCTCTGCTTCGTTGCCGAGTGGGCGCGGGTCCTGGCCTCGCCTTCGCCGGAACCGGCTCGGCCCCACCGTAGAATCGCACACGGCGCCCGGCCCCGCCGGGTTCCGCACCCGCCTCCAGGATCTCCGGATCAGACCGCACGTCCCCGACCAGCCGAGGTACCACCGTGGGCCACAGCCACCTGCAGGCCGCTCGCTCCGACGAGGGTTCGGAGCCGTCACCCTCCGCGATTGCCACGCGGCGGAGGGCCACGCTCCTGCTCTCGATGATCCTCGTGCCCATCGGCGTCATCACGCTCGTCGCGATGATCCTGCTCTGGCCCGACGGCGACCGCGGCTCGCTCTCGGTCGCGAATCCCTACGCCACCGCCGAGGGCGTCAGCTTCGAACGCGGCACCGTCCGCGAGGTCACCGAGGCGGACTGCCCCTCCTCACAGGCCGTGGTCGACGCCGGAGGGACGGCGAGCACCTGCACCGTCGCCTACACCGAGCCCGCCGCCGGCGGTGACCGGATCGCCGTCGAGGTGACGCCGGAACTGGCGATGACCGACGCCGTCGAGCCCGGCGACGAAATCCGTTACCTCGACCTCGCGGGTGTCGTGCAGGGCGGAGCCGCGGCCTACGTCTTCGTCGACTTCGTGCGGTCGGTGCCGATCGTCGCGCTCGCGGTGGTCTACGCCGTCGTCGTGGTGGCGGTCGCGCGGTGGCGCGGGCTGCGCGCGATGATCGGGCTCGTCGGCGCTCTCGTGGTCCTCGCGCAGTTCATCCTGCCCGGTCTCCTCGACGGGGCGCCGCCGCTGCTCCTCGGCCTCGTGGGTTCCGTGGTGATCATGTACGGCGTGCTGTACTTCGCGCACGGGTTCTCCGCGCGGACCTCCACGGCGCTGCTGGGAACGGTGTTCGGTCTCGGTATCACGGCACTGCTCGCCGCGTGGGCCACCGATGCCGCGCACCTGACCGGGGTGGGGGACGAGAACGCGTACACGCTGGTCAACGCCTCGGACGAGCTGTCCATCTCGTCGATCATCCTGTGCGGGCTCATCATCTCCGGCCTCGGCGTGCTCAACGACGTCACCATCACGCAGTCGTCCTCGGTGTGGGAGCTGTACGAGCTCGCGCCGGAGACGCCCGCGCGGCAGCTGTTCGGGTCCGCCATGCGCATCGGTCGCGACCACATCGCCTCGACCGTCTACACCATCGCCTTCGCGTATGCCGGTGCCGCCCTGCCCGTGCTGATCCTCGTGTCCCTCTACGACCGCGCGCTGCTCGACACCCTGACCAGCGGTGAGCTCGCCGAGGAGGTGGTCCGGACCCTGGTGGGGTCGATCGGACTGGTCCTCGCGATCCCGCTGACCACGCTCGTGGCGGTCCTCGTGGTGAAGGCGGTGGGGCCGAGGGGAGGCGGGCGATCCGCCGTCGGCGCTTCGACAGGGGGCGACCGCGGCGTCGATGCGGCTCACGAGGGTGATCCGCGTGCCGACGGCACGGCGGTTCACACGGCCGACGGCGGATCGCCGCCTGCCGTGCGTCACGCACCGCGCTCGACCGCCCTCCGGCCGGGCGAACGGCGGGTGGCGGTGGGGGAGCGGCGCGACGCGCTCACGAGGAGCCGGGACGGCGGGCAGGGCGGGCAGGATGGCAGCGGGACGGATACGTCCGGCGGCGGGTACCGCGGTGACCTGCGCTCCGGCCGACCCGGGGAGGACGACGCATGACGAACGCCTGGCGGAAGGCCGCCCGGGAACGACGTCGGCCACCCGGTGGCCCCGGGGCTGCGATCGACGAGCGGAACCCGCACCGTCCCGGATTTGCGGAGCCTTGCGACAATGGAGGGGTGACTGCCGTGACCACCCATCCCGCTCCCGCGCCCTCGGTGCACGCGCCCGACGCAGCGATCGACGTCGTCCCCGACCGGACCGACGCGGCCCTCAAGCTCGACCTCCCGCCCCTGACGCTCGGCAACATCACGGTGACCACGCCCGTGATCCTCGCGCCGATGGCCGGCATCACCAACAAGGCCTTCCGCCGCCTGTGCCGCGAGTACGGCGGCGGCCTGTACGTCTCCGAGATGGTCACCTCGCGCGCGCTCGTGGAGCGCAGCCCCGAGTCGATGCGCATCATCTCCCACGACGACGACGAGGCGGTCCGCTCCGTGCAGCTGTACGGGGTGGACCCGAAGACCGTCGGGGCGGCCGTCCGGCTCCTCGTCGAGGAGGACCGCGCCGACCACATCGACCTCAACTTCGGCTGCCCCGTGCCGAAGGTCACCCGGAAGGGCGGCGGTGCGGCCCTGCCCTGGAAGCTCGACCTCTTCACGGCGATCGTGCAGACGGCGGTCCGCGAGGCGTCGAAGGGTGACGTGCCGCTGACCATCAAGATGCGCAAGGGCATCGACGAGGACCACCTGACGTTCCGTGAGGCGGGGAAGATCGCCCGCGACAGCGGGGTGGCCGCCGTCGCCCTCCACGGACGCACCGCGTCGCAGTTCTACTCCGGCCAGGCCGACTGGAACGCCATCGCCGAGCTCCGCGAAGCCCTCCCGGACATCCCCGTGCTCGGCAACGGGGACATCTGGAGCGCCGAGGACGCCGTGCGCATGGTGCGGCAGACCGGCGTGGACGGCGTGGTCATCGGCCGCGGCTGCCAGGGGCGGCCCTGGCTCTTCGGCGACCTCATGAACGCCTTCGAGGGCAGCGCGTCCCGGCACCGCCCGGGCCTGGGCCAGGTGGCGGAGACGGTGTACCGGCATGCGGAGCTCCTCGTGGAGACCTTCGGCAGCGAGATGATGGGCCTCCGCGACATCCGCAAGCACATGGCGTGGTACTTCAAGGGGTACGTGGTCGGTGGGGAACTGCGGGCCAAGCTCGCCGCCGTTCCCACGCTGGAGGTGCTGCGGGGCCTGCTGGACGAACTCGACGCGACGTCGCCCTACCCCGGCCAGGACGCCGAAGGGCCACGCGGGCGGGCCGGATCGCCGAAGAAGACCGCCCTCCCCGAGCACTGGCTCGACGGCCGCGTGCTCAACGAGGCGCAGCAGGCGGACATCGCCGCCGCCGAGGTGGACGTCTCCGGCGGATGACGTCCCGTCCGCGCCGTCGATCCCCGTCCACATCCGGCGGCCTCCGCTCTTCCCCCGCTCGTCCGTGCACTAGAAAGGCATCATGAGCTTCCTCGATCTCGCCGCCACCACGGGCTACAGCCCGTCGGACACCGAGCGCTGGGTGGCCGAGCACGCGAAGAGCTCGCACCGCACCGACTTCGAGCGTGACCGCGCCCGCGTGCTGCACTCGTCCGCGCTGCGACGCCTCGGCGCCAAGACGCAGGTCGTGGCGCCCGACACGGACGACTTCGTGCGCACGCGCCTCACCCATTCGCTCGAGGTGGCCCAGGTGGGCCGCGAGCTGGGCCGGACGCTGGGCTGCGACCCGGACATCGTCGACACCGCGTGCCTCGCGCACGACCTCGGCCACCCGCCGTTCGGGCACAACGGCGAGTCCGCGCTCAACGGCATCGCCCATGCCATCGGCGGGTTCGAGGGCAACGCCCAGACGCTCCGCCTCCTCACGCGCCTCGAGCCGAAGGTGGTGCAGGCCGACGGCGGGCCGGCCGGCCTCAACCTCACGCGCGCGAGCCTCGATGCCGCCTGCAAGTACCCGTGGACGGCGTCCTCCGCGCCGGTGCTCGCGGGCCGACGCACCACCAAGTTCGGGGCGTACGACGACGACCTCCCTGTCTTCTCCTGGCTGCGCGACGGGGCCCCCGAGGGCCGCTCCTGCCTGGAGGCCCAGGTCATGGACCTCGCCGACGACATCTCCTACTCGGTGCACGACGTCGAGGACGCGATCGTCGCCGGTCACCTGCAGCTGAAGTGGATGGACAGCGCCGACGCGCGCGCCCGGGTGGTCGGTTACACCCAGCAGTGGTACCTGCCGGGCAGCGACGCCGCCGCCGTGGACGCCGCCCTCGCGCGGCTCGAACGGACCCCGGTGTGGGTGCGCGAGGCCGACGGCACGCGCCGCTCCATGGCGGCCCTGAAGAACATGACGAGCCAGCTGATCGGCCGGTTCTGCCTCAGCGCCATGGAGTCGACGCGCTCCATCTACGGGCCGGACCCCCTGACGCGGTACAACGCCGAGATGGTGGTGCCGGAGGAGACCATCATGGAGATCGCCGTGATGAAGGGCCTCGCCACCACCTACGTCATGACCACTGACCACCGCCAGCCGCTCTACGAGCGGCAGCGCGAGGTCCTGACGTCGCTGGTGGCCCAGATCCACGCCGACGGTGACCGCTTCCTCGAGCCGATGTTCGCGGCGGACTGGCGAGAGGCGGCCGACGACGACGCCCGCCTGCGCGTCGTCGTCGACCAGGTCGCCTCGCTCACCGACGCTTCGGCGCTCGGACTGCACGAGCGGATCGTGGGCCCCGTCCCCGCCCTCTGGTGACGCCCGGGAGTGTTTGCCCACATGCTCCCGGCCTGCGTTCGGGGCCGTGGAGGGGCGGGCCTAAACTGGGGCCATGCCCGGACTCATCAAGCGTGAAGACATCGATGAGGTTCGTCAGCGGACGGACATCAAGGAAGTGGTCGAGGGGTACGTCACCCTGAAATCGGCGGGCATCGGCTCCTTCAAGGGGCTGTGTCCCTTCCACGACGAGCGCTCGCCGTCCTTCCACGTCAGGCCGCAGATGGGGTCCTACCACTGCTTCGGGTGCGGCGAGGGCGGTGACGTCATCTCCTTCGTGCAGAAACTGGACCACACCTCGTTCTCGGAGACGGTCGAGAAGCTCGCCGCGCGGATCGGCTTCGAGCTGCACTACGAGGACGGCGGCACGGGCCCTCGCCGCGAGGACGTGGGCCGACGGCAGCGCCTCCTGGACGCCCACAAGATCGCCGCTGAGTTCTACCGCGACCAGCTCCTCACACCGAACGCCGCGACGGCCCGGGAGTTCCTCCAGGGCCGCGGGTTCGACCGCGCCGCCGCCGAGCAGTTCGGGGTCGGCTACGCACCCCAGGGCTGGGACACACTGCTCAACCACCTCACCGGGCGCGGCTTCAGCATGGACGAGCTCAAGCTCACCGGCATGTTCAGCGCCTCGTCGAGCAACGCGGGGCGTTTCTACGACCGCTTCCGCGGCCGGTTGATCTGGCCCATCCGCGGCATCACGGGCGAGACCGTGGGCTTCGGGGCGCGGAAGCTCTACGAGGACGATCAGGGACCCAAGTACCTCAACACCCCGGAGACCTCGCTCTACAAGAAGTCGCAGGTGCTCTACGGCATCGACCTGGCCAAGCGCGAGATCGCCAAGAACCGGCAGCTCGTGGTCGTCGAGGGGTACACGGACGTCATGGCGTGCCACCTCGCAGGCGTGGGTACCGCCGTCGCCACCTGCGGTACGGCCTTCGGAACGGACCACATCAAGATCGCGCGCAGGCTCCTCTCCGACGACGGCACGGGTGGCGAGGTGATCTTCACCTTCGACGGCGACGCCGCCGGACAGAAGGCGGCGTTGCGCGCCTTCGAGGAGGACCAGCGCTTCACCTCCCAGACCTACGTGGCCGTCGAGGCGTCCGGCGCCGATCCGTGCGAGTTGCGCCAGACCAGGGGCGATGACGCCGTGCGCGCGCTGATTGCCGACCGGCGGCCCCTCTTCGAGTTCGCGATCAAGGCCTCCTTCGAGAACTTCGACCTCTCCTCGGGCGAGGGACAGGTCAAGGCACTACGCCACGCCGCCCCGATCGTGGCGCAGATCCGCGACGTGTCCCTCCGTTCCACCTACACGCGCGAGCTGTCCCGCTGGCTCGGGATGCAGTACGTGGGGGAGGACCAGGTGGCGCGAGCCGTCTCCTCGGCTGCGCGGCGCGAGGCGTCGAGCGCGCAGTCGTCGTCCGGGTCGTCATCGGGAGGGCAGTCGTCCGGCGGGCGGCAGTACTCCCAGCAGGGGCAGGGCGGCTCGGGCCCGTCGGGATTGGGGCAGCAGGGCGACCGGCGGCCGGACGGCGCCGAGGGTCCGGGGTCCGGTGCTTCCGACGAGCCCTACTTCGAGCGACCGGATCCCCGTGACCCGATCGCCCGCATGGAGCGTGAGGCCCTCGAGGTGGTGCTCCAGCAGCCGACGATGCTGACGGCGGTGCAGTGGGAGAGCTTCTCGACGTCGCACTTCACGGTGCCTGTGTACGAAGCCCTGCACACCGCGGTGATCGCGGCAGGCGCGGCGGGCGCCGAGCTCTCCCGCTGGGTCGAGGCCGTCCGTGAGGGCGTGCCGGACGTCCTGCGTCCGCTGGTGAGCGAACTCGCCGTCCGGCCGCTGCCCGCGAAGGACGCCGACGCCATGGTCAACTACTGCCGGGACATCCTCAACCGGCTCACCGAGATGAGGATCACGCAGCAGAAGGCGGAGAAGCTCGGGCAGCTCCAGCGCATGGAGCCTGCGGCTGATCCGGCTCTCTACAACCAGCTGCAGCGGGACCTCATGGAGCTGGAGATGCAGCGCCGTCAGCTCCGCGTGGACTGACCCCCGGACGATTTCATTCAGCCCTGCAACCTATGTAGAGTGGTAACCGCGCATTCCTCCGTAGCTCAATTGGCAGAGCATTCGACTGTTAATCGAAGGGTTACTGGTTCAAGTCCAGTCGGAGGAGCAGAAGACGCCCCTGACCAGTGGTAGCACCGGTCGGGGGCGTTCCTTTTGGGGCCCCGGGTGACCTGTCAGGGGGCGAGCGTAGGCTGTGCGCATGGACACTGACGGCATGCAGGACACTGACGGCACGCTCATCCTGGTCACCGGCGCCACCGGCTACATCGGCGGTCGTCTCGTCACCAAACTCGTGGCGGACGGGCACCGCGTCCGGGTGGTCGTCCGGTCCCCGCAGAAGCTCAAGGACGTGCCGTGGGCCGGCTCGGTGGAGATCGTGCAGGGTGATCTCCAGGACGGCGACACCATGCGCCGGGTGAGTCGCGGCGTGGACACGCTGTACTACCTGGTGCACTCGATGAACTCCGGCAAGGACTTCGACAAGCGGGAAGCGGACATCGCCTCGACCGTCGCGGACGCGGCGGACGACGCCGGCGTCAAGCGCATCGTCTATCTCGGCGGTCTGCACCCCGAGGGCGTCGAACTGTCCACGCACATGCGCTCACGCACGCAGGTCGGGACCATCCTCCTGGGCTCCGGTACGCCGACCATCGCCTTCCAGGCCGGAGTGGTGATCGGATCCGGGTCGGCGTCCTTCGAGATGATCCGGCACCTCTCCGACGTGCTGCCGGTGATGCCCGCGCCGAAGTGGGTGCTGAACCACATCGAGCCCATCGCCGTCCGGGACGTCATCCACTACCTCGTCGGCGCGCTGAACCTGCCGGCGGACCTCAACCGGACCTTCGACATCGGCTCCCGCGAGGTCCTGACCTACGCCGAGATGATGAACCAGTACGCGGAGGCCGCCGGCCTGCCGCGCCGGAAGATCCTCGCCCTGCCGGTCCTCACGCCCCGGCTCGCCGGGCACTGGGTCAACCTGGTCACGCCCATCCCGCGCGTGATGGCGATGCCCCTCATCGAATCCCTGCAGCACGACGCCGTGACCTCCGAGCACGACATCGACGAGTACATCGACAGGCCCGAGGGAGGCCTGACAGGGTACCGGCGCTCCGTGGACCTCGCGCTCGGCAAGATGCGCGGGGGCGAGGTGGAGACCAGCTGGGCAGGGGCGTCGCAGATCGACTCCGAGGCCGACCCGTTGCCCTCCGACCCCCAGTGGGCCGGACACACCGTGTTCACCGACGTGCAGACCTACAGTTCCACGGCATCGCCCCAGAGGTTGTGGAGCGTGGTCGAGGGCATCGGCGGCGAGAACGGCTGGTACTCCTGGCCCGTCGGCTGGGCTGCCCGTGGCTGGATGGACAAGGTGGCGGGCGGCGTCGGCCTGCGGCGCGGCCGCCGCGACGCCCGTGAGCTGCTCACGGGTGAAGCCCTGGACTTCTGGCGGGTCGAGGAGATCGTGCGGGGCGAGCGCCTGCGCCTGCGCGCGGAGATGAAGGTCCCCGGCCGGGCCTGGCTCGAGTTCACGGTGGAGCCGGAGGGCTCGGGGAGTGCCTACTACCAGCGCGCCGTGTTCTTCCCCCAGGGCCTCTCCGGCCGCCTGTACTGGCTCGCCGTCCTGCCGTTCCACGGCTTCATCTTCAAGGCGATGGCGCGGAACATCGCGAAGGCGGCCGAGGCGTTGCCCGCGGAGTCGGGCGCCACGGCCTCCTGAGTCGGGGGGACGAGCGGCGTCCTGAGCTGCGGATCCGGGTAGCTTCGGGGCGGGCTCGGGGCGTCCGCCGTCCGCCTACTGGAGGGCGGGTACCGTCCGCGGCCTGACCACGGTCCACAGGAACACCACGGCGAAGCCGATGCAGACCGCCATCACCTGTGCCATCGGCGTGGCCGATTCGATGCCGTCGCCGAGCAAGCCCACGAGCGGCGAGATGATTCCGGCCAGGCCGAAGGTGACGGCACCGAGCAGGGACGCGGCGGTACCCGCCTGCGCGCCGTTGTTGATCAGCGCCAGCACCTGGACGCAGGGGAAGATGAACCCCGTGGCCATGATGTAGAACCAGAGCGGCACGGCCGTTCCCCAGAACCCCAGGCCCATCTGGTCGAAGGCGACGATCAGCGATGCCATGACCACCTGCACGGCCGTGGCCCCCGCGATCACCCACTGCGGTCCGAGCCTCCGCAGCAGCCGGGCGCTGACCTGGACGGCTGCCACGATCCCCAGGCTGTTCACGGCGAACAACCAGCCGTACTGCTGTTCGTCGAGCCCGTAGACGTCCTGGAAGAGGAAGGGCGACGCCGACAGGTAGGAGAAGAGCCCGGAGAAGTTCATCCCGCCGACCAGCAGGATCCCGATGAACACGCGGTCCCCGAGGACGATCCGGTAGCGCTGCACCACCGTCACCTCGGACTTCCGCCGGTTCTCGGCCGGCAGGGTCTCGATGATGAAGAGCACCACGCCGACGATCACGAGGATCCCGTAGCAGGCCAGGAACCAGAAGATGCCCGGCCAGGGGAAGAGCAGCAGGAGCTGTGAGCCGATCACGGGGGCGAGGATCGGGGCCATGCCGTTGACCAGGGCCATGTAGGACAGCATGCGCACGAGCGTGTACCCGCCGAAGAGATCACGCACCATCGCCATCGCCACCACACCGCCGCCCGCGGCCCCGATCCCCTGGAGGACACGGAAGAGCATGAGCATGCTGACGTCCTCGGACGAGGCCGCCCCGATCGAGGCACCGACGTGCAGGATCGTCGCGAGGATCAGCGGGACCCGACGACCGATCGCGTCGCTCAGCGGGCCGATGAGGAGCTGACCGCCTGCGAAGCCGATGATCGTGCCGGTGAGCGTGAGCTGGATGGCCGCCTCGGTCACGCCGAAGTCGGCCTGCAGCGCGGGGAACGCGGGCAGGTAGAGGTCGATGGTGAACGGGGCGAGCGCGGTCAGCGTCCCGAGGATGAAGACGTAGCGGATCTTCTCGCTGCGGGAGAGGGTGTCGCCCGGATGAAGGGTTGTGCTCACGGTGGTACCTCACGATGACGGGATGTACTGCCAGGAGTCTGGGCGGAAGGCTCGGCTCCTGCGGCCCGGCGACGATGGCGGAGCGGCTCGCGCGGCAGCAGCGTCCGCTGACGGAACGGTTGCTGAGGCGAATCAATGACACCACTATCCTAGGGGCCGCGGAAGCCCTGCGGGCCCGCGGGAGGGGCCGGGACGCGGCCCGTCCATCGGCGTAGGGTGAAGCGACAGGCCACGAGCAGGGAGAGCGCGTCATGACGGACCGGCACACGGATCGGGACACCGAGGGGCAGACGGAGCGGGAGACCCCGCAGTCACCGAAACACATGGCGAGGGTCATCGCGATCACCGTCGCGGCCGCCGTCGGCGGTCTGCTGTTCGGGTTCGACACCGCCGTGATCAACGGGGCCGTGGACTCCATCCAGGCCGACTTCGAGCTCAGCCCGAGCGTGCTCGGCTTCACGGTCGCCATCACGCTGCTCGGGTGCGCGGCCGGCGCTTGGTTCGCCGGAGGTCTCGCCGACCGCTGGGGACGCAAGAGGGTGATGGTGGCCGCGGCCATCCTGTTCGCCGTGAACTCCGCGGGCTCCGCCTACGCCTTCTCCGAGTGGGATCTCATGGCGTGGCGCCTCGTGGGAGGGCTCGCGATCGGCATTGCGTCCGTGATCGTTCCCGGGTACATCGCCGAGATCGCCCCGACGAAGTGGCGGGGGGCGCTGGGCTCGGTCCAACAGTTGGCCATCACGGTGGGTATCTTCGCCGCCCTGCTCTCGGACGCCTCGCTGGCGAGCGCCGCCGGGGGAGCAGGCAACGAGTTCTGGTGGGGTCTCTCCGCCTGGCGGTGGATGCTGCTCGTCGGGGTGATCCCAGCCGTCGTCTACGGCGTGCTGGCGCTGATCATCCCCGAGTCGCCGCAGTTCCTCGTGCGGGCGGGCAGGGACGACGACGCCGCACGCGTCCTGTCACGCGTCACCGGTGTGAGCGACACCTCCGGCAAGATCGACCAGATCCGCCAGAGCTTCGAGCGCGAGGACAGGGCGAGCTACCGCGACCTGCGGGGACCCGCGTTCGGTCTGCAGCCCATCCTCTGGATCGGCATGGCGATCGCCGCCCTGCAGCAGCTCGTGGGCATCAACGCGATCTTCTACTACTCCACGACGCTGTGGCAGTCGGTCGGGTTCAGCGAGAGCGATTCCTTCACCACGTCGGTCATCACGTCCGTGATCAACGTGAGCATGACGTTCGTCGCCATCTTCTTCGTGGACCGCGTGGGTCGTCGGAGGCTGCTGCTCATCGGGTCCGTCGGTATGACGGTGGGTCTGCTCGCCGCGACGGTCTCCTTCCTGCAGGCCGAAGGCACGGGTGAGGAGATCACCCTGCCGGGCGTCTGGGGCCCGGTCGCGCTGGTCGGCGCCAATCTCTTCGTGATCTTCTTCGCCGCGACCTGGGGGCCCGTCATGTGGGTCACGCTCGGCGAGATGTTCCCCAACCGGATCAGGTCGATCGCCCTGGGCGTCGCCACGATGGTCAACTGGGTCTTCAACTTCATCGTCACCCTCACCTTCCCGTGGGTCAGCGAGAACCTGGGTCTGTGGATCATGTACGCGGCGTTCACGGTCTTCGCCGTCCTGTCCTTCGTGTTCGTCCGGACCAAGCTGCCCGAGTTCAACGGCAAGGACCTCGAGGACAACGCGGAGCTGACGCACGCCTGATCCACCGCCCGCGGTGTCCCGCCGGGCAGCCATACAACACATTCCCGCTGCGGGTGGCCGGGACGGCGGCCGGGAGCACGCGCCGGGCGGGTTCCGGGTCCGGTGGTAATTTTGGTTCAGCCAACGTCCAGCAGCACCTTCAGAACGGAGCCAGGGCCTATGAACAGCTCGGCCACTACGCGCGGCAAGCGGTCCACGGGCTCGCTCTCACTCTTCGGGCTGATCAAGCTCCTCGCGCGTCTGACGCCGCGGCAGGTGAGCGACGAAGTATCGATCGCCATCGGTCAGATGAAGCAGAAGGGCATCAAGGCCGGGATCGCCGTCGCTTTCCTGGTGGTCGCGCTCGTCTTCGTGCTGTTCTTCGCCGTCGCGCTGATCGTCGCGGCGATCATGGGTCTCGCGGAGGTCATGCCGGCCTGGCTCGCCGCGCTCCTGGTGGCGCTGTTCTTCCTCGTCGTGGGCGGAGTGCTCGCCCTCATCGGGGTGTCACGCCTCAAGAAGCAGCTCCCGCTGGTTCCGCAGGATGCGATCCGCGGCCTGCGCTACGACCTCGGGGTGCTGAAGGAGGGCCGCAGCTTCGATCCCGCGACCCTGGACGTGAAGAAGCCCAAGGACGAGAAGGACGGCAAGAGCGAGAAGGACGGCAAGGACACGGCGCCGAAGGAGCCCACGCCCTCCTACGAGGAGCTGCGGAGCCGCTCGGGCGAGCGCCGGACGCACATCGCGGAGGCCCGCGACTCGCTCGGAGCCCGCGCGGACATCAAGGCGCGGCTCGGCAAAGCCAGGCACCGTTCCGGCGACCAGACGTCGAGCAAGGGCTCGGGCACGGGCTCGCAGACCCGCGCCGGCGTGAGCGGGAAGAACGCCGATCCGGGCGCCACGAGGCCCGCGGCTGTCGCCGTGCGCCGCGATGTCCCGCACAACACGACCCTCGCGGATCGGTGGAAGCCGCTGAGCGTGCTGGCCGCGTCGGTCGCCGCGATGCTGGTCATGCTCCGCCGTCTGCTCACCAAGTAGTTCCGCACACTCCACGGCCGTTCACCGGCGATCACGACGGCTCGCTGCCGCCGGGGTCGCCGGAGAGCGGCCGTTCGCTGTGCATAATGGCAGGGAGAGGCTCGGTGATGGGGAATGAGGTCAGGCGCGCAGCCGGACGGTGACGCCGTCCTC
This sequence comes from Arthrobacter sp. TJ-236, assembly GCF_058269235.1. Taxonomy (NCBI): domain Bacteria; kingdom Bacillati; phylum Actinomycetota; class Actinomycetes; order Micrococcales; family Micrococcaceae; genus Arthrobacter; species Arthrobacter sp. TJ-236. The sequence continues at coordinate 642,023 of NZ_JBZCNI010000002.1, forward strand.
GCGACGGCGTGGACCCTGCCGAACCTGATCACGGTCATCCGCTTCCTCGGGGTCCCGCTCTTCGTGTGGTTCATCACCCAGCAGAGGTACGGAGCAGCGGTGATCACGCTCGTGGTCGTCGGCTCGACGGACTGGGTCGACGGCTGGCTCGCCCGACGGCTCCACCAGGTCTCGGTGGTCGGCACGTGGCTCGATCCCGTGGCCGACCGCACCGCGCTGATCGTCATCGCCGTCACGTTCGTGGTGGACGGCATCACGCCGGCCTGGTTCGTGTGGACCATCGTCATCCCCGATGTGATCCTGATCGTGAACGCGCTCGTCCTCTTCCGTGGACCACTGCATCTGCCGGTCATCACCGTGGGGAAGATCCGGACGGCTCTCCTCCTCGTGGGCGCACCCCTCCTGCTGCTGTACCGCGTGGACGGCTTCGCCCAGGAGTGGATCCTCGTCACCGCGCAGGCGCTGCTGGCCGCGGGCTGCGTGCTCCACCTCGTCGCCTTCGTCCTCTACTTCAGGGCGGCGCACCACAAGTACAGGCTGGAGCAGGCCGAGCAGCAGTCGTGCCCCTCCTAGCCATCGTCCTGGCGCTCCTCGGTGCCGTCTTCCTGGCGTTCGGAGCGCAGCGGCAGGGCAGTGCCGTCCGTGCCAACACCGGCGGCCTGAACCTCAGTTCGTCGGGCTTCAGCAGGCTGCTCGTCAACCCCCGCTGGCTGTTCGGTCTCGTGCTCCTCGGCGCGGGCATGGCCCTGAACGTCGTGGCACTCACCCTCGCGAGCCTCACCGTGGTGCAGCCCATCGGGGCCGTCGCGCTGGTCATCACCACCGTCGTGAACGCCCGCGATCAGGGTATCCGCATCAATCGGCCCACCGTCGCGGCGATCACGGCGTGCGTCACGGGCAGCGCCCTCTTCGTGCTGCTCGCCGTCACGGTCACTCGGGAGAACCACGCGATCGAGCCGGCGCAGGAGCTGTCCGTGGTGCTGCTCGTCGGGGCCGCCGTCGCGCTGTTCGGCTCGCTAGCGGTGATGGGCAGGCACCGCCTCAACGCCTTCGCCTACATCCTCGGCGCCGGGGTGCTGTTCGGCTTCGTCGCCGTCCTGACCAAGATCACGGCGGGGCACCTGCTGGACCCGAACGGCCGGTTCCTGCTCAACGTGCCCGTCCTCACCGTCGTCGCCCTGGTGGCGGCTGCCGCACTCGGCGCGTGGTTCGTGCAGAGCGCCTACGCCACGGGCCCGCCGGACCTCGTCATCGCCGGGCTCACGGTCATCGACCCCATGATCGGGATCGCCGTGGGCATCGTCATCCTCGACGAGCTGCAACCGGATGTCCGGACCGTCACGGCCCTGGGCATGGGTGCGGCGGCCCTCGTTGCTATCGTTGGGGTCGTCGCGCTGTCACGCCACCACCCCGATGTGGTCAAGCGTCAGCGGTGACGCCGACCGGCACCGCGAGTGCCAGCACACCGACGTAGGGGATCCACGCGTGAGTTACCCGGCTGATACCAAGCCTCTGACCATCCTGATCGCCGCCGACACCTACCCGCCCAATGTGAATGGCGCGGCGCAGTTCGGCTACCGCCTGGCGAAGGGCATGGCGGGCCGCGGCCACGACGTGCACGTGCTCGCTCCGAGGCCCTCGAACGGCAGGAGCTACACCGAGGCCGACGGCGACTGGACGGTGCACCGGCTCAGGTCCCACAGCGTGCCGACCCACGACTACTGGCGCATCTGCTACCCCTGGGAGATCCGGCGCGACATCAGTCTGCTGTTCGACCACGTTCAACCCGACGTCGTCCACATCCAGTGCCACTACATGGTGGGCGAGTACACGCTCTACGAGGCGGTCAAGCGGGGCATCCGCGTGGTCGCCACCAACCACTTCATGCCGGAGAACCTGAATCCGTTCCTGCCGTTCCCGGAGTGGTTCAAGCGCGTCATCGCGAAGAACTCGTGGAAGGACATGGGCAAGGTGATGGGCAAGGCCGCCGCCGTGACCACTCCCACGCCGCTGGCCGCGAAGGCGATGCACGACCACGCCTTCCTGACGGAGGTCCTGCCGGTCTCCAACGGGATCGACGCCTCGGCGTACGAGGTCCGGCCCGGCGAGACGGTCGTGCCGCACGAGCACCCCACCGTCCTGTTCGTGGGCAGGCTCGCGGAGGAGAAGCACGTCGACGTCCTGATCGACGCCGTCGCCCGGACGCCCGAACACCTCGACGTGCACCTGGAGATCGTCGGCGGCGGTGAGGTCAAACCTGCGCTGCAGGCGCAGGCCGCGCGGCTGGGTATCAGCCACCGCGTGAGGTTCCGCGGGCTGATCGACGACGACGAACTGCGCCTGAGCTACATCCGCGCCTCCCTGTTCTGCCAGCCCGGCACCGCCGAACTGCAGTCACTCGTCACGCTCGAGGCGATGTCCGCCTCGACACCCGTGGTACTAGCCGACGCGATGGCCCTGCCGCACCTGGTCGACGACGGGAAGAACGGGTACCTCTTCACCCCGGGCGACGCCGACGATCTCGGTCGCCGCATCACGGAGATCCTCGGATCCTCCCCGGAGCAGCAGCAGCGGATGGGCGCGGCCAGCCGGGATCTCGTCCGTGCGCACGACATCGGGACCACCCTCACGACCTTCGAGGCGCTGTACTACGGAACACTGCGCGCGGGCGTGGCGACGTCGGCCGCGGGTGGTCACGTCGACGTCCCCGGTGCGGTCGCCGGCCCGGAACGAGGCGGAGCGGTCCGGATACAATAGGACTCGCGCCGAGCGGGACGGTCCGGTCACCGGGCGGTGCGGGGGAGCTCGGGTCTCCCCGAGGGGCTGTAGCTCAGCTGGTTAGAGCAGCGGACTCATAATCCGTTTGTCCTGGGTTCAAGCCCCAGCAGCCCTACGGACGGTCGGATCACATCATCGAGGACGGCGCTTCCCGCGATCGGGAGGCGCCGTCCTCGCTGTGTGTGGTGCCCTCGTGCCGCTGGCGCGCTAAGTTACCGGCGGGTAACATAGCTCTCGCGTCGACGACGGCGCACCCGTCAGGCGTCCGCCTGGCCGAGCACTAGTCCTGGTCGCCGATGACCGGAGTGAGGCCGTACCGATGAGCAAGACACCGATCGACATCGACAACCTTCCCTATGCCGACGGCGACTTCTACGCGTTCGAGGAGCTGCTGACCGACAAGGAGCGCTCCCGGCTCGAGGAGGTGCGTTCCTGGCTCACGCGCGAGGTCCGCCCGCACGCCGTCGAGTGGTGGAACCAGGGTGCGTTCCCGCAGGAGCTCATCCCCAGGATCGCCGAGCTGGATCCGGTCAGCCCCGTGTACCGCCAGGGCTACTCGAACCTCTTCGCGGGCATCGTCCACGCCGAGTTCAGCCGCGCGGACACCTCCATCGCCACGTTCATGGGAGTGCACGACGGTCTCTTCACGGGGTCGATCGAGGCGCTCGCCTCCCCGGAGCAGCAGCAGGAATGGCTCCCGGACGTCTATGCGATGCGGAAGATCGGCGCCTTCGGGCTCACCGAGCCCCTCGGGGGATCGGATGTGGCCGGCGGTACCCGCACCACGGCCCGCCGCGACGGGAACACCTGGATCCTCAACGGCGCGAAGCGGTGGATCGGTAATGCCACCTTCTCGGACTGGGTCGTCATCTTCGCCCGGGACGTGGCGGACAACCAGGTCAAGGGCTTCATGGTGGACACCTCCTCGGAGGGTTTCTCGGCGACGAAGATCGAGAACAAGATCGCCCTGCGCATCGTCGAGAACGCGGACATCGTCCTCGAGAACGTCGTGGTGCCGGACGACCATCACCTGAAGGGTGCGAACAGCTTCCGCGACACCAACAAGGTCTTGAAGGTCACGCGACTGGCTGTCGGGTGGCAGGCCGTGGGCCAGCAGATGGCGGCGTTCGACGTCGCGCGGCGCTACGCCGTGGAGCGCGAGCAGTTCGGCCGGCCGATCGCGAGCTTCCAGCTCGTACAGCAGCAGCTCGTGCAGATCCTCGGCAACGCGATGAGCTCGATGGGCATGATGGTGCGGCTGTCCCAGCTCGAGGACGCGGGCAAGGCGAAGGACGAGCAGTCCGCGCTCGCCAAGGCGTTCACCACGGCGCGCATGCGCGAGAGCGTCGCCGCGGGACGCAACATCCTCGGAGGCAACGGGATCGTCACCGACTACGAGATGGCAAAGATCTTCTCGGACGCCGAGGCCATCTACTCCTACGAGGGAACGCAGGAGATCAACACCCTCGTGGTGGGGCGTTCCATCACGGGCATCGCCGCGTTCGTCTGATCCGGAGCGCGTCCGCGACGCACCGGATGACGCATCGGACGACGTCGGAGCAGGGGGCCCTGGGCGCCGCGCGATGCCCGGCTCAGGGCCCGAGGGGCAGGAGGACCGACGGCCTCCTGTCCGTCACGAAGCCGAGCGGATCGACGTACTCGCCGTCCTCCCGCACTCCCCAGTGGAGGCATCGGGACGGGCAGTGGAAGAGGCCGGACGTGCCGGGAGCATCGGCGAGGACGGCGACCACCTGACCCTCGCGCACCTGCTGTCCATCGACGAGGTCCGTCCGCACCGGTTCGAAGCTGCTGACGCGACCGCCGCCGTGGTCGATCGACAGCACGCCCCGGTCCACCACGGTGCCCGCGAATGAGACGACGCCGTCCGCGGGGCTGAGTACGCCGCCGCCGGGCGATCCGGCCGGTGCCGCGAGGTCGACGCCGCGGTGGCCGCGCTGCCACGGGCGCGGCGGCTTCTCGAAGGGCCTCAGCACCCGGGGAGCGGGTGCCAAGGGCCAGGACCACTCGGCGACGAACGGCGAAGCTGCGGATGTCCGAGCCGCCCCTCCCGTCTCGACGCCGTGCGCGCCCTGCACCCCGGACGTGCCCAGCAGGGCGAGGGTCAGGAGGAAGACGGCGGGCAGTGCCGGCGTCGGGCGTGGTCGCGGGGGAGGGGCCATGGCACCACGATGCCGTGGACCGCGCGTGGACAACGGCTCGCCCGCCCCTATGTGGACAATCCCCTGCCCGCCCCTCGGTGGACACTCCCTGGGCCGGCGGAAGGGCCGGCGAAAGGGCTCTCGGGAGGCCTTTCGGGCGCGCCGCCGGTAGGTGTCAGGAGCCCCGGCCCGACCCCGCCGCTGTAGTACACTTGTGCGAGCAGTCTGCTGCTCCCATGCCCTCGTGCCCTCGGCACGCGTGCGACCGGGAAGAAGCAACTGACTACGCGTATCCGTGGTTCGGCCCCCTCGAGGGTCCGAGGATCCGCCCCGCGGTCCGGCGTCGTCCGGTGGGGGTGGGTGTCCTGATGGACGAACGGGTACCAGGAATGTGCCGCCCGCCCTGGGCGGCGCGAAGACAACCGTCAACAAGCACCGGCGGCGCCCTGCGCAGGAGCCGATGCTGAGGAAAGGCATGACATGCCAGTAGTAACAATGCGCCAGCTGCTCGACAGCGGCGTCCACTTCGGTCACCAGACCCGCCGCTGGAACCCGAAGATGAAGCGTTTCATCTTCACCGAGCGCAACGGCATCTACATCATCGACCTGCAGCAGTCGCTGGGCTACATCGACCGCGCGTACGAGTTCGTGAAGGCCACCGTTGCACACGGCGGCACCGTCCTCTTCGTCGGTACGAAGAAGCAGGCCCAGGAAGCGATCGCCGACCAGGCCGCCCGCGTCGGCCAGCCCTACGTCAACCAGCGTTGGCTCGGCGGTATGCTCACCAACTTCCAGACGGTCTCCAAGCGCATCCAGCGCATGAAGGAGCTCGAGGAGATCGACTTCGACGACGTCGCCGGGTCGGGCCACACGAAGAAGGAGCTCCTGCTCATGCGGCGTGAGCTCACCAAGCTCCAGACCAACCTCGGTGGCATCCGCAACCTGACCAAGGCTCCCTCGGTCGTGTGGGTCGTGGACACGAAGAAGGAACACCTCGCCATCGACGAGGCCAAGAAGCTCAACATCCCTGTGGTCGCGATCCTCGACACCAACTGCGACCCGGACGAGGTCGACTTCCCGATCCCGGGTAACGACGACGCCATCCGCGCCGTCAACCTGCTGACCCGCGTGATCGCCGACGCCGTGGCCGAAGGCCTCATGGAGCGTCACAACCGCTCGGGCAACAACAACGACGCCGTGGCCGCCGAGCCGATGGCCGAGTGGGAGCGCGAGCTGCTGCAGGGCAACGCGGACGCCGAGCCCGACGCCGCCCCCGCCGCCGAGGCCGCAGCACCCGAGGCTGCTCCCGAGGCCCCCGCGGCCGACGAAGCACCCGCCGGTCTGCAGGCCCCGATCGCCGAGGAAGTCCCCGAGGCAGTCGCTCCCGCAACGGAAGCCGCAGCCGACACCAAGTAGTACCCGTGCGTGAGGGGTGTGGGTATCCCACGCCCCTCTCGCATGTTCCACACGTGTTCATCGCGTGAGACTTGCTCCGAGGGCTGCGCCCTGCGGATGCTACTGGTAGATCATCAACGACTGAGGAGTTCGTATGGCAAATTTCACTGCCGCTGACATCAAGGCCCTGCGCGACCGCACGGGCGCGGGCATGATGGACGTCAAGAAGGCGCTCGACGAGGCCGACGGCAATGCCGACAAGGCACTCGAGCTCATCCGCATCAAGGGCCTGAAGGGCGCCACCAAGCGTGAAGGCCGCTCGACGGCCGAGGGCCTCGTCGCCGCGCGCGTCGAGGGTTCCGTGGGCGTCATGGTCGAGGTCAACTGCGAGACCGACTTCGTGGCCAAGGCCGGACCCTTCATCGACTTCTCGAACAAGGTCCTCGGTGCGGCCATCGAGTCCGGCGCGAGCGACGTCCAGACGCTCCTCGCGTTCGAGCTCGACGGCAAGCCCGTCTCCGAGCACGTCATCGAGGCCGGTGCCCTGCTGGGCGAGAAGGTCGACGTCCGCCGCATCGCCCGTGTCGAGGGTCAGATCGTCGACGCCTACCTCCACAAGACGTCGAAGGACCTCCCCGCCCAGGTCGGCGTGCTGTTCGCCGTCGAAGGTTCGGGTGACGCCGCCGTCGAGGCCACGCACGACATCGCCGTGCACATCGCCGCGTACTCGCCCACGTACCTGACGCGCGAGGACGTCCCCGCCGAGCTCGTCGAGTCCGAGCGCCGGATCGCCGACGAGACCGCACGCGCCGAGGGCAAGCCCGAGCAGGCACTGACGAAGATCGTCGAGGGTCGTCTGACCGGCTTCTTCAAGGAGGGCGTCCTCGTGGACCAGGCCTTCGCGAAGGACGCCAAGAAGTCCGTCGCCGCGGTGCTCTCCGAGGCGAACGCCACGGCAACCGCGTTCGCCCGTTTCCGGGTCGGCGCCTGATCGTCCACTGATCACCCTCTGATCACACGGCGACCGGCACGGCCGGTCGACGCACCACCAGGAAAGGGCGGCCGCCGTCGAGGAGGCCGCCCTTTCCCGTGCCCGCGGCCCGGCACGTATCCTGAGACGGATCCGTCCCAGCGCCGATGCGCAGCAGACAGCACCCCACCCACACGCAACCGGCCGTTCGACCACGAGCGGCGAACAGCCCTACGCCCGGGAGGCACCCCCATGGACACCACCGAAGCACCGACGGGCGGCACACCCACACGGCGCCGCGTGCTCCTCAAACTGTCCGGGGAGGTCTTCGGCGGCGGCAAGCTCGGCGTCGATCCTGAGACCGTCCGGGGCGTGGCCCGGCAGATCGCCGAGACCGTCGACGAGGTCGAGGTGGCGATCGTGGTGGGTGGCGGCAACTTCTTCCGCGGCGCCGAGCTGTCGCAGAGCGGCATGGACCGCTCGCGCGCGGACTACATGGGGATGCTCGGGACGGTCATGAACTGCCTCGCGCTCCAGGACTTCCTCGAGCAGGCGGGCGTCGAGACGCGCGTGCAGAGCGCCATCACCATGGGGCAGGTCGCGGAGGCGTACATCCCGCGGCGGGCCATCCGCCACCTCGAGAAGGGCCGTGTGGTGATCTTCGGAGCCGGTGCCGGCCTGCCGTACTTCTCCACCGACACCGTCGCGGCGCAGCGTGCCCTCGAGGTCCACGCGGACGAGGTCCTGATGGCCAAGAGCGGAGTGGACGGCGTCTACACGGCGGACCCGCACAAGGACCCGACGGCGCAGAAACTGGACACCCTCTCCTATGACGAGGCCCTGCGTCGCGACATCCGCGTGATGGACCAGACGGCCATGACCATGTGCAAGGACAACGACCTCACGATGGTGGTCTTCGGCATGGAGGGCGAGGGGAACGTCACCCGCGCCATCCGAGGCGAAAGGCTCGGAACGCTCGTCACGGCCTAGCGGCTGCACGCCGACTCGGCAACGGAAGGCCGCGGCCCCCGGGTGGGGACGCGGCATTGAACTAGGATTGTCCACTGGACCGGTTGCCTGTCAACCGACTGCGGAGCGAAGGAGACATTGTGATCGAAGAGACCTTGCTGGAAGCCACCGACAAGATGGACAAGGCCGTGGAGGTTGCAAAGGACGATTTCGCGACGGTCCGCACCGGCCGAGCGAACGCCGCGATGTTCTCGAAGGTCGTGGTGATGTACTACGGCGCCCCGACGCCGCTGCAGCAGCTCGCCTCCTTCCAGAACCCCGAGGCCCGCACGCTGCTCATCACCCCCTTCGACCGTGCCTCGCTGAACGACATCGAGAAGGCCCTGCGCGACTCCGACCTCGGGGCGAACCCGTCGAACGACGGCAATGTCATCCGCGTGGTGCTGCCCGAGCTGACGCAGGAGCGCCGCAAGGAGTACGTGAAGCTGGTCCGGACGAAGGCGGAGGACGCCAAGGTGTCCGTCCGCAACGTCCGCCGCAAGGCGAAGGACGGCATCGACAAGGCCGTGAAGGACGGCGATGCAGGTGAGGACGAGGGGTCGCGGGCCGAGAAGGAACTGGACGCCCTCACGAAGTCCCGCGTCGACCTGATCGACGAGCTGCTGAAGCGCAAGGAAACCGAGCTGCTCGAGGTCTGATGGCTGACTCCGATCCTCCCGGCCCGGGCAGGGGGACCCTCGTGTCGCGACTGCCCGGCCGGCGTCGGCCCGGGGCGCCGTCGCGTGCGGGCCGGGACCTGCCGGCGGCGTTCGGCGTCGGAGCCGCCCTGCTGATCCCCGTCCTCGCCGGGCTGCTGTTCTTCCCTGTCGTCTTCGTGGCGATGGTGACCCTCTTCGGGGCCGTGGGCGCCTGGGAGCTGTGCCGGGCGCTCGAGCTCCGCCGTATCCACGTTCCCCTGCCGCCGGTGATGGCGGGCTCTTTGGCGCTGCCGTTCTCCGCCTACCTCCAGGGACCGGAGGGATTGGCCGCGGCGACGGTGTGCGCGGTGCTGGTCCTGTTCGTCTGGCGCACGCTCGATCCGGCGCCGGACGCCGCGAAGAGTCTTGCGGCCGGCTGCTTCGCGATGCTCTGGGTGCCGTTCATGCTGAGCTTCGCGATGCTGCTCATGCGCGCGGATGGCGGCTACCTCGTCATCGCCACGCTCCTCCTCCTCGTCGTCGCGAACGACACCTTCGGCTACCTCATCGGCGCGTTCTTCGGGAAACACCCCATGGCCCCGAAGATCAGCCCCAAGAAGTCCTGGGAAGGGTTCGGTGGCTCGATCGGCGGCGCCTTCGTGGTCGGGGGTCTCTGCGCCGTCCTCCTGCTGGACCAGCCCCTGTGGCTGGGTCTCGCCCTCGCCGTCGCCATCGTGGCGTCCGCGACGGCCGGCGATCTCGCCGAGTCGATGATCAAGCGGGAACTGGGCGTCAAGGACATGGGCACCATGCTGCCCGGGCACGGCGGCATCATGGACCGCCTCGATTCCATCGTCTTCGCCTCCCCGGTGGCCTATCTCCTGTCCGCTACATTGATACCGGGATTGCTGTAGCCGCACGTCGGCCGGCGTCCTTCGGGGGACGACCCACTCCCGCTCGGTCTCAGCAGGGTTCGGCAGAAGGATCTCGACAATGGATGTGGCTCGCCCCGGCAGCTCCCCGTTCGCCCGTGTGGGGCGCCGGGCCTACGGCTACAACACCCGGCAGGTCGACCGCTTCCTCACCAAGGCCCGGGAGCACTACAACGCCGAGCACGTCACGGGCTCGATCACGAGCAACGACGTGCGCGCGATGTCCTTCGACCCGGCCAGGGGCGGCTACGAACCGCAGGCGGTCGACGCCGCCCTGGACCGCCTCGAGGACGTCTTCGCGCAGCGGGAACGCGATCATCTCATCAGCACGGAGGGCGAGGACGCCTGGCTGCGACGCATCGGCCGCAGCGCCGCCGTGCTTCGGAACCGCCTCCACCGGCCGCCGGGCGAGCGGTTCAGGAGGCCGTCCAAGAAGCGGACGTCGAGCTACGACGTCGACGACGTCGACCGCCTCTGCGACGAGCTGCTGCAGTACCTCGAGCACGACCAGCCCATGAGCGTCGACGTGGTGCGCAGGGCCGTGTTCCGCGAGGCGCGGGGTGCGGACGGCTACGAGGAGAACCAGGTGGATGCCTTCCTCGACCGCGTCGTGGAGCTGATGGCCGGGATCGACTGACGCGGCGGTCATACCACCCGGTGCGACCCAGCGCGACCGTCACGATCAGCGTGCCCGGCACCTCCAGCGGCCGCACGTCTACAGGCACACCCAGCAGCGCCATCAGCGCGACCGGGACGACTGTTGCTCGTGGGGCGCCTCGGGCGTGTGCAGGCGGGCGAGCACGCGCGACGCCGACGCCGGCCGCCGCCCCGCCGTCGCCCGTGAGACCAGGACCATGGTGACGAACGCGGTGGGGACGGTCCAGAGGGCCGGCTGGGCGAGCCACTCCCACGCCGTCTCGCTGCCCGGACCGAGCAGCGCGGTGACGAGGATCGCCCCGCCGCAGAGCACCGCCCCGGTGAGCATCCCGGCGATCGCCCCGGCGTCGGTCAGCCCGCGCCACCAGATCCCGAGCACCAGCAGCGGGCAGATGGTCGACGCCGTGAAGGCGAACACCGAGCCCACGCTGCCGGCGAGGGCCAGGCTGTCGGTGAGCAGCGCGAACACCAGGGGCACGACGGCGGAGAGGAGTGCGGCGCGTCGGAATCCCCTGACGCTGCCGCCGAAGAACTCCTGGCTCACCACCCCTGCGAGGGAGACCACGAGCCCGCTGGTGGTCGAGAGGAACGCGGCGAACGCGCCGGCGGTCACGAGGGCCGAGAGGATGTCGCCCGTCGCGCCGTCGAGGATACGGCCCGGCAGCAGGAGCACGGTGGCGTCCGCCGCCCCGGCCGCGGCGAGCTCGGGCGTGTGGATGCGCCCCAGGATCCCGTACACCGTGGGGAACAGGTAGAAGACACTGAGCAGACCGAGCACGATCACGGTGGTCCTGCGCGCCGAGGCGCCGTCCGGGTTGGTGTAGAAGCGCACGAGGACGTGCGGCAGTCCGAGCGTGCCGAACAGCAGCGCGATGACGAGGGAGATGGTGCCGTACAGCGAGGCGTCCGCGGCCGAGTCGAGATCCCGGGCGAAGGCGCTGCCGCCACCCGTGATCGGTCCGCCGTCCGCGCCGAGTCGCAGCAGGACGAACACCACCGGGACGGCGAGCGCCGTCAGCTTCAGCCAGTACTGGAAGGCCTGCACGAAGGTGATGGACCGCATGCCACCGGTCACGACGCTCAGCGACACCACGACGACGACGGCGACGGGGCCCACCCAGGCGGGGAGACCGGTGGTGATGGTGACCGTCAGGGCCGCCCCGTGCAGCTGCGGCACGATGTAGAGCCAGCCGACGACGACGACCAGCAGGCTCGTGACCCGGCGCACCAGCAGCGAGTCGAGGCGCGCCTGGGCGAAGTCGGGGATCGTGTAGGCGCCCGAGCGGCGCAGGGGAGCGGCGACGAAGAGCAGGAGCATGAGGTAGCCGGCGGTGTAGCCGATGGGGAACCAGAGGGCGTCCACTCCGGACACGAGGATCAGGCCCGCCACACCGAGGAAGCTCGCGGCGGAGAGGTACTCCCCGCCGATGGCCGACGCGTTCCACCAGGGGCGCACGGTGCGGGAGGCCACGTAGAAGTCGCCCGTGGTCCGTGAGACGCGCAGGCCGTAGATGCCGATCAGCACCGTGCTGAGGGCCACCAGGATCAGCGCGGTGTACCCGACGGCGGGGCTGAGCTGCAGGGCGGCGTCCCGGACGTCAGTCATCGTCCACCAGGTCCTGGAACCGGCGCTCGTTGCGGGTCGCGCTCCGGAGGTAGAGGACGGCGGAGCCGATGGCGAGCGGGTAGATGCCGAGGCCGAGCAGCAGCCAGGGCACGGGCACCGTCAGGATCGTGACGGTGTCGATGGCGGGGAACACCGCCAGGAGCACGGGGATGCCGATGAGGATCACGAGGAACCCCCCGGCCACCACGAGCGCCAGGCGGAGCTGCGAGCGGATCAGGGAGGTGACGAAGAGCTGGCCCACCTCGGACTGCTCGGCCATCTCCCGGGACACCGGGAACGAGGCGCCCGTCGCGCGGGCTGCCGCACGGGGAGCGGTCACGCGCACGCGGGGAGGCGGCGAGGCCGGCTGGTCGAGGGGCGCGGGGCTCGCGGGGGAGACTCCTCCATCCGGCGGATCGGACGACGGCACGGGGCGGACCGTCAGTGGCCGGGGCGCAGGCGCGTGGCTTCGAGCTTCTCGCGCACGTCCGAGAGGTGCCGGCGGCTCACGGGCAGCTCGGCGTCCCCGATGTACAGACTCGCGCGCCCGGCGCCGATGCGCACCTTGCGCACCTGATCCATCGCCACGAGGTAGGACCTGTGGGTCCGCAGGAACCCGGCGTCGGACCACTGGCGCTCGAGGTCGTTGAGCGGTATGCGGATGAGGTAGCTCGCCTCGGAGGTGTGGAGGCGGGCGTAGTCGCCCTGCGCCTGGACGTAGCGGACGTCGTCGCGCCTGATCATGCGGCTCACGCCGCCCTGGTCCACGGTGATGAGTTCGGGTGCCGCGGCGGCGCCGTCCATCAACTCCGAGATGCGGCGCACGGACTCCGCGAGGCGGTCGGTCCGCACGGGCTTCAGCAGGTAGTCGACGGCGCGGAGGTCGAAGGCCTCGAGCGCTCGGTCCTCGTCGGCGGTGACGAAGACGACGGCGGGGGGCCGGGGCTGCCCGGCGATCACGCGCGCGATGTCCAGACCTGACAGCGCGGGCATGTGGATGTCGAGGAACATCGCGTCCACGGGGTGCTGCTCGAGGAGGCGGAGGGCTTCGGCGCCACCGGACGCCCGGTGGATGGATCCGATGCGCGCGTCCCGGCGGAGGAGGAAGGCCAGTTCCTCGACGGCGGGTTGTTCGTCGTCGGCGACGATGACGTTGACCATGGGCCTACAGTACGTGGACCGCGCGCCTCAGGCCCGGTGATCGGGCTGAGACTTCGGCACCCTCAGGGTGATGAGGGTCCCTGCGCCCGGCGCGGTGTCGATGATGAGCCCGTGGTCGTCGCCGTAGACCTGACGGAGCCGCGAGTCGACGTTCCGCAACCCCACGTGCACCCCTTCCGTGTGGCCGGCGAGGACGGACCGCAGGTGGTCGGGGTCGATGCCCACGCCGTCGTCCTCGATGGTCACCTCGGCGTAGGGGCCGGCGTCGTGCGCGGTGATGGTGATGTTGCCGATGCCGTCCTTCGAGTCGAGGCCGTGCCGCACCGCGTTCTCGACGAGCGGCTGGAGGCTGAGGAAAGGGATCACGGTGCTGAGGACCTCCGGCCCGATCTCGAGGGTCACCGTGAGCCGGTCACCGAACCGCGCACGCTCCAGGAGCAGGTAGCGGTCGATGCTCCTCAATTCCTCGGCCACGGTGGTGAAGTCCCCGTGCCGGCGGAAGGAGTACCGGGTGAAGTCGGCGAACTCCACCACGAGATCGCGGGCCCGCTCAGGGTCCGTGTTGATGAAGGATGCGATGGCGTTGAGGGAGTTGTAGATGAAGTGGGGGCTGATCTGCGCGCGCAGTGCCCGGAGCTCGGCCTCTGCGAGGAGCCGGCGCGAGGAATCGAGCTCCGCCAGTTCCACCTGCGTGGACACCCAGCCCGCCAGCTCGTTGGTGGCACGCACGAGACCGGCGTCCACCACCGAGGTGAACGCGCCCACGGTGCCGACCACGCGGTTCTCGACCCGGACCGGGGAGACCACGCCCTCGCCGAGACCGGGCAGTCCGGCTGCGTCCAGCTGCTGCCGGCGGAGGATCTGCGTGCGCCCGCTCTCGAGGACCTGGCGGACGAGCGGCATGACGTCCGGTGGTGTCCCGCGGCCGCCCTCCCACGCCAGCACTCCGGCGTCGTCGCTGATCATGAGGACGTCGCAGCGCAGCAGGCCGCGGAGATGGCGGCTGGCCTTCGTGGCGCCCGCGGGGGTGAGGCCCTCGCGGAGGTGCTCGGAGGCGAGGGCCGCCGTGTGCAGGGTGGCGTAGGTGGCGCGGTCGGCGTCGGACCCGAGGTCGCGGTAGGAGCGGGAGAGGCGGAAACCCAGCGAGGCGACGACGGCGAGGGTGATCACCGCGACGGCGAACACCAGGGCGGTGTCGACGGCGGCGCTGAACATTGCTCAACACTAGCTCCCGGTTGCGGACCGGCCTCCCGCCGTCGCCCGCCCGGTGGGGGCCGGAGCCGAACCCTCCGGACGACGCCGCGCCTCGCCGCAGCGGGCCACCCGGGCGTCGCCGGCGCAGCAGGAGCCGGCCACGTGCGACCGTTCACCGCACCTCGCCGCTCGTTCACCGACGCGCCCGCGCGTGCTTCTGGTGGGCGCCGTCGTCGTCGCGCAGAGTGATGGCAGTCACACCGCCGTGCCTCCCTGTGCGGCGATGCCGCCGTCGTCGCGGCCCCGTGACCACCGAGACAGAGGAGAAACAATGGGTTCGCACCCGGTCGAGCCGTCCAGCGGCTCCGGTGCTGCCGTCGACTTCACGGAAGTCCAGCAGACCGAGCAGTTCAAGGAACTGCGCAAGCGCCACCGCAGCTTCGTCTTCCCCATGGCAGTGTTCTTCCTGCTCTGGTACTTCGCCTACGTGCTCCTGGCCGACTACGCCCACGAGTTCATGGCGACGCCCGTGTTCGGCAACATCAACATCGGCATCATCCTCGGACTGCTGCAGTTCGTCAGCACCTTCGCGATCACCATGTGGTACGTGAGCTACGCGAACAAGCGGCTCGACCCGATCGCCGCGAGCCTCAGGCACGAGCTCGAGGAAGCGGCCCCCGATGTGTTCGTCGACCCGGCAGGTGGAAAGAAATGATCGGCATCACCCAGGGCGCCGTGCGCGTCCCGTCCCAGACGGCGGAGGTCACGACGGTCGGCTCGCCCGTCCTCAACATCGCCATCTTCGGCATCTTCGTGGCCATCACCCTCGTGATCGTGCTGCGGGCCAGCCGCAACAACAAGACGGCAGCCGACTACTACGCGGCCGGCCGCTCCTTCACGGGAGGCCAGAACGGCACGGCCATCGCGGGTGACTACCTCTCTGCGGCGTCCTTCCTCGGGATCGTGGGCGCCATCGCCATCAACGGGTACGACGGCTTCCTGTACTCCATCGGGTTCCTCGTCGCCTGGCTCGTGGCGCTGCTGCTCGTCGCGGAACTGCTGCGCAACACCGGCAAGTTCACCATGGCGGACGTGCTGTCCTTCCGCCTGAAGCAGCGACCGGTCCGCATCGCCGCGGCGATCACCACCCTGGCCGTGTGCTTCTTCTACCTGCTCGCTCAGATGGCCGGCGCCGGTGGCCTCGTGTCCCTGCTGCTGGGCATCAATGACCGCGTGGGGCAGTCCGTCGTCATCACCGTGGTGGGCGTGCTCATGATCATGTACGTGCTGATCGGCGGCATGAAGGGCACCACCTGGGTGCAGATCATCAAGGCCGTGCTGCTCATCGCGGGCGCATTCATCATGACGGTCTGGGTGCTCGCCAAGCACGGCTTCAACTTCTCGACGCTGCTCGGTGCGGCGATCGAGACCAGTGGCAACGCCGCGATCACGAGCCCGGGTCTGCAGTACGGCCTCAGCGCCATCACCCGCCTGGACTTCCTCTCGCTGGCGCTCGCCCTCGTGCTGGGAACCGCCGCCCTGCCGCACGTCCTCATGCGCTTCTACACCGTCCCGACGGCGAAGGAGGCCCGCCGCTCGGTGGTCTGGGCCATCTGGCTCATCGGTGCGTTCTACCTTTTCACCCTCGTGCTCGGCTACGGCGCCAGCGCACTAATCGGCCGGGACCGCATCCTCGCGGCTCCGGGCGGCGTCAACTCGGCGGCTCCGCTGCTGGCCTTCGAGCTCGGCGGCTCGGTGCTGCTCGGTCTCATCTCGGCCGTCGCGTTCGCCACCATCCTCGCGGTGGTCGCGGGCCTCACCATCACGGCCGCGGCGTCCTTCGCGCACGACATCTACGCCAGCGTGATCCGCAAGGACCGCGTGGACCCGGACGGCGAGGTCAAGGTGGCCCGCCGCACGGTGGTCGTCATCGGGCTGCTCTCGATCCTCGGCGGCATCGGCGCCCAGGGCCAGAACGTCGCGTTCCTCGTGGCGCTCGCCTTCGCGGTCGCGGCCAGCGCCAACCTGCCGACCATCCTCTACTCGCTGTTCTGGAGGAAGTTCAACACGCAGGGCGCCATCTGGAGCATGTACGGCGGCCTCGGCTCGGCGATCCTCCTCATCGCCCTCTCGCCCGTGGTCTCGGGCGGCGAGCGCTCCATGATCCCCACCGCGGACTTCTCCCTGTTCCCGCTGAGCAACCCGGGCATCGTCTCGATCCCGCTGGCCTTCTTCCTGGGCTGGCTCGGAACGGTGCTCTCGAAGACCACGGAGGACCCGATGAAGCAGGCCGAGATGGAGGTGCGGTCCCTCACGGGCGTCGGAGCCGAGAAGGCCACCGATCACTGATCCCAGCCTGTACCACGCCGTCTGACGGCTACTGACACGACGACGGCCACACCCCGCACGGGGTGTGGCCGTCGTCGTCGTGGGCGTGGCCGGTGATCACGCGGTGGTGCGCGGACCCCTGGCGAGCAGCGGCTCCACCCGGAAGGGGATGAGCTCGCCCATGGCCAGCGAGGTGTCGCAGCGCTCCACGCCGTCGCAGCTGAGGATCTTGCCGTTGATGCGGAAGAGGTCCTCGGCATCCACCGCGACCACACGCACCAGGATGTCCGCCTGCCCCGTGAGCCCGAACGCCTCGATCACCTCCGGCACGGCTGCGATGCTCTCGGTGATGGCGGCCAGCTTCTGCTGCTGCACGTGGACGTGGATGAACGCGGTGAGCGGATAGCCGAGCGCCGCGGTGCTCACGCGGCGCTCGAAGGAGAGGAAGACGCCCTTCTTCTCGAGCTGCGCCATCCTCGCCTGCACGGTGTTGCGCGAGAGTCCGAGCTTCTGGGCCAGGGCCACGACGGTGCGTCGGGGATCCTTCGCCATCGCCTGCAGCAGGCGGGTGTCCGTGAGGTCGAGGTCAGGGGAGCGCATACTGCGCAACGCTAACACGGGCAGTCGCGGCCTGATCGAGCAGGATGCTCAGTGCGGGACGAAACGGTTGTGCGACCTGCGCGCTGTGAGTAGGGTCACAGTCACTCCGGGTGATGGCGCCTGGACGTTCACGCAGGCGCTCGACGGGCCCGTGGACACGCGTCTGCCAGTGCGGAGGAACGTGCGATGAACCAGGACGAGGCCCTTTCCGATCCGGTGGAGGCCGGTGGCCCGGCGGCCCGCGGGAGCGGACCCTTCGACTCCCCGCCCGCGGCGACCGACACCCGGAGCTCGTCCGGGACGGCACGGCCCGGGCCCCAGCATCCTGGCGCGGACGACCTCGTCCAGCTCATCGACGAGCACGGGGTGCGCCACCCTCACGCGCACTACGACCGCTTCGTGGACGACGTCGACGGGCCGGCGATCCAGGCCCTGTACGAGGACCTCGTGGCGGTGCGCCGCATCGACGCCGAGGCGACGGCCCTGCAGCGGCAGGGCGAGCTCGCGCTGTGGCCACCGCTCCTGGGCCAGGAGGCCGCCCAGATCGGTTCCGGCCGCGCGCTCCGCCCGGACGACTTCGTGTTCTCCAGCTACCGCGAGAACGCCGTCGCCTACTGCCGCGGCGTGGACCTCACGGACATGCTCCGGGTGTGGCGCGGCAATGCCTCCTCGGGCTGGGATCCCTACACCGTCAACATGGCGACCCCCCAGGTGATCATCGGCGCGCAGACCCTCCACGCCACGGGCTACGCCATGGGGATCCTGACCGACGGCGCGGACTCGGTGGCCGTCAGCTACTTCGGTGACGGGGCAACCAGCCAGGGCGACGTCAACGAGGCCATGGTCTTCGCCGCCAGCTACCAGGCGCCGGTCATCTTCTTCTGCCAGAACAACCACTGGGCCATCTCCGAGCCCGTGGGTCTCCAGGCGCATGTCCCGATCGCCCGCCGGGCGCCGGGCTTCGGCATCCCGTCGGTCCGCGTGGACGGCAACGACGTCCTCGCGTGCCTCGCCGTGACGCGCGAGGCGCTCGACCGGGCACGGTCCGGCGGTGGGCCCACCTTCATCGAGGCCGTCACCTACCGCATGGGTCCGCACACCACGGCGGACGATCCCACGCGCTACAGGGACGCGAACGAGCTGGAGGACTGGGCGGCCCGCGACCCCCTGGCGCGCGTCGCGGCCCTGCTGGACTCGCTCGGCCTGCTCGGGGCCGACTACACGGACTCCGTGAAGGCGAAGGCCGACGCCGTCGCCGCCGAGCTGCGGGAGGGCTGCCTCACCATGGCCGAACCCGCGCCGTCCGATGTCTTCCGGCACGTGTACAGCGAGCCGAACTCCTGGCTGGACCGCCAGCAGGACCACTACCAGCGTTACCTCGCCTCCTTCGGGCAGGCGTCCCAGGAAGGAACCCACTGATGCCGACGATGACCTTCGGCCGCGCGATCAACGCCGGCCTGCGGCGTGCCATGGACACCGACCCGAAGGTGATCCTGATGGGTGAGGACATCGGGAAGCTCGGTGGGGTCTTCCGGATCACGGACGGCCTGCAGAAGGACTTCGGGCAGCACCGGGTCCTGGACAGCCCCCTCGCCGAGGCCGGCATCATGGGCACCGCGGTGGGCATGGCCTACCGCGGGTACCGGCCCGTGGTCGAGATCCAGTTCGACGGCTTCATCTACCCGGCGTTCGACCAGATCGTCTGCCAGGTCGCGAAGCTGCACTACCGCACGCAGGGCGCCGTGACGATGCCGATCACCATCCGCGTGCCGTTCGGCGGCGGCATCGGTTCGCCCGAGCACCATTCCGAGTCGCCCGAGGCGTACTTCACCCACACCTCCGGCCTCCGGGTGGTCAGCGTCTCCGACCCCCAGGACGCCTACACGATGATCCAGCAGGCCATCGCCTGCGACGACCCCGTGCTGTACTTCGAGCCCAAGCGCCGCTACCACATCAAGGGCGAGGTGGACGAGTCGGTGGACCCGTCGTCGTCGGACATGGGTGCGGCACGCGTGGTGACGGAGGGGACCGACGTCACGCTCGTGACCTACGGACCGCTCGTCCCGACCGCTCGCGACGCCGCGATCGCCGCGTCCGACGACGGCGTCTCGATCGAGGTCATCGACCTCAGGTCCCTGGCCCCCATCGACTTCGCGACCATCGAGGCGTCCGTCCGGAAGACCGGCAGGCTCGTGGTCACGCACGAGGCGGCGCAGTCGGGAGGCCTCGGCGCGGAGATCGCGGCGAGCATCACCGAACGCTGCTTCGACCACCTGGAGCACGCGCCCGTGCGCGTCACCGGCTTCGACATCCCGTACCCGTACTCCAAGCTCGAGTTCCACCACCTCCCGGACCTCGACAGGATCCTCGACGGCGTGGACCGCGCGCTCCGCCGCCCCAACTCGCTCAGCGGTCTCGACCGCCTCCCCGAAGGAGCGGCACAGTGACGGCTCCCGCCGAAACCCGCAGCACGACGACGGTGCGCGAGTTCCGCCTGCCCGACCTCGGGGAGGGACTGACGGAATCCGAGATCGTCCAGTGGCACGTCGCCGAGGGTGACCGGGTGGAGCTGAACCAGATCATCGCCGACGTCGAGACAGCCAAGGCCGTCGTCGAGCTCCCCTCGCCGTACGCCGGGACCGTGGTGCGGCTCCACGAGGCAGCCGGTACCGTCGTCGACGTCGGGGCGCCGATCGTCTCCTTCGAGGTGCCGGGGGAGCCGGGCGCCACGGGCCGTGTTCCGTCGTCGAGCCCGTCGTCGAGCCCGTCCGCTACCGCCGACATGCGTGGGGCGGACGCCGCTCCGGCCCGCCGCGAGCCGAACCTGGTGGGCTACGGTGCCGCTGTCGAGAAGGGCGGGCGTCCGCAGCGCAGGAGCAGGACGCTGCCGCAGCCAGCACCCGCCGCAGCGCCGCACGACGGTGCGGGCGCCGTCCCTGCCACCGAGCCCGCACCGGAGCGCCAAGCGCGCGTCACCGCGGCCGCCGTCCCGGCTCACGCGGTGTCCCTGAGCGAACCCTCCTCGCACACGTCAGCGACGCGCATCACCGAGCGGCCGCGGTCCACCCCGCCGGTCCGCAAGCTCGCGCGTGACCTCGGCATCCCGCTGGAAGGGCTCACGGGGACGGGACCGCAGGCCCTGATCACCCGCGCCGACGTCCTCGCTGCCCTCGCGGGTTCCTCGGGCGGGGCAGCCGCGCCGTCCGTCCTCGACGACGCGTCCGCGGGCGCTCAGGGCGCGACCGTCGGTGTCCCTGCGAGCGCGGCAGCCGCATCGCCGGCCGGTCGGGCGACGCCGGGCGCCGCCACCCGCATCCCGATCAAGGGGATGCGCAAGCACACCGCCGCCGCGATGGTGGCCAGCGCGTTCACGGCCCCGCACGTCACCGAGTTCCTCACCATCGACGTCACGCCGACCATGGACCTGCTCGCGGAGCTGAAGGCGGGGCGCGCGTTCGAGGGCACGAAGGTCACGCCGCTGACCATCGTGGCGAAGGCCGTGTGCATCGCGGTGGGGCGCAACCCCTCGCTCAACGCCTCGTGGGACGAGCAGGCCCAGGAGATCGTGCAGTACGAGGACGTGAACCTCGGGATCGCCGCGGCGACACCCCGCGGTCTGCTCGTCCCCACCATCAAGGCTGCGCAGACCCTGCCGCTCGTGGAGCTCGCCCGCGCACTCGGCGCGCTGACGGAGACCGCGCGCGCCGGGAGGACCACACCGGCGGATCTAACGGGCGGCACCATCTCCATCACGAACATCGGGGTCTTCGGAATCGACGCCGGCACGCCGATCCTGAACCCGGGCGAGGCGGCCATCCTCGCCATGGGTGCCGTCCGGCGCATGCCGTGGGAGTACCGCGGGGAGATCGCACTCCGTTCGGTGATGACGCTGAGCCTGTCCTTCGACCACCGGCTGGTGGACGGCGAGCAGGGCTCACGCTTCCTCGCCGACGTCGGCACCATCCTGCGGAACCCGGCCATGGTCCTGACCATGGTCTGAGTCGTCCCAGCCGACCGGTTCACGCACAGGAGCCCCGCACCACAGCCGTGGTGCGGGGCTCCTGTCGTGTGCCGGATGCGCCGCCCGGAGAGCGGGCGTCAGACCAGTTCGAGGATGAGCTCGCGGACCACGGCTCCGCGGGCGGGTGCGAAGCCCTGTGTCTCGCCGACCTGGCGGAAGCCCCAGCGCTCGAGGATACGGATGGAGCTCGCGTTGTCGGCCACCGCACGCGCCCTGAGCGGCCGCTCGGTGACCTCGTTCAGGAACTGCCCGACGGCCGCCGTGGTGATGCCCTGGCCCCAGCGGGACCTGTCGATCCAGTAGCTGATCTCCGGCGTGGCCTCGTGGTGGTAGGCGAGGATGCTCCCCACCACCTCGCCGTCGGAGAGGATGGTGCGCACGGTGATCTTGCCGTCGTTCAGGATGTCCTGCCAGTGGTGGTCGAACACCCCGCGGTCCGAGGGGTTCTTGGCGCCGAAGGCGGCCATGTGGTTGGCGCTCGGGTCCAGCTGGTGGGTGAAGAACTCGTCGACATCGGCGGCTTCCACGGGACGTAGCGTGATCACAGCGTCACTTTCAGTAGGCGGTGGGCCGGCTCGTGCGGCGCGGCCCGGGAATCTCGTGCTTCAGCGTACTAGGCGGTCCGCGTCCCGTTCACGGCCGGAGCGGCCCCGCCGTCGACCGTCAGTGCAGCCCAGGCCATGTGCTGCAGGAGGTCCTCGAGCAGATCGAGGTCCTCGGGGGTACCCGAGCGGCGGGTGGTGTGGGGCGTGGAGTTGATCAGACCGAACACGGCGTGCACCCGGGAGCGCAGGAGCGAGGTGTCGACGCCGGGGCGGTGCGCGGCGAGCTGCTCGACCCAGACCTCCACGTAGCTGCGCTGCAGGGACCGCACCGTGCGGCCGTCGTCGTCCGTCAGGGACCCGAGGTCACGGTCCTGGACGCGGATCACGTCGGGGTTCCCGAGCGCGAAGCCCACCTGGAACCGGATGAGTCCGCGGAGGGCGTCCGCGGGGGACGGCGCGGCGGCCGCGACGTCCCGGCCACCGCTCAGGAGATCCTCGCTGACGCCCGTCAGCAGGGCGGAGAGGACGGCCGGTTTGCCGGAGAAGTGGCGATACACGGCGGGTCCGCTCACACCGGCCGCCGCGCCGAGGTCCTCGATGGACACACCGTTGTAGCCGCGCTCCGCGAACAGTCGCGCGGCGGCACGGAGCAACGCCGTGCGCCGCGACGCCTTCGCGATGCTGCGGCCGGTCATGCGGTCTTCGGCGGGTGGTGCTTCCATGCAGGTCCTTCGCGTCCGCTGGGAGAGTTCTCCCTCATTCTGATGGACAGGACGGTTAATGACCACTAACCTGATCCCGGTTAGTGTCTGCTAACTGAAGGCCGCTCGAGGAAGAGACCGATGGAGACCCTTGCGTCGAAGGTGGACCCGCTCTCGCCGTCGTTCCTGGCCAATCACGCGGCGCAGACCGCGCTGGTGCAGGAGCTCCGCGAGCGGCTCGCCGCCACCGCCCTGGGCGGCCCCGAGCGGTCCCGTGAGCGCCACGTGGCGCGGGGCAAGCTCCTGCCGCGCGAGCGGATCGACCAGCTGCTCGACGACGGCAGCCCCTTCCTCGAGATCGCCCCGCTCGCGGCCAACGGCATGTACGACGACGAGTGTCCCGGAGCGGGGGCCATCGCCGGGATCGGCCTGGTGCACGGCCGCCACGTCCTGGTGCTCTCCAACGACGCCACCGTCAAGGGCGGCACCTACTACCCCATGACGGTCAAGAAGCACCTCCGTGCGCAGGAGATCGCGCTCGAGAACAACCTGCCCTGCGTCTACTTGGTCGATTCCGGTGGAGCGTTCCTCCCGCGCCAGGACGACGTCTTCCCGGACCGCAACCACTTCGGCCGCATCTTCTTCAACCAGGCCACGATGTCCGCCCGGAAGATCCCTCAGATCGCGGCGGTGATGGGCAGCTGCACCGCGGGCGGGGCCTACGTACCCGCGATGAGCGACGAGACCGTGATCGTCCGGAACCAGGGGACCATCTTCCTCGGCGGGCCGCCGCTCGTGAAGGCCGCCATCGGCGAGGTCGTGACGGCCGAGGAGCTCGGCGGCGGTGACGTGCACTCGCGCATCTCGGGCGTCACGGACCACCTCGCCGAGAACGACCAGCACGCGCTGGAGATCGTCCGCGACATCATCGCCACCCTCCCGCCGCCCTCGGCACCTGCCTCCTTCGCGCCGCCGGTCGACGCGGAGGTCCTCGAGCCCGCCGTGCCGGAGGACGAGCTCTACGGGGCCGTCCCGACGGACGTCAACGCGTCCTACGACGCCCGCGAGATCATCGCGCGGATCGTGGACGGCTCGCACTTCCACGAGTTCAAGTGCGAGTACGGCACCACCCTCGTGACCGGCTTCGCGACCATCCACGGCCACCGCGTCGGCATCGTCGCCAACAACGGCGTGCTGTTCAGCGAGTCCGCGCTCAAGGGGGCGCACTTCATCGAGCTCTGCGACCAGCGCGGGGTGCCCCTCGTGTTCCTGCAGAACCTCTCCGGCTTCATGGTGGGCAAGGACTACGAGGCCGGCGGCATCGCGAAGAACGGGGCCAAGATGGTCACCGCCGTCGCCACCGCCCGTGTCCCGAAACTGACCGTCGTCGTCGGGGGGTCCTTCGGCGCGGGGAACTACTCGATGTGCGGCCGGGCGTTCTCGCCGCGCTTCCTGTGGATGTGGCCCGCCGGCCGCATCTCGGTGATGGGTGGCAACCAGGCCTCGAGCGTCCTCGCCACCGTCAAGCGCGACCAGCTCGAGGCCCGCGGCGAGGAATGGGCGCCCGAGGACGAGGAGTCCTTCAAGCAGCCCATCCGCGACCAGTACGAGGCGCAGGGCAACCCCTACTACTCGACGGCGCGCCTCTGGGACGACGGCGTGATCGATCCCGCGGACACGAGGACCGTCCTGGGCCTCGCCCTCGACGTGTGCGCCAACGCGCCGCTGCCCGAGACCTCCTTCGGCCTCTTCAGGATGTGACCCGATGACCCCTCCAGCTCCGGCCGGTCCCTGGCCCTTCGACACCGTGCTCGTCGCGAACCGCGGCGAGATCGCCTGCCGCGTCATCCGTTCCGTACGGGCCCTCGGGCTGCGTTCGGTCGCGGTGTACAGCGACGCCGACGCCGGTGCCCGGCACGTGCTCGAGGCCGACGTCGCCGTCCGCATCGGTGAGGCGGCACCGACGTCCAGCTACCTCTCCATTCCCGCCGTGCTCGACGCCTGCCGCCGCACCGGCGCTGGTGCGGTGCATCCCGGCTACGGCTTCCTCAGCGAGAACGCGGCCTTCGCCGAGGCGCTGCGCGAGGCGGGGATCGTCTTCATCGGTCCGAGCGTGCACGCCCTCGACGTCATGGGCGACAAGATCCGCTCGAAGAACCACGTCGCCGGGTTCGGGGTGCCGGTGGTCCCGGGCATCGCCGAGCCGGGACTCACGGATGAGGCCCTCATCAGGGCCTCGACGGACGTCGGCTTCCCCCTGCTCATCAAGCCGTCCGCGGGTGGCGGGGGCAAGGGCATGCACGCCGTCCACCGCCCGGAGGACCTCCCGGAGGTCCTCGCGACGGCGCGCCGCGTCGCCGCGCGCGCCTTCGGTGACGACACCCTGTTCCTGGAGCGGCTCGTCGAGCGTCCGCGCCACATCGAGGTGCAGGTCCTCGCGGACGGGCACGGCACGGTCATCCACCTCGGGGAGCGCGAGTGCTCCCTCCAGCGCCGCCACCAGAAGGTCATCGAGGAGGCGCCGTCGGCCCTGCTCGACGACGCCACGCGGCGCCGCATCGGCGAGGCCGCCTGTCACGCCGCCCGGAGCGTCGACTACACCTGCGCCGGGACGGTCGAGTTCCTCGTCTCCGACACGGCGCCCGACGAGTTCTTCTTCATGGAGATGAACACGCGCCTGCAGGTGGAGCATCCCGTGACCGAACTCGTGACCGGCGTGGACCTCGTCGAGTGGCAGATCCGGATCGCGGCGGGCGAGCACCTGCAGCTCACGCAGGACGACGTCGTGCTCACCGGGCACGCGGTGGAGGCGCGCGTGTACGCCGAGACGCCGGAGGCGGGATTCCTGCCCTCGACCGGCCGCATCCTCGCGCTGACCGAACCGTCCGGCGAGGGCGTCCGGGTGGACAGCTCGCTGCTGACCGGCGGCACGGTCTCCTCCTCCTACGACCCGATGCTCTCGAAGGTCATCGCCTGGGGGGAGGACCGCGCCCAGGCCCTCGACCGGCTGGACACCGCGCTCGCCGGCACCCGCGTACTCGGCGTCGACACCAACATCGAGTACCTCCGCCTGCTGATCGCCGATGAGGACGTCCGGGCTGCTCGCCTGGACACGACCATGATCGAGCGGAAACTGCCGGGGCTCGCGTTCCGGCACGTGGGGCCGGGTGAGCTCGCGCTCGCGGCCGTCCTCCTCGTCGAGGCCGCCACTCCTGCGGGCGGCCGTCCATGGCAGCGCGGCGACGGCTTCCGCCTCGGGCCCCCGCGGCCGCGGACGGTGGTCCTCGAGCACGCCGGCGGCACCGACACCGTCCGCCTGCTGCGGCGCGGTGCGGCATGGTCCGTGACCGTCGGCGACGCGACCGTCGTCGTGACCACGGGAAGCGCCGGGGCCGCGATCGACGGCGTCCGCGCGGGGCTCACGCACCACGTCGACGGCGACACGGTCTGGATCGGCGACGCCGGCTGGTCGGCCCGCCTGCGCCGGCCCGGGCGCCGCGAACTCCTCGACGCCGTGCTGTCGCGCATCGAGCGCGAGGAGGGCTCGGCCGATCCGCTGGTCCGCAGTCCCATGCCCGGCACTGTCGTCTCCGTCACCGTCGCGGACGGGGCAACCGTGCAGGCGGGCGACGTCCTCGTCACCGTCGAGGCCATGAAGATGGAGCACCAGCTGACCGCGGGCCTCGCCGGCGTCGTCCGCCTGTCCCTCGCGCCGGGCGACCTCGTGAAGGCCCAGCAGGTCGTCGCCACCATCGAAGCCACCGAAGCCACCGAAGCCACCGAAGCCACCGAAGCCACCGACACCGCCGGCGCGGCAGAAGCGCCCGATACCACCGCTACTGAATCACCGAGTCCCACGGAAGGGAACGCAGCATGAACTTCGAACTGAGCGAGGAATACCAGGATCTCGTCGACACCGTGCGCGAGTTCGCGGACGAGGTCGTGGCCCCGGTCTCCGCCACGCACGACGCCGAGCACAGCTTCCCCTACGAGGTGGTCAAGCAGATGGGTGACATGGGCCTGTTCGGCCTGCCGTTCCCCGAGCAGTACGGGGGAATGGGCGGGGACTACTTCGCGCTGTGCCTCGCCCTCGAGCAACTGGCCCGCGTGGACCAGTCCGTCGCGATCACGCTCGAGGCCGGCGTCTCCCTCGGCGCCATGCCGGTGTACCGGTTCGGCACCGAGGAGCAGAAGCAGCAGTGGCTGCCCTCCCTCGCGTCGGGTGCGGCGCTCGGCGGCTTCGGCCTGACCGAGTCCGAAGCCGGATCCGATGCCTCCGGGACCAAGACGACGGCGAAGCTCGAGGCGGGGGCCGACTCTTCAGGAGCGTCGGAGTGGGTCATCAACGGCACCAAGGAGTTCATCACCAACTCCGGCACGGACATCACCTCGCTCGTCACCGTCACCGCGGTCACGGGGACCTCCGAGCGCCCGGACGGGACGGTCAAGAAGGAGATCTCGACCATCCTCGTACCGAGCGACACACCCGGATTCACGGCGGAGAAGGCCTACAACAAGGTGGGCTGGAACGCCTCGGACACGCACCCGCTCACCCTCAAGGACGTCCGTGTCCCCGAGGCGAACCTCCTCGGCGCCCGCGGCCGCGGGTACGCGAACTTCCTGCAGATCCTCGACGAGGGCCGGATCGCCATCGCGGCCCTCGCCACCGGTGCCGCACAGGGGTGCGTGGAGCAGTCCATCAAGTACGCCAACGAACGCTCGGCGTTCGGCAGCACCATCGGCACGTACCAGTCCATCCAGTTCAAGATCGCGCGCATGCAGGTCCGCGCCCACACCGCGCGGCTTGCCTACTACGACGCCGCGGCCCGCATGCTGGCCGGGAAGCCGTTCAAGACGCAGGCGTCCATCGCGAAGCTGGTGGCCGGTGAGGCCGCCATGGACAACGCCCGCGACGCCACGCAGATCTTCGGCGGCTACGGCTTCATCAACGAGTTCGTGGTGTCCAGGCACTACCGTGATTCGAAGATCCTCGAGATCGGTGAGGGGACCACGGAGGTCCAGCTCATGCTCATCGCGAGGGATCTGGGGCTCTAGCACCTGACCGCCGCAGCCCTGCGTGCGGCGACCGAAGGAGAAGCAGTGATCGACAAAGTGGTTGGCAGTGCGGCGGACGCCGTGGCGGACATCCCCGACGGCGCCTCGCTCGCCGTCGGGGGGTTCGGTCTGTGCGGTATCCCGGTGACCCTCATCGACGCGCTGCACGCGCAGGGCACGTCGGAGCTGGAGACCGTCAGCAACAACTGCGGGGTGGACGACTGGGGCCTCGGGATCCTGCTCACGGACCACCGGATCCGCCGGACCATCAGCTCCTACGTGGGCGAGAACAAGGAGTTCGCACGCCAGTACCTCTCGGGTGAGCTCGAGGTGGAGCTGACGCCGCAGGGCACTCTCGCGGAGAAGCTCAGGGCCGGGGGCGCGGGTATCCCCGCCTTCTACACCACGGCGGGGGTGGGCACGCAGGTCAGCGAGGGCGGATTGCCCCGGAAGTACGACGCCGAGGGGAACGTCACCGTCGCCTCGCAGGCGAAGGAGGTGCGCACCTTCGACGGCGTCGACTACGTCCTCGAGGAGTCGCTGCGCCCGGACTACGCGCTCGTGCACGCCTGGAAGGGCGACCGCCACGGCAACCTGGTGTTCAACGCCACCGCCATGAACTTCAACCCGCTGTGCGCCCAGGCCGGCCGGATCACGATCGCCGAGGTGGAGGAGCTCGTGGAGCCCGGCGAGCTCGATCCCGCGCAGATCCACACTCCGGGTATCTTCGTCCAGCGTGTCGTCGTCGCCTCCGGCGTCGAGAAGCGCGTGGAGAAGCGGACCGTCTCGATCGGCGGCAGCCCCGATCCGCGGACCGGCGTCAACGCGCCCGAAGGAGCATGACCATGGCACTCACCCGGAACGAACTCGCCGCTCGCGTGGCACTGGAGCTCGAGAACGGCCAGTACGTGAACCTCGGCATCGGGATGCCCACCCTGATCCCCAACTACATCCCCGAGGGCGTGGAGGTGGTGCTGCACTCCGAGAACGGGATCCTCGGCGTGGGCCCGTACCCGGCGGAGGACGCCGTGGACCCGGACCTCATCAATGCCGGCAAGGAGACCGTCACGGCGAACGCCGGGGCCGCGTACTTCGACTCGGCAGCCTCCTTCGGCATGATCCGGGGCGGTCACGTGGACGTCGCCGTGCTCGGTGCCATGGAGGTCGCGCAGAACGGGGACCTCGCGAACTGGATGGTGCCCGGCAAGATGGTCAAGGGGATGGGCGGCGCCATGGACCTCGTGTTCGGGGCGAAGCGCGTGATCGTGATGATGGAGCACGTGGACCGCGCGGGTCGGCCGAAGATCGTGGAGTCCTGCTCGCTGCCGCTCACGGGCAAGGGGTGCGTGGACAGGATCGTCACGGACCTCGCCGTCATCGACGTGACGGCGGAAGGTCTCGTGCTCCGCGAGACCGCGCCGGGCGTCAGCCCCGAGGACGTCGTCGCCGCCACCGGTGCGCCGCTGCGCGTCGACCTCGGGGGAGCCGTCGCGTGAGTACGGACGCCTCCGGGGGAGTGGACGACGGCGGTGCCGCGGCGGCGTCGACCGCTGCGCCGAGCGCTGCGCCCGCGCGGCGCGTCATCGAGCAGCGCGGCCTGTACCTCGACGAGCTCGAGATCGGGGCCGTCTACGCCCACCGGCCGGGCCGCACGCTGACCGAGGCCGACAACGTCCTGTTCACCACGCTCACCATGAACACGCAGGCTCTCCACCTGGACGCCGCGTGGTCCGCGGAGCAGCCGTTCGGTCAGCGCCTCGTGAACTCGATGCTCACCCTCGCGACCCTCGTGGGCCAGTCCGTGTCCCAGCTGACGCAGGGCACCATCGTGGCGCAGCTCGGGCTCACCGACGTCGTGTTCCCGAAGCCGCTCTTCCACGGCGACACGCTGTACACGGAGACGGAGATCACGGGGGTCCGGGCGTCGTCGTCGCGCCCGGGCCAGGGGATCGCGACCATGACCCACACCGGGCGGAACCAGCACGGCGAGGTGGTCGCGACGGCCACCCGCTCGGTGCTCATGTGGTCCTCGGACGCGGCACCCCAGGAGCGGGCGTGAGCCTCACCCACCTCGGACCGGCCCTGCTCTTCTGCCCCGCCGACCGCCCCGAGCGCTACTCCAAGGCCGCCGAGCGGTCGGACACCGTGATCCTCGACCTCGAGGACGCCGTGGCACCCGCTGGGAAGGACGCCGCACGGCTGGCACTCGGGGCCACCCTGCTGGACCCGGACCGCACCGTCGTCCGGCTGAACGCCGTCGGCACCGACGACTTCGTCCTCGACTGCGACGCTGTCCGCGGCACGCCCTACCGCACCGTCATGCTGGCGAAGACGGAGTCGCCCGAGGACGTCGCCGTCGTCCGGGCGGCGCTCGGCGAGGTGGAGGTGATCGCGCTCTGCGAGACGGCACGCGGAGTGCTCCGGGCCGCGGACATCGCGGCGACGGACGGCGTTCTCGCGCTCATGTGGGGCGCGGAGGACCTCGTGGCATCCCTCGGTGGCACCTCGAGCCGATCGGCCGGCGGCGCCTACCGGGCGGTCGCCGTGCAGGCGCGCTCGCAGGTGCTCCTCGCCGCCGGCGCCGCGGGCGTCGCCGCGATCGACGCCGTGTACGTGGACATCGCGGACACGGCGGGCCTGGCGGAGGAGGCCGACGACGCCGTCGCCTCCGGATTCGGGGCCAAGGCCTGCATCCACCCGGGTCAGGTCGCGGCGGTCCGCGCGGCCTTCGCGCCCGAGGAGACCGAGGTGGTCCGCGCCCGGGCCCTGCTCGCGGCGGCCGAGGACGAGCGCGGCGTCTTCGTGTTCGAGGGACGCATGGTGGACGAGCCGATCCTCCGTCACGCACGCGCCGTCCTCGCGAGGTCCCGCGCCTGACAGCCTGAGCGGGCCGCGCGCCGGTCTGCGGGATACTGGGGCCATGGACGTCAGCAACCTCTCGCGGGCCCACCGGCGCGTGACGATCCTCGGATCCACCGGCTCGATCGGCACGCAGGCCCTCGAGGTCATCGCCGCGGCCCCCGACCGGTTCGGCGTGGCCGGACTGAGCGCCGGCGGACGCAACCTCGAGCTCCTCGCGCAGCAGGCCGTCGCCGTGCGGGCTCCCGCCGTCGGTGTCGCGTCCGCCACGGAGGCCGACCTCGAGCGGGCGATCGCCCGCGCGGCCGACGCCGCGGGCGTGAGCGGCTACGCGCCGCAGCTCTTCGCGGGCGGGAGTGCGGCCGCGCGGGTCGCCGCCTGGCCGGACGCCGACGTCGTCCTGAACGGCATCACGGGGTCCATCGGACTGGAGCCGACCCTCGCCGCGCTGGCCGCCGGGCACCTGCTGGCGCTGGCCAACAAGGAGTCGCTCATCGCCGGGGGAGCCCTCGTCCGGGCGGCGGCGGCTCCGGGCCAGCTCGTGCCGGTCGACTCCGAACACTCGGCGATCGCCCAGGCGCTGCGCGGAGGCACCGCCGACGAGGTGGACCGCCTGGTGCTCACGGCATCGGGTGGGCCGTTCCGCGGCCTGACCCGCGAGCGGCTGCGCCACGTGACCCCGGCGCAGGCCCTCGCGCACCCCACGTGGGACATGGGCCGCGTGATCAGCACGAACTCGGCGTCGATGGTCAACAAGGCCCTCGAGGTGGTGGAGGCCCACCTGCTCTTCGACATCCCCCTCGAGCGGATCGACGTCGTGGTGCACCCGCAGTCCGTCATCCACTCCATGGTGCAGTTCGTCGACGGGTCCACGCTCGCGCAGGCCTCACCGCCGGACATGCGGCTGCCGATCGCCCTCGGGATCGGGTGGCCGTTCAGGGTGCCGGGCTCCGCGCGCCCCTGCGACTGGAGCAGGGCTGCGCAGTGGTCCTTCGAGCCGCTCGACGAGGAGGCGTTCCCGGCGATCGCGCTGGCCAAGCGGGCGGCGTCGGAGGGTGGCACGCGCATGGCGGTGTACAACGCGGCGAACGAGGAAGCGGTCGAGGCCTTCCACAGCGGGGCCATCGGTTTCACGGACATCGTCGACGTGGTGGCCGCCGTGGTCGACGAACAGCGGGTCACGGAGCCGGCCCCGGGCTCGCGCGCGGTGACGCTCGACGAGGTGCTCGGGGCCGAGCGCTGGGCACGGACCCGGGCACGGATCCGTTGTGGCGTGGGGGAGTCCGGACGCGGTGCGGTCGACGCACCGGGTGCGGCGGGTGCTCCATCTACAACCGACGCGCCGTCGGACCCGAGAGGCCAGAAGGAAGAGCTGTGACCGTTCTGCTGTTCATCGTCGGAGTACTCGTCGTGGTCCTCGGCATCGCCGCGTCGATCGCGCTGCACGAGGTGGGCCACCTCGTGCCCGCCAAACTCTTCCGCGTGCGCGTCACGCAGTTCATGGTGGGTTTCGGACCCACGGTGTGGTCACGGCGCCGCGGCGAGACCGAGTACGGGCTGAAGGCGATCCCGGCCGGCGGCTACGTGTCGATGGTGGGCATGTTCCCGCCCGCCGCCACCGAGGACGGCGCCGTGAGGCAGTCCAGTACGGGCGTGTTCCAGCAGCTCTCCAACGACGCCCGGCAGGCGGCCGCGGAGCAGCTCCGGCCGGGGGACGAGAATCGCGTGTTCTACAGGCTGCCCATCTGGAAACGCATCATCATCATGCTCGGCGGACCCCTCATGAACCTGCTGATCGGGACGGTGCTGTTCGCCGTGCTCATCATGGGGTTCGGTACGGCCCAGTCCACCACCACGATCGCCTCCGTCTCCGAGTGCGTGGTGCCCGCGAGCCAGCAGGCCGCGACGGGACAGACGGAGTGCACGCCCGAGGACCCCGCGGCCCCGGCCTTCGAGGCGGGGCTCCTCCCGGGCGACCGCGTGGTGGCCTTCGACGGCCGCGAGGTCACCGACTGGGACCAGCTCTCCGGATGGATCCGGGACGCCGCGGGTCGTGAGGTGGACATCACCTACGTGCGTGACGGCGAGACCGTCGAGTCCACGATCACCCCTCTGCTGACGGAGCGGCCGGTGGCCACCGAGGCCGGCACCGCTGCGGTCGACGACGACGGCGTCGCGATCACCGAGGAGGTGGGCTTCATCGGCGTCGGCTCCACGCAGGAACTCGTCCGGCAGCCCGCGAGCGAGGTGCTTCCCGCCGTCGGGGACTCGCTCGTGAGCGTCGCCGGGGTGGTGCTCAACCTGCCGCAGCGGCTCGTCGACGTGGGCGAGGCCGCCTTCTCCGACGCGCCACGCGACCCCGAGGGGCCCATCAGTGTGGTGGGCGTGGGCCGGATCGCCGGCGAGATCTCCGCCATGGACGAGGTGCCGGTCGCCTCGCGGGCGGCCACGCTCGTCGGTCTCGTGGCCGGCGTCAACCTCGCCCTCTTCGTCTTCAACCTCATCCCGCTGCTGCCGCTCGACGGCGGGCACGTGGCCGGCGCCCTGTGGGAGGGGCTGCGGCGGACCGTCGCGCGGCTCTTCAAGCGGCCCGATCCCGGACCGTTCGACATGGCGAAACTGCTGCCGCTGACCTACGCGGTGGCGATCCTGCTCATGGGTATGGGGGCCTTGCTCATCTACGCGGACATCGTGAAGCCCGTCGACCTCTTCGGCTGATCGGTTGTAATCCGCAATTCAACCGCATACGGTTGATCAATGTTCGTCCTCACGATCGACCAGATGGGCAGCCGCGTGACCGGGGACAGGATCCCGGAACTCCTCGACCTCCTCGCACCCATTACGCCCGTGCTCCCCTGGGAGCGGTCGGTCGGCGACGAGGCGCAGGGCGTCCTCGCGGATGCGACCGCCGTCGTCGACGCCGTCATGCTGTGCCTACGAGCGGGTGGCTGGTACGTGGGCATCGGAATCGGCGAGGTGGAGCGGCCCTTCCCGGCCTCGCCCCGTGAGGGCCGTGGTGCCGCCTTCGTCGCAGCCCGTGCCGCCGTCGAACGCGCCAAGCGGGCCGGCGGCGCCTTCAAGGCCCCGCTGGCCGTGGAGGCCCCCGATGGACGCGCCGCGGCAGCCGCGGAGGCCGAGGGCGTGCTGGCGCTGCTCGGGCGTCACGTCATGAACCGGTCCGAGGCCGAGTGGCGCATCCTCGATCTCCTGGAACCCGGGACGCGCGGCTCGCAGACCGTCGTCGCCCGCGCCCTCGGCATCACCCCGCAGGCCGTGAGCAAGGCTGCGGCCCGCGCTGCCTGGCATGAGGAGCAGGCGGCACGTCCCGCCGCCGCGCGTCTGCTCGCGTGGGCAGACGACGACGGCGACTGAGCCGGACCGCGGCGACCGCCGTTTGGGGGAGCGGTGGGATACACATGGACCAGGACACAAGGAGGTCGGATGGACGCGCTGTGGATCGTGCTGGCGCTCGTGGTGGCGGGCGCCCTGGGTGCGCCCGTGACGATGCTCGTGCTCCGGCTCGCGCGGTCGGTGGACAGCGCGGAGAGGCGCCGCGAGGAACTCCCGGCGCCCGCGGACCAGCCGCAGCTGGAGCTCCCCGCCCCTCCGGCAGAACCTCCCCGCGTGCCCATCGACGCCCTGCCGCCCGGAGTGCTGCGCGGCGGGCTCGTGATCGGCGTCCTCGAACGGCTCGCGGTGACCGTCGCCATCCTCGGGGGCCAGCCGGTCGCCATCGCCTACGTGGTGGCCGTGAAGGCGCTCGGCCGGTACGCCGAGCTCAAGGAGACGCCCGCGGCCTCGGAGCGCTTCATCATCGGCACCCTCGCCTCGATGCTGTGGGCCGCGGGCATCGCCACCCTCGTCAAGGTCTACCTCCTGCCGGTCACGTAGGGTGAGAACATGAGCATCTTCGCCGTCGAATACGTCTACAACCCCGACCACGACGACCTCCGGACCGAGCACCGGCCGGCCCATCGCCAGTGGCTCGAGGGCCTCGCGGAGCAGGGCGTCGTCCTGTCGTCCGGGCCCTTCACCGACGGCAGCGGGGCGCTCCTGCTGTTCTCCGCCGAGGACGAGGCCGCGCTGAACGGGATCGTCAGCCAGGATCCCTTCGCACTCGCCGGCGCCATCTCCGCGGTGAAGACCATCGGCTGGAATCCGGTCATCGGGGCGTTCCGCGACCGCGTGTGACGTGCGTCCTGCCCGGCGTCCCGCGCGGTGGGCCGGGTGGATAATGAAGTCGAACAGCTCGTCCGATCCGCGGTGCAGGCCGCCAGCATGGAGGAAGTCGTGACCTCGGTCAACCTAGGAATGCCAGCAGCGCCCCCGCCGGTACTCGCTCCGCGGCGCAAGACCCGCCAGATCAAGGTCGGCTCCGTGGGGGTCGGGTCGGACTCCCCGATCAGCATCCAGTCCATGACCACCACCCAGACCACCGACATCAACGCGACCCTCCAGCAGATCGCGGAACTGACGGCCACGGGCTGCGACATCGTCCGCGTGGCGTGCCCCACGAGCGACGACGCCGCCGCACTCCCGATCATCGCGAGGAAGTCGCAGATCCCGGTGATCGCCGACATCCACTTCCAGCCCAAGTACGTCTTCGCCGCGATCGACGCCGGGTGTGCGGCCGTCCGTGTGAACCCGGGCAACATCCGCAAGTTCGACGACCAGGTCAAGCAGATCGCCGAGGCGGCGAAGGCGGCCGGGACCTCCATCCGCATCGGTGTGAACGCCGGATCGCTCGATCCGCGCCTCATGGAGAAGTACGGCAAGGCGACGCCCGAGGCACTCGTCGAGTCGGCGGTGTGGGAGGCGTCCCTGTTCGAGGAGCACGACTTCCACGACTTCAAGATCTCGGTCAAGCACAACGACCCCGTGATCATGGTCCGCGCCTACGAACTCCTCGCCGAGCGCGGGGATTGGCCCCTGCACCTCGGCGTCACCGAGGCGGGCCCGGCCTTCCAGGGCACCATCAAGTCGGCCACCGCCTTCGGCGCGCTGCTCTCCAAGGGCATCGGCGACACCATCCGCGTCTCCCTGTCCGCGCCTCCGGTCGAGGAGGTCAAGGTGGGCAACCAGATCCTGCAGTCGCTCAACCTGCGCCCGCGCAAGCTCGAGATCGTGTCCTGCCCCTCGTGCGGCCGTGCCCAGGTCGATGTCTACACCCTCGCCGAAGAGGTCACCGCCGGCCTCGAGGGCATGGAGGTGCCCCTGCGCGTCGCGGTCATGGGGTGCGTCGTCAACGGACCCGGCGAGGCTCGCGAGGCGGACCTGGGTGTCGCGTCCGGCAATGGCAAGGGCCAGATCTTCGTCAAGGGGGAGATCATCAAGACCGTCCCCGAGGACCAGATCGTGGAGACACTCATCGAGGAAGCCATGAGGCTCGCAGAGGAGATGGAAGCTGATGGCGAGACTGCTGGCCAGGGTGGCCCCATGGTTACCGTTAGCTAGACCCCAGCCCGACCCGGAGGGTCCCTGGTCCTTCCGGGTCCTCGGGGAGGCGGACACGCGTGACCTCTGGGCCCTCGTGCTCGCCGACCCCGTGGCGAACGTGTTCGTGGCCGCCCACCTCGAGTCCATGGGTAGCGCGGCGCCCTCCTTCTCCGGCGGCGAGATCATCGGGATGTTCCGGCACGGGACGCTGCGTGCGGCCTGCTGGGCAGGAGTCAACCTGGTGCCGGTCGGTGTGACGGACGAGACCGGTGCCATCTTCGGCGACCACCTCGGGCGGTCCGGCCGCACGTTCTCCTCCATCTTCGGACTCTCCGAGGGCGTCATGGACCTCTGGTCCACGTTCGAGGACTACAGCGCCGACCCGTTCGACGTACGGCCCAACCAGCCCCTCATGTCCATCGACACCGACCCGCTGATCACCCCCGCATCGGACCTCCGGTTCACGCGCCCCGACGAACTCGACCGCGTGCTCCCCGCGTGCGCGGCCA
Source organism: Arthrobacter sp. TJ-236 (assembly GCF_058269235.1). Lineage (NCBI taxonomy): Bacteria > Bacillati > Actinomycetota > Actinomycetes > Micrococcales > Micrococcaceae > Arthrobacter > Arthrobacter sp. TJ-236. Next base: position 678,575 of record NZ_JBZCNI010000002.1, read on the forward strand.
TGTTCGAGGAGGAGGTCGGCTACTCGCCCTTCATCGGCGGCTCCGAGCACTACCGGCGGCGCGTCGCCTCGCTGATCGGACGGAAGCATTCGCTCGCGGCCTTCGACGACGACGGCGGGGTGATCTTCAAGGCCGAACTCGGCACGGTCTCCTCCCAGACGGTGCAGGTCCAGGGCGTGTGGATGCACCCGGACCAGCGCGGTCGCGGGCTCAGTGCCGCCTACATGGCCGCCGTCGTCGTCGCCGCGCGGGCCCTCGCACCGACCGTGAGCCTGTACGTGAACTCCTACAACGCGCGGGCCATCGCCGCCTACCAGCGCGTGGGGTTCCGGCAGGTCGACACGTTCGCGACCATCCTCTTCTAGAGCTCTTCCCGAGGCCCTGCTCGTCCGGAGGCATAGCCCGTCGAGCGGACCGTGCCTCGGCGCGCCTCCGCCGACCCACTAGATTGGTACGTGGTTCTCCGCCCCACGGCGGGGAGCGTCACGGCACGGCCCGACGAACATGAACGGAACAACCCGCGTGGTCCTACGACTCTCGACCCTCTTCCTCCGCACGCTCCGCGAGGATCCCGCCGACGCCGAGGTCGCGAGCCACCGCCTGCTCGTCCGCGCCGGCTACATCCGCCGCGCGGCGCCGGGGATCTACAGCTGGCTGCCGCTCGGACTGAAGGTCCTGGCGCGGGTCGAGGGGATCGTCCGCGAGGAGATGGAAGCCATCGGCGCCCAGGAAGTGCACTTCCCCGCGCTGCTGCCGAGGGAGCCCTACGAGGCCACCAACAGGTGGACCGAGTACGGTGACGGGATCTTCCGGCTGAAGGACCGCAAGGGCGCGGACTACCTCCTGGCACCCACCCACGAGGAGATGTTCACCCTCCTCGTGAAGGACCTGTACACCTCGTACAAGGACCTGCCGCTCAGCCTCTTCCAGATCCAGACCAAGTACCGTGACGAGGCTCGGCCCCGCGCCGGGCTCCTCCGCGGACGCGAGTTCATCATGAAGGACTCCTACTCCTTCGACATCGACGACGAGGGCCTCGAGGCGAGCTACCAGCGCCACCGCGGCGCGTACCTGAGGATCTTCGACCGTCTGGGCCTCGAGGTGGTTCCCGTGACGGCGACCGCCGGCGCCATGGGCGGTTCCAGGAGCGAGGAGTTCCTCCACCCCACGCCCATCGGTGAGGACACCTTCGTCCGCTCGGCGGGCGGCTACACCGCCAACGTGGAGGCCGTCACCACGGTGGTGCCCGCCGCCGTCGACTTCACCGACGCGCCCGCCGCGGAGGTCCGCGACACCCCGGACACGCCGACCATCGACACCCTCGTGCAGCACGCCAACTCCTCCGTGCCCCGCGACGACCGTCCCTGGACGGCAGCGGACACGCTCAAGAACGTCGTCCTCGCCGCCGTCCTGCCCACGGGGGAGCGCGAGATCGTCGTCGTCGCCGTCCCGGGCGACCGCACCGTGGACCTCAAGCGCATCGAGGCGACGATCGCCGGTCACCTGGAGACCGGTGGCGAGGTGGCCGTCGAGGCCGCCACCGAGGACGACCTGAAGAAGCACCCCGGCCTGGTCAAGGGCTACATCGGCCCCGGCCTCACGCTCGAGGCTGCGGTCCTCGGCTCTGAATCGTCGACGGGGCTGCGCTACCTCGTGGATCCCCGCATCGTGGTGGGTACCGCCTGGATCACCGGCGCCAACGAGCAGGGACGGCACGTCTTCGGGCTCGTGGCCGGCCGCGACTTCACCTGGGACGGCACCATTGAGGCCGTCGAGGTGCGCGAGGGTGACGAGGCTCCGGACGGCTCCGGCCCGCTGGTCGCTGCGCGGGGCATCGAGATGGGCCACATCTTCCAGCTCGGGCGCACCTACGCCGAGGCGCTCGGCCTCAAGGTGCTCGACCAGAACGGCAAGCTCGCCACGGTCACCATGGGTTCCTACGGCGTGGGCGTCACACGTGCCATCGCGGCGCTCGTCGAGTCCAACTTCGACGACCGCGGCATCATCTGGCCCCGCAACGTCGCCCCCGCGGACGTGCATGTCGTCGCGACCGGCAAGGGTGCGGAGATCTTCGAGGCGGCCGAGAAGCTCGCGACCGAACTCGAGTCCGCCGGGCTCACGGTGCTCTACGACGACCGCCCGAAGGTGTCCCCGGGCGTGAAGTTCGGTGACGCGGAGCTCATCGGCGTGCCGACGATCGTCGTGGTGGGCCGCGGTCTCGCCGACGGCGTGCTGGAGGTCAAGGACCGGCGGACGGGTGAGGCGCAGAACGTCGCGCTCGACGACGCCGTCGCGCTGCTGCTCGACATCACCGCGCACTAGCGGCCGTGTTCCCCCTCGGTTCGGGCCTCGAGGAGTTGCAGCTCGCCACCATTTTGCTGGTCCTCGTGGCAGGGTTCGCCGCAGGATGGGTGGACGCCGTGGTGGGTGGCGGCGGTCTGCTGCAGCTGCCGGCGCTGCTGCTGGTGCCCGGCATCACCCCGGTGGAGGCGCTCGCCACGAACAAGCTCGGGTCGATCTTCGGCACCACGACGAGCGCCGTCACCTACTACCGCCGGGCGCACCCGGACCTGCGCACGGCGCTGCCGATGGCGGGTATCGCGCTCATGGGCAGCTTCGGCGGTGCCGTGCTCGCCGCGTCCCTGCCGGCCTCTGTCTTCAAGCCGATCATCGTCGTCGCGCTCGTCGCGGTGGCGGTCTTCACGGCGCTCAAGCCGTCCGTCGGCACGCTGACCCAGCTCCGCCACCAGGGTGCCCGCCACTACGGCACCGCAGGTGGGATCGGGCTCGTCATCGGCTTCTACGACGGGCTGATCGGTCCCGGGACGGGCTCCTTCCTGATCATCGCGATGGTGACCCTGCTCGGGTACAACTTCCTCGGCGCCAGCGCCAAGGCGAAGATCGTGAACATGGCCACCAACTTCGGTGCGCTCATGTTCTTCCTGCCCAACGGCTCCATCCTGTGGGGCCTCGGGCTCCTGCTCGGCGTCGCGAACATGGCGGGCGGCTACACCGGCTCCCGCATGGCCATCAGCCAGGGGAGCAGATTCATCAGGATCGTGTTCCTCGTGGTGGTCGGTGCGCTGATCCTGAAGCTCGGTCACGACGTCTGGGTGGAGAACATCCGGCCGCTCGTGGCCTCAGAGCACCTCGAGGTCGCGCGCGGCAGGTAGCCCGTCGAGCGTCCTGCCGAGCACGGAACTCGCCACCCACAGCGAGCGCTCGGCGCCGCCGGTCCGCCCGAGGCCCACGTACCAGAGCGCGTTGCGGACTTCCCGCACCACGGCCCATCCGACGGCGAGTTCGGCGTCCATGCCTGCCGCGTCGGCCAGGGCAGCGCAATGCGCGCGCAAATGCCCCGCGGGATCCGAGGCGTCGAGGTCCTGCAGCCGGTTCCACAGCATCGGGGCCAGGGCGTACTCCGCGTCGCCGAGTACGGGTTTCGGGTCGATCGCCGTGAAGTCCCGCAGCCGGCCCGGGGTCGAGGGCAGGAGGTTCTCGTAGTGCAGGTCGGAGTGCACCAGGACATCGCGGGCCGAGCGGCGCCCCACGATCCCACGGAACTGGCAGACCTCGAGCGCCTCCTCCATGAGCCAGCGCGGGAACGGCCGGCCCAGCTCGTCCCAGCGCGCGGGCAGGGTGTCGGTCCACTGCTCCGCCTCCGCTGCGAGGTGGGGGAACGCGGCCCACTGCGGCCCCTCGCCGACGGGGAGCGAGAGCGCGCGCACCACGCGGCCCCATGCGTCGGGGGTGTCGGCGAGCGGCACGTCGGCGAGGGAGCGGTCGCCGTCGAGCCTCGGCAGCAGGAGCGCGTAGTCATTGCGCGACGCCGCCAGCAGGCGGACCGCGCCGCAGCCGTCCCAGAGCTCGAGGGCGTCCGGTTCGGTCAGCGCCTCGTCGTGCGGGACGGTGAGTTTGAGGACGGCCCGCACTGCGTCGTCGTCCGGATCTGCGTCCGGATCGGCGTTCAGGCGGGTCACCGGGATCGCGACGGCGCACTGGCCGGACCAGACGCTGCCGTCGGGCGGCAGGTCCAGCTCGAGGTTCCACGCCTCGAGGCGGTCGCGCAGGAGGTCGCCCCAGGTGCGCAGCCAGGCGGCGCCACCCTCGATCGCGCGGGCACTGCGGACGAGCCGTTCCGGCAGGTCGGGGATTCCGTGCGGCGTGCGGCTCGCCGGGACCGGCACGTCAGTCGCCATCGCGCCGCTCCTCCTCCGCGTCCTGCCCCGGCATGGGGGAGGGTGAACCGGCGTCGCCCGACGTACTGGGCGGGCCGTCGGCCGGACGCGGTTCCGCGTTGATACCCGGCAGCGGCTCCAGCGGCGCGCCGGACTCCACGCTCCGCAGGACCGCCGCCACCAGGGAGATCGACGCCCAGGCACGCGCATCCCGGCCGACCGTCGCCACGTATCCCGCGTAGAGATCCACGTGCTGCTCCTCGAGGCGCCGCAGCTCGCCCACCGGGTCCGAGCGAAAGGCCGCCGTGAGCACGAAGCCGGCGGGAACCGGGGGTTGGTCCGCGCACAGGACGGTGAGGCGCCCCGCGGCGAGGCGCGCGGCGGACTCGTGTTCTGCCGCGCGTCGGAGGGGAGCGTCACGGTCCGGCAGCAGCGCTGCCGCGACCTCGTAGCCGTAGTGTGCCTGCTCCGCCGCCGCCCTCGCGTTCGTGAGTGCCTGCCGGTCGGCGTCCGGCCCGAGCGGTGTGCCTGCGCACTCCGACCCCGGGACCGGGTTCGGGGTCGGCTCACCGGTGCCCGACGTGCTGCCGGGGGCCGGGGTGGGCATCGGCCCGGTCACCGGCTCGTCCGTCGAGCCGGCCGTGGCGCCGGGTCCGGCCGTGCCGAAGGGGCCGGTCGCGCCGAAGGGGCCGCTCGCGTCGAAGGGGCCGCTCGCGTCGTCGAGGGCCGTCAGGGCGGCGGCGTCCGGCGCGGGCAGATCCGACGCGACGCTGAGCGCGGCAGCGAGGGAGAGCGTCCGCTGCCACTGGTTCGCACCCGCGGCGGCCAGCACGCGGGCGGGTCCCGGATCGGCGTCGAGCGCGTCCGCGAGACTGCCGAGGGCGCTCTCCCGGAGCAGCGACAGGAACCGGGGTGCGTCGACGGCCGGGCGAACCGCGTCCGTGGGCGCAGCGCCCTCCGGCGTTGCCTCCGCAGAATCCGGGTCCGGAGAGCCCGATGCGGGCGCGTCGGACGGGAGGGGAAGGGCAGCGGGGCCGGGAGAGTCCGGGGAACGGGGGAGGGCGACGGCGTCGGCCTGCCGGTCCAGATCCGAGGCCGTCGAGAGGAGCAGGTCGGCGAGTGCCGGTTCGGTCGCCGAGAGGTTCCGGGCCGACGCGGCGAGTGAGCGGAAGCGCTTCTCGGCTGAGAGCTGCGCTTCCTGCGACGCGGAGTAGACCGGGGCCTCGCGGTCGGGCGCCCGCAGACCGGCGCCGATGCCCACCACGAGGAGCACCACGACGGCGAGTCCGACCAACCGCGCGCACCACGCGACCAGGCGGGTCATGGCGGAGCGCGCGCGTCGGGGGAGCCCCTCGCGCCTCGTCCGCCCCTGCTTCTCCACAGTCCCCGATGATGTCACGGGTGGCCCGTTCCGCTCCGGCCATACACTCCGCCCAGCGGAATGTCGGTACTCTGGAAGGACAACATCATCGAGCGGGAGGCAGTCATGGCGGTCCGGTCCGGGAACGAACATCATGCCGCGGCCCGCAGGCCGTCCGTCGAGGCGGAGCTGCAGGTCGAAGCCCAGCGGCTGCGCACGCGGCTGCAGCCCGTCGTCGAACAGCATGACCTCTTCCTCGAGGAGATCGACATCAAGGTCGCCGGGAGCCACCGCACCATCCACGTGATCGTCGACCTCCCCGAGACGGCGTCGGGGAGCGTGGGCCTGGACGTCATCTCGTCCGTCTCCTCCGACCTCTCCGCGGCGATGGACAGCATCTCCGACGACGAGGGCGACGACCGCCCGTACAACCTCGAGATCTCCTCGCCCGGCGTCTCGCGTCCCCTGACCGAGCCGCGCCACTGGCGCCGCAACGTCGGGCGGATGATCGAGGTGAAGCCGGTCAGCGGCGACGTCGTCCTCGGACGACTGCTCGACGTCACCGCGACGGGCATCCGGCTGCTGCCCGAGCTGCCCGTGAAGAAGGGCACCAAACCGAAGCAGGGCGACCCGCTCGCCCTCGACTTCTCGAAGATCCGCAAGGGGATCGTCCAGGTCGAGTTCGCTCACCTCGACGACGCGCCGCACGCCGGCGATCCCGACGAAGCCAACGCCGACGACGGCGTCCACGACATCGATGGAGCCGGACCGGACACCTCCGGGCCCGGGCACCACGCCCAAGGAGACCCACATGGACATTGACATGAGCGCGCTGAGGCTGCTCGAGCGCGAGCGGGAGATCCCGCTCGACAAGCTCGTACCGACGATCGAGCAGGCACTGCTCATCGCCTACCACCGCACGCCGGGAGCGCACGAGACCGCGCGCGCCGAACTGGACCGCCGCAACGGCCACGTGACCATCTGGGCGACGGAGAAGGACGACGACGGCGAGCCGGTCGGCGAGTTCGACGACACCCCCACCGGATTCGGCCGTATCGCAGCGAGTACCGCCCGCCAGGTGATCCTGCAGCGGCTGCGCGACGCCGAGGACGACAACATCCTCGGCGAATTCCGCGGCAAGGAGGGCGAGCTCGTCGCTGGGATGATCCAGCAGGGCACCAACCCGCACATGGTGCAGGTGAACCTCGGCTCGGTCGAGGCCGTGCTGCCCCCGCCCGAGCAGGTCCCCGGGGAGAAGTACCTCCACGGCTCGCGTCTCCGGGCGTTCGTCGTCGACGTGCACCGCGGCATGAAGGGTCCGTCGATCACGCTCTCGCGCTCCCACCCCGGCCTGGTCCGGAAGCTCTTCGAACTCGAGGTCCCGGAGATCGCGGACAGGACGGTGGAGATCGTCGCCATGGCCCGCGAGGCCGGGCACCGGACGAAGATCGCGGTGAGGGCGAACGTCCCGGGCGTCAACGCGAAGGGCGCCTGCATCGGTGAGATGGGTACGCGTGTGCGGGCCGTCATGAACGAGCTCAACGACGAGAAGATCGACATCGTCGACTACAACGACGACGCCGCCGCCTTCATCGCGAGTTCGCTGTCGCCGTCGCGCGTGACGTCGGTGACCATCACGGACGAAGCCACGCGGTCGGCTCGCGTCGTCGTGCCCGACTACCAGCTCTCGCTGGCCATCGGCAAGGAGGGCCAGAACGCACGCCTCGCGGCGAAGCTCACCGGATGGCGGATCGACATCGTCTCCGACGCCGCACCGTCCACGCCGTCCGGCGCGTCCGGTACCACCGGTACGTCCGCACCGTCGGGCCGGTCGGGCCAGCCACCCCGGTCCCAGCAGCCGCCGCGCACCGCGGCGAACTGACGCGATGCACCGGGGCCGGGACAGGTCCTGGACCAGGGCAGGGACCGACGCCACGACCGGTCGACCGGTCGGGTGGAGGAACTGGAAGGGGTATCATGGAAGGGACTGCTGCCGAGCCGCGCCCTGACACAACCGGGCGTCAGCCGGAGGAGAGCCATCCCGTTCGCACTTGCGTGGGATGCCGCCGGCGGGACCGCCAGTCACACGTGATGCGGGTTGTCGCACGATCGAAGGACGGCAGGATGATCGCCGTGCTCGACGAGCGCCGCCGGCTGTCCGGACGGGGTGCATGGCTGCACCCCGACCCGGCATGCATGGAAAGAGCGGTAGCACGGAAGGCCTTCTCGAGGGCGTTCCGAGGGCCCGTGGAGACTGCGCAATTGGCGGTCGAGGTCCAGGCACTCCTGGAGCGTCGTGACGCTCCGAACCACAACCGTCCCCCCGGAAAGCGGGTTACAACCCTCATGGAAATCCGATGAGTACCCAGCGATGAGTGCGCAACGATGATTCATTCGTCGCGCTCTGCATTCGATCTGCCGGCCGCCCTCGCGGCTGGGATCAACAGCAGGAAATAGACGGTTCGTGCCTGACTCGGTGCGGACCGAGACAGGAGAAATGTGGCCAAGGTCCGCGTACACGAGCTCGCGAAAGAGCTCGGTATAACCTCGAAAGACGCAGTTGCGAAACTGCAGGAACTGGGCGAGTTCGTCCGTTCAGCCTCGTCCACCATCGAGGCCCCCGTCGTGAAGAAGCTTCGCGGCGCATTCCCCAACGCTGCAGCCCCCACCGCTGCGGCTCCCGCACGCACTCCGGCCCCCGCGTCGTCGGGTCCCAAGCCGGGCGCGGCACAGCCGGCAGCACCCGCTCCGGCAGCGCAGGCACAGGAGACGGCACCCACGCCGGCTCCGACGGCAGCACCGTCGCCGTCGCCCGCCGCCACACCCCAGGCATCACCTTTCTCGAACGGCGCCGCACCGGCTCCGTCCGCCGCACCACAGGACGCACCGGCCACGGGTGGCGAGGCCCCGTCCTCGGACTCCCGTCCGGGCCCCCGCCCCGCCACACCGCCCGCGGCCCCGTCGGCCGGCACCACCCGCCCGTCGGGTGCCCGTCCCGGTGGAGCGCCGCGTCCCGGCAACAACCCGTTCGCCCCGTCACAGGGCATGGGCTCGCGCCGCGGGGACACGGATCGTCCGGAGCGCACGTCGCGTCCCGGCAACAACCCGTTCGCCCCCTCGCAGGGAATGCCCCGACCTGGTCGTCGTGACGACGTCCAGCGTCCCGCAGCAGGACCGGGCGGACCCCGCCCGGCCGCCGGTGCAGGCGGACCCCGTCCTGCCGCCGGTGCGGGTGGACCCCGCCCGGGCGCACCGCGTCCGGGTGCCCCCCGCCCCGCCGGAGCCCCGGGCTCGCGTCCCACTCCGGGCATGATGCCCAACCGCACCGAGCGTCCCGCTGCCCCCGGCCGCGGTGCACCCGGAGCGGGAGCCGGACCGCGTCGCGGTCCCGGTGGAGCGCCGGCCAGCCCCAGCGGAGCACCCGCAGGTGGCGGTTTCGGCAAGGGCACCCGCGGACGCGGCGGCACCGCCGGTGCGTTCGGCAAGGGTGGCGCCGGTCGTGGCAAGCAGCGCAAGTCGAAGCGCGCGAAGCGGCAGGAACTCGAGCAGATGTCGGCTCCGTCGCTGGGTGGCGTGAGCGTACCCCGTGGCGACGGCACCACGATCGTGACCATGCGTCGCGGCTCGTCCATCACGGACTTCGCCGACAAGATCGAGGCGAACCCCGCAGCGCTCGTCACGGTGCTCTTCCACCTCGGTGAGATGGCCACGGCCACGCAGTCGCTGGATGAGGACACGTTCGAGGTGCTCGGAACCGAGCTGGGCTACAAGATCCAGGTCGTCTCGCCCGAGGACGAGGAGCGCGAACTCCTGTCGAGCTTCGACATCGACTTCGATGCCGAGCTCGAAGCCGAGGGCGACGAGGACCTGGAGGTCCGGCCGCCGGTCGTCACGGTCATGGGCCACGTCGACCACGGTAAGACGCGCCTGCTCGATGCGATCCGCAACACGAAGGTCGTCGAGGGCGAGCACGGTGGCATCACCCAGCACATCGGTGCCTACCAGATCCAGCACGTCCACGAGGACTCCACGCGCGCCATCACCTTCATCGACACCCCCGGTCACGAGGCGTTCACCGCCATGCGTGCCCGTGGTGCGAAGGTCACGGACATCGCCGTGCTCGTCGTCGCCGCGGACGACGGCGTCATGCCCCAGACCGTCGAGGCGCTGAACCATGCTCAGGCGGCCAACGTCCCGATCGTCGTCGCCGTCAACAAGATGGACAAGGAAGGCGCGAACCCGGACAAGGTCAAGGGCCAGCTCACCGAGTACGGTCTGGTCCCCGAGGAGTACGGCGGCGACACCATGTTCGTCCACGTCTCCGCCCTCCAGGGCATGGGGATCCAGGAACTGCTCGAGGCCGTCCTGCTCACCGCCGACGCGGCGCTCGACATGCGGGCGAACCCGAACAAGGACGCCCGCGGTATCGCGATCGAGGCCAACCTCGACCGTGGCCGAGGCGCCGTCGCGACGGTGCTCGTGCAGTCCGGAACGCTGAACGTCGGCGACACGATCGTCGCCGGTACGGCTCACGGCCGTGTGCGAGCGATGTTCGACGAGAACGGCGACGTCGTCACGACGGCGGAGCCGTCGCGTCCCGTCCAGGTGCTGGGTCTGTCCAACGTCCCCCGTGCAGGTGACACGTTCTTCGTCACGGACGACGAGCGCACCGCCCGCCAGATCGCCGAGAAGCGCGAGGCAGCGGACCGCAATGCGGCCCTCGCCAAGCGTCGCAAGCGCATCAGCCTCGAGGACTTCGACCAGGCCGTTGCCGACGGCAAGGTCGACACCCTCAACCTCATCCTCAAGGGTGACGTGTCGGGTGCCGTCGAGGCACTGGAGGACTCGCTGCTCAAGATCGATGTCGGGGAAGGCGTGCAGCTGCGCGTCATCCACCGCGGTGTCGGTGCGATCACGCAGAACGACGTCAACCTGGCGACGGTCGACAACGCGATCATCATCGGCTTCAACGTCAAGCCGGCAGAGCGCGTCGCCGATCTCGCCGAGCGCGAGGGCGTTGACATGCGCTTCTACTCGGTCATCTACGCCGCGATCGACGACATCGAGCTCGCCCTCAAGGGCATGCTCAAGCCGGAGTACGAGGAGGTGCAGCTCGGTACCGCAGAGGTCCGCGAGGTGTTCCGTTCCTCCAAGTTCGGCAACATCGCCGGCTCGATCGTCCGCTCGGGCATCATCCGACGGAACTCGAGGGCTCGTGTCACGCGTGACGGCAAGGTCATCGGCGACAACCTCTCGGTCGACTCGCTGAAGCGCTTCAAGGACGACGCCACCGAGGTCCGCACGGACTTCGAGTGCGGTATCGGCCTCGGCTCCTTCAACGACGTCAAGGAAGGCGACATCATCGAGACCTTCGAGATGCGGGAGAAGCCCCGCGCCTAGCACGCAGGTCAGCACAGGCGCCCCGGGTCATCCGGGGCGCCTGTGCCTTTCGTACCGCGGGAACCGGCAGGGCCGGGGTCCCGATTCCATCCGCTTCACGAGGAGTTATCAGCAATGGCAGATCCGGCCCGCGCCGCGCGGCTCGCGCAGCGCATCAAAGTCATCGTCGCCGAGGCGCTCCGGCGTCGTGTGAAGGACCCGCGGCTGGAAGCCGTGACCATCACGGACGCCCGCGTCACCAACGATCTCCAGCACGCCACCCTGTACTACACGGTGCTCGGAGATCCGGAGGAGCAGCAGGCCACGCGCATGGCACTGGAATCGGCCCGTGGCGTCCTCCGTTCCGAGGTCGGCAAGAACATCACGGCGCGGCTCACGCCGACGCTCGAGTTCGTCCCCGACGAGGTGCCGGTCAACGCCAGCCACCTCGAGGAGCTGCTGCAGAAGGCGCGCGAGCGCGACGCCGAGGTGGCCGCCCTCGCGCAGGGAGCCGACTTCGCCGGCGATGCGGACCCCTACCGCAGCTCGGACGACGACGACACGGAGCGCTAGGCCGGGCGCGACGTCGTCCGAACCATCGCTCACGGGCAGCCGACCATCCGGTCGGCTGCCCTTCGTGTGTCCGGCCGCCGATGAGGACGGGCGTCGTCCGGAAGGATCTCCGCAGGACGGGCGCCGGACGACGTCCGGAGGATCAGCCGCGCGGCGACGGAAGGCGGGACAGTCCCTCGACGAGATCCTCGGTCCGGCCACACAGCGCGATCCGCACCCAGCCCTCGCCCATCGCGCCGAACGCGGTGCCGGGTGCAACGGCGACGCCGCGCTCCGCGAGCAGGGTCCGCGTCCAGGCCCTGACGTCGCCGCCGGTTGCATGCGTCATGTCGGCCCACAGATAGAACGCGCCGCTCGCGTCGAGGTAGTCGACGCCGAGCGTGTCGAGGACGGCCGTGGCCGCGTCGCGGTTCGACCGGTAGTGGGCGAGCGCCGTCTCCACGTAGTCCTGCGGTCCCGTGAGCGCGGCGAGGCCCGCGTACTGCGACGGCGCCGAGACGCAGGAGACCGTGGCTTCCATGACGTTGCTGAGCACGGTCTCCATACCGGACGGCGTGATGAGCGCCCCGATGCGCAGGCCGGTCAGCCCGTAGGTCTTCGACAGCGTCAGCGACGTGATGACGCGAGCATCGCCGGCCCCGGCGACGGCCTCGGGGCCACCGGTGTCGAAGCGCGCCGGACTGACGTGCGGCACGTCGTAGGTGAAGGCTTCGTAGCACTCGTCCGAGATGATCCACAGATCGTGCTCGTGGGCGAAGCGGACGAGGTCCCGCGTCAGGTCGGCGTCGAACACCGAGCCGAGCGGATTCGACGGCGAGTTGAGCATGAGCACCCGGGTGCGGGGCGTCAGTAGCTGCTCGAGATCGGCGATGCGCGGCTGGAAACCGTGCTCGGGTACCAGGGGATAGGGCACCGGTCGCCCGCCCAGCAGGCCGACGGTCATGGCGAAGGTGGGGTACCCGGGGTCGGGGACGAGGACGTCGTCGCCCGCGGTGATGAGCGTGCTGAGCGCCAGGTGGAGGCCCTGCTGGGCGCCCGCGACCACGAACACGCGCGACGGGACCGTCGCCACGCCGGAGCGCGCGGCGAACCGGTCCGCGAAGGCCGACCTCACCGGGGCCAGGCCGGAGTTCGGCGTGTAGTTCGTGTCGTCCCGGTCCAGCGCCGCCATCGCGGCGTCGAGCACGTGGCGTGCGACGGGGAACGCCGGCTCGCCGATGCTGAGGACGATCGAGTCCGGAGTGGCCCAGGCCGCCTGGGTGATCTCGCGGATCTGGTTGACCGGCACATCGGTCGCAGAGGGGGCGATGGAGGGCATACGGAGGATGGTATCCCGCAGGTGACGGCCGGTCCGCTGCCCGGGCGTTGCGCCCGGCCACCCCGTCAGGCCCTCGAGCGGCGGCTCCTATACTGGGGAGCGTGAATTCCGGGCAGGTCCACTCAGGGCTGATCATCGTGGACAAGCCTCAGGGCTGGACGAGTCATGACGTGGTGGGCAGGTTGCGGAGGCTTGCGGGGACCCGAAAGGTGGGCCACGCAGGCACGCTGGATCCCATGGCGACCGGCGTCCTGGTGGTCGGCATCAACCGCGCCACACGCCTGCTGACGTTCATCGTCGGTACCTCCAAGACCTACACCGCCACCATCCGGCTCGGCCAGTCCACCCTCACGGACGACGCCGAGGGGGAGGTCACCGGGGGCGCCATCGCAGCGGCCGTCACGGAGGAACAGATCCGGGCGGCGATCGTCGAGCTGACCGGTGACATCCAGCAGGTTCCGAGCAGTGTGAGCGCCATCAAGGTGAAGGGCGAGCGTTCCTACGCCCGCGTGCGCTCGGGCGAGGAGGTGGACCTCCCGTCCCGGCCCGTCACCGTCCACCGCTTCGAGGCCCACGCCGTCCGACGCGTCAGCAACGGCAGGCTGCAGGACGTCGACGTCACGGTCGACTGCAGCTCCGGCACCTACATCCGTGCGCTCGCCCGGGACCTCGGCGCAGCGCTCGGCGTCGGGGGACACCTCACCGCGCTCCGCCGCACCCGGGTGGGACCCTATTCGATCGACCAGGCGCGGACGCTCGAGGACCTCGCGGCCGAGCTGCGGGTGCTGCCGCTGCAGGAGGCCGGACGGGCGCTGTTTCCCGTCCGGGAACTGACGGCGGAGGAGGCTGAGGACGTCTCCCACGGCCGGAGGATCACACCGAGCGCCGCCGCCGACGGGCCGGCCGCGGAGGGGCCTGTCGCCGCGTTCTCGCCCGACGGGACCCTCGTGGCGTTGCTCGAGGACCGCGGCGGTGCCGCCCGCACAGCCCTGGTCTTCGCGCCCGGCGGGGGCGACTGATCGTGGACCCGTTCTTCGTGGTCGGAGCGCTGGTGTGTGCGGTATCGGCCCTCCTGTGCCTCGGAGCAGGTGTGCTCCGACAGCCGCCCAACGACATCACCATCCTCTCCGTGGCCGCCGTCGAGCTGTTCCTGCTGGTCTACACCGTCGCAGCAGTGATCAGGCAGCTCACGGGCGATCCCGTGGTGGGGGAGGCATGGGAGTTCTGGGGCTATCTCCTGACGGCACTGGTGGTGCCCGTCGGAGCCTTCTGGTGGTCGATCATCGAGAAGACACGCTGGAGCAATTTCGTCCTCGCGGCGTCCGGCCTGACGATCGTCGTCATGCTGTATCGCATGGAACAGATCTGGGACGGGGTGGCAGGACTGTGAGCACCGAGCACGGGCGCACCCGCGGAGCGGAGACCGGCCGCGGAACGAGCCGGGCAACCGGACCGGGCCGACTCCTGGTAGCCGTCTACGGCGTGTTCGCACTGGCCGCGACGGCGAGGGCGACCTTCCAGATCACGACGAAGTTCGACGAGGCCCCGCTCGCCTATGCGCTGTCTGCCGTCGCAGCACTCGTGTACGTCGTGGCCACGGTGTCCCTCGCCCGACCAGGGGCGGTGGCCTACCGGGTGTCGGTGATCGCCGTGACGCTCGAGCTGCTGGGAGTCCTGACGGTGGGTGCGCTGAGCATCGCCGACGCGCAGGCCTTCCCTCACGAGACGGTGTGGTCGGCCTTCGGGCGGGGCTACGGCTTCGTGCCCCTCGTGCTCCCGATCCTCGGTCTGCTCTGGCTCCGCCGGACCAGGCCGCGTATGCACCCCGCGCCCTAGTCCGCACGCCGGCGTCCGCCCCGGCGGAGCGGTGCGGCGCGTGAGAGTATGACGAACGAGCACACCATCGAGCCGTTCCAGGGAGTAAGCCATGACCAGCAACAGTCACGAGCGCGACGACGCGTCGGCGACATCGGGTACGTCCTCCGTCTCCGGGCGGGACGGCCGCCGCGGAGCTCCGGGCGATGCACCGTCGCCGAACGGCGGGCCTGTTGCCGGCGCGGCCGGAGCGGGCACCGCCCCCTCGAACGCGCCGACCGGTCGCGGCGACACGTCCGCGACGAGTTCGCCTGCCTCCTCCCGTCCGAGTGGGCGCGGGTCGGCGCAGGGGACCGGAAAGGCCAAGCCCACGGACAAGGGCGCCGGTCGGACCCCCGGCACCGCGTCGAAGGGCGGGGACTGGAACGTGTTCCGCACCGTCGTCGTCCTCGTCGGGCTGGTAATCGCAGGATTCGGCGCGTACTACCTCATCCTGGGAACCGCGGGCCTGCCTGACACCGAGGCGGATCCCGTCAACCCGACGCTCGAGAACCAGTTCCGGTTCTTCTCCGCGATGATGGTCGGCGTCGGGGCAGCCTTCATCACGATCGCCATCAAGTTCCAGTGGGCCAACATGCTGTGGCTCGTCTGCCTCATGGTCTTCGTCGGCGGAATCGGGCGCGTTCTCTCCTGGGCGTTCTCGGGGACGCCGAACTACATCCTGATCATCCTCATGGTGGTGGAGCTGGCCTTCCCGCCGGCCCTGCTCGTCTGGCACAAGTACATCGCCAAGACTTCGGACCTGCGTCGGGAGTTCGCGGAGCGCGGTTAGGCCCTGCGCCGCGCGAGCGTCCGGAGCCCCAGCCCGGCACCGACCGAGATCAGCGCCAGACCCGACACCACCGCTGCGCCTACGCCGGTCCGCGCCAGTTCGGCGGGCGGTGCTGCGGCCGGTCCCGGCGGCGGTCCTGCAGCGGGTACCGGGGAGGTGTCGGGCACAGGTGCGGACTCGGTGCCCGTCACCGGCGGAACCGGAACCGCGGGTGGCTGGACGCACACCGTCTCCTCGGGGATCCCGAACGCCGAGGTGAACGGGGACTCCTCACCACTGCCGACGAAGGTGGCCACCACGGTGTAGCACCCCGGCTCCACGAGAGGCGCGAAGTCTCTGGACGTCACCGACCCGTTCCGTGCGGGCACCTCGAGTGCTGAGTGGACGGGGGCGCCTTGCGGGACGTCGGCGCTTTCGACAGGGGACCCGGCGAGAGGGCCGTACATGGTGAGCTGCACGACATCGTCGTCGTCCGTGGGCGCGAAGCCGCTCATGACGATCGTGTCCTGGACCGTTCCGCCCGGCTCGACCTCGGTCCGTGTGAGACGGGTGGTCACCGCCGGCGACCACGGCACGAGGGTGGTTTCCGCCGCGAGCCCGAACCGGCCGGCCCATGCGTCGACGAAGGGTGCGGCGCCCGCTGGGAGGGTGCTGGCCGGATCGATGGTCTCCGTCCAGACGTAGTAGCCCGGTGCGGGCACCGTGAGGGCCGGCGTCTCGTAGCGGCCGGGTCCCTCGACGCGGGAGACAGTGCTACCGAGCGAAGGAGTGCCGGCCGGAACGGAGGCGCCCTCGACGGGTGGAGCGGGCAGCGGCCCCCACAGCGTCGAGACCACCTCCAGCGTGACGGGGCGCCCCGTCACCGGATCGATCGACCAGGGGGCATCGGAGCTCACCTCGAGGACGTCGAACACCTCGGCGCCGGGTGCTGTCCGCGCCGAGGAGGTCGCCGTCGTGACCTTCGGTGCGAAGCGGGTGGGCGCAGGTACTGCGACCGAGGCCGATGCTTCCACGGATACCGGTGCCACGACGAGGCGCTGGACGTCCCGCTCGACCGGCGACAGCCACGTGGCGTTCGACGCGGGAACTGTCGGGGCGACGATCGTGACGCCGGCGGGTCCGAACCCCGTCCTCCGGACGACCAGGTCGTGCGATCTGTCGGTCGAGGTCCAGCGCGCCGTGGTCGAGGTGTCTTCGAAGACTCCTCCTTCGACCACAGCCGAGACCTGCAGGCCCGGCCGTGGCGTGCCATCGGCGGACACCACGGTGGCTTCGACCTGACCACCCGTCTTGTCCGGCGCGAACGAGGTCCGGATGCTGTAGGGGCCTGCCTCCGTCCGGGCCTGCTCGAGCATGGCTCGGGCGCGGATCTCCAGCTCCGGAGCGAGGCGCTGTGCGCTGAGGAAGGACGTCATGCCGGGGCCGTCCCAGTGCATGCCGACCGCGGTCAGGGACCACACGGCGAGCTGGACCGCCGCCGCGTCGGCGTCGTCGGTGGTGGCGCCCCATCTGCCGAGGACGAACGCCAGTGCGCCATTGTCCGAGGCCGAGAGCGCCGTCCCGTCGCTGCGCGTGAACGGTCCGGTGCCGCCCTCCGTGTATCCCGAGGCCCGGTCCGGGGAGAGGCGCTCGATATCGGTGCAGTAGGCGATCTTCCCGTCCGCGGTGCGGTGCTGGCCGACGAAGTACCCGGTGCCGACTACTCCGGCGCCCCTGGACCACCCCCCGGCCTGGGACTCGGCCGTGGCGGGCGTGGCCGCGGCGAGACCGCCCAGCAGGACGAGGACGCCCACGAGGAAGCCGGTCAGCCGCAGCATCAGCCCGCGCCGTCCTGGCGATGTCGGCAGTCCGTGCGCCTGCGGAGCGGTACGGGCGACGGACAGGTCGGGAGCGTGAAGGCAACGGTCGCGGGACCGCGATCCATCAGGAGCCGACGTGGTCGGGGCGGTCGGTCGATCGGCCGGGTGGACAGCGGGGTCGACGGGTCGGTAGGGGAGCGGGACATGCATGGCGGGCACCAATCAGAAAAGCGACGGAGGAGACGGGCGAGTCACAGGTGACGGGGAGGAGGGGAACAGGGGCGTCGTACCGATGCTCCGGTGCAGGGCGTGCCGGCGCCCGCCGCGCTCCTCGTATGTGGACAAGTCGTCGGCTGAGCGTGCGAGAGTACCCGCTGTGCTGTGCCGTGCCGGGGACGCACGGGCGGATGACGTCCCCCGCGATCGTGTCGTCCATAATGGGAGCGGCGATCAGGCGGCTCCTTACCCGCGACACCCCACCCGTGGCACCCACCCGGGACCGCAGCACGCCGCCGAATCACGAAGGAGATGCGTGTTCTACTGGAGAGACCTGGACAGCGTGCCCGCGGATTTCGGGCCCTCCGTCCTGACGCTCGGTAACTTCGACGGCGTCCACCGGGGCCACCAGCGCGTGCTGCAGCAGGTCGTCGACGCCGCTCGGGAGCGTTCCGCGGCCGCCGTCGTGGTGTCCTTCGACCCGCACCCGTCGCAGGTCCACCGGCCCGAGAGCGCCCCCGAACTGATCATGGGCCTCGACAACCGCGTGGAGACCCTCGCCGGGACCGGCATCGACGCGCTCCTGATGATGCACTACACCCTGGATCTCGCCTCGAACACACCCGAGGAGTTCGTCGAGCGCGTCTTCGTCCAGGCTCTCGGGGCGAAGGCCGTGGTGATCGGGCATGATGTCCGGTTCGGACGCGGCAACAGCGGCGACCTCGAGACGATGCGCGCGCTGGGCCTGAAACTCGGGTTCGAGGTCATCGCGATCGACGACTTCGGTGCCAGTTACCCGCAGGACGCCACGGACGCCGACGGGGATCGCCGATGCTCCTCGACCTGGGTCCGGGAGGCCCTGGAGGCCGGAGACGTCGGAACGGCCGCGCGGGTGCTCGGTCGGCTCCACCGGATGCGCGGCGAGGTGGTGCACGGCGCCGCGCGCGGCCGCGAGCTGGGGTACCCCACCGCCAACCTCGGACCGACCGCGCAGGGGTTCATCCCGGCGGACGGCATCTACGCGGGCTGGCTCATCGACGAGGCGGGGGAGCGCTGGCCGGCGGCCATCTCGGTGGGGTCGAACCCGACGTTCGAGGGGGTGGACCGGCAGGTGGAGGCCCACGTGATCAACCGGCCGCCCGAGCGGGTCCAGGACTTCGACCTGTACGGGCAGAAGGTGGCCGTCGAGTTCGTCGAGCACCTGCGCGGACAGGTGACCTACACGGGTCCCGAAGCACTGATCGAGCAGATGAAGCTCGACGTCGCGCGAGCACGCGATCTGCTTTCGACAGAACAACGGCCCAGACGCTAAACTGATCACAGATCCGGCTGCAGTCCGTGGTGGCTGGATTTTTCTGTGTCGTCGTGCAAGCGACGCTCAGCACTTGATCACGGTACAACTCTAGGAGTTACTCGTGGCCCTTGACGCCGCCATCAAGCAGGAAATCATCAAGCAGTACGCACTGGCGGAGGGCGACACCGGGTCACCCGAGGTGCAGATCGCGATGCTCTCGCGTCGCATCCTCGACCTCACCGAGCACCTGAAGATGCACAAGCACGACCACCACACACGTCGTGGCCTGCTTCTTCTGGTCGGTCGCCGTCGTCGCCTGCTCGACTACCTGCGCGAAACCGACATCACGCGGTACAGGACGCTCATCGAGCGTCTCGGCCTGCGTCGATAGCAGTACGAGAAGGCGGCATCCCATGAAGGGAGGCCGCCTTCGCTGCTGGTGGCGATCACCGGCACAGCAGGACCAGCACCATCACGACCAGCAGAATCCAAGAACACCAGGAGCAACCGGCACCACGCATTCGCGGTCCTCGGTAGTGGTCTCCGGAGGGCCGACACGGCACTTCCGTGGATCTCGATCGAAGACCGGGTGCTGCGGTTCGTCCCGACGGACGGAACCGAGACGGGTGCCGATTGCCTCCGATACCGCAGAAACGGAGGTGACTCTCGTGGAGGGTCCCGAAATCCAGTTCGCCGAAGCAGTGATCGACAACGGTCGCTTCGGAACACGCACCGTCCGGTTCGAGACCGGACGCCTCGCCCAGCAGGCAGCCGGCGCTGCCATGGTCTACATCGACGAGGACACCGCGCTCCTGTCGGCCACGACGGCCGGCAAGCACCCGCGCGAAGGCTTCGACTTCTTCCCGCTGACGGTCGACGTCGAGGAGCGCATGTACGCCGCGGGACGCATCCCCGGCTCGTTCTTCCGCCGCGAGGGCCGTCCCTCGACCGAGGCCATCCTCGCCTGCCGCCTCATGGACCGCCCGCTGCGCCCCGCCTTCGTGAAGGGTCTCCGCAACGAGGTCCAGATCGTGGTGACCGTCCTCGCGATCAACCCCGACGTCCGCTACGACGTCGTCGCCATCAACGCGGCGTCGATGTCCACGCAGCTCTCGGGCCTGCCCTTCTCGGGTCCGATCGGCGGCGTGCGCGTCGCCCTCGTGTCCGACGGCAGCGGCACCGATCAGTGGATCGCCTTCCCGAAGCACTCCGAGCTCGAGAACTCCGTCTTCGACATGGTCGTCGCCGGGCGTATCGCCGGTGACGACGTCGCCATCATGATGGTCGAGGCCGAGGCCACAGACAACTCGTGGACCCTCATCAAGGAGAACGGCGCCACCGCCCCCACCGAGGAGATCGTCGCCGACGGCCTCGAGGCGGCGAAGCCGTTCATCCGCGCGCTGTGCGAGGCGCAGGCCGACCTCGCGGGGCGTGCCGCGAAGCCGACCGTCGAGTTCCCGGTCTTCCTCGACTACCAGGACGACGTGTACCAGGCGATCGAGGCCGCAGGCTCCGAGAAGCTCGCACAGGTCTTCCAGATCGCCGACAAGCAGGAGCGCAACACCGCTTCCGACGCGCTCAAGGACGAGCTCATGGGCGCCCTGGGCGCCCAGTTCGAGGGACGCGAGAAGGAGCTGTCCGCAGCCTTCCGCTCCCTCAACAAGGCCGTCGTCCGCCAGCGCATCCTCAAGGACCAGGTCCGCATCGACGGCCGTGGCCTGAGCGACATCCGCAAACTGACCGCCGAGGTCGAGGTCCTGCCGCGCGTGCACGGTTCGGCGATCTTCGAGCGCGGCGAGACCCAGATCATGGGTGTCACCACGCTGAACATGCTCAAGATGGAGCAGCAGATCGATTCGCTGTCGCCCGTCACGCGCAAGCGCTACATGCACAACTACAACTTCCCGCCCTACTCCACCGGTGAGACCGGCCGCGTCGGTTCGCCGAAGCGCCGCGAGATCGGCCACGGAGCACTGGCCGAGCGCGCCCTCGTGCCCGTCCTGCCGACCCGCGAGGAGTTCCCCTACGCGATCCGCCAGGTGTCCGAGGCGCTGAGCTCCAACGGCTCGACGTCGATGGGCTCGGTCTGCGCGTCCACCCTGTCGCTCCTGAACGCCGGTGTCCCGCTGCGCGCGCCGGTCGCGGGCATCGCCATGGGTCTCGTGTCCGACGTCGTCGACGGTCAGACCCGCTACGCGGCGCTGACCGACATCCTCGGGGCCGAGGACGCCTTCGGTGACATGGACTTCAAGGTCGCCGGTACCGCGGAGTTCGTCACGGCCATCCAGCTGGACACGAAGCTCGACGGCATCCCGGCGTCGGTCCTCGCTGCGGCCCTGAAGCAGGCCCGTGAAGCACGCCTGCACATCCTCGGCGTCCTCCAGGCCGCGATCGACGCCCCGGACGAGCTCTCCGAGTTCGCACCGCGGATCATCTCGGTCAAGATCCCGGTGGACAAGATCGGCGAGGTCATCGGCCCCAAGGGCAAGATGATCAACCAGATCCAGGAGGACACCGGCGCCGACATCTCGATCGAGGACGACGGAACCGTCCTCATCGGGGCGACGAACGGCGAGTCGGCCGAGGCCGCGCGCGCGGCGGTCAACGCCATCGCGAACCCGCAGGTCCCCGAGATCGGCGAGCGCTACCTGGGCACGGTCGTCAAGACCACGACCTTCGGCGCCTTCGTCTCGCTGACCCCGGGCAAGGACGGCCTGCTGCACATCTCCGAGCTGCGCAAGCTCGCCGGTGGCAAGCGCGTCGACAACGTCGACGAGGTCGTGTCCGTGGGCCAGAAGGTCCAGGTCGAGATCACCAAGATCGACGACCGCGGAAAGCTGTCCCTCTCGCCCGTCGTGGCGGACGAGATCGCCGACTCCGAGGACGCCGGGATCGACCTGCCCGACGCCGTCGACGCCGAGTAGTCCCTCGCGCTCGTCCTGAGCGACACACGGCCCCGACGCCACCGATCGAATCGGTCGGCGCCGGGGCCGTCTGCCTTTCCCGAACCGTCAGAAAGTCCAGGATGTCCCTGTCCTCCGTAGTAGCCCTGCCCCTCCTGCCCACCCCGCGCGACGGCGACGGATCCGATTCGTTCGTGGCCGGTGACCCGGGTGGCAACGTCGTCCGGCGCAGCGTGCTGCCCGGAGGGGTCCGCGTCCTGACCGAGGCCATGCCCGGCCAGCGATCCGCCACCATAGGGTTCTGGGTCGGTGTCGGTTCCCGTGACGAGGCCGAGGGCCAGCACGGTTCGACGCACTTCCTGGAACATCTCCTCTTCAAGGGCACCGAGCGCCGGAGCGCCATGGACATCGCGTCCGCCTTCGACGAGGTGGGCGGCGAGTCCAATGCGGCGACCGCGAAGGAGAACACCTGCTACTACGCGCGCGTGCTGGATTCGGACCTCCCCATGGCCATCGACGTCATCGCGGACATGGTGACCTCGGCGGTGCTGGATCCCGAGGAGCTCGAGCAGGAGCGCGACGTGATCCTCGAGGAGATCGCGATGGACAGCGACGATCCCGGTGACGTGGCGCACGAGAAGTTCGTGGAGCTCGTCCTGGGGGAGCACCCCCTGGGCCGTCCGATCGGCGGTACGCCGGAGGCGATCAAGGCCGTCCCGCGGGACTCGGTGCTCGCCCACTACCGCCACTACTACGTGCCCTCCGAACTCGTCGTCACCGCGGCGGGCGGCCTCGACCACGATGTCGTCTGCAGCCTCGTGCAGGAGGCGCTGGAGGCGGCCGGCTGGTCTCTGGAGGACGGCGCCCTCCCGGTCCCGCGGCGCTCGACGACGGCGGCCCCGGTCCGTGGCGCGACGGGTACCCACGTGATCCGCAGGGCTGTCGAACAGTCCAACATCCTCATCGGCTGCCCGTCCCTGACGGCCACCGACGAGCGGCGCTTCGCCATGAGCGTCCTGAACGCCGTCCTCGGCGGCGGGATGTCCTCGAGGCTGTTCCAGGAGATCCGCGAGAAGCGCGGCCTCGTGTACTCCACCTACTCGTTCTCGGCGGCCTACGCCGACGCCGGGTACTTCGGCATGTACGCGGGCTGCTCGCCCGCGAAGACCGGGCAGGTCATCCGGCTGCTCGGCGCGGAACTCGACCGTCTCGCCTCGGACGGCATCGACGCGGAGGAACTCCGCAAGGCCGTGGGGCAGCTCTCGGGAGGCCTCGTCATGGCGCTCGAGGACAGCAGCTCCCGCATGTCGCGGCTCGGGCGCTCGGAGCTCGTGTCAGGGGAGTTCGTGGACATGGACGCCTCGCTCGAACGGATCCGGGCCGTCACGGCCGAGGACGTGCAGGCGCTCGCCCGTGATCTCGCGGCAGCTCCGCGCACCACCGTGGTCGTCGGTCCCTTCGACACCGAAGCGGACTTCGCCGACCGCTGAGGCACTCGTCGGCGCGAGGCCAGGGCCGGTCGCTCAGTCGACTGCCGGGCCTCGCCGCGCGCTGCGGAGGCTGCTGAGCAGGATGCCCAGCCGGACCGGTGAACCGTCTGCTGACGACGCCGGTGGACCCGGGCCGGATCGGCCGGCGTTGCTGCGGCGTCAGCCGCCGGCGAAGGGCGGCAGGACGTCGAGGACGTCGTCGGGTCCGAGGACCGTGGCGTGGTCGCGCAGGGCGATCTCGTTGAGCAGGAAGCTGCTGCGACCCAGCACCGTCGCCAGCGAGGGCGCGCCCGGTGCGACGGGTCGGGTGCGGAGCTCGGCAAGGACGTCCGCGAGCGTGCGCCCTGCGGGCAAGGATTCCTGATCGACGCCGGTCGCGGCCCGCGCCGCGCCGAAGTACCGGACGAGCACCTCAGCCACCGATGGCGCTCATGGATCGGTCGGGCTGCACGAAGTCCTCGGCGCCGAGGCCGGTGTGGCCCATGCCGTGTGCCTTGGGCTTCAGCCACATCGCGTCGCGCCACCGCTGGGCCACGGCGGCGTCGTCGGCGCCCGACCGCAGGAGGTCTCGCAGGTCCGTCTCCTCCCGGGAGAACAGGCAGCTCATGACCTTGCCCTCGGCGGTGACGCGCGTGCGGCGGCAGTCGGCGCAGAACGGTTCCGTCACGGAGGCGATGATGCCCACGATCCCGAGGACGACGTCGGGCGCGTCCTTGGAGCGCACCTCCCACCGTTCGGCGGGAGCGCCGTCGCGTGTGCGGGGATCGGGGGTGAGCACGAAGCGTGTCTCGACGAGGGTGCGCATCTCTGCCGCCGTCACCATGCCGTCCCTCGTCCAGCCGTGGTCGGCGTCGAGCGGCATCTGCTCGATGAAGCGGAGTTCGAAGCCCCGGGCCACGGCCCATTCGACGAGGTCGGGCGCTTCGTGGTCGTTGATGCCGCGCATGAGCACGGCGTTGATCTTCACGAGGCCCAGCCCGGCGTCGGCGGCGGCCTCGATGCCCTTGAGCACCCGGTCGAGGAAGGGGCGGCGGGTCAACTGCGCGAACGTCTCCGGATGCAGCGAGTCCATGGAGACGTTGATGCGGGTGAGCCCGGCTTCCTTGAGCTGAACCGCGCGGCGGTCGAGCCCGAGGGCGTTCGTGGTCATCGAGATCGGGAGGTCGGCGTGATTGGCCCGGATGTCGCGGATGATCTCGAGGAGGTCGGCGCGCACGAGGGGCTCCCCGCCCGTCAGACGGAGTTCGCGGACACCGAGCGAGTCGACGCCGATCCTGACCAGGCGGACGATCTCCTCGCGGGAGAGCACCTGGTCCTTCTGCAGCCAGTTCAGCCCCTCCGCCGGCATGCAGTACGTGCAGCGCAGGTTGCATTTGTCGGTCAGGCTCAGGCGCATGTCAGTGGCGCGGCGGCCGTGGGTGTCGATGAGACCCGGGGCCGCTGCCTCGCGGGCGAGGCCCGGCATTCCCAGTTGGAGTCCCATGCATCGAGGGTACGCCTTTCGACCGCCCGGCCCGAAGTCCGGGGGAACTGCCACCGCACGGCGGTCGTGGTACCAGGGGCCACCCCGGCCGGCATCGAGCCGTCCGTACCTGCACCAGATCCGCACGATGAGGGAGCGACGATGATCCGACGCCGAACGTGGGCCGCGGTCTCCGGTGGGCTCGCCGTGGGCCTCGGGGTCATCGGCGGCGAGCTGTCCGCCGCGGCCCTGAGCCCCTCCGTCACGCCTGTCAGCGCGGTCGGTTCCTGGGTCATCGACATCCTGCCGCCGGGCGTCAAGGACTGGGCGATCGCCGCGTTCGGCACGTCCGACAAGCTCGTCCTGCTCTCGTCCATCGCCGTGATCATCGCGGTCATCGCACTCGCAGCGGGTCTCGCCGAGTTCCGACGCAGGTTCGCCGGACGCGCGGTCATCGCCGGCTTCGGGGTGCTCGGCGCGATCGCCGTCGCCTCGCGCCCGCAGTCCTCCGCGATCTCCTACGTCGCTCCGATCGTGGCGGCGCTGGTCGCGATCGTCGTCCTCGACGCCCTCATCCGCTCGCTCCGCACCTGGTCGAGCGCTGCGGAGAACGGACAGGCGAACGCAGGGTCGAGCGCGGGCAAGAACCCGGCGGAGAACGCGGGCAAGAACGAGGGGGAGGACGCCGGCACGGACGACGCCACGTCCGGCAGGTCTGCCCGCCGCCGGTTCCTGCAGGGCGCGGGGGGAGCCGCCGTCGTCGCCGTCGCGACCGGTGCCGCCGCCGGTGGGGTGCGGTCCTCGCAGTCCGCCGTGACGCAGCAGCGTTCCGCGATCGTGCTGCCGGCGCCGTCGGAACCGGCGGTACCCCCGCCAGCCCCGGGCTCCTTCGTCCCCGAGGGCGCCGATCTCGGCGTCCGGGGTGTCAGCGAGCTCGTGACGCCGTCGGACGACTTCTACCGCATCGACACGGCTCTCGTGGTGCCGGTGGTCGACGCCGCCGAGTGGAGGCTGAGGATCACCGGTCTCGTGGACCGGGAGGTGGAGATCGGGTTCGACGAGCTGCTCGCTTTTCCCCTGATCGAGCGGTACGTGACGCTCGCCTGCGTGTCGAACCCCGTGGGCGGGAATCTGACCGGGAACGCGCGATGGCTCGGCTACCCCGTCCGGTCGCTCCTGGAACGGGCCGGGGTCAGGCCGGGAGCGGACATGGTGCTCTCGACGAGTGCGGACGGATTCACCGCGGGCACCCCGCTCGAGGCGCTGACCGACGACCGCGACTCGTTGCTCGCGGTCGGAATGAACGGACAGCCGCTGCCGGTGGAGCACGGCTTCCCGGCGCGCCTGGTGGTGCCGGGTCTGTACGGATTCGTCTCCGCCACCAAGTGGGTCACCGAACTGAAGGTGACCCGGTTCGCCGAGGACAAGGCCTACTGGTCCACGCGTGGCTGGTCCGAGCGCGGACCGGTCAAGACGTCGTCGCGCATCGACGTGCCCCGGGCGAACGCGAGCGTCCCGGCGGGCGCCGTGACCATCGGTGGCGTGGCCTGGGCGCAGCACAGGGGAGTGGAGGCAGTGGAGGTGCGCGTCGACGGCGGAGCCTGGCAGCGCGCAACGCTCGCCACACCCATCTCCGCCGATACCTGGTGCCAGTACAGCGTCACCCTGACCCTGGAACCGGGCTCCCGCACCGTGCAGTCCCGTGCCGTGGACGCCCGGGGCGACGTCCAGTCGGACGCCTTCGTCGATCCCGCCCCGGACGGCGCCGAGGGACTGCACACGGTAACGTTCACGGTGACCTAGGCCGGACGGTCGTCGCCCACGGACAGCCGTGAGCCGCGATGCCGGCAGACCCGCGGGAGGCGCGCGTGAAGAGATCTGTCGCCGAACACCAGGCCGCCGTCAGCGGACTCCTCCGGTGGAGTGGCGGGTACGACGCCGCCCGCAGCGAGGTCCTGCCCCTCACCGCAGCGCGGGATCGGGTTCTCGCCGAGGACGTCACAGCGCCGGTCAGCCTGCCACCCTTCGACAATTCGCAGATGGACGGCTACGCCGTCCACGCCGACGATCTCGACCGCACCTCGCCGCTCATCGTCGCCGAGGCGATCCCCGCGGGCTCGATGCCCGGTGAGCTCCTGCCCGGCACGACGGCGCCCATCATGACGGGCGCCGTCCTCCCACCGGGCGCGGCCGCCGTCGTGCCGATCGAGCAGGCCGATCCGGCGCAGTTCCCGACGCCCGCCGCGGTGCGGGCGGACGAGGTGACGGTCGTCCTTCCTGCCGGCGTCGAGATGGGACGTTTCGTCCGCCGGGCCGGCAGTGACATCGCGGCCGGCGATGTCGCCCTCCCGGCAGGCACCGCCCTCGGCCCCGCCCAGCTCGGACTCCTCGCGGCGTGCGGGGTCGACGCGGTGCCCGTCCGTCCCCGCTTCCACGTCCTGCTGCTCTCCACCGGGGACGAGGTCGCCGAGCCCGGCGCACCGCTGGTGCCGGGCACCATCTACGACGCGAACACCACCCTGCTGGAGGCCGCCCTGCACGAGGCGGGCGCGGAGGTGACGCGGCACAGACTCCTCGGTGACGACCCGGCCGTGCTCCGGGAGGTGCTCGGCGGCATCGACGGCAGCACCACGCACCTCGTCCTCAGCACCGGCGGCATCAGCCAGGGCGCGTACGAGGTGGTGAAGCAGGCGCTGGCCGACAGCGCCGTCGAGTTCTCGTCCGTGGCGATGCAGCCCGGAGGCCCGCAGGCGCACGGCACCATCGGGGGCGTCCCGTTCCTCGGGTTCCCGGGCAACCCCGTCAGCGCCTTCGTCTCCTTCGAGATGTTCCTCCGGCCGGTGCTGCGCCGGCTGACCGGTGCTCCCGCACCTCGGCCTGTCCTCCGGGCCGACCTCGCGGACGCGATCACCAGCCCCGCCGCGAAGCACCAGATCCGACGCGGCCTGTACCGGCAGGGCAGCGTGACCGTGGTCGGCGGTCCGGACTCCCACCTCCTCCACGCACTCGCCGCGTCGAACTGCCTCATCCACGTGCCCGCAGGCGTCGAGTCCCTGGAGCCGGGTGACGCCGTCGAGGTGACGCTCTTCGGCCCCGAACCCGAGGACCCCTTCGCGGTGGACGACGTCCTGGTCACGGAGGAGGCCGTCTCGCCGGAGGACACGCGCAACCCCGCTGGAAGGACCACATGACACACCCGCCCGCCCCGCACCCGGAGGGCCTCTCCCACGTCCGCGCCGACGGCACCGCCCACATGGTCGATGTCTCCCACAAGCAGGCCACCGTGCGGGAGGCCGTCGCCGAGGCGACCCTGCAGACCACACCCGACGTCGTCGCACTCGTGACGGCCGGCGGACTGCCCAAGGGGGACGCGCTCGCCGTCGCCCGCGTGGCAGGGATCATGGCCGCGAAGCAGACGTCGACGCTCATCCCCCTCTGCCACCCGCTCCCGCTGTCCAAGGTCACGGTGGACTTCGAGCCCGACGACGGCGGCCAGGTGCGCGTCGTCGCGCTCGTGCGGACCACGGCGCTGACGGGCGTCGAGATGGAAGCCCTCACGAGCGCCTCCGTGGCCGCGCTGACGCTGTACGACATGATCAAGGCTGTGGACAAGCGCGCCGTCATCACCGGTATCCGGGTGCTGTCGAAGACCGGTGGTAAGAGCGGGGACTGGACGGCATGAGCGCTCCCCACGAGCACGGCGCGAGCAGCCACACGACCAGTGGCACGAGTAGCGGGACGAGTGGCCACGCGCACGGGCGGAGCCATGCGCCGACGGGCAGGGGGCCGGGGATGCGGTCGGCCGCGATCGTCATCGCCTCGACCCGCGCTGCCGCGGGCACGTACGAGGACGAGTGCGGCCCGGCGATCGCCGCCTGGCTCTACGAGCACGGCTACGCGGTGTCCGACGCCGTCGTCGTCCCGGACGGTGACGCCGTGGGGCAGGCGATCGGGGTGGCCCTGGAGGCACGGCCCGCCGTGCTCATCACGAGTGGCGGCACGGGACTCAGCCCCGACGACGCCACGCCCGAGCAGACGGCGCCCTACCTGACCCGGAGCCTGCCCGGCATCATGGAGGCCGTCCGCCGGGCGGGCGAGGCCGCAGTGCCCACGGCCGTTCTCAGTCGCGGGCTCGCCGGCGCCGCCGGTTCCACGTTCGTGATCAACCTGCCCGGATCTCCGGGCGGCGTGCGGGACGGACTGGCCGTGCTCTCGCCGCTCGTCGACCACATCTGCTCGCAACTGGAAGGCCACAATGACCACCGATAAGGCCCTGGGCGTCGTCGTCCACGCAGCCGTCGCCGAGGCTCCGATCACCCCCGACCAGGCCCGGGCGGGCGTCGATTCCCCGCAGTGCGGCGCCGTGGTGGGTTTCAGCGGTGTGGTGCGGAACCACGACGGCGGGCGCGAGGTCACGTCGCTCAGCTACTCCGCGCACCCCAGCGCGGAGCGGATCATCCGGGAGGTCGCCGAGGAGATCGCCGCGCGGCACGACGGCGTCCGCCTCTGGGTGGCGCACCGGGTGGGTCCGCTCGTGATCGGGGACCAGGCGCTCGTCGCCGCCGTGGGTGCCGCGCACCGCGGCGAGGCCTTCGCGGCGTGCTCGGAGCTCGTGGACCTCGTGAAGGAACGCGTCCCCATCTGGAAGGAGCAGTTCTTCACGGACGGCACGGTCGAGTGGGTCGGCGCAGGAGCCTGACAGTAGGCTGGGACGCATGACCGATCTACTGCCCGTGGCCGTGCTCGGTGCCCGTGGCCGGATGGGATCGGAGGCCGTGCGCGCCATCGAGGCCGCCCCCGACCTCGATCTCGTGGCGGCCCTCGGCAGCTCCGATCCGCTCGAGGACCTCGTCTCGGCGGGAGCGCGGGTCGTCGTCGACCTCACCGTCCCCGACGCGACGGCCGCCAACGTGCGCTTCGTCGTCGAGCACGGCATGCACGCCGTGGTGGGTACCACCGGCTGGACGAGCGAACGCGTCAGCGAGCTCGAGGCCCTGCTCGCGGACACACCGGCCGCGGGTGTGCTGATCGCCCCGAACTTCGCCCTCGGGTCGGTGCTCGCCACGGCCTTCGCCGCCGCCGCCGCACAGTACTTCGACTCCGTGGAGATCATCGAGCTGCACCACCCCGACAAGGTGGACGCGCCGTCCGGGACCGCCACCAGGACGGCCCAGCTCGTCGCTGCGGCGCGGCTGGCGGCAGGCGTGCCCGACGCACCCGACGCGACACGCGACCAGCTGCCCGGAGCCCGTGGCGCGGCGGTCGACGGCGTCCCGGTCCACTCGGTCAGGCTCCGCGGCCTGACCGCGCACCAGGAGGTGCTGCTGGGTGGCCCGGGGGAGCAGTTGAGCATCCGGCACGATTCCTTCGACCGGGCGTCCTTCATGCCCGGCGTTCTCCTCGGTATCCGCACGGTGGTGCAGCGTCCCGGCCTCACGGTGGGGCTCGACGGCTACCTCGATCTGCACCTCGGCCGCACATCGTGAACGGGATCGTCGGTTTCTACCGCGAGCACAGCGTCAAACTGGGCGTGCTGCTCGTCACGGCGCTGCTGGTCTTCTGGCTCGTCGTCGCCTTCCAGCGGAGTTTCCTGTTGCTGGGTGACCCCGATCCCGTCGCGAAGGCGCTCGGCGTCGGCTACCTCCTGCTTCCGTGCATCGGTGCCTGGGCGCTGATCCGCGAACTCCTCTTCGGCGCGCGCACGCAGTCGATGGCCCGCCACCTGGAGCGCGAGGGCGGGCTGCCCGTCGACGACCTCCCGCGGACGCCGGCCGGGCGGATCGTCCGGTCCGCCGCCGACGAGGCGTTCCCGCCGTACCAGGCGGCGGTCGAGGCGGACCCCGAGAACTGGCGTACCTGGTTCCGGCTCTCGTGCGCCTACGACGCCGCCGGCGATCGCAAGCGAGCCCGCCGCGCCATGCGCGATGCCGCGAAGCTGTACTCGGCGCGCTGACTGCGCCGCCGCTGACGGTGGTGCTCACGCCGGGGCCGAGAGCTCACTCGTCCGGTCGCTCGTCTTCGCGGTTCTCCGCCCGGCTGCTGCCCGATCGTGTCACCGTCGTCGTTCCGACGTCAGGTGCGGGCGTCCGCCCGGCTGTCCCGTGCGGCCGTCGCGGCCCCGGAGGCCAGGAGCTCCAGCGGCCCGCATGAGCGCAGGCGCTGGAAGAGCATGCCGATCAGGACCGCCACCACCACCTGCAGCCAGTACAGCTGCGTGGGGTCGGGGAGGGGCGTCAGCTGGTCGGCCCAGCTCATGACGCAGATGTGCAGGGTGTAGAGGGTCAGCGTCATCGCGCCCGGCGCCGAGAGCGGCAGCAGCGCGAGCGGGAAGCGGCGGGTCAGGAGCAGGCACAGCCCGACGACGGCGGCGGAGGACCCGCTGACCGAGAGGAGGTCCAGCGTGGTCCCGGAATGCGGTGCGCTCACGGCGAGCCACCACCAGGACCCCGACTGGTCGATCCCGGCGAGACCGACGTCCAGCATGGCCTCCAGCGGGTACCGGGCGCCATCCGGCGTCTGCAGGATCTCCGCGAGCCCTCCCGCCGGCCCGAGCAGCTGGAGACTGGTGAACTTCGCGGCGGCCATCGCGAGGACCCCTCCGGCGACGAGGGCCACCTGGACGGGGAGACGCCGCAGGTCCGTCCGCCCGATCAGCAGGCCCACGAGGATGAAGCCGAGCCACTGGAGCACGGGATAGTAGCCGGTGAGGAAGACGTCCGCCGCGAGGGTCTGCGGCGCGAGGACATGCTCGAAGATCGGATTGCCGCCGAGGGAATCCGGTTCCACGACATTCCGCACGACCGGCCGCAGTAAGTAGGCCGCCACCGGAGCGAGGAGCAGCCACCCGGCCGCCCACGCGGCGAGCGCGCGGACCCGCAGGCCGAGGAAGGGCAGTGCAAGGAGGAAGAGCACGCCGTAGTGGAAGAGGATGATGGCGATGTTCGTCTCCACCCCACCGAGGACGAGCCCGATCAGGGAGATGATCACGGCGCGGACGGCGATACCCGTGCGGTCCGCGGACAGCAGCCCGTCACGGTGGGGCGACCGTCCGCCCGTGAGCAGCGCGAGGCCTATCCCGGCGACGACGGCGAAGAGGCCGGAGGCACGGCCCGAGAAGAGGAGTGCGGTGGTCGAGGCCTCGACCGTTCCCGGGACGTAGAGCGGGAATATGTGCGTGCTCATCATGCCGAAGAGCGCCACACCGCGGGCGGCGTCGATACCGGTCAGTCGCCGCGCGGGGGTGGTCTGCATCCAGCCATGGTTGCACAGCCCCTCGGGTGGCGGCTGGGAGCGACTGCGGGCGACAGGGAGCTTCCCCCCACGTCCGCGGGACGTCGAACGGGTAACGTTTCTCCCATGGCCGATACCTCCACGCCCACCCGTCCGTTCGGCACCCTCGTGGCCGCCATGGTCACGCCCTTCGACGCCGATGGAGCAGTGGACCTCGATGCCACCGCGGCCCTCGCCGTCCGGCTCGTGGACGAGGGCTGTGACGGCCTGGTCGTGTCGGGGACCACGGGGGAGACCTCCACGCTCGAGGACTCCGAGAAGGAGGACCTCTACCGTGTCGTCGTCGACGCCGTGGGGGACAGGGCGCGCGTGATCGCCGGCACGGGGACGAACCACACCTCCCACTCCGTCGAGATGGCCCGGCGGGCGGAGCGGGCAGGCGCCCACGGACAGCTCGTGGTGACGCCGTACTACAACAAGCCGACGCAGGCCGGCGTGGTGGCGCACTTCGAGGCGGTCGCGGCGGCGAGCGACCTGCCCATCATGATCTACGACATCCCCGGCCGCTCCGGCATCCCCATCGAGACCGACACGATGCGCAGGCTCGCCGAGAACCCGCGCATCACGGCGCTCAAGGACGCGAAGGCGGACTTCGCCGCGGTCACCCGCGTCCTCGCCTCCACCGATCTCGACGTCTACTCGGGCGACGACGGCCTCACGCTGCCCTGGATGGCAGCGGGCGCCGTCGGCGTCGTGAGCGTCAGTGTGCACGTCGCCACGCGGACGTTCCGCGCCCTCGTGGACGCGGCCGCCGCCGGGCGCTTCGACGAGGCACGCCGTCTCCACTTCGAGCTCGACCCCGTGATCCGGGCCGTGATGACACACATCCCCGGCGCCGTGTCCGCCAAGCACGTCCTCCGCCTCCAGGGCGTCCTGGCCAACGACGTCGTCCGCCTACCGCTCGTGGCGCCGGAGCCGGGAGAGGTCGAGGCGATCCTCGCCGACCTCGCCGAGGCCGGCTGGGACCTGTCCGCGGTATCGAAGGAACCGACGGGGCCGTCGGATCGCGCGGACCTCTCCGCATGAGCGACGCCGCGCACCTCGCACCGCTCCTGCCGTCGCTGCCGCCGCCCCTGGAACCGGGGACGCTCCGGGTGGTGCCGCTCGGCGGGCTCGGTGAGATCGGCCGGAACATGGCGGTCTTCGAGATCGGCGGGAAGATCCTCATCGTCGACTGCGGCGTCCTGTTCCCCGAGGAGACGCAGCCCGGCGTCGACCTGATCCTGCCGGACTTCTCCTACATCGAGGACCGGCTCGACGACGTCGTGGGGCTCGTCCTCACCCACGGCCACGAGGACCACATCGGGGCGGTCCCGTACCTGCTCCGCCTGAAGGCGGACATCCCGCTCATCGGGTCGCAACTCACGCTGGCGCTCATCGAGGCCAAGCTGCAGGAGCACCGGATCCGGCCCTACACGCTGACGGTGTCCGAGGGGCAGATCGAGCAGTTCGGCCCGTTCGAGTGCGAGTTCGTCGCCGTCAACCACTCGATCCCCGACGCCCTCGCGGTGTTCATCCGCACCGAGGCCGGCAACGTCCTCCACACGGGCGACTTCAAGATGGACCAGTTGCCGCTCGACGGACGGATCACCGACCTGCGTGCGTTCGCCCGCCTCGGCGAGGAGGGCGTGGACCTGTTCATGGTGGACTCCACGAATGCCGATGTGCCCGGCTTCACGACGGCGGAGCGCGAGATCGGACCGGTCCTCGAGAACCTCTTCGGCCAGGTCCGCAAGCGCATCATCGTGGCGTCCTTCTCGTCCCACATCCACCGCGTGCAGCAGGTCCTCGACGCCGCGCACGCCCACGGCCGCTTCGTCTGCTTCGCGGGGCGCTCCATGGTGCGCAACATGTCGATCGCCGCGAAGCTCGGGTACCTGAAGGTGCCCGACGGCATCCTCGTGGACATCAAGAACGTCGACGACCTGCCCGACGACCGCGTGGTGCTGATGTCCACCGGCTCCCAGGGCGAACCCATGGCCGCCCTGTCCCGCATGGCGAACGGCGACCACCGGATCACGGTCGGGCCCGGCGACACGGTGATCCTCGCGTCCTCGCTCATCCCCGGCAACGAGAACGCCGTGTATCGCGTGATCAACGGGCTGCTGAAACTCGGCGCGGACGTCATCCACAAGGGCAACGCCAAGGTGCACGTCTCCGGGCACGCCGCTGCGGGTGAGCTGCTGTACTGCTACAACATCCTCCGGCCCAAGAACGTGATGCCGGTGCACGGCGAGACGCGGCACCTCATCGCGAACGGCAAGTTGGCGCAGCAGACCGGCATCCCCGCGTCGAACGTCCTGCTCACGGACGACGGCTCGGTCATCGACCTCGTGGACGGCACCGCGAAGGTGGTCGGCGCGGTCGAGTGCGGATTCGTGTACGTGGACGGTTCGAGCGTCGGCGAGATCACCGACGCCGACCTCAAGGACCGGCGCATCCTCGGCGAGGAGGGATTCATCTCGATCATCACCGTGGTCAACCGCACCACGGGCAAGATCGTGTCCGGCCCGGACATCCACGCGCGCGGCTTCGCGGAGGACGACTCCGTGTTCGACGAGATCAAACCGAGGATCGCCGAGGCCCTGGAGGAAGCGGTGATGACGAACCGCGACCACACCACCTACCAGCTCCAGCAGGTCGTCAGGCGCATCATCGGTACCTGGGTGAACCGGCGCCACCGCCGGCGCCCCATGATCATCCCGGTGGTGCTGGAGGCCTGAGCCGGGAGCGACGCGGTGACTGTATGGCTCTCGCACGCGGCCCGGAGTCGCCCGCTCCGCAGGCCGGTAGCGCTACCCGTTCCCGATCGGGCGGGTGCGGGAATCCGGCGTCGCGCCAGACCTGTCGGGTACCGTGAGGATCATGGCCACTCGAACGTCCCCCGCCCCGCGGGGCCAGCAGCAGACCCGCGGCAGGGGAGCCTCGGCCGCTTCGACGCCCTCGCGTGGCAAGGCTCCTGCGAAGGCCGCGGGCCGCGCGGTCACGAAGACACGGCAGGCCCCGGTGACGCCGGAGCCCCAGCACGAGGAGCGCCTCGCCTTCCCCCTGAGGGCCGTGCGCGCCGTCTGGATGAGCATGGCCCGCGTGGTCGCCTCGGGTGTCCGCACCTTCGGTCACGACGTCGCCCCCGAGCGTGAGCTCCGCCGCGACGGTTCCGGATTCTTCCTGATGCTGCTCGCCCTCGCGGTCGCCGCCGTCGAGTGGTGGGCACTGACGGGCCCACCCGCCGACGTCGTCCATGCAGCCGCGGGCGGCACGTTCGGCTGGATGGCCCTGCTCCTGCCGTTCATGCTGGTGATCGGAGCCGTGCGTCTGTTCCGGTATCCCGAGCGACACCGGGGCAACAACCGCATCGCCATCGGTCAACTCGTCATCCTCTTCGCCGGCTCCGGGATAGCGCACCTGGTGGGCGGCGCTCCCGGCCTGTCGGACGGCCTCGATGCGCTGTGGCGTGCCGGCGGCGTGGTCGGATTCCTCGTCGCGGGCCCGTTGAGCAGCGTCCTCACGGCCTGGCCGGTCGCCTTCCTGCTCAGCCTCCTGGTGCTGCTCGGCCTGCTGATCGTGACGGCAACGCCGTTCCGACACATCCCCTCGCGCCTGCGCACGCTCTACGAGCACCTCATGGGTCAGGATGCGGACGGTTCCGGCGGACCCGCCCGCCGGCGCGACCGCAGCGACGACGAGGACCACGACCAGAGCTACCTCTACGAGACGCACGGCGCCAGTGCGGCGCCGGGGCCGAAACGCCGTAAGCGCCTGTTCGGCCGCGACACAGCAGCTGCACCGCACGACGCCGGTTCCGAGTCCGGGATCGACGGCTACGTGGGCGACGAGGCCTTCGAGCGGGCGCTCATCGAGGACGAGGAGCGCCGCGCCCGTGAGGCGGAGGCGGCCGTGCCGCCGGGCGTCCGTCGTCCGACGAAGCAGGAGCTCGCAGCCGAGGAACTGAAGCGGACGCAGGGTGCCCGCGCCGCGGCGCCCGTCGCTCCTCCGGTCGCGCTGCCCCGCGCCCCCGAGGGCGCCACCGAGGCCATTGACGTCGTGCCTGCCGCCCAGGCACTCATCGTTCCTTCCACCCCCGTGCAGCCGCAGGTGCCTCCCACGCCCATCCCGCAGCGGACGGAGCAGCTGCAGCTGGCCGGCGACGTCGCCTACACCCTGCCCCCGTCCGACTACCTGCCCGCCGGTACCCCGCCGAAGGAGCGCTCGGAGGCGAACGACGCCGTCGTCGCCGCCCTGACGCACACCATGGACCAGTTCAACGTGGACGCGAAGGTGACCGGCTTCTCCCGCGGGCCCACCGTCACGCGGTACGAGATCGAGCTCGCCCCGGGCACCAAGGTGGAGCGCGTCACCGCGCTGTCCAAGAACATCTCCTACGCCGTCGCGTCCTCGGACGTCCGGATCCTCTCGCCCATCCCCGGCAAGTCCGCCATCGGTATCGAGATCCCGAACACGGACCGTGAGACCGTCTCACTCGGTGACGTGCTCCGCTCGGGGAACGCCCGGAAGACGGAGCACCCGATGGTCATGGGTGTGGGCAAGGACGTCGAGGGCGGGTTCGTCGTCGCGAACCTCGCCAAGATGCCGCACCTGCTCGTCGCGGGAGCCACCGGCGCCGGAAAGTCCTCCTTCGTGAACTCGATGATCACGTCGATCCTCATGCGGTCCACGCCGGACGAGGTCCGGATGGTCATGGTCGATCCGAAGCGCGTGGAACTGACCGCCTACGAGGGCGTCCCGCACCTCATCACCCCGATCATCACCAATCCGAAGAAGGCCGCGGAGGCGCTGCAGTGGGTGGTCCGCGAGATGGACACGCGCTACGACGACCTCGCCAACTACGGCTACAAGCACATCGACGACTTCAACAAGGCAGTGCGCAACGGCAAGGTGGTGCCTCCCGAGGGGTCCAAGCGCGTCGTGCGGCCCTACCCGTACCTGCTGGTGATCGTGGACGAGCTGGCCGACCTCATGATGGTCGCCCCGCGCGACGTCGAGGACTCGATCGTCCGCATCACGCAGCTCGCCCGAGCCGCGGGCATCCACCTCGTGCTCGCCACCCAGCGTCCGTCGGTCGATGTCGTGACCGGGCTCATCAAGGCCAACGTGCCCTCCCGGATGGCCTTCGCGACGTCCTCGGTCACCGACTCCCGCGTGGTCCTCGACCAGCCCGGCGCCGAGAAGCTCATCGGCCAGGGCGACGCCCTCTTCCTGCCCATGGGTGCCTCCAAGCCCATGCGCGTGCAGGGGGCCTGGGTCACGGAGTCGGAGATCCACCGGGTCGTCGAGCACGTGAAGGGACAGCTCCAGGCGACGTACCGCGAGGACGTCGCCGTGGAGGCGCCGAAGAAGCAGATCGACGACGACATCGGGGACGATCTCGACGTGCTGCTGCAGGCCACCGAACTCGTGGTGACCACGCAGTTCGGGTCCACGTCGATGCTCCAGCGGAAGCTCCGCGTCGGCTTCGCGAAGGCGGGCCGGCTCATGGACCTGCTGGAATCCCGCGGTGTCGTCGGTCCGTCCGAGGGGTCCAAGGCCCGCGACGTGCTGGTCAAGCCGGACGATCTCGAGTCCGTCCTGGGCGCCATGCGCGGAGACGAGGCGCCCCGGCAGGCAGAGGTCCGGCCGCCGATCGATCTCGTGGCGGACGACCTCGCGGCCAGGGCGCAGGCCGTCGATTACCACGACGGCGCCGATCCCAGCACGGATCCGGACGACGACGACGGGCACGACGCCTGGAACCTGACCGGGAGATGAGCGTGGCCGACTCCACGAACGCGGCAGTGCCGGTCCTCAACATCGCGAACGTCCTCACAGTCGTCCGCATCCTGCTCGTCCCCTTCTTCATCTGGTTCCTCCTCGCGGACGACGGCGCGGACGGCCTGTTCCGCTGGCTCGCGGTGATCACCTTCGCGATCGCCATCTACACGGACAAGCTCGACGGCGACCTCGCGCGGAGCCGCGGACTGATCACGGACTTCGGCAAGATCGCGGACCCGATCGCGGACAAGCTGCTCATCGGGTCCGCGCTGGTGCTGCTGTCCGTCCTGGGCGAGCTCTGGTGGTGGGTGACCATCCTGATCCTCGCCCGCGAGCTGGGCATCACGCTGCTGCGGTTCGCCGTGATCCGCTACGGGGTCATGCCGGCCTCGCGCGGCGGGAAGCTGAAGACCGTGGTGCAGACGGCCGCCATCCTGCTGTTCCTCGTCCCGCTGCAGACGTTGCTCGGCGAGTGGGCCTGGTGGCCCGCCGCCGTCGTCATGGCCGCCGCCGTCGTGATCACCGTCGTGACGGGCGTCGACTACGTCGTCCAGGCGATCAGGCTCCGCGCCGGTGCCCGGTCCGCGGGTCATGGTGACGGTCGCGCCTAGCACGGCGTCGGTGCTCGCGGCCCGCGTCGTCGGGCTCGCGACCGAACGCGGCCTCAGCCTCGCCACCGCGGAATCACTCACGGCCGGTCTGATCGCGTCCGCTCTCGCCGACGTCGCCGGGGCGTCCGCCGTGCTCCAGGGTGGCGTGGTCGCCTATCAGCTCTCCGTCAAGCAGGCGGTGCTCGGGGTCGACGCCGAGCTGCTCGAGACGGCGGGGGCGGTCGACCCTCGGGTCGCGGCGGCGATGGCCGATGGTGCACGGCGTCTGTTCTCGGCGGACATCGGGGTTGCGACCACCGGTGTCGCAGGTCCAGGGCCGCACGAGGGCAAGCCGTCAGGCACCGTATTCACGGCGGTGAGCACGAGCGAGGGGACGCGCACCTTCTCCTACGGCTTCCCCGGCGACCGTCAGGCAGTGAGGTTCGCGACGCGGGAGGCGGTTCTCACCGAGCTGTTCGCCGAGCTGTCCAGGGGAACAAACCATCACCGAGGGTAGTTATGTAGACAGTCGCCCGTTGGTAGGGTTGACGACTCAAGCTCAGGTCGAACGGGGCAAGTCATCATCAGGAGGCACGCCCACCGGGCGGCGCCTCATCTATGAGGGAGCAAGGCGATTCAGATGGCAAAGCAGCCCGTCTCCGTAAACGGTGTGGTCCGTTGGCGTGATGTGGGGTTGGCGGAGGACGCACAACGCAAGCCCAAGGAGCGCAAGATGGTAGTTCTACGTCATGAGATCGGCGACGTCCTCCGTGACGTCCGCCAGCGCCAGGGCCGTACCCTGCGAGAGGTGTCGCACAGTGCGAGGGTTTCCCTCGGATACCTCAGCGAGGTCGAGCGTGGGCAGAAGGAAGCATCCTCCGAACTCCTCTCGTCGATCTGCAGTGCACTCGAGGTACCGCTCTCCTCGATGCTGCGCGAGGTCAGCGACCGCTTGGCAGAAGCAGAAGGCGTGTCCATCCCGGACACCATCCCTCAGGAATTCTCCCGCGAGTTCGGGGACGAGTTCACCGAGGGTCTCAACGACGACTTCCGTCGGGGGCTCGCGGCGACGAACCGCTAGTCCACCGAACCGGTCCGGGACACCCCGGGAACAAGGAAGGCCCGCCCCTCGGGGCGGGCCTTCCTGCCGTTCGTCACCAGTTGTCCTTGGTGTACGTGTTGTTGAGCTGGGCGATCAGGGTACCCAGACGCGTCAGGTCCGACACGTCCCAGTCCTCCATCAGCTCGTGGAACGCCTGCTTGCGCGCGGTCTGGGCCGCGACGAGCTGACGCGTGCCGGCCGCCGTCAGCGAGATCGCCTGCGCACGGCCGTCGAGGGGGTCGGCTTCCTTCTGCACCAGGCCGAGATGCTCGAGCATGGCGATCTGGCGACTGACGGACGGCTTGCCGACGCCGACGCTCGCGGCGATGTCCGTCAGGCGCATGGAGCCCTCCCGCTGCAGGATCACCAGCAGACCGTAGGCAGCGGGCTCCATGTCCGGGTGCACGCGCCGGGCGACCTTGTAGGAGTTCGAGCGAGCACGCCGCCACAGCATGCTGAGCTGCTGCTCGAGGGCTTCGATCGCGGCATCGGTGTCCGCGTCGTCGCCCGGACGAGCTGGGAGGCCCGGGGCGGCGTCTGTGGTGCTCGACTTCGAGTTCATGGGGCAATTGTAGGGTTCAGGGCGCGGGCCGCCAGTACCGGACGGCACGACGTTCCTGTGGCCGTCGGGCACGGGCTCCGGGATCCATGATGGGGTGGAGCGTGCGGGGCGACCGGCAGGCAGCACGAGCGACACATGGGCAGGGTCGGGGACAGGGAGCACGGGTCCGGACAGCGGCCCGGACTCGGGCACGGACACGGACACGGACACGGATGAGGACAGGGATGGACGATGCGGACGAGTGACTTCTGGCGGCTGATGGACGACGAGTTCGGGGCCGGCTACTCGCGGACGCTGGCGCGGGATCTCGTCGTCGACCGTCTGGGGGATCGGACAGCCGCCGAGGCGCTGGATGCCGGTGTCGATCCGAAGGCGGTCTGGGAGGCGATCTGCCGGGTACAGGACGTGCCGCGCGAGCGGTGGCTCGGTCGCGACGTGAGGCCCCGCTGACGCACCGACAACACGCGCGCGGAGGACGAATTAATCGAATACCTGTTCGGTCTGTCGTATGATCGACACTGGCGGTGGTCCCCACTTGTGCACATAGCGGCGGCCGCATCTCAAACTGTCGGCGACTGCAAATACAGTCGTCATGAACACGTAAACAGGCCGTTTGGCCATGGATGACCGAGGTGAAGAATGGCCGCTCCAGACCGCGAGAAAGCCCTCGAAGCTGCACTCGCACAAATCGACAAGCAGTACGGCAAGGGCTCGATCATGCGTCTCGGGGACGAGATCAGGGCCCCGATCGAGACGATCTCGACGAGCTCCATCGCCCTCGACGCCGCGCTCGGCATCGGTGGCCTCCCGCGGGGCAGGATCGTCGAGATCTACGGGCCGGAGTCCTCCGGTAAGACCACGGTGGCACTGCACGCGGTCGCCAGTGCCCAGCGCAACGGCGGCATCGTCGCCTTCATCGACGCCGAGCACGCGCTCGATCCCGAGTACGCGAAGCGGCTCGGCGTGGATACGGACGCCCTGCTCGTCTCTCAGCCGGACACCGGCGAGCAGGCGCTCGAGATCATGGACATGCTCATCGGGTCCGGCTCCATCGACCTCGTGGTCATCGACTCCGTCGCCGCTCTCGTGCCGCGTGCCGAGATCGAGGGGGAGATGGGTGACAGCCACGTGGGTCTGCAGGCCCGTCTGATGAGCCAGGCGCTCAGGAAGATCACCGGTCGCCTGAGCCAGACGAAGACCACTGCCATCTTCATCAACCAGTTGCGCGAGAAGATCGGCGTGTTCTTCGGAAGCCCCGAGACGACGACGGGTGGTAAGGCGCTGAAGTTCTACGCCTCCGTCCGCATCGACGTGCGGCGCATCGAGACGCTGAAGGAGGGTGTGAACCCCATCGGTAACCGCACCCGCGCCAAGATCGTCAAGAACAAGATGGCGCCGCCCTTCAAGCAGGCCGAGTTCGACATCCTGTACGGCTACGGGATCTCACGTGAGAGCGGACTGATCGACGTGGGCGTGGAGAACGCCCTGGTCAAGAAGTCCGGTGCATGGTTCACCTACGACGGCGACCAGTTGGGCCAGGGCAAGGAGAACGCGAGGAAGTTCCTCATCGACAACCCTGACCTCGCCGACGAACTGGAGCAGAAGATCAGGGTGAAGCTGGGCATCGGCGTTCAGGTCGAGGAGCCGGAAGCGCCGAAGCTGAAAGCGGTCGGCGGCGAGTAGCACCTGTGCCGTCGGACACCGCACCCGAACCGGCCGGATGGGGAATCTCCTTCGGCCGGTTCGATGGCGATGACCCAAACGGTCGGGCTCAGCCGGACGGCGACGCCGAAAGCCCTCCGGTACACGCACGCCGCGACCGACAACGGTCCCGCACAGAGCCTTCGCCCGGCCCGGACTCTGCCGACGAACGGGACGGAAGCAGCGTAGGGGGGCGGCCTCGGGCTGCCCGGACGAGCCGGAGCCGCTCCTGGAAGTGGTCGTCGTACAGCGACCCCTTCGCGCCGGCCTTCGGCACCTCGGCCGAAGCCGCCGACGAGGCACGGCCGCCCTCCGCGGACAACCTCGCCGGTGCCTCCGACGCGACGTCTCCGTCCGATGCCGACGGCTCCGGCCGAGGTACGCGCCGCGCGGCGTCCAGGAGTCGGGGGCGGATCGGTGGCCGCGACACCTCAGGCGATGGAACGGTTGCGGACAGCGTCGCGCAGGACCGAAGTGACGAGGAATGGGCGACCG
The DNA here is from genome assembly GCF_058269235.1 of Arthrobacter sp. TJ-236. NCBI lineage: Bacteria > Bacillati > Actinomycetota > Actinomycetes > Micrococcales > Micrococcaceae > Arthrobacter > Arthrobacter sp. TJ-236. The sequence continues at coordinate 720,703 of NZ_JBZCNI010000002.1, forward strand.
AGGGTCGAGCGATCATGCTCAGACAGCTCGCACTCGGTCCGCGGAGCCGTCATCAGCTGGGGCAGAAGCTCGCCGAACGGGACGTTCCCGCGTCCGTGGTGACGGCACTCCTCGATCGCTTCGAGGAGGTGCAGCTCATCGACGACGCGGAGTTCGCCCGTCTGTGGGTGAGAACGCGTTCCTCGGTGAAGGCGCTCGCCCGGGCGTCCATCCGACGGGAGCTGGCGGAGAAGGGGATAGATCCCGAGCTCGCCGAGGAAGCCCTCCTGCAGATCTCCGACGAGGACGAGCACGACCAGGCGCGGGAGATCGTCGTGCGTAAGCTCCGGACGCGGACCGATCTCTCCGACCGCTCGCTGCGCGACAAGGAGATCCGGCGGCTCGTGGGGGTCCTCGCGCGCAAGGGCTACAGCCCTGGTGCCGCCTTCGCCATCGTCAAGGACGTGGTGGCGGAGACCGTGGCAGACGCCGGCGCCGCGTCCGAGTAGCCGGACGAGTAGCAGTAGCCGGACCAGCAGTAGCAGCCGGAACGCAGGCGGATTGCGGGTGCCTGTGTCGCCCGCCGTACGCTTGATCGCGTGAGTATCGCCCAGACCCCCCGGCTCGACGCGCCGTCGACCGTCCTCGATGAAGGTCCCGTGTCCGTGGACGCTCCGACGGGTTCCACACCCGTCGACGGACGTACCTACGAGGTCCGGACGTTCGGGTGCCAGATGAACGTGCACGATTCCGAGCGCATCTCCGGCCTGCTCGAAGGTGCGGGCCTGCAGCGCACCGGGGGAGGCCAGGCGGACGTCGTCGTCTTCAACACCTGCGCCGTCCGGGAGAACGCGGACAACAAGCTCTACGGGAACCTCGGCATCCTGAAGGCGGTCAAGGAGGCCCGCCCCGGGATGCAGATCGCCGTGGGCGGCTGCCTCGCACAGAAGGATCGCGAGACCATCCTGAAAAAGGCGCCCTGGGTGGATGCCGTGTTCGGCACCCATAACATCGGGGCGCTGCCGGCCCTGCTCGAGAGGGCCCGACACAACCAGGAGGCCCAGCTCGAGATCCTCGAGTCGCTCGATGTGTTCCCCTCGACGCTGCCGACGAGGCGCGAATCGGTGTACGCGGGGTGGGTGTCCATCTCCGTGGGGTGCAACAACACGTGCACCTTCTGCATCGTCCCCTCCCTCCGGGGGAAGGAACGTGACAGGAGGCCGGGTGAGATCCTGGCCGAGGTGGAGGCTCTCGTCGCCGACGGCGCCGTCGAAGTGACCCTGCTGGGTCAGAACGTCAACTCGTACGGGGTGGAGTTCGGAGATCGCGGAGCTTTCGCGAAGCTCCTAAGCGCCTGCGGCGCGATCGAGGGCCTCGAGCGCGTCCGCTTCACGAGCCCACACCCTGCCGCCTTCACCGACGACGTCATCGACGCTATGGCCGAGACGCCGAACGTGATGCCCCAGTTGCACATGCCCCTGCAGTCGGGATCGGACCGGGTGCTGAAAGCGATGCGCCGTTCCTACCGGTCCTCACGATTCCTCGGGATCCTCGACCGCGTGCGCGAGCGGATGCCGCACGCGGCGATCTCGACGGACATCATCGTCGGCTTCCCCGGGGAGACCGAGGAGGACTTCCTCGCCACACTCGACGTCGTAGAACGGTCGCGGTTCGCCACCGCCTTCACCTTCCAGTACTCCAAACGTCCCGGGACCCCGGCCGCCGATCTGCCGGACCAGCTGCCGAAGGCCGTGGTCCAGGAGCGTTTCGAGCGTCTGACCGCCCTGCAGGACCGCATCGCCCGGGAGGAGAACGCCCGTCAGGTGGGCCGCATTGTCGAGGTGCTCGTGACGGACCAGCCGGGGCGGAAAGGCGGCGAGACGCACCGGCTCACCGGCCGTGCGAAGGACCAGCGGCTGGTGCACTTCTCCGTACCCGACGGCGCCGAGATCCCGCGGCCCGGGGACTTCGTCACGGTGCCCGTCACGGAGGCCGCCTCCTTCCATCTGCTGTCCGATCCGACGACAGCCGAGTACGGGGTGCGCCGCTCACGTGCGGGGGATGCCTGGGACAGAAGTCAGGCTGACTCGTGCGGGGCGCCGGCGCCTGCGACGGGAGCGCCCCGGGCGGTCTCGCTGGGCATGCCGCCGCTGCCCGTGCGCGGTTCCGCCGGGTGACGCAGCCGATCATCGCCGTCGTCGGTCCCACCGGGTCAGGGAAGTCCGACCTCGGCGTCGCGATCGCACGCGGGCTGGACGGCGAGGTCGTGAATGCCGACGCGCTGCAGTTCTACCGGGGCATGGACATCGGCACCGCGAAGCTGCCGCCTGCCGAGCGCGAAGGCATCGAGCACCACCTCCTGGACGTCCTCGACGTCACCGAGGAAGCCAGCGTCGCCGCGTACCAGGACCAGGCCCGCCGGGTCTTCGAGGACATCCGGTCCCGCGGCCGTGTGCCGGTGCTCGTCGGGGGCTCGGGCCTGTACGTCCGCGCAGCACTCGACACCCTCGAGTTCCCGCCCACCGACGCCGGCGTACGGAGCCGCCTCGAGGCCGAGCTCGGCGTCGAGGGGCGGGAGGTCCTCCGCGGCAGGCTCCACGCGGTCGACCCCGTGTCCGCCGCACGGATCGAGGACGATCGGCGGCTCGTCCGCGCCCTCGAGGTCCACGAGATCACCGGCCTCCCCTTCAGCTCCTTCATGCCGCGCCGGGAGTACCACCGGCCCGCGGTTCAGATCGGCCTCGCGGTGGACCGGGAGCTCCTTCGCGAACGCCTCGCACAGCGCGTGCACGCGATGGTGGGCAACGGTCTGGCGGAGGAGGTGGCGCGGTTGGAGGAGGCAGGGCTCCGGCGTGGCCGGACGGCGTCGCGCGCGCTCGGCTACTCCCAGTTCCTGCGGGTGCTCGACGGGAGCATGACGGTGGCGGCGGCCACGGAGGACACCATCGACGCCACACGCCGCTTCGCGCGCAGGCAGCTCACGTGGTTCCGCGCCGACCCGCGGATCGCGTGGCTCGACTGGGAGGCGGCCGATCTCAGGGAGCGGGCCGTCGATGTGGTCCGTCGCGGGACCGACCTAAGCTAGGACCGTGACCTACGAGCCCATGACCCGCCCATGACCACTACCGGCGCCATCGACGAGTCCTCCCGCCCGTCGGGGGTGCCCTTCACCAAGGGCCACGGGACGGGCAACGACTTCATCCTGACCCTGGATCCGGAGGGCTCCCTCGCGCTCGACGTGCCGTTCGTCGCCCGGGCCTGCGACCGCCACCTGGGTATCGGCGCGGACGGGTTCATCCGCGCGGTGCGCTCCACGGCGCTCCCGGAGGGCCGGGCCCTCCTGCCGACCGAACCGGACGCCGAGTGGTTCATGGACTACCGCAACGGTGACGGCTCCGTCTCGGAGATGTGCGGCAACGGTGTGAGGGTGTTCGTGCACTTCCTGATCGCCCAGGGCCTCGTCGACCTGCCCGACGGCGCCACGCTCCCGATCGGCACGCGGGGAGGGGTCAAGCGCGTCTCGCGGTCCGGTGAGGGATACGCGGTGGACATGGGTCCATGGGACCTCATCGACCCCGAGGCGGCGGCAGCGCGGGGAACCGACGCGATCGTGGATGTCGCGGGGCTCGACGTCGACCGCCCCGCCCTGTCCATCAGCATGGGGAACCCGCACACCGTCGTCGCCCTCGCGGAGTACGAGGAACTCGGGACCGCGAACCTCCACACTGCGCCGATCGTCCGGCCGGTACCTCCGCACGGTACCAACGTCGAGCTGGTCGTGCCGTCGGAGCCGCTGGTGGGCGATGACGGCGTGGGCCGCGTGACGATGCGCGTCCACGAGCGGGGCGTGGGGGAGACCCTCTCGTGCGGCACGGGCGCCTGCGCGGCCGCGGCGGCGATCCGGTACTGGGCCGGAGCCGGAGCGCCGGACCAGTGGCTCGTCGGCGTGCCGGGTGGCACGGTCGGCGTCGCGTTCTTCGCCGGACCCGAGGGCCGCGAGCACGTGCAACTGAGCGGTCCGGCAGTGCTCGTGGCCGAGGGAACGCTCCACCCCGACCTCTGAACCCCGGGTCTTTCGCGCCCGACGACTCAGTCGGGGCGCCGCACCTCGAGGACGCGGAACGACTTCGACGTCTCCGCCCGGCGCGCCACGAATCCCGCGGGCAACTCCTCCTGAAGCCAGCGCAGCAGGGAGTCGGCGCCGAGGTTCTTCTGCACCACCAGCCACGCGCGACCACCCGGGGCCAGGCGGGGGAGCCAGCGCAGCAGCAGGGCGTGGAGCTCCTGCTTGCCGATACGGATGGGCGGGTTGGACCAGATCGTGTCGAACTGCAGCGAGGGATCCACGTCGTCGGGTGTGCTCGAGCGGATGGTGCGGAGCCCCAGGCGGTCGGCGTTCTCGGCCGTCAGGGCGATGCTGCGTTCGTTGACGTCGATCGCGTACACGGTCGCCTCGGGTGACAGCAGTGCCATGGTGAGGGCGATCGGTCCCCACCCGCTGCCGATGTCGAGCAGCGTGCCGCCCTCCGGCGGCGGGACGGTGTCGAGCAGGATCGCCGTCCCCTTGTCGATGCCGTCAGGGCTGAACAGGCCCGACGACGTCACGAGCTCGCGCCGTGTCCCGGCGAGCACCACGGAGAGGGGACGACGGACCGCAGGGCCCTGCGGCGAGGCGGTGAAGTAGTGCTGCGAATCCATGCAGAAAGCCTATCGGGCGGTTGGCGGGCGGTTGGCGGGCGGTTGGCGGGCGGTGCGGCGGCCGGTTCCCCCCGCGCACCGCTGCGCTAGGGGCGGTCGTGGAGCGGGGAGTTTCGCGCTGGGAGAAGAACCTGCCACAGGGGAGGCACGCAGACGTAGAATTGGGGGACATCCCATAAAGGAGAACATGACCACGAATGACGGACGAACCGACGGAGCCGACATGGGCCCGGAGGAGATCCAGGCAGTAATCGACCGGATCCTCGCCAGCGATGAAGCTGCTGTGGCGAAGGTGAAGAAGTCGGGAGCGGGCGAGGAGACGTCCGCCGCTCCCATCGAGAAGACGTGGCGGTCACGGGCCCTCGCGCTGTCGCGGGACGACACGCCATCCGACGCCGACGGCGACCAGGAGGACCTCGCCGAGCGGCGCGCCCTCCGGCGCGTGGCTGGACTGTCCACGGAGCTCGAGGACGTCACCGAGGTCGAGTACCGGCAGCTGCGGCTCGAGCGGGTCGTCCTCGCCGGGCTCTGGAGCGAGGGTACGGCCAAGGACGCCGAGAACTCCCTCCAGGAGCTCGCGGCGCTGGCCGAGACGGCCGGCTCGGAGGTCCTGGACGGGATCGTCCAGCGGCGGCTGAAGCCGGATCCGGGCACGTTCCTCGGCTCGGGCAAGGCGCAGGAACTGAAGTCGATCGTGCAGGCCACCGGTGCTGACACCGTGATCGTGGACAGCGAGCTCTCGCCGTCGCAACGACGTGGCCTTGAGGACATCGTGAAGGTCAAGGTGATCGACCGCACGGCCCTGATCCTCGACATCTTCGCGCAGCATGCCAAGAGCCGCGAGGGCAAGGCGCAGGTCGAACTCGCACAGCTCGAGTACCTGCTGCCGCGCCTGCGTGGCTGGGGCGAGTCGATGTCCCGGCAGGCCGGTGGCCAGGTGGGTAGCGCCAGCGCCGGTATGGGTTCCCGTGGTCCCGGTGAGACGAAGATCGAGCTCGATCGCCGGAAGATCCGTACGCGGATGGCGAAGCTCCGTCGTGAGATCGCGGGCATGAAACCTGCCCGCGAGACGAAGCGCTCCAACCGACGGAGGAACCAGGTTCCCTCGGTCGCGATCGCCGGGTACACCAACGCCGGGAAGTCGTCGCTGCTGAACCGGCTGACGGACGCGGGCGTGCTCGTGGAGAACGCCCTGTTCGCGACTCTTGATCCGACCATCCGCAGGGCCGAGACGCCGGACGGCATCGGCTACACGCTGGCCGACACCGTCGGCTTCGTGAGGTCACTCCCGACGCAGCTGATCGAGGCGTTCCGTTCCACGCTCGAGGAAGTGGCGGACGCGGATCTGATCCTGCACGTCGTCGACGCGTCCCACCCGGACCCCGAAGGGCAGATCGCGGCCGTCCGCGCCGTGCTGACGGAGGTCGACGCCCGCAAGGTGCCGGAGATCATCGTGCTCAACAAGGCCGATGCAGCCGATCCGTTCGTCATCGAGCGCCTGCGGCAGCGTGAGCCGCGCTCCGTCGTCGTCTCCGCCCGCACGGGCGAGGGCCTGACCGAGTTGCGCCAACTGGTCAGCACCAGCATCCCGCGACCCGGGGTGAAGATGGACCTGATGATCCCCTACGAGCACGGGGAGATCGTCAGCCGCCTGCACGAGGAGGACGCCGAGATCCTCGGCATGGAGCACGTGGACGAGGGAACGCGCCTCGACGTGATGGTGCGTGAGGGTCTGGCAGCCGAACTGGAGCCGTACCTGCGGCATGAGTGAGTCCACGCGGTCCGGCGCCGTGATCGCGGCGCCGGACACCGCGGCCGGCGGGGTGCCCTCCCCCCACGCCCGCCGATCCCTCGAACTGCTCGACGCCGCCGTCGGTGCGATGGGCGGTGAGATGCGCGCGGGACAGCACGAGATGGTGCGACAGGTCAGTGAGGCGATCGACTCGGGGGATCACCTCCTCGTCCAGGCCGGCACGGGAACCGGTAAGTCCCTCGCCTACCTCGTGCCGCTGATAGCGCAGGCCATGGAGAGCGACCGCCCGTCGGTCGTCTCCACGGCGACCCTCGCCCTGCAGGCGCAGATCGTGGGACGGGATCTCCCGCGGCTGCTCGACGCCGTCCGCCCGGCGCTCTCCCGCCCGGTCGACGTCGCGCTCCTCAAGGGGCGCTCCAACTACGTCTGCCTCCACAAGACCGGCGGCGGCTTCCCGGAGGAGGACGCCCCGGGAACGCTGTTCAGCCTCGGGGAGGACGCCGCACAGCATCCGTCCCCGCCGCTGGGCGGCGGTGCTCCCGCCTCGGCCCTCGGCCAGGAGGTGGTGCGGTTGCGTGAGTGGGCCGAGGAGACGACGACGGGCGACCGCGACGACCTCGTGCCCGGCGTGAGCGACCGCGCGTGGCGACAGGTGTCGGTGTCCAGCATGGAATGCCTCGGTGCGGCGCGCTGCCCTGTGGCGCAGGAGTGCTTCAGCGAGAAGGCGCGCGCGGCGGCGGCGGACGCCGACATCATCATCACCAACCACGCGATGCTCGCGATCAGTGCCTTCGAGGGGCTCGCCGTACTTCCGGAGTACGACGTCGTGGTCATCGACGAGGCCCACGAGCTGCACGACCGCGTCACCGGTGCCGTGTCCGGTCAGCTCTCGGCGTCGATGGTCTCCGCCGCCGCTGCAGCGCTGCGGCGGCACGCGTCCATCAGCACGGGCGCTCTCGACACGGCCGGCGACGCCTTCGAGGCGGCCTCGGAACGCCTGCCGTCGGGGCTCCTGCCGGGCGGACTGCCCGAGGAACTCGCGCAGTCCCTGGAGCAGGTGCGGGACGCCTCCCGCGCCGCCCTGTCGGACACGAAGACCGAGGGGAAGTCGGAGGCCGACGCCGACGGCGGGCGGCAGGTGGCGCGCGCCCGGGTGACGCTCGTCTTCGAACTCGCCGAGCGGATCCTCGCCGCGGCCGACCTGAACGAGGTGGTGTGGGCTTCCCGCCCCAGCACGTTCACTCCGGGCTCCGGGTACTCCCAGCCGGACGAGACCTCACCGGCCACCCTCAACGTCGCCCCGCTCTCGGTGGCGGGTCGCCTGCGCGAGGGTCTGTTCGAGGACCACACGGTGATCCTCACCTCCGCCACGCTGGCCATCGGTTCCGAGTTCGGTCCTGTCGCGGGATCGCTCGGGCTCAGTGGCCCGGGTGCCCCGGCCTGGACCGGGGTCGACGTCGGCAGCCCGTTCGACTACCCCAAGCAGGGTGTGCTCTACGTGGCACAGGACCTGCCGAAGCCGGAGCGGGGGGTGTCCGACGCCCAGCTCGCGGAGATCCTCACGCTCATCACGGCGAGCCGTGGGGGAGCGCTCGGCCTCTTCTCCTCGAAACGGGCCGCCGAGGAGGCTGCGGAGACACTCCGGCCCGAGGTGGACTTCGAGATCCTGTGCCAGGGCGAATCCTCGCTCAACGCCCTCGTGACACAGTTCGCCGACGAGCCGGACACCTGCCTGTTCGGGACGATGTCCCTCTGGCAGGGGGTGGACGTCCCCGGGTCGTCCTGCAGGCTGGTGATCATAGACCGCATCCCGTTCCCGAGGCCGGACGATCCGCTCATGACGGCGCGCACGCGAGCCGTTGCGCGGAACGGGGGCAACGGGTTCATGAGTGTCTCGGCGACGCATGCCGCGGTGCGGCTCGCGCAGGGCGCGGGTCGTCTGATCCGCGCGGCGGAGGACCGCGGCGTGGTCGCGGTGCTCGACAGCCGCCTCGCGACCGCGCGGTACGGCGGGTTCCTCCGCGCTGCGCTGCCGCCCTTCTGGGCGACCACCGACCGGGCGACCGTGACCGGCATCCTCGAGCGGCTCTCCGCACGCTGACCCGGCCTGACGGGCGGTGACGACCGCCGTCGACGGCGCTGACACGGCCGGTCAGGGCCTGACGGCGTCAGAGCGCTCGCATCACCGAGACGACCTTGCCCATGATGCTGGCGTGGTCGCCGAGGATCGGTTCGTACCTCGTGTTCTGGGGGAGCAGCCAGGTGTGCCCGTCACGCTGGCGGAAGGTCTTGACGGTGGCCTCGTCGTCGAGCAGCGCCGCGACGATGTCCCCGTTCTGGGCGCTCTGCTGCTTCCGCACCACCACCCAGTCGCCGTCGCAGATGGCTGCGTCGACCATGGAGTCACCGGAGACCTTGAGCATGAACAGCTCCCCGTGCCCGACGATCTGGCGAGGGAGGGGCATCACGTCCTCGATCACCTGGTCCGCGAGGATCGGCCCACCAGCCGCGATGCGTCCTACGAGGGGTACCAGTGCGGTGTCCACCGCGATCTGCTGATCCGCGCTCGACGCCGCCCCGCCGTCCGACGGGTCCGATGACGCGCCGTCGGTCGTCAGCGTGAGCGGGAGGAGGACCTCCATGGCCCGCGGACGCTTGGGATCCCGCCGGAGGTAGCCGAGGCGCTCCAGCTGGGACAGCTGATGGGTCACGCTCGAGAGACTCGCGAGACCGACGGTGTCGCCGATCTCACGCATCGACGGCGGGTAGCCCTTGTCCGAGATGGACCGCTGGATGGTCTCCAGGATCGTCAGTTGCCGCGGCGTCAGGCCCTTGGACACCGACCGCCCGCGGGGACGACCACGACCGGCCGGCCCGGGAACCGCGCGCGGACTGCTCGCTGTGTTCGATTCCTGCCGGTCTGCCGGTGCTGCTTCCGCCACGCGCATGCCCTTCGTCCAGATCTGGGTTCCCCCGCCGGACCGTCCGGACCGCGGGAGCGATTCTGTCGGTGGCGGGTGATTGTCTGGACCTAGATCGGAAGCCCGGGTCCCCGAGGGGACAAGGAATAACGGTCGTCGGTCCTTCACGCCACGCTAGGCGAGTCGATGCTTGTTTTCAAACATATGTTCGAGCGAGTCTCGACACGCATCGTTCCTCAGTGCTAGAAAGGACTCAGGAGTATTAGTACGCATGTTCGATTCGGGATCAGATCCCGGACGGACCGTTCGAAGGGAAGAGGCAGGTCATGACCGAAGCACTGGTTCTGCAGGGCAGCTCCACGGCGTCCATCGTCGATCGTGGCGTCATCGTGCCCACCGTCGCCCGTCCCCGGACGTCGGCCGGCGCCGAGCGCGTCCACACGCCCGCCGCCGTACCCGATCGCATCACCTTGACCCGCCGCGGGCGTCTCCTCCTCGTCGGGCTGCCGATCACCCTGATCGTCGCGATGCTCATCCTGCTCGGGGCGTTCCTGACGTCCCAGGCCCAGGCAGGGGACGGGCCGTCGCAGGCAGCGCCGACCATCGACGTGACCATCGCGGCGGGGGAGACACTCTGGGGCCTCGCCTCGTCCTATGCGCCTGATCGCGATACGCGGGATGTCGTCGCCGAGATCGTCGAGCTCAACAACCTGCGGACCTCCGTGGTGCAAGCCGGACAGAGCATCTCGGTACCCGTCCAGGGCTAAACTCGGCAGGTGCCTTCCTCTGCCGACGCCCTTGCGAGCCTGCCCCTCCGCGACGACCTCGTAGGGCAGCACCCTTACGGTGCGCCCCAGCTCGACGTCCCCATCCTCCTGAACGTCAACGAGAACACGCACCGTGTCCCCGCCGACGTCCACCAGGCCATCGTGGCCGCCGTGTCGGACGCCACCGGCGGGTTGAACCGGTACCCGGACCGCGAGTTCTCGGAACTTCGCGCGAACCTCGCCGCGTACCTGGGTCACGGGTTGACGCCCGACCAGCTCTGGGCGGCCAACGGCTCGAACGAAGTGCTCCAGCAGATACTGCAGGCCTTCGGCGGTCCCGGACGCACGGCCATCGGCTTCCCGCCCACCTACTCCATGTATCCGCTGCTCGCCAGCGGCACGGGGACGCGCTACGTGACCGCGGAGCGCGGAGCGGCCTTCGCGATGGACCCCGAGTCCACGGCGCGGGCGGTCACGGAGTCGGGCGCGAACGTGGTGTTCCTCTGCTCACCCAACAACCCCACGGGGACGGCCCTTGGTCTCGACGTGATCGAGGCGGCCTATGCAGCGGGTGAGGCGGCCAGGGCGATGATCATCGTCGACGAGGCCTACGGCGAATTCCTCCAGCAGGGCACCCCGAGTGCGCTGACCCTGTTGCCCGGCCGGCCGCGCCTGATGGTTTCGCGCACCATGAGCAAGGCCTTCGCGATGGCGGGCGCGAGGCTCGGGTATCTCGCGGCGGCCCCCGAGGTGACGGACGCCCTCCGGTTGGTGCGGCTCCCGTACCACCTGTCCGCCCTCACGCAGGCGGCGGCGAACGCGGCCCTCACGCACGCCGACACCCTCCTGGCCAACGTCGAGGCGATCAAGGTGCAGCGGGACCGCATCGTCCGCGAACTGACCGATCTGGGCCTCACTCCTGCGCCGTCGGATGCGAACTTCGTGTTCTTCTCGGGCCTCGAGGATCCCCGCCGGATCTGGGAGGGTCTCCTCGAGGCGGGCGTCCTGATCCGCGACGTCGGGATCGCCGGTTCACTGCGGGTGACGGCCGGCACGGAGGAGGAGACCACCGTCTTCCTCCGGGTGCTCTCCGGACTCCTCGAGCGCGACCAGGCCACCGTGCCCGGCGCGCACGTCTTCTAGACTGGTTCGGCGGGTCCGCGCGATCCGCGGTCCTGGGCGAAGGCCCACCACACCCCCTGATCATCGATCCTTCGAAGGGATGTCATGACAGTCACTGCCTCCGGCACTCGTACGGCACGCATCGAGCGCGTCACCAGCGAGTCCAGCGTGCTCGTCGAGCTTGACCTCGACGGCACCGGAGTCTCGTCGATCGACACCACCGTGCCGTTCTACGACCACATGCTCACGGCTCTGTCCAAGCACTCCCTGATCGACCTCACCATCAAATCGAGCGGTGACACGCACATCGACGTCCACCACACGGTCGAGGACACCGCCATCGCCATCGGTGAGGCGCTGAGGCAGGCACTCGGCAGCAAGGCCGGTATCCGTCGCTTCGGGGAAGCCACCGTGCCTCTCGACGAGGCGCTCGCCCAGGCCGTCGTCGACATCTCCGGACGCCCCTACCTGGTCCACGGGGGTGAGCCCGCCGGGCAGGAGTACCACCTGGTCGGAGGCCACTTCACCGGGTCGCTCACGCGCCACGTGTTCGAGGCCATCGCCCTGCACGCCGGGATCTGCCTGCACGTCACCGTGATCGCCGGACGCGACCCGCACCACATCGTCGAAGCGCAGTTCAAGGCGCTCGCGCGGGCGCTGCGCGCGGCTGTCGAGCCCGATCCGCGGGTCACGGGCATCCCGTCGACGAAGGGATCGCTGTGACCTCACGCACGGTGACCGTCCTCGACTACGGCTCGGGCAACGTCCGCTCCGTGGTGCGGGCGCTCGAACACGTCGGGGCGGAGGTCGTCCTCAGCGCCAAGCCGGACGACGTCCTCAACGCCGACGGGCTCCTCGTGCCGGGTGTCGGCGCTTTCGAGGCGGTGATGAAGGGCCTGAAGGACGTCGACGCCCTCCGCATGATCGGGCGGCGCGTCGCCGGTGGACGGCCCGTGCTCGGCATCTGCGTGGGCCTGCAGGTGCTCTTCGACGAGGGTGTGGAGCACGGTGTGCGCACGCCCGGCATGGGCGAGTGGCCGGGTACCGTCGAACGGCTCAAGGCCGACGTGGTGCCCCACATGGGATGGAACACCGTGGAGCCACCCGCCGGGTCGGTACTCTTCGACGGGCTCGAGGACGAGCGCTTCTACTTCGTGCACTCCTACGGTGTGCAGGACTGGTCCTTCGACGTGACCCAGCCCGCGATGAAACCTCCGCAAGTCACCTGGTCGCGCCACGGCGGCCCCTTCATCGCAGCCGTGGAGAACGGTCCGCTGGCCGCGACGCAGTTCCATCCGGAGAAGTCCGGCGACGCCGGGGCCCAGCTCCTGCGCAACTGGATCGGCAGCCTGCGGTGATCGGATGCTGAGCCTGGTCCTGATGGGAGTCGCCGGGCTGTTGATCGGCGGAGCGTTCTCACTCCGCGGTCAGGAATTCCCACGCTGGGTCTGGATCGCCTTCCTCGTCCTCGCGGGCCTCTCCCTGCTCGCCGCCTACCTGTTCACCCTCCAGGCGTGACACCCTCGCACGCACTCGTCCCACCCGGATCACCACCGGTCACCACCGGTCCGCCCCGTGACCACGACCGACCGCGAACCTCCCCGACCGACGTCGACCCTCGGCCCGTTCCGTCCCCGCAGAAAGCAGCCCCATGAGCCCCTTCGCCGAATCCCCCTCGCTCGAACTCCTGCCCGCCGTCGATGTCGCCGACGGCCAGGCCGTCCGCCTGGTGCAGGGTGAGGCGGGCAGCGAGACCAGCTACGGGGACCCCCTGGACGCCGCCCTCGCCTGGCAGGAGGCCGGCGCGGAGTGGGTGCACCTCGTGGACCTGGACGCGGCGTTCGGTCGCGGTTCCAACCGGGACCTCCTCGAGCGCGTCGTGAAGCACCTCGACATCAAGGTGGAACTCTCCGGGGGCATCCGCGACGACGTCTCGCTCGAGGCCGCGCTCGAGCTCGGAGCCACCCGCGTCAACCTGGGCACGGCTGCACTCGAGAACCCGGAGTGGACCGAGCGGGTCATTGCGCGCTTCGGTGACGCCGTCGCCGTCGGGCTCGACGTCCGGGGGACCACCCTCGCCGCGCGCGGCTGGACCGAGGAGGGCGGTGACCTCTGGGAGGTGCTGCAGCGCCTCGAGGACGCCGGGTGTGCCCGGTACGTCGTCACAGACGTCACGAAGGACGGCACGCTGAAGGGTCCGAACATCGACCTGCTGCGCGAGGTCCTCGCCAGGACGATGCGGCCCGTGGTCGCATCGGGTGGCATCAGCAGCCTCGACGACATCGCCGCCCTGCGCGAGCTGGTGCCGCTCGGCCTCGAGGGCGCGATCGTCGGCAAGGCGCTCTACGCCGGAGCGTTCACGCTGCCGCAGGCGCTCGACGTCGCGGGGCTGCCCGGCACCGACGAGTGAGCGGTCGGCAGCTCCCGGCACACATCCGGGCGGCGCTCGAGGGCAACGCGGCGGACTCGGCCGGGAGGCCGTGGGCCGACCGCGACCTCTCGGGGGACAGGAACCCGTTGCACGTGTTCGACGACGACGACGGCTCACCCGACGCCGGTCTCGTCACCGCCGTCGCGGCGCTGCTCGGGACGCCGGGTCAACCCGGCCCACGGGAGCGAGCCGTCTTCGCGGCCCTCGGGAGCGCCAGGGTCTTCATCCCGATCGTCGCGCAGGTGGCTGCGGCCGTGGAGACCGACGACGGCCTGACGGCCGACAAGGAAGCCGACATGGCGCTGGTCACGCTGACGGCGCCCGACGGGCGGGCGGCGCTGCCCGTGTTCTCCTCGACCGCGCGGCTCGCGTCGTGGCACCCGACCGCGCGGCCCGTCGCTGTCGTCGCCCCTCGCGCGGCTCTTGCGGCCGCCGCCGAGCAGGCGGAACTCCTGGTGCTCGATCCCGGTGCCGAGGTGACGTTCGTCCTCCGCCGTCCGGCCGTGTGGGCGCTCGCGCAGGGGACCGCGTGGCTTCCGTCCTACGAGGACGAGGGACTTGCCTCCCTCGTGGGTGACGTCGCCGTCGGGGAGGAGTTCGTCGTCGGGCTCGAACTGCGACCGGGCGCCGGCGTCCTCACCCGCGCCGCCGACGGTAGCATTGCCTCCGGTGGCGGCCCGGGCCCCGAGCTGCGGATGGACGTGCGGCTCCGGGAGGGCTTGTCCGCCGACCAGGTGAAGACTGCCGTGACGTCGCTGCGGGCCAGGCTGCTGGGCCTCCCCGCGTTCGTGGAACGCGTCGATTCGCTCGACATCAAACTCATGCGCTGACGAGGGTCGGCAAGGAAGAACGCCCGTGAATTTCGCCGTGTACCGAGAGCTGCTCCGCGTGCGGCCCGTCCGCATGCTGCTGCTCGTCGGCATGATCGCCCGCTTCCCCCACTCGGCAGCCGGTGTGCTGCTCACGCTGCACGTGGTGCAGACCCTCGACCGGGGGTATGCGGAGGCCGGCGCTGTCGCCGCGGTCGTGACGATCGGGATCGCCGTCGGCGCCCCGTGGCGCGGCCGACGGATCGACACCGTCGGTCTGCGACGTGCGCTGATCCCGTCCGTGGTGGCCGAGGCGGCCATCTGGTCCATCGCGCCGCACCTGTCCTACCAGTGGTTGCTCGTCGCGGCGCTGATCGGCGGGCTGTTCACGCTGCCCGCCTTCTCCGTGATCCGCCAGGCGCTGGGCGTCCTCGTGGACGGCGATCAGCGACGCACGGCCTTCACGCTCGACGCCATCTCCACCGAGGTGATCTTCATGGCGGGCCCGGCGGTCGGCGTGGTGCTCGCGACGCAGATCTCCACGGTGCTGGGTCTGACCCTCGTAGGCCTCGCGACAGCCACCGCGGGCATCTTCCTCATGTGGTTCAACCCGCCGACGCGCTCCGACCGATCCGCCGAGGCCGTGACCCTCGCCGCTGCGGCACCCGCAGGAGTGGGGGAGGCTGCAGCGGACCTGATCGGCCCGGGTGACCCCGACCACCGCCCCAGGGCGTCCCTGCTCCGCCGCGGCGTCAGGCAGGCCTTCCCGTGGCTGACGCCGTCGCTCGTGCTCGTCATGGTCATCGCCGCAGGCGCGGGGCTGGTGCTCTCGGGGTCGGAGGTGGGGATCGTCGCCACGCTCGAGCTGAACGGCAACGAGGGCCAGCTGGGGCTCGTGTTCGTGGCATGGTGTGCGGCGTCCGTGGTGGGTGGCCTGGTGTACGGGGCGCTCCACCGTCCTGTCCCGCCGTCCCTGCTGCTCCTGGGCATGGCACTGCTGACCCTGCCGCTGGGCTTCGCAGAGACGACGCTCGCCCTCGCCCTCCTGACGATTCCCGCCGGGTTGCTGTGCGCACCCGTGCTGTCGGCGGCGTCGGAGAAGGTGGCGGAGCTGGTGTCGGAGGACCGCCGGGGAGAGGCCATGGGCTGGTACGGATCGGCACTGACCTCGGGCGTCGCGCTGGGCGCGCCGGTCGCGGGCTTCCTCATCGACCTCACCGGTCCCTGGGGCGGCTTCACCGCCGTGGCCGTCGTCTCCGCGCTGATCGGCGTCGTGGGGCTGACGGTGCAGGCTGCGCACGGCCGGCGCGCGGTGAGCGACGCGGCCCCGGCGTCCCGCTAGGGCTTCCGCTGCCGCCGTCGCGGCACCGGTTCCGTCCCGCGAGGGCCCTACTGACTGGTCAGTTGACGGGGCCGGTGTACTTCTCGCCCGGGCCCTTGCCCGGAGGGTCCGGGATGATCGATGCTTCGCGGAAGGCGAGCTGCAGCGACCGCAGCCCGTCGCGCAACGGTCCGGCGTGCTGCGAGCCGATCTCGGGAGCGGCCGCCGTGACGAAGCCCGCGAGAGCCGTGATGAGCTTCCGGGCCTCGTCGAGGTCCTTCAACTGTTCGGCGTGGTCCTCGTGGGCGAGCCCGCACTTGACCGCCGCCGCGCTCATGAGGTGGACGGCCGAGGTGACGATGACCTCCACGGCGGCGACCTCGGAGATGTCGCGCATCTGACGACGCACACCCTCCTCGGCGTCACTCGCCGTGTCGGTGGTCCCTGCCTCCCCGGGCACACCGGATGCGCCCGAGTTCATCGCGCCGGCGGTCGATTCCTGCTCGTCGGTGAAGCTGCGGCGGGAGGCGGTCGGCTCGACGGGGCCGGGGGAGTGCTGCGGATTGTCGTGGGGCGTGTCCATACTGGTAAGCTTGGCACAGACCAACCGGTCGCTGGAACTCGCGTGCTCTTCGGAGCCCGGGCCTGTAACCGGTATGCAAGCGGAGACCTCTCCCACCCGCGTTTGCCTGGTATCTCCCCGGAGATATTGCAGGTAGCCGGGTCCCTGGTCGGTCCTGGCGGTGATCGCAGGGAGCTCGCGCTTCCCTCCGTCCCCCGGATCGTCCGTCGAGGCCTTCGATTGCTCATGCAATGGAAGGCCTTCTTTCGTTTGCACGGGTATCCGCCTGAGAAGCCACAGGAGTCACACATTAGCGAGCCAAGAATCAATGATCGTATCCGCGTCCCCGAGGTGCGGCTGGTCGGTCCTGCCGGCGAACAGGTAGGAATCGTCCGTATCGAGGACGCCCTCCGTCTCGCCGCCGAGTCCGACCTGGATCTGGTCGAGGTAGCACCGCAGGCCAAGCCTCCGGTCGCGAAGCTCATGGATTTTGGTAAGTACAAGTACGAAGCGGCCGTCAAGGCACGCGAGGCCCGGAAGAACCAGACCAACACGGTCCTCAAGGAGATCCGGTTCCGCCTGAAGATCGACACGCACGACTACGAGACCAAGCGCGGCCACGCCATCCGCTTCCTCGGTGCGGGCGACAAGGTCAAGGCCATGATCCAGTTCCGTGGACGTGAGCAGCAGCGCCCCGAGATGGGTATCCGCCTGCTCCAGAAGTTCGCCGAGGACGTGTCCGAGGTGGGTGTCGTCGAGTCGACCCCACGTATCGACGGACGCAACATGGTGATGGTCATCGGGCCCACGAAGAACAAGGCTGAAGCGAAGGCCGAAGCGCGCCGGGCCTCTCAGCGCGCCGAGGCCAAGGCAGCGAACGAGGCCGCGAAGACCGGAGGTGACACGCGACGCGTGGACACGTCCGGGGACAGCGGCGCGCCGCTGACGCAGTCGCTCGCCGACCTGCTGCCGGAGGGGTACTCGATCACGACCGAGCCCGAGGCCACGGTGGAGGAGACGTCCGCGCCGGCCGCAACAACGGACCGGGCGGATGCTCCGGCCGTGACCGAGGCACCTGAGGCGACACCCGTCACCGCACCGGTGACGACCGAGCCGGCAGCGCCCGCGACCACGGCAGCTCCCGCGAGGAGCACGTCGGCCCCGCGGTCGACGTCGTCCGCGCCGCGGTCCACGTCCTCCGCACCCAGGTCGACGTCGTCGCGCCCGGCCTCCGAGCGTTCCGCACCGCCTCGCTCGACGTCCGGTACCGCCGCACCGCGGCCCGCGACGAGCACGCAGTCCAGGCCGGCCACCCAGCTGACGCGGACCCTTCCGGCCCCCCGACCGGCGACAGCGGCACCCGCTGCGTCGTCGGCTCCGGCTCCGGCCACCCCGGCTGCGGCCACCCCGGCTGTGGCACCCAAGCCTGCAGCCGCGGCGAAGCCGTCGGCCATGCCGAAGCCAGGTGCGCCGAAGCCCTCGGCCACACCCAAGCCAGCCGGCCGCACGGCTCCGACCAAGAGCCCGACCAGCCGTCCCAAGCCCGGGAGCACCGACTAGGGCTCAGGCCCTGTCCCTTCCGGACACGTTCGACAACCAGCAGGCACCTTCGGGTGCCGACCTCCGGGTGCACCCGCCCCGGCTAGAAGAAGGAGATCGGTTCCCATGCCGAAGATGAAGACCCACAGCGGCGCCAAGAAGCGCTTCAAGCTGACCGGTAGCGGAAAGCTCAAGCGCCAGCAGGCGAACCGCCGCCACTACCTCGAGCACAAGTCCTCGACCCTGACCCGCCGGCTCGCGAGCGACCAGATCGTCTCCAAGGCCGACACCAAGGTCATCAAGAAGATGCTGGGCATCTAACACCACCAATCCACCCCCTCGGGAAAGCGCAGGTACCTCCGGGTACCGTGCTGCGGCTACGGCCGTGACCGAAGAAGATCCAAAGGAGTACACACGTGGCACGTGTGAAGCGGGCAGTCAATGCCCACAAGAAGCGTCGCGTCATCCTCGAGCGCGCCAAGGGCTACCGCGGACAGCGCTCGCGCCTGTACCGCAAGGCCAAGGAGCAGCTGCTCCACTCGTTCGTCTACAGCTACGGTGACCGCCGCAAGCGCAAGGGTGACTTCCGTCGACTCTGGATCCAGCGCATCAACGCTGCGTCCCGCGCCAACGGCCTCACCTACAACCGCCTCATCCAAGGTCTCAAGGCCGCCGACATCCAGGTGGACCGCCGGATGCTCGCCGACCTCGCCGTGACAGACGGCGCCGCGTTCGCCGCACTCGTGCAGCTCGCGAAGAACGCCCTGCCGGCCGACACGTCGGCTCCGCTCAAGGCTTCGGCCTAGGCACATCGGCTGCGGCGGGCCCCTGCCCGCGCAACCGGTCCACGATGACTGCTCACGGACGCCCCCAGGCGCCACTGATGACCAACACCCAGGCTGATCGGGTGAAGGAGGTGGCACGCCTGGCCGGGCGTCCGTCGCGGTTAAGGCGCCGCGAGTTCCTCGCCGAGGGACCGCAGGCGGTGCGTGAGGCCCTCCGGCTGCACCTGCAGAGGACGGACGACGGCGCCCCGGGCGTCGTCGTCGACGTGTACGCCACCGCCGACGCACTCGATCGCCATGCGGACGTCGCGGAGCTGTTGGCCGCGGACGGTGCGCCGACGGTGCGACTCGCGAGCGCCGACGTCCTCGCCGCGATGTCCTCCACTGTCACACCGCAGGGCTTCATCGCCGTCTGCCGCTTCGTGGACAGCACGCTGGAGGACGTCCTCTCCGCAGGACCCCGACTCGTGGCCGTCCTCGTCGAGGTCCGTGACCCCGGGAACGCCGGCACCATCATCCGGGCGGCCGATTCGGCGGGCGCCGACGCCGTCATACTCACCGGTGCCAGCGTGGATCCGTACAACCCGAAGACCGTCCGCTCCACTGTGGGGTCCCTCTTCCACCTGCCGCTGGTCATCGGCGCCGATCTCGACGGTCTCGCCGATCGCCTGCGGTCAGCTGGCCTGACCGTCCTCGCCGCCGACGGATACGGTACGACGAGCCTCGACGACCTGCAGGACGCCGGGGACGCAGGGGGCGCCGCCGCTACGACGACCGACGGCGGCAGGCCCGTCCGCCTCGAGGACCCGGCGGCGTGGCTTTTCGGCAACGAGGCGCAGGGTCTTCCGCCCGAGGTGTCGTCCGCCGCTGATGCGCAGGTCGCCGTGCCGATCTACGGGAAGGCCGAGTCCCTCAACGTGGGGACGGCGGCGACCGTCTGCCTCTACGCCTCCGCACGCGCGCAACGCCGCGGCTGACGTCGTCCGCTCGCGCGCAACGCCGCGGCTGACCCCTAGTCCTCAGTGCAACGTCGTCAGCGCGTCGTAATTCAGGGGGCGCTGACGCGTCCGGTCGGGGAGTCCTGCGCCGTGGCGCCCACCGACCCGGCGGAGGCGGCCGTTCCGGCCGTGCCTGCTGCCCCGGGAGTCCCGGCTGTCCCGGAGGTTGCCGAGCCGGAGCCACGACGGTCCATCCGACCGCTCACGAGTGCCACACCGAGCCCGAGGACGGCCAGGCCGGCACCCACCAGCGCCGGCGACGTGAAGCCCCACCCGGCGGTGATGACCGCTCCGCCCACCGCTGCTCCGAGGGCGTTGGCCGTGTTGAGCGCCGAGTGGTTCATCGACGAGGCGAGGGACGGCGCCCCCGGTGAGACGTCGAGGAGCCGGGCCTGGAGCGGCGGGATGAGCATCGAACCGCTCGTTCCGACGAGGAACACGAACAGGCATGCCGACCACGGCGCCGTGGCGGCGAGGGGAAAGAGCAGCAGGACCACGGTGATGGCCGCCATGATGGCGTAGATGCTGCCCATGATGGAGCGGTCTGCGAGCCGTCCGCCCAGGATGTTGCCGACCACCATCCCCACCCCGTACAGCGCGACGACGAGCGGCAGCAGTGCGGCACGCAGTCCCGCCACCTCCGTCATGATCGGGGAGATGTAGGTGTAGACGGCGAAGAAGCCGCCGAAGCCGACGATCCCGATGAGGAGCGTCATCCAGAGCTGTGGGCGCCGCAGGGCTCCCAGCTCCGACCGGATGCTCGCTCCCGCCCTGACCGGGATCGACGGGACGAAGGTGCGGATCAGGACCAGCGTCCCGAGGCCGATCAGGCCCACCAGCAGGAACATCGAGCGCCAGCCGAACTGCTGGCCGAGCCACGTGGCGAACGGTACCCCGACCACGTTCGAGATGCTGAGACCCAGCATCACCATCGAGATGGCCCGGCCACGCTTGGCAGGATCGGCCAGGGTCGCCGCGATCACGGCGGCCACGCCGAAGTAGGCGCCGTGGGGCAACCCGGACAGGAACCGGGAGGCGAGCATCCAGCCGAAGCCGGAGGCGAAGAAGGACGACAGGTTGGCGAGGGTGATGACCAGCATGAGCGCCAGGGCGACCGTGCGCTGCGGTTTCTTGGCCCCCATGGTCGCGAGGATCGGAGCGCCGACCACCACGCCGAGGGCGTAGGCGGAGATGACGTGGCCACCCTGCGCGTAGTCGACATCCAGGTCCGTGCGCATCTCCTCGAGCAGGCCCATGATCGTGAATTCGGTGGTTCCGATGGCGAAGCCACCGACGGCGAGCGCCGCGATGGCGAGCGTGAGTCTGCGGCCCGACAGGCGCTGGGACGGTGTGTCGGTGGGGTTCGGGGCGGGGGCGGTCATGGGTGTCCTAGCGACGGGAGGTGATCGGGATCGGCCGGCCTGCCGTCGACGGGCCCTTCGGACAGGGCTGTCCGTGGAGGGGACGGCGGCAGGGTGACGCCGTCGTCCCGGTCAAGCCTAGGTGACGGCTCTTCCTTCGTAGCGCCGTGCGGCGGAATGACAAGCGGAAGACGGGGCCGAGCAGGCTTTGCGCCACGAAGGTCAGCCACCTTAGCGTTTCAGACGGAATCACGGTTCAGCAGCGGCCCTGACACTTCTTCTGATCAGGAGCCCGACGTGTCCATACTCGTTCTGCGCGCAGCGCGGCGCGCACCATCCACATCCCTTCACGACGAGGTGGTCGGATCATGAGGACCTTCGGGGTCGAGGAGGAGTTCCTGCTCATCGACGCCTCGTGGGGACAGCCGATGCCCCTCGGTCAGGAGGCCGTGGGCCAGTGCATCGACGATCGGCTGACCTGCGAGATCAAGCAGGAACAGATCGAGACCGGCACCCTCCCGCACCTCGACGTCCATGACCTCGCCGTGGACATCGCCCGGTGCCGTGCGCTCGCCGACGAGACCGCCGCCCGCGTCGGAGCCCGGACCGCGGCCCTCGCCACCTCCCCCCAACCTGTCACCCCCCTCGCCTCGCCCGGCCCCCGGTACGAGGTGATGCAGGAGCGGTTCGCCCTCACGGCGCGCGAACAACTGACCTGCGGCTGTCACGTGCACGTCAGTGTCGACGACGACGAGGAGGGCGTGGCCGTCCTCGACCGGATCCGGGGCTGGCTGCCCGTGCTCCTCGCCCTCTCGAGCAATTCCCCCCTGTGGAGCGGCACCGACACGGGGTACGCGAGCTACCGGTCGCAGGCTTGGAGCCGTTGGCCCATGACGGGCCCGTGCGACATCTTCGGCACGGCCGAGCGGTACCACGCGGCCGTCGACGGTCTGCTCGAGACAGCCGTCCCCGTCGATCTCGGACAGATCTACTTCGACGCCCGGCTCAGCCACCACCACCCGACCGTCGAGATCCGCGTGAGCGACGTGTGCCTGTACTCCGACGATGCGGTCCTCATCGCGCTGCTGACCCGCGGGCTCGTCGAGACCGCCGCCCGTGAGTGGCGCGCCGGTGTACCTCCCCTCGACGTCCCCAGGGTCGCCATCCGGATGGCGTCCTGACGGGCGGGCAGGTTCGGTATGGACGGCGATCTGCTGCATCCGCTGAGCGGCAGACCGCAGGACGCCGGTACGGTCGCGTTCGCCCTGCTGCGCCACGTCGCGCCTGCCCTCGCCGAGCAGGGCGAGGCCGATCTCGCCGAATCGCTGCTCCGGCAGCTCCTGGCGCGCGGGACGGGCTCCCGCCGTCAGCGCGCGGCCCTCATGCGCAGGGGCATGCTGAGCGACGTCGTCTCCGAGGCCGTCCGCGTGACCAACCTGCCACGCGGCGGGATCGTGGACCACCACGAGGCTGCGCACGTCCCGAGCCGCCGCGCCGTCGCGGGCCTCGGCGCCTGGGGGAGTGCGCTGCCGTGAGGGCCCCGGCCAGAGCTGGGCGGCGGTCTTCGGTGACCGGAGCGGCGCACCTTCGACGAACAGGACGAGAACGATGAGCTGGATACCGCGGCCCTTCGAGTTGCCACGGAGCGAGCACCTGCGCGAGGACATCAACCTCCCCGAGGAACCGGGCGCCGAGGACGCGGCGGAGTTCTCCGAGGACACCTCCACCTCCACGGAGCTCAACGCCGGGCAGCAGGTGCCCGGTCTCAGCCCGCACGGGGAGTACCGGCGAGGGGACAACCCGGAACGCCGAACGGCGCCCACAGGGGACGGGTTGGCCTCACCCGAGGAGAGCTGATGACGGTCCGCACGGGAGCCGTCGGGCAGGCTGACTAGACTCTCCGGGTGACCCAACCCGTGCCGGACCGCCTCCGCCAGATCGTGGGCGCCGCTCTCGTCGACTCCCTCGCTCGCCCGTCGCACCTCCTCGTCGCCCGGCGTACGGCACCGCCGGAGTTCGCCGGCATGTGGGAGTTCCCCGGCGGCAAGGTGGAATCCGGGGAATCGTGTGAGGCGGCGCTGTGCCGCGAGCTCTCGGAGGAACTGGGGATCACCGCAGCGCTGGGGTCCGAGGTCGTGGGGCCGCACCCGCAGGGCTGGCCCCTGAACGGGAGGGCCGCCATGCGCGTCTGGCTGGCCGAACGGACCGCCGGAGACCCGCAGCCACTCCAGGACCACGACGAACTCCGATGGGTCCCGTTCGATCCCGCCGACGAGTTGGATGCGCTGCCCTGGATCCCGGCGGACCGACCCATCGTCGCCGCGCTCCGTGAGCTGGTGGCCGTCCGGCCGTGACGGCTCCCTAGAACAGGGCGGCCTGCATCGGAGCAGCGGAAGCCGGCCGGGTGCGTGCCCGGCCGGACGCCGCGCCTGCCCCGGCGCCGGCGGGGGCCCCGGCCGGCGTCAGGTTCCGGAAGAAGCCGGCGCCCGCGGCGAGACCGTGGTTCCTGCGGTGCACGCGGATACGGCCGGAGAGCCAGTCCCGGTACTCCTTCGAGGCGTAGCTCCCCTCCGCGTACAGCGCTTCGTACCGCGTGACGAGCTGCGGGTGGTGTGCCGAGAGCCACTGCATGAACCATTCGCGTGAGCCGGGCCGGAGGTACAGCGGACCCGCGCTGACGCCGCTCGCACCCGCTGCCGCGAGGGCGCCGAACAGCCGGTCCAGGGATTCGTCGCCATCGGTGAGCCAGGGGAGGATCGGCATCGCCAACACACCGCAGGGCAGCCCCGCTTCCCGGAGCCGCGAGATGAGCGCCAGGCGCGCCCTCGGTGCGGGAGTCCCGGGCTCGATCGACTCGGCGAGGACGGGATCGAGCAGCGCGAGCGAGATGCCCACGCCGACCGTGACGGACGTCGAGGCCGCCGCGAGCAGAGGGATGTCCCGGGCCAGCAGGGTGCCCTTCGTGAGGATCGAGAACGGCGTCCCGGAGTCCGCCAGGGCCGTGATGATGCCCGGCATGAGCTGGTACCGGCCCTCGGCGCGTTGGTAGGGATCGGTGTTCGTGCCGAGCGCCACGTGGTCACGGTTCCACGAGGGGCGCGCGAGTTCCCGGGTGAGCACCTCCGCGGCGTTGATCTTCACCACGACCTGGGAATCGAAATCGAGGCCCGTGTCCAGGTTCAGGTAGCTGTGGGTCTTGCGTGCGAAGCAGTAGACGCAGGCATGGGAACAGCCCCGGAAGGGGTTGATGGTCCAGGAGAACGGCATCGAGGACATGGGCGGCACCTTGTTGAGCACCGACTTCGCGGCGACCTCGTGGAAGGTGATGCCGGCGAAGTCGGGGGTCCGCACGGTCCGGACGAGCCCCGCCAGGGGCAGCAGGCTCGGCGCCGCGACGACGGCGCCGTCGTCCTCCGTGATCTTCTGACCTTCCCACCGCATGGACAGTATTAGAACACGTGTTCTAATACTGTGTCACCCCTGGTCCCGTGTGCTTGTCCTAGGCTTGGGCCATGATCCTCCTCACCGGTTTCGAACCCTTCGGGGGAGAGACCACGAATCCTTCATGGCTCGCCGCCCGCCGTGCTGCCGACCTGCTGCGTGCGGAGGGGCGCGACGCGGTCGCCGTCGAGGTGCCCTGCGTCTTCGGCGCCGGTGTCGACGCCGTCACGACGGCGATCGAGCGGTACCAACCAGAGATCGTGCTCTGCGTGGGCCAGGCGGGCGGGCGCCCGTCCGTCTCGGTGGAGCGGGTGGCGATCAACGTCGACGACGCGCGCATCCCCGACAACGCGGGCCGTCAGCCGATCGACGAGCCGATCGCCCCGGGCGGTCCTGCGGCCTACTTCTCGTCCCTGCCCATCAAGGCCTGCCGCCAGGCGGTCGCCGCACTCGGCATCCCGGTGGAGGTCTCGCAGACTGCCGGGACCTACGTGTGCAACCACGTCTTCTACGGGCTGATGGATCACCTCGCCTCCCGGGACGGCACGAGAGGTGGGTTCGTCCACGTCCCCTATTCGGCGGAGCAGGGCGTGGCGAACAGTGCACCCGGTCTCGCCCTCGAGGACATGGCGGCAGCCCTCGTGGCCATCGCGCTGACGACGGCGGACACCACGGCGGACCTCCGGGTCACCGGCGGCGCGGAGCACTAGACCTGCGCCGGGGCGCTACCCGCGGGGTCGGCCCCGTGTGAGCGCTGCACGCACGGACGCCGTGACGGGACGCACCGGCTGTTCGCGGTACCCGCCGTCGGCCAGCCCTGCGCCCCGCTCGAAGGGGTTGCGCGACGCCGGGTCGCCCGTCCGCAGCAGGGACCAGCCGGCAGCGAGCAGGTAGGCGGGAAGGAACGGCAGCCCCAGGAGCGCTGCGTACTGCCGGGTGTGGCGTGCTTCGTGCTCGAGGAGCCGAGCGAACCCGGCCGGCGCGTCGTGGGGTACGCGTCCGCGAAGCAGCACCACGCTGCCCACCGTGAACGCCCTCGCCTTCGGCAGGCGGCGGCGGTAACCCTCGGCGAGCAGGATGCCGTGGGGTCCCGGGGAGATGCGGCATCCCGCGAGCGCGGCGACGGCGAGGCCGCAGGGCGTGGACAGGTTGATCCAGTTGAGGAACGGGACGATCCTGCTGTTCATGGCGTCATCGTACGGGTGCGGACGTGGCAGACGCTTCACCTAGACTTGTCACGCCGGTGCGCCAGCAGTGCTCCGCGCACCCCGACCGACTCCTGTCCCATCCCAGGCCACGACTGCGTCCCACCACCGGTGTTCGCCGCAGCCCTGTCCGAGAGTGCGAGGTAAGCCAGCCCATGACCGACACGCCAGAGCACTCCGGAGCGGCTGGAAGCCTGCGGGTGCCGGACCCGACCGACGCCGCGGAGGTCGCTGCGGCGGTCGACGCCGCGCTCGCCGACATCGCGGCCGCAGCGGATCTCGACGAACTCAAAGGCGTCAGGATCGCCCACACGGGGGAGAAGTCCCCGCTGAGCCTTGCCAACCGCGGAATCGGCGCACTGCCCAAGGACCAGAAGTCCGCTGCCGGCAAGAACATCGGCCCGGCGCGGGGCCGCATCAACCAGGCGCTCGCCGGCCGCACCACGGAGCTCGAGGCCGAGCGCGACGCCCGTATCCTCGTCGAGGAGGCCGTCGACGTCACGGCCGCCCCGCGGCGTCGTCGTCCCGGTGCCCGGCACCCGCTCTCCACCCTGCAGGACCGCGTCAGCGACGTGTTCGTCGGCATGGGCTGGGAGATCGCCGAGGGCCCGGAGCTGGAATCGGAGTGGTTCAACTTCGACGCCCTGAACTTCAAGCCCGATCACCCCGCCCGCGAGATGCAGGACACGTTCTTCGTGGAGCCGCCCGAGGCGCACCTCGTCCTGCGCACCCACACGTCCCCGGTGCAGGTCCGCTCCATGCTCGAGCGCGAGCTGCCCATCTACGTGCTGTGCCCGGGCAAGGTGTTCCGCACCGACGAGCTCGACGCCACCCACACGCCCGTCTTCCACCAGTTCGAGGGCCTCGCGATCGACAAGGGCCTCACGATGGCCGACCTCGTGGGGACGCTCGAGCACTTCACCCAGCAGCTCTTCGGCGACGACGCGAAGGTGCGGCTGCGCCCCAACTACTTCCCGTTCACCGAGCCCAGCGCGGAGCTCGACATCTGGCACCCCGGTGCCAAGGGCGGTCCGCGCTGGATCGAGTGGGGCGGCTGCGGCATGGTCAACCCCAACGTCCTGCGCGCCACGGGGATCGACCCGGACGTCTACTCCGGCTTCGCCTTCGGCATGGGGATCGAGCGGGCCCTCATGTTCCGCAACGAGGTCATCGACATGCGCGACATGATCGAGGGCGACGTCCGTTTCAGCGAACACTTCGGGATGGAGATCTAAGTGAGAGTCCCACTCTCCTGGCTGCGCGAGTACGCAGCCGTACCTGCGGATGCGACCGCGGAAGACGTCATGGCCGAGCTCGTGAAGGTCGGGCTCGAGGAGGAGGACGTCCACCGTCCCACCGACGAGCTGTCCGGCCCGATCGTCGTCGGGCAGGTGCTCAGCGCGGTCAAGGAACCGCAGACGAACGGCAAGACCATCAACTGGTGCCAGGTGCGCGTGGTGCCCGAGGGTGCTGAGCAGACGCTCACGGGTGAGGGCATCGACCCCTCGGGCGTGCAGGGGATCGTCTGCGGAGCGCACAACTTCGTGGAGGGCGACAAGGTGGTGGTGACGCTTCCGGGCGCCGTGCTCCCGGGCGACTTCCGCATCAGCCCCCGCACCACCTACGGGCACGTGTCCGCGGGCATGATCGCCTCCGTGCGTGAGCTCGGCATCGGCGACGACCACGACGGCATCCTCGTGCTCTCGACCCTCGGGCTGGACCCGGAGGTCGGTACCGACGCCATGGAGCTGCTCGGGCTGTACGACGAGGCCGCGGAGATCAACGTGACGCCCGACCGCGGCTACTGCTTCTCCCTCCGCGGCGTCGCCCGCGAGTACGCCCACGCGACCGGCACGGCCTTCACGGACCCCGCGGGTGCCGTCGTCGTCCCGCCCTCCGCGTGTGGCGGCTACCCGGTGCGCCTCGAGGACGCCGCTCCCGTGTACGGGGTGCCGGGCTGCGACCGCTTCGTGGCCCGCACGGTCCGCGGCGTGGACCCGACGCGCCCCACGCCGCCGTGGATGTCCGCCCGCCTCCGACTCGCCGGGATCCGCTCCATCTCCCTCGTGGTCGACATCTCCAACTACGTGATGCTCGACCTCGGGCAGCCGCTGCACTTCTACGACCTCGCCCGACTCGAGGGCGACATCGTGGTGCGCAGGGCCGCGCCGGGGGAGACGCTCCGCACCCTCGACGACAAGGTGCGCACGCTCGACGCCGGCGACCTCCTGATCACCGACGCGTCCGGGCCCATCGGCATCGCCGGGGTCATGGGCGGCGCCGCCACCGAGGTCACGGACGCGACCGTCGACGTCCTGATCGAGTCCGCGCACTTCGACGCCGTCAGCATCGGCCGCTCACGCCGCCGTCACAGGCTGCCCTCGGAGGCGTCCAAGCGGTTCGAGCGCGGCGTCGACTGGCACGTGGCGGACATCGCTGCGCAGCGCGCGGTCGAGCTCCTCCTCGACCTGGCGGGCGGGACGATCGACGACGCCGCGACCGACGTCGGCCAGGCTCCGGAGGCCCGCGTGATCGATCTCGCCGCCGACTTCCCCGCGCGCCTGATCGGGCGCACGTTCACCGACGAGGAGATCCTCGGGACGCTCACCGACCTCGGAGCCTCCGTGGAGCGCGTGGACGGCGGCTACCGGGTCACCGCCCCGAGCTGGCGTGCGGACCTCGAGACGCGCGAGGACCTGACGGAGGAGATCATTCGCCTCCTCGGATACCACACCATCCCGTCCACGCTGCCCGTCGCGCCTCCGGGGCGCGGTCTCACCCGCGTGCAGCAGCAGCGCCGTAGGCTCCTCACCGCCCTCGCGGCGGCAGGCTTCACCGAGGTGCTGTCCTACCCGTTCGTGGGGGTGCGCGCCAACAGCGTGTTCGGCGCTGCCGAGGCGGAGGCCGAGGCCCCGGCCGTGAAGCTCGCCAATCCCCTGAGCGCCGAGCTCGCCTTCCTGCGGCGGTCCATCCTCCCGGGACTCGTGGAGCTCGCGAAGCGCAACATCTCGCGCGGCTTCCGTGACCTCGCCCTCGTCGAAGCCGGTGCCGTCTTCCTGCCGTCCGGGCCGATGGGTACGGCGACCATCCCGCCGCTCGGGGTCAAACCGGAGGACGCGGTGCTCGACGGGCTCTACGAGGGCATCCCCGACCAGCCCCTGACCGTCGCCGCCCTCTTCACGGGCCACGAGGCTGCGGCGTCCGCCGGCGCATCGCCCCGCCCGTGGGACTGGGCCGACGCCGTGGACGCGGTGCGCCTCATGGCGCAGGTCACCGGTGTGGACGTCGTGGTGCGGCAGGGGAGCCACCAGGCGTTCCATCCGGGCCGCACGGCGGAGTTCTTCCTGCGGAGCGGGGAGCTGCTGGGATACGCAGGCGAGCTCCATCCGAAGCTCGTCGCGTCCGAGGACCTGCCGGCCCGCACGGTGGCCTTCGAGATCAACGCCGACCTGCTGTTCGAGGCCGCCGCGGACGTCATCGTGGCCCGTCCCCTCTCGACCTACCCCGCCGCGACGCAGGACGTGGCGCTCGTCGTCGACTCCGCCGTCGTCGCGGGTGACGTGCTCGAGGCCCTGCGCGAGGGCGCCGGGGACCTGCTCGAGGACATCAGCCTCTTCGACGTCTACACCGGCGCGGGTATCGCGGAGGGCCGGAAGTCCCTCGCGTTCGCCCTGAGGTTCCGTGCTCCGGACCGCACACTGACCGCCGAGCAGGCGAGCGGCGCGCGGGACGCCGCCGTCGCCCTCGCGGCCGAACGGTTCGACGCCGTTCAGCGCTGACGTACGCAGGAGAAGGCCCGCCCGCCCCGTCGGGGCGGGCGGGCCTTCCCCGTCCAGCTCGGGGTCCGAGGAACCAGGTCCGAGGATCCCGGTCCCGGTCCCGGTTCCGGTTCCGGTACCGATCAGGGTCAGGGGAGCCCGGTCCCGATCAGGGGATGAGCAGCACCTTGCCCGTGGTGCGGCGGGCCTGCAGGTCCTCGTGGGCGCGTGCCGCCTCGGCGAGCGGATACCGCGCACCGATCCGGACGTCGAGCTGCCCTGCGGTGACGGCCCCGAACAGTTCCTCGGCCCGCCAGCGTCGCTCCTCGGCCGAGAGCAGGTAGTGCATCAGGGTGGGCCGGGTGACGAAGAGGGAACCGCCGGAATTCAGCCGCTGCAGTTCCAGCGGCGGGACGGCGCCCGACGCCGCGCCGAACAGCACCATCGTGCCGCGGACGCGCAGCGAGCGGAGGGACTCGTCGAAGGTCGCCTGCCCCACGCCGTCGTACACGACGTCGACACCCACGCCGTCCGTCAGGGTCCTCACGGCGTCCGCGAAGCCCTCGTACCTGAGCACCTCGTCGGCACCTGCGCCGCGAGCGAGGTCCTCCTTTTCCGGCGTCGAGACCGTGGTGATGACGCGGGCGCCCTTCGCCTTGAGCAGCTGGATGATGAGCAGGCCCACGCCGCCGGCACCCGCGTGCACGAGCACCGTGTGGCCCTGCTGCACCGGGAACGTCGAGTTGATGAGGTAGTGCGCCGTCATGCCCTGGAGGGGGAGCGCTGCCGCCGTCTCGAGGTCCACGCCGTCCGGTACGGGGAGGGCGCGATCGGCGTCGACCAGCGCGTACTCGGCGTAGGTGCCCCTGCCCTCGGCGAAGGCCACGCGATCTCCCACCTCGAAGCCCTCGGTCCCGTCACCGAGTGCCTCGACCGTGCCTGCGGCCTCGGCCCCCGGAGTGAAGGGATGCTCGACGGCGTAGGCACCGCCGCGCTGGTAGGTCTCGATGAAGTTCACGCCGGCGGCGGCCACCTTCACGAGGAGCTGACCCGCGGCGGGCTCGGGGCGGTCGGTAGCGGTGAGGCGGAGGACGTCGGGCCCACCGGGGGCGGCGACGGTGATGGCTGAGGGCATGATGGTTCCCTTTCGGTGGCGTGCGTCCATGCTATTCGTGCGCTCGGGGGCCGGGCAGTGCATAAATATGTGGGCTACTGCATGTTGTTGCTGTAGGGTTGGAGAATGACCTTCACAGCAGCGGTATCCGGAGCCAGTGGGTACGCCGGGGGAGAACTCCTACGCCTCCTGGCGAACCACCCGGACGTCGAGATCGGGGCGATCACGGCGCACAGCAATGCCGGCTCCACCCTCGGGGAGCTCCAGCCGCACCTGCACGTGTTGGCCGACCGCGTGCTCCAGGACACCACGGCGGAGGTCCTCGCCGGGCACGACGTCGTCTTCCTCGCCCTGCCGCACGGCGCAAGTGCCGGCATCGCGGCGCAGCTCCCGCCGGAGACGCTCGTCATCGATGCCGGTGCGGACCACCGGCTCCAGGACGCTGCTGCGTGGGAGGCGTTCTACGGTTCGCCGCACGCCGGGACGTGGCCCTACGGCCTGCCGGAACTGCCCGGCGCACGCACTGAGCTCGCCGGCGCGCGCCGCATCGCCGTGCCGGGCTGCTACCCCACCAGCGTGCTCCTGGCCCTCACTCCCGGCTTCGCCGCGGGCCTCCTGAAGCCCGACGACGTCGTCGTCATCTCGGCATCGGGCACCTCGGGCGCCGGCAAGGCGGCCAAGCCGAACCTCATCGGCTCCGAGGTCATGGGCGGCATGAGCCCCTACGGCGTCGGCGGCGGGCACCGCCACACGCCCGAGATGGAGCAGGGCCTCAGCCTCGCCGCGGGGGAGCCCGTGTCCCTGTCCTTCACGCCGACCCTCGCGCCGATGGCGCGTGGCATCCTCACGACGGCGACCGCGAAGGTGCGCGCCGGCGTCGGGTACGCCGAACTCAGGGCCGCGTGGGAGACGGCGTATGCGGACGAGCCCTTCGTGCGCGTTCTTCCCGAGGGGCAGTGGCCGGCCACCAAGTCCGTCCTCGGGTCCAACTACGCAGCGCTGCAGCTCGCGTTCGACGAGCACGCCGGGCGCGTGATCGTGAGCAGCGTGATCGACAACCTCACCAAGGGGACCGCCGGCGGCGCCGTGCAGTCCATGAACATCGCCCTCGGTCTCGACGAGACTGCAGGCCTGACCACGCAGGGGATCGCGCCATGAGCATCACGTATCCGGGCGGGTTCCGCGCCGCCGGCGTCGCCGCCGGGCTCAAGAGCACCGGCAAGCCCGACGTCGCGCTCGTGGTCAACGATGGCCCGCTGCACAACGCGGCTGCCGTCTTCACCTCGAACCGCGTGGCCGCGGCGCCCGTTCTCTGGTCACGTCAGGTCGTCTCCGACGGACGCGTCGACGCCGTCGTCCTGAACTCCGGCGGCGCCAACGCCTGCACGGGGCACGAGGGTTTCCAGAACACCCACCGCACCGCGGAGGTGACCGCCGATCTCCTCGGCGTCTCGGCCACCGACGTGTTCGTGTGCTCGACGGGCCTCATCGGGGAGCAGCTTCCCATGGACCGGCTTCTCGCGGGCGTCACGGATGCCACCGGGTCCCTGGGCAGGGGCGGCGGGCCCACGGCGGCCGAGGCCATCATGACCACGGACACCGTGCCCAAGGAGGCGCGCTACCCGGCCACCGCCGATTCCGCGAGCGAGGGCTATGCGATCGGCGGGATGGCCAAGGGTGCGGGCATGCTCGCCCCGGGGCTCGCCACGATGCTCGTGGTCCTCACCACCGACGCCGCCCTGGACGCCCCGGCGCTCGACGCCGCGCTCCGCGAGGCCACACGTGTGAGCTTCGACCGCATCGACGCGGACGGCTGCATGTCCACGAACGACACCGTGGTGCTGCTCGCCTCCGGCGCCGCGGGAATGGCCCCCGACCAGGCGCAGTTCACCGCCGCGCTCACGCAGGTCTGCCTCGACCTCGCCGCACAGCTGATCCACGACGCCGAGGGTGCGAGCCACACGATCGCCGTGACCACGCTCAACGCCGCCAGCGAGCGCGATGCCGAGGTGGTCAGCCGCGCCGTCGCCCGCTCGAATCTCTTCAAGACCGCGATCTTCGGCAACGACCCGAACTGGGGCCGCGTGCTGGCCGCCGTCGGGACCACCGACGCCGCCTTCGAGCCGGACCGGCTGAACGTCTCCATGAACGGGGTGCAGATCTGCAGGAACGGGGGCATCGGCGACTCCCGCGACCTCGTGGACCTCACGGGACGCGAGGTCACCGTCGAGATCGACCTCGCGTCGGGATCGGCGAGCGCCACGATCTGGACCAACGACCTCACGCACGAGTACGTGCACGAGAACTCGGCGTACTCGAGCTGATGGGAACCGCGATGCCAGACGTGACCGGTGTGACCGACGCAGCCACCCCCTCCGCCTCGACCCTGCGCGCGCAGGACAAGGCGGCCACCCTCATGGAGGCGCTGCCCTGGATCCAGCGTTTCGCCGGGACCACCATGGTGGTCAAGTACGGCGGCAACGCCATGGTTGACGAGGACATGCGGCGCGCCTTCGCCGAGGACATCGTGTTCCTCCACCACGTGGGGATCCGCCCCGTCGTGGTGCACGGCGGAGGCCCCCAGATCAACGCGATGCTCGGCCGGCTCGGCATCGAGTCCGAGTTCAAGGGCGGGCTCCGCGTGACCACCCCCGAGGCCATGGACGTGGTCCGGATGGTCCTCACCGGCCAGGTGGGCCGCGAGCTCGTGGGCCTCATCAACTCCCACGGCCCGTACGCCGTGGGCCTCTCGGGGGAGGACGGCGGCCTGCTCCGCGCCGTCCGCACCGGAACCGTCGTCGACGGCGAGCCCGTGGACCTCGGCCTCGTGGGCGAGGTCACCGCGGTGCACCCCGGGGCCATCCTCGACATCCTCGAGGCCGGCCGCATCCCTGTCATCTCCACGGTGGCGCCGGAGTACGACGCCGACGGCGAGGCGACGCAGCAGGTGCTGAACGTCAACGCCGACTCGGCCTCCGCCGCGCTCGCTGCGGCGCTCGGTGCGTCGAAGCTCGTGATCCTCACCGACGTCGAAGGCCTCTACGCCGACTGGCCCGACCGCAGCTCCCTCATCTCGAGCCTCTCCGCCTCGCAGCTGCGCGAGCTCCTGCCCGGGCTCCAGAGCGGCATGATCCCCAAGATGACCGCCTGCCTGCAGGCCGTCGAGGGCGGGGTGGAGCGCGCGCACATCGTCGACGGGCGTCTCGCGCACTCGATGCTCCTCGAGACCTTCACCACGGCGGGCATCGGCACGCAGGTGGTACCCGACGAGCTTCCAGCCGACAATCCAGCAGGGACAGGAGAGCGGTCATGACCGAGCTCGACACGGCGGCAGCCGTCACGCCATCCATGACAACAACCGGCCCGACGGACAGCAGCACGTCCATCACCGCGACCGGCCACGGCCGGCACGCGTCGCCCGGCCCGGTCGACCGCCCGGCGTCCGTGGAGAGCGTGGACATCCTCACGGGCGGCGATTCGGGGGCCGACTGGCTCGCACGGTACAGCGGCTCGCTCATGGGCGTGTTCGGCACACCGCAGCGCGTGCTGGTCCGCGGTGCGGGGTGCTACGTCTGGGACGCCGACGGTGCCCGGTACCTCGACCTGCTCGGCGGGATCGCGGTCAACGCGCTCGGCCACGCCCACCCCTTCGTGACCTCGGTGATCTCGAGTCAGCTGGCCACGCTCGGCCACATCTCCAACTTCTTCACCAGCCCCACGCAGGTGGCGCTCGCGGAGAAGCTCCTCGCCTTGGCCGCGGCACCGGACGGCTCGCGGGTGTTCTTCACCAACTCCGGCGCGGAGGCCCTCGAGGCCGCCGTGAAGCTCGCCCGCCGCAACAGCACGCCCGAACGCACGCGGATCCTCGCGCTCGACGGCGCCTTCCACGGCCGCACCATGGGCGCACTCGCCCTGACGTCCAAGAAGGCGTACCGGGAGCCGTTCGAACCGCTGCCCGGCGGCGTGGAGCACATCGCCTTCGACGACGTCGATGCCCTGAGGGCCGCGATGGACTCCACCGTGGCCGCGCTGATCGTCGAGCCCATCCAGGGCGAGGCCGGTGTCCGGCCGCTGTCCGCCGAGTACCTGAGGGCCGCCCGCGAGCTGACGCGCGAGCACGGTGCGCTGCTGATCCTCGACGAGGTGCAGTCCGGCATCGCACGGACGGGCCGCTGGTTCGCGCACCAGTGGGTGGACGGCGTCGTGCCCGACGCCATGACCCTCGCAAAGGGCCTCGGCGGGGGCTTCCCGGTCGGCGCCCTCGTGACCTTCGGCGAGCGCGTCTCGACCCTGCTCTCCGTGGGTCAGCACGGCTCCACCTTCGGCGGCAATCCCGTGGCCACGGCGGCGGGTCTCGCGACGATCCACGCCCTCGAGGCGGGGGGCTCCCTGCAGAGCGCGCACGACGTCGGCGGTCATCTGCGCGACCGGCTCGCCGCCGTCGAGGGCGTCACCGAGGTGCGCGGCGCGGGCCTGCTCATCGGCTTCGACCTCGACGGCGGGTACGCCCCGGCGGCGGTCCAGGCTGCGCTGACGGCAGGGTTCATCATCAACGCCACCGGCCCCACGACCATCCGGCTCGCCCCTCCGCTGATCCTCACGCACGAGCAGGCCGACACCTTCCTCGACGCCCTGCCGTCGATCCTCAGAACCGCTCAGACCACTTTCCGGGAGGCATCAGCATGACGCGCCACTTCCTCGTCGACACCGACCTCTCGCCCACCGAGCAGGCGGAGGTCCTCGACCTCGCCCTCGAGCTGAAGGCGGACCCGTACGCGCACGCGCCCTTCGCCGGCACGGGCGCCGGGCGGCAGACCGTCGCCGTGATCTTCGACAAGACCTCCACCCGTACGCGTGTCTCCTTCGCGGCAGGCATTGCGGATCTCGGGGGAGTGCCGCTCATCATCGGGGCGGGGGACTCGCAGCTCGGCCACAAGGAGACCATCACGGACACCGCGAAGGTCCTCGAGCGCATGGTCGCCACCGTCGTGTGGCGCACCTATGCCCAGTCCGGCCTCGAGGAGATGGCGGCGGCGTCCAGGGTCCCCGTCATCAACGCGCTCTCCGACGACTACCACCCGTGCCAGCTCCTCGCCGACCTGCTCACCATCCGCGAGCACAAGGGCACGCTTGCCGGGCTCACCCTCGCGTACCTGGGGGACGCCGCGAACAACATGGCGAACTCCTACCTGCTCGCCGGGGTCACGGCGGGGATGCACGTCCGCATCGCCGGTCCCGCGGGCCACCTCCCGGACGCCTCCGTCGTCGCCGCCGCGGAGGACCGCGCGGCTGCGACGGGTGGCTCGGTGCTCGTCACCACGGATCCCGCCGGGGCGCTCGCGGGGGCCGACGTCGTCGCGACGGACACCTGGGTGTCCATGGGCCAGGAGGACGAGAAGGCTGCACGGCAGGAGCTGTTCCGCTCCTACGCCGTGGACTCCGCAGCCCTGGCGCAGGCCGCTCCCGACGCCGTCGTGCTCCACTGCCTGCCCGCCTACCGCGGGTACGAGATCTCGGCCGACGTCATCGACGGCCCACAGTCGGTCGTCTGGGACGAGGCCGAGAACCGGCTGCACGCGCAGAAGGCCCTCATGACGTGGCTCCTGCGGAAGTCCGCGGAACAGGGCGGATCATGACCGTCCAGCGGGACTCCGCCCGGCCCACCACCAAGACGTCCCGGCACGCACGCATCACGGATCTGCTGACCGCGCAGTCCGTGCGCTCGCAGGTGGAGCTCGCGTCCCTGCTCGCCGCGGACGGCGTCCAGGTCAACCAGGGCACGCTCTCGCGCGACCTCGTGGAGCTCGGCGTAGTGCGGGTCCGCGGGGCCGACGGCGCGCTCGTCTACGCGGTGCCCGTCGAGGGCGGCGGACGGCACGTCCAGAGCGGTGTGTCGCAGGAGATCCTCGACGCGCGGCTGACCAAGCTGTGCAACGAACTGCTGGTCACCGCCGAGGCCAGCGGGAACATCGTCATCCTGCGAACGCCGCCCGGCGCGGCGAACTTCCTGGCCCTCGCGATCGACCACTCGGTCATGCCGTCCATCCTCGGCACCATTGCCGGTGACGACACCGTGATGCTCGTCAGTCGCGAGCCCGACGGCGGCGCGGCCGTCGCCGAGCGTTTCCTCCGGCTGGCGCAGGAGGCGCAGGCCGGCGCCGAGCCCGCCTGACCTTGACCACCCGGACGGACCCGAACCCGCCGCCGCTACGCTGACATCTGCGGCCCCACCGATCGAGTGGCCCGGCACGAGCCCGGCCACCCACCGCACAACCTAAGGAGCACCTCCCGTGACCGAACGCATCGTCCTCGCCTACTCCGGCGGACTCGACACCTCCGTGGCCATCGGCTGGATCGCCGAAGCCACCGGGGCCGAGGTGATCGCCGTGGCGGTCGACGTCGGACAGGGCGGCGAGTCCCTCGAGACCATCCGCCAGCGCGCGCTGGGCTGCGGCGCCGTCGAGGCCTACGTGGCCGACGCCCGCGACGAGTTCGCCAACGAGTACTGCATGCCGGCGCTCAAGGCGAACGCCCTGTACATGGACGCCTACCCGCTGGTCTCGGCGGTGTCCCGTCCGGTCATCGTCAAGCACCTCGTCGCAGCCGCGCGGGAGTTCGGTGCCACCACCGTGTCCCACGGCTGCACCGGCAAGGGCAACGATCAGGTGCGTTTCGAGGTCGGCATCCAGACCCTCGGCCCGGACCTGAAGTGCATCGCGCCGGTGCGTGACCTCGCACTGACCCGCGACAAGGCCATCGCCTTCGCCGAGGAGAAGGGCCTGCCCATCGAGACCACGAAGAAGAACCCCTTCTCGATCGACCAGAACGTCTGGGGCCGCGCCGTCGAGACCGGCTTCCTCGAGGACATCTGGAACGGTCCCACGAAGGACGTCTACGACTACACGGCCTCTCCCGAGTTCCCGCCGGCCGCGGACGAGGTCACCATCTCCTTCAAGGAGGGCATTCCCGTCGCGATCGACGGCAACTCCGTCACGCCGCTGCAGGCCATCGAGGAGCTCAACCGCCGTGCAGGCGCCCAGGGCGTGGGCCGGATCGACATCGTCGAGGACCGCCTGGTCGGCATCAAGAGCCGCGAGATCTACGAGGCCCCCGGCGCCATGGCCCTCATCGCGGCGCACCGCGAACTGGAGAACGTCACCATCGAACGCGAGCAGGCCCGGTTCAAGAAGACCGTGGGTCAGCGCTGGACCGAACTGGTGTACGACGGCCAGTGGTTCTCGCCGCTGACGCGCTCGCTCAACGCGTTCATCGACGACACCCAGAAGTACGTGACCGGGGATATCCGCATGGACCTGCACGGTGGCCGCGCCACCGTCACGGGGCGCCGCTCGGACGTCGGCCTGTACGACTTCAACCTTGCCACCTACGACTCCGGCGACACCTTCGACCAGTCGATGGCCCGGGGCTTCATCGAGCTCTTCGGCATGTCCTCCAAGGTGGCGTCGCGCCGGGACCAGCAGGCGGGCGCCTGATGGCTCCAGCGCAGGGCGGCGGACCGCGAGCGCAGGGGACGAACGAGGGATCGCTGTGGGGCGGCCGGTTCGGCGGCGGCCCCGCGGACGCCCTCGCGGCCCTGAGCAAGTCGACGCACTTCGACTGGCGGCTCGCCACGTACGACATCGAGGGATCCCGCGCCCACGCGCGGGTGCTGCACACCGCGGGCCTCCTGGACGACGACGAGCTCAGTGGCATGCTCGACGCCCTGGACCGGCTCGACGCCGACGTGCGGTCGGGTGCCTACATGCCGGCCGAGACGGACGAGGACGTGCACGGCTCGCTGGAGCGCGGGCTGATCGAGCGGGCCGGGCCGGCCCTCGGCGGCAAGCTCCGCGCCGGGCGTTCGCGGAACGACCAGGTGGCGACCCTCGGCCGGATGTACCTGCGTGACCATGCGCGGATCATCGCCCGCGGCGTCCTCGCCACCATCAAGGCCCTCGTCGACCAGGCGGAGGCGAACCTCGAGGCGCCCATGCCCGGGCGCACCCACCTGCAGCACGCCCAGCCCGTGCTGCTCAGCCACCACCTGCTGGCCCACGCGTGGGCGCTCCTGCGGGATGTGCAGCGGCTCTCCGACTGGGACCGCCGGGCAGGGGTCTCGCCGTACGGCTCGGGCGCCCTCGCCGGGTCCTCGCTCGGCCTCGATCCCGAGGCGGTCGCCGCAGACCTCGGGTTCTTCTCGGCCACCCACAACTCGATCGACGGCACCGCGTCACGGGACGTCTACGCCGAGTTCGCCTGGGTCACGGCGATGATCGGGGTGGACCTCTCGCGCATCAGCGAGGAGGTCATCATCTGGGCCACGAAGGAGTTCTCGTTCGTGACGCTCGACGACGCCTTCTCCACCGGGTCCTCGATCATGCCGCAGAAGAAGAACCCCGACGTCGCGGAGCTGGCGCGGGGCAAGGCGGGCCGCCTCATCGGCGACCTCACCGGCCTGCTCGCGACGCTCAAGGGCATGCCGCTGGCCTACAACCGGGACCTCCAGGAGGACAAGGAGCCCGTGTTCGACGCCGTCGACACCCTCGAGGTGCTGCTGCCGGCCGTCTCCGGGATGATCGCCACGCTCGTGTTCAACACCGAGCGGATGGCCTCGCTCGCGCCGCAGGGCTTCGCCCTGGCCACGGACATCGCGGAGTGGCTCGTCCGTCAGGGCGTGCCCTTCCGCGAGGCCCACGAGCTGTCGGGTGCGGCCGTGCGCGTCGCGGAGTCACGCGGCGTCGAGCTCTGGGATCTCACCGACCACGAGTTCGCCGGGATCTCGGACCACCTCACCCCGGCGGTCCGCGAGGTGCTCACGGTCGAGGGCTCGCTCGCGAGCCGCGACGCGCAGGGCGGCACGGCGCCGTCCGCCGTCCGGCGTCAGCTCGAGTCGTTGACGGCGGAGCTCGACGCTGTGGGGGCGTACGCCGCTGGCTGACCCGGCTGAGGACGCCGCGCCCGCCACGGTGCGCGGCGTCCGCCGGGTTACGGACCCTCCGCTGCTACGCCTGCCGCGAAGTCCTTTGACTGGGGTGCGTGCCCGGCGCATCGTGTGATCATGCAGCCGTCCGGTCCGGCACCGCAGCAGCGGGCCACCCTCAGAGAATTCTTTCCCTACCTCCGCGGGCACGTCCGCGTGCTGGTCCTCGTGGCCGTGGTATCCCTCGTGTCCACCGGCCTGTCCATCGCCCAGCCGCTCATGGTCCAGCAGCTCGTCAACGCGGTGTCGGCCAACGAGCCCGCAACGATCTTCGTGTGGTTCCTCGTGGGTATCACGCTCGGCGGGGCCGTGTTCGGCGCGGCGCAGTCCTACCTCCTCCAGCGCACCGCGGAGTCCGTGGTGCTCGGTGTGCGCCGGTCACTCGTGGGCCAGCTGTTGGCCCTGCCCGTGCGGGAGTTCGACCGGCGTCGCGTCGGCGACCTCATGTCCCGCGTGGGCTCGGACACCACCCTGATGCGCAGCGTCATCACCTCGGGCCTGTTCGAGATCGTCTCCTCGGTCCTGATGTTCTGCGCAGCCGTCGTCCTGATGGTCCTGATCGACCCGCTGCTCTTCGGCATCACGCTCACCGCCGTCCTGCTCGGGGCCGGCGGTGTGCTGTTCCTGGGGCGTCTGATCCGCAAGCGCAGCCGCGACGTCCAGGACGCCGTGGGGTCCATGACGGCGGCCGTGGAGCGGGGCCTGTCCGGGATCCGCACCATCAAGGCGTCGGTGGCGGAGGAGCGCGAGGCGGCCGTGATCGACGTCGAGGCCACCAGTGCATTCCGCGCGGGCATCGCGATGGCGAAGCTGCAGGCGGCGGTCCAGCCAATCATGTCCATCTGCATCCAGGGCGCGTTCATCGTGGTGCTGGCCGTCGGCGGCATCCGGGTGGCAGCTGGCGAGCTGCAGCTGGGCGACCTCATCGCCTTCATCCTCTACCTGTTCCTCCTGGTCATGCCGATCGGCTCGGCGATGAGCGCGTTCGTCCAGATCCAGTCCGGGCTCGCCGCACTGGATCGGATCCAGGAGATCGCCCGGCTCGAGCCCGAACGCGCGGACGAGGCAGGCACCGTCGCCGCCGGTGCAACGACAGCAGCACGCCCCGCCGCGCCCGTCGGCGCCCTGGAGCTGAGGAACGTCAGCTTCCACTACGCGGAGGCCGACGACGGCGCAGGTGCAGATACCTCTCCCACCGTCACCGCTGACGGTGCAACCGGTACGGGTGGTGCCACAGCCGACGACGGCGCCGTCAGCCGCGACAGCAGTCCCCTCGAAGGGCCTTCACGGAGCGGCCCGGATGTCGAGGGCCCGCGCGAACCGCTCCGTCCCGTGCTCGACGGCGTGAGCTTCACCGTGCCGGCCGGCAGCAGGACCGCGCTCGTGGGCCCCTCGGGTGCCGGGAAGTCCACGGTGCTCGCCCTGCTCGAGCGGTTCTACGAGCCCACAGATGGCAGCATCACCTTCGACGGCGTCGCGCTCCCGGCCGTTCCCCGGTCCGAGCTCCGGTCGCGGATCGGCCTCGTGGAGCAGGAGGCCCCGGTCCTCAGCGGCACGCTCGCGGATAATCTGCGGCTTGCCGCACCGGACGCGACGGACGAGCAGCTCCGCCGGGTCCTGACGTCGGTGGGTCTCGATGCCCTGGGCGACAGGTCCGAGGACGGTCTCCATCTCAACCTGGGTGAGGACGGCATCCGCCTCTCCGGCGGCCAGCGTCAGCGCCTCGCCTGGGCCCGGGTGATCCTCGCGGACCGGCCTGTGCTGCTCATGGACGAGCCCACCTCGGCCGTCGACTCCAGGACCGAGCAGTTGCTGCAGCAGACCCTGGGGGAGGCGTCCCGGGACCGCACGGTCGTCGTCGTCGCCCACCGGCTCTCGACGGTCGCGGACTTCGACCAGATCGTGGTCCTCGACCAGGGGCGCGTCTCCGCCGTCGGGACCCACGAG
The DNA here is from genome assembly GCF_058269235.1 of Arthrobacter sp. TJ-236. NCBI lineage: Bacteria > Bacillati > Actinomycetota > Actinomycetes > Micrococcales > Micrococcaceae > Arthrobacter > Arthrobacter sp. TJ-236. The sequence continues at coordinate 762,194 of NZ_JBZCNI010000002.1, forward strand.
GACCTCCTGCGCACCAGCGAGCTGTACCGGGACATGGCGGCGCGTCAGCTGCTCGTGTCACCGGCCGGGTCCCCGGCCCGCACGTCCGTCTAGACGACCGGTCGCCCCGCCTCCCGGTCGAGGAGCCGCTGTTTGACGCCGAGGCCCCAACGGAAACCGCCGAGACTCCCGTCCGTGCGGATGATGCGGTGGCAGGGGACGAACAGTGCTGCGGCGTTCTTGGCACAGGCCCCCGCCGCGGCGCGGACGGCCGTCGGGTTGCCGGCGCGTTCCGCGTACTGGAGGTAGGTGACGGGTGCTCCGGGCTCCACCGCCCGCAGGACGTCCCAGGCGTGGGAGCGGAACGGGCCCGAGACCTGCCGCACCGTGACCGTGCGGGAGGCCTCGAAGTCGCCGTCGTAGTACCGCGCCACGGCGTCGAGGGCCGGCGCAGCGTTCGACGCCGCGCGGTCGAAGCTGGCGGTTCGGAGGCTCGAATGGATCTGCCCGATCAGTTCGGCTGCCCGATCGGTCCATCCCGAGGCGAGCACGGCGCCCTCGGCCTCGATGACCGTGAACGCTCCGTCCGGGGTGTCGATCGTGGTGGTCGTCGAGCCGCGCAGGATCACGGGCGCCGGGTCTTCGATCGCTTCGGGTGCTGTCACGGCTGACATGGGGTGTGCTCCATTCGACGACGGGGGAGTGCGGGAGAAGAGGGAGCCTGGGGAGCTCGCGTATCGGGGGTAGGGGGTGACGCTCATCGGATGCCGGCTCTCGCGGGCTCGGTTCGCTGCGCCGCTGCGCTCCAGAGATGCACCGTGGCGTAGGAGCGCCAGGGCCGCACCGTCTCCATCGCGGCATCCACCGTGGCGCCTATCGAGGCGTCCAGCGTGGCAGACGGATCCTGGTCGGTGGCCCGTCTCCACCCGGCTCGGACGGCGGCGTCGGCGGAGAGGTGGACGTCCGGGTGGCCGAGTACGCGCATCACCACGTAGTCGGCCGTCCACGGCCCGATGCCGTCCACCGCGAGCAACGCCGCCCGGAGAGCAGCGGGCTCCGACTCGATGCCGACGCCCAGGGAGCCGTCCGCCAGCAGCCGGGCGACGTTCCGGAGCGTCGCATCGCGGCGACGCGTTCCCGGCAGGAGCGGCTCGGCGGCGTCGGCGAGCTCCCCGGCCGTGGGAAACATCCGCGTCAGGGCGGTGCCGGGTAGCTCGATCAACGGGCTGCCGGCGGCGAGACGTCCGAGCGCCGTCGTCGCCGATGCCACGGTGATCTGCTGGCCGACGATCGCGCGGACCAGGGTCTCGTCAGGATCCACCGATCCGGGCAGGCGCATCCCCGGGTGCGCGGACACGAGCCGTGCGAAGGTCCTGTCCCGGCTGAGGGCGGCGTCGATCGCGTAGGGGTCGGCGTCGAGGTCGAACAACCGCCGGATGCGCGTGAGCAGCGTGGGAAGGTCCGCGAGGCGGGCGACGGACACCGTCACCGGCAGCACGCCACGGCCGTCGGCGCGGGACTCCACCGACGTGGCCCTGAACCAGGCAGGCCCGGCGGGCAGCCGGAGCGCCCGCTCGTAGCTCGTCGTCGTTCCCTCCTCCACGCCCTCGACGGCGCGGGCGGCGAGGAACCGGAAGATGTCCGGATCGAAGGGCAGCCGCACCGGCAGGGACAGCGAGAGGCGCACGGCACGGGCGTCCGGACCGACGACGCCCTCGGACGCCTCCGTCGCGGCCCTCGACGCGCTGCGCACCTGCCCCGGAGTGAGGTCGAAGACCTCCTGCACGGTGTCGTTGAACTGGCGGATGCTGCCGAAGCCGGCGGCGAACGCGACGTCCGCGAAACGCAGGGACGAACCTGTCAGGAGGGTTCGGGCCGTCTGTGCCCGGTGCGCCCGCGCGAGCGAGAGGGCTCCCGCGCCGAGTTCCTCGCACAGGATCCGGTTGAGGTGGCGCGGGGAGTAGCCGAGCCGGGCCGCGAGCCCGGACACCCCCGTCCGCTCCACCTCCCCGTCGGCGATCAGCCGCATGGCGCGGGCCGCGGCATCGCTGCGCAGGTTCCACGCGGGGTCACCGGGCACGGCCTCCGGCAGGCATCGCTTGCAGGCCCGGTACCCGGCGTCGTGCGCTGCCGCGGACGTGCGGTAGAAGCGGACGTTGTCCGGTTTCGGTGTGCGCGCGGGGCAGGAGGGCCGGCAGTAGATGCCGGTGGTGGACACAGCGGTGACGAACTGGCCGTCGAAGCGTGGGTCGCGCGCATCGATCGCGCTGTACCGCTGCCAGAAGTCCATGCCGCCATCCTGCCACCGCCGCTCCTCCCCCTCTAGCGGAAAACGGACACGGCAGTGGCAGGCCCGCCGCCGGAGCGCGCACCGCTGCTCGTCGCTATCGTCGGAGGATGATCGACCCCCGCGAGACCCCCGACAGCACGGACAGCACGGACAGCACGGCCACGCGGCGCCTCCTGAGTGGGAGCGCCCTCGAGGTCGCCCCCTCGCTCCTCGGTGCCCACCTCACACACCAGGACGACGACGCCGGCCCCGTGACCGTGCGGATCACCGAGGTCGAGGCGTACCTCGGCCCCGACGATCCCGGTTCGCACGCCTTCCGGGGGAAGACCGCCCGGAACGCGACGATGTTCGGCGCCGCGGGCCACCTGTACGTCTACTTCACCTACGGCATGCACTACTGCGCGAACATCGTGTGCGGCACCGAGGGGTGGGCCACGGGGCTCCTGCTCCGCGCCGGCGAGATCACCGAGGGCGTCGATCTCGCGCGCGAGCGGCGATTGCGGCCGGCCACGGATCTCGATCTCGCCAGGGGACCCGCCCGTCTCGCGCAGGCGCTCGGCCTGGACCGCAGGGTCGACGGCGCCGACGCGCTGGCCGCACCCTTCCGGCTCGTCCTGCCGCCCGTGCCGGCGGCCGATGTCAGCAGGGGCCCGCGCGTCGGGGTGAGCGGTGTCGCGGGAACTGCACAGTACCCGTGGCGCTTCTGGCTACCGGGCGAGCCCACGGTGTCCCGCTTCCGGCCCGGCAGGATGCCGCCGGCGCCGTAAGGTTGACCCGTGACAACGAGCAACGCCCCGACCCACCCGACGGCCGACGCGATCGAGCAGGCGCGGACCGCGATCGACCGCCTCGCCGCTGTCGTCCCCGATTTCCCCTCACCGGGCATCGCCTTCCAGGACCTCACACCGGTCTTCGCCGACGCGCACGCGTTCAAGGCCGTCGTCGACGCCGTCGCGCTGCCCTTCGCCGGATCGTTCGACGTCGTCGCCGGGGTGGAGGCACGGGGCTTCCTCCTGGCGGCCGGCGTCGCCTACGCCACCGGCACCGGTGTGGTGACCATCCGCAAGGCCGGCAAGCTGCCCCGGGCGGTGTTCCGTGAGTCCTACGACCTCGAGTACGGCCAGGCCGTCCTCGAGCTCCACCAGGCGGATCTGGCAGCCGGCACCCGTGTCCTCGTGCTCGACGACGTCCTCGCGACGGGCGGAACGCTGGTCGCGGCATGCGCGTTGCTGGAAAGGGCGGGAGCCGTCGTCGTCGGGTGCGGTGTGGTCCTCGAACTGGACGAGCTCGGCGGACGGGCCGCCCTGGCCGGGCGGAGCGTCCGGACCGTGCACCACGTGGGGTCGCCGTCGCGCTAGAATCGACGGTCGGCCCGCGAGAGAAGGAAGGTGCCCATGCCCGAGACGCCGCAGGCGAGGATCGAGCTGGACAACGAGCGCGAGTACGTCGACGCCCTCTACCGCCGGCTGGACGAGCTGAGAGCCGAGAAGGCGCAGCAACTGGCGGAGGTCCGCCGCACGCAGTCCTCGGGCTCGCACCAGAACCGCTCCGAACGTGACGCCTTCGCCACCATGTACGAGGACCGCTTGGCGCAGCTGAACGCGGTCGACGACCGCCTGGTGTTCGGCAGGCTCGACCTCGACACAGGGGACAAGCGCTACATCGGCCGCATCGGGCTCTCGGACGACTCCCTGCGACAGCTCATGGTGGACTGGCGGGCACCGGAGGCCGGTACCTTCTACCAGGCCACGGCCTTCGAGCGCATGGGCGTACGACGGCGTCGCCACCTCATCCTCTCCCGGCGCGACGTCGTCGCGATCGAGGACGACGTCCTCGACGCCGACCTCCTCGGTGACGAGGAGTCCCTGCAGGGCGAAGGTGCCCTGCTCGCGGCCCTCAACACGCGCCGCACCGGGCAGATGTCGGACATCGTGGGCACCATCCAGGCCGAACAGGACCGCATCATCCGGGCACCTCTGCCCGGAGTCACCGTGGTGCAGGGCGGCCCGGGCACCGGCAAGACCGCCGTGGCGCTGCACCGCGCCGCCTATCTCCTCTACACGCACCGCGACCGCCTGAAGTCGGCGGGCGTGCTGCTCGTCGGTCCCACCGATGCCTTCATGCGGTACATCGAGCGCGTGCTCCCCTCCCTGGGTGAGACCGGCGTCGTGATGGCAGGTATCGGCACGCTCATGCCGGGGATCACCACTGTGCAGGAGACGTCCGAGCAGGCCGCAGCGCTCAAGGGGCGGCTCGAGATGGCCGAGGTTCTGCGCCGTGCCGTGGCGAACCGGCAGCGCGTCCCCGCGGAGAACCAGCGCCTCAACGTCGAGGGGACGCTCCTCACGCTGACGCCCAAGCAGGTGGGCCGCGCGCGCGAGCGGGCCCGTGCCACGGGCAAGCCGCACAACGAGGCGCGCGTGACCTTCGTCAAGATCCTGCTGCGCGAACTCACCGAGCAACTGCTCGAGAAGCTCGAGGAGTCCTCGGGCGGGGGCAACAACGCGGACCGCTCGTACCTCGCCGAGGACGTCCGCAGTGCCCGCGACGTGCGGGTCGCCCTGAACCTGGCGTGGATGCCGCTCACGCCGCAGAAGCTCGTGGCGGAGCTCCTGTCCCGCCCCGGGCAGCTGCGCGCCGCGGCACCGGACCTCGACGATGCGCAGATCCGCTCGATGACGCGTGCCGTCGACGCGCCCTGGACCGAGGCGGACGTCCCGCTCCTCGACGAGGCCGCCGAGCTGCTCGGCGACCTCGACGCCTCCGCGGGCCGCGACGGTGCGGCCCGGGAGCAGGAGATGAAGCGCGATCTCGCCAACGCCGAACGCACGCTCGAGAACGTCAACGCGTCCCTCATGGACTCCGGGGTGGACGGCGTCCTGACCGCGGAGGAGCTGGCGCAGGCGAACACGGTGTCCGCCACGCGGCTGTCCGCGGCGGATCGCGCGGCGACCGACCGCACCTGGGCCTACGGGCACATCGTGGTCGACGAGGCGCAGGAGCTGTCCGCCATGCAGTGGAGGCTCCTGATGCGGCGCTGCCCGCTGAAGTCCTTCACGATCGTGGGCGACATCGCCCAGACGAGTTCCGCGGCGGGATCGAGTTCCTGGCAGCAGGCCCTGCAGCCCTTCGTCGGGGACCGCTGGCAGCTCGAGGAGCTGACCGTCAATTACCGCACGCCCTCGCAGATCGCGGAGGCCGCCGTCCGCATGGCCAATGCGGCCGGGCTGGTCGTGTCCGCGCCGAAGGCGGTCCGCGAGGGTCGGTTCGCCCCGGTGCTGGACACCGTGCCGGAGCTCCTGCCCGCACTCGTCGCGGCCCTGCGGGAGGAACTGGCGGTCGTGGACGGCGGACTCCTCGCCGTGATCGCCCCGGACCACCTGTTGACGGGCGTCCGTCAGGCACTCGCGGCGACGTACGGTCCCCGCGTCGGCTCCGGTGCCGGCGGCCCCAGCCAGGACATCGTGGTGATCAGTCCGCGCGAGTCCAAGGGACTCGAGTTCGACGGCGTGGTCATCCTCGAGCCGCAGGACATGATGGATTCGGCGACGGCCCGCGTCGGTGACCTCTACGTGGCGATGACGCGCCCCACCCAGCGGCTCCGCGTCATCTCCACCGGCCGAATTCCCGCGGGTATCGCCGACTGATAATTTGGGACGGTGTCCCAGCAAACAGAACGTCCGGTCAGCGGCCTCTCCGGCCAACAGAACGACCCCTCCTTCGACACCGTGTACGACGAGCTGCTGTGGCGCGGCCTCGTCCACGTGTCGACGGACGAGACGGAGCTGCGCGAGCTCCTCGCCGGCGCGCCCATCACCTTCTACTGCGGCTTCGATCCGACGGCGCCGAGCCTGCACCTCGGCAACCTCGTCCAGCTCCTGACCATGCGACGCCTTCAGCTCGCCGGGCACCGTCCGCTGGGTCTTGTCGGCGGCTCCACGGGTCTGGTCGGCGATCCGCGGCCGACGGCGGAGCGCACCATGAACACGAAGGAGACCGTGGCCGAGTGGGTCGGCTACCTCCAGGGGCAGGTCCAGCGCTTCCTCGACTCCGAGGGGGAGAACCCGGCGCGCATGGTGAACAACCTCGACTGGACCGGGCCCATGAGTGTCATCGACTTCCTGCGCGACGTCGGCAAGCACTTCCGCGTGGGCACGATGATCAAGAAGGAGGCCGTCGCCAAGCGGTTGAACTCCGACGAGGGCATCAGCTACTCCGAGTTCAGCTACCAGATCCTGCAGGGCATGGACTACCTGCAGCTGTTCCGCGAGTACGACTGCGTGCTCCAGACCGGTGGGTCCGACCAGTGGGGGAACCTCACCAGTGGCACCGAGCTGGTGCGCAAGGTGGAGGGGAAGGGCGTCCATGCCATCGGCACGCCCCTCATCACCAACTCGGACGGCACGAAGTTCGGCAAGAGCGAGGGCAACGCCGTCTGGCTCGATCCCGCGATGACGAGCCCCTACGCCATGTTCCAGTTCTGGCTCAACACCAGCGACACCGATGTGGTGGAGCGCCTGAAGATCTTCACCTTCCGCTCACGGACCGACATCGAGCAGTTGGAGCGGGCGACCACGGAACGTCCGCATGCGCGCGAGGCGCAGCGGGCCCTGGCGTACGACGTCACCTCTCTCGTGCACGGGGTCGACGCCACCGAGAAGGTCATCGCCGCGTCGGCCGCCCTGTTCGGGCAGGGCGACCTGTCATCCCTCGACCTCGTGACCCTGCAGGCGGCGACGGCGGAACTGACCGCGGTCACGGCGCCGAAGGATGCGCTGGGGATCGTGGACCTGCTGGTGACGTCGGGACTCGCAACGAGCAACTCCGGTGCCCGGCGCACCGTCGCCGAGGGCGGCGCCTACGTCAACAACGTGAAGATCACCGACGCCGATCATGTCGTGGGGAAGCATGATCTGCTCCACGGGCGGTACCTCCTGGTGCGGCGCGGGAAGCGCAACCTCGCGATGGTCGACGCCGGCTGAGCCGGGCGGGAGCGCCGAACAGGGGAGGGGTCCCCGTCGATTTGGCGCTTCCGTCCGTCAGACCCTATAGTTATTGAGTTGCCCCGGTGAGGGCGACAAACCCCCCAACTGATCGAGAACGGCCCGGATGCGCTATGCGCATCGAGGCAACGTGACGGTCCTCCGGAAGCGGAAATCCACGGAACAGTGCGGATTTGCGGAACACGGAGCGGTGCGGGTAAGCTTGAAAAGTTGCTTCGGAGCGATGACATGACGGTTTGGTTGTGTTTGGTGCCGGTTGCTCCTGTTGTTTGAGAACTCAATAGTGTGCCAAGT